>JBDIAX010000033.1:0-39870 GCA_039812605.1 Acidimicrobiia bacterium | reverse complement strand
AGCGCAGGGCGACCTTGTCCTCGAAGGTGATCCCGACCGGGACGATCGCGACGGCGACGCCGTCGTGGGCGGCGTCGAGGGCGAGGCGGGCGGCGCCGGTGCGCACGGGGGCGAGGCGCTGCTCGTCGTGGGTGGTGCCCTCCGGGAAGATCGCCACCGCGTGGCCGTGGTGGAGCTCGGCGACCACCGACCGGAACGTGCCAGCGTTGTCGCCGCCGCCGTCGACGGCCCGGTGCACGGGCAAGACGCCCACGAGCCGCATGAGGAACGGGACGCCGGGGGTCTTCCACAGCGTGGCCTTCGCGATGAAGCGCGGGAGCCGGCCCAGCGCGCCGGCGAGCACGACCGGGTCGACGAAGCCGTTGAAGTGGTTGGCCACGATGAGCCGTGGCCCGTCGGGGAGGTCCTCGAAGCCGATGACCTCGACGGAGCGGAACAGGCCGCGGGTGATGAGTCGGGCGACGAAGGAGACGAAGCGGTCGGCGCCCGAACGAGGGCTCAACCCGGGGGGCACCCCTCGTTGGTCCAGTCCGTGAAGGTCTGGGCGTCCGCGGTGAGGTCTTGGTCGGCGAGGTCGAGCTTGCCCAGCGAGCCGGCCGCTTCGTAGGCGTCCGCGATCCGGGTCACCGCCGCGGCGACGTCGTCGGGCATGAGCGGCGCCCAAGCCCGGAACTTGGCCACGACCGGGGCGAGGTCGTCGGGGGTGAACGCGTCGGCGTACTGCTGGAGCACGTCCTGGCACGACGGCAGCCCCTCGACGGTGGAGGGCTCGGTGGTGGTGGTGACCGCGGCTTCGACCGCTGCGGTCGTGGACGCCTCGGCAGTCGTGGTGGACGTGGTGGTCGGGCCGGCGGTGGTGGCCGAGCCTGCCCCGTCGGACGATGACCCGCACGCGGGAGCAGCGATCAGCAACCCCACGGCGAGCGTGGTCGCGGCGATGGTCGGCCGGAATCGCATTCGGCGGGCCCCTTCCTCGGCGGCGACAGGTGGACCGTCGCACCCTAGGACCACCTGACTGAGCGGGCGGGCCACGGGGCGATCGTGTCGCGGGTCGGTTCCGGTGAGCAAGGATGTCGGGAACCGGCGTCCCATCCCCTCGCCCCAGGAGCACCCGTGAAGCGAACCCTCACCCGTACGGCGATCGGCGCGATCGCCATGTCCCTCGCCCTGCTCGTTGCCGCGTGCGGCACGTCCGGCGGCAACGACGACGCGAAGGACACGACGACCACCGAGGCCGACAAGACCACCACCGCCCCAGACGACGACACCACCACCACCGCCGAGGACGGCGGCGAGGACGGCGACGCGCAGGCTCGGGCGGACAGCGTCAGCCTCACCGAGGACGACTTCCCGTCGGGCTGGACCGCGTCGCCGAGCAGCTCGTCGGACGAGTCGAACGGCATCGAGGAGTGCGATCCCTCCTTCGGCGACACCAGCGACGAGCTCGCCACGAACAAGAACGACGAGTTCACCCAGGGCGATCCCGATGCCGGCGACGGCGTCCACTTCGGTCTGGAGACGAAGGTGTTCACCGACGCGGACGCCGCTGAGGCCGCGGTCGCCCCCTTCGCCGACGATGACGTCATCGCCTGCATCAGCGACATGTTCAAGGACGAGTTCGCCAGCGACGGCACCACGATCGACGGGGACCTCGCTGCCGACGACGGTTGGCCGGCGACGACCGCCGACGACGCCTACGGGATCAGCGGGCAGTTCACGCTGACCTCCGCGGACGGGCAGAACACGCTGTCGCTCACCTTGATGGTCCTGATGCTGCGCACCGACGACGTCGCGTCGCAGGTCCTGATCTTGGCGGTCGGGGAGAACTTCGACCCGACCGAGCTCGCCGACCCGATCACCACGGTGGAGGAGCTCCAAGCCGCCGCTTGACGCACCGCGCTCGAGTCGAAGGAGCCCCAGCGGTGGCTGGGGCTCCTTCGCGCCCGGCGGGCGGCGTTCAGGAGTCGAAGCCCATGCCGGCGCGGTCGAGGGCTCGGAGCCAGAGGTTGCGCCGCCCCTCGTCGCGGTCGGCGTGGTCGAGCGAGCGCCGGGTGGCGGAGATGCCGAGCCACGCGAAGGGCTCGGGCGGGAAGGGGATCGGCTTGGTGCGGACCATCTCGAGCTCGGTCCGTTCGGTGGGCTCCCCGTCGAGCAGGTCGAGCATGACCTGCGCGCCGAAGCGGGTGGCACCCACGCCGAGGCCGGTGTAGCCGAGCGCGTACGCGACGGCGCCGTCGTGCGCAGTGCCGAAGAACGCGCAGAAGCGCGAGCACGTGTCGATCGCTCCGCCCCAGCGGTGGCTGAACCCAAGGCCCTCGAGCTGGGGGAAGGTGTCGAAGAAGTGCGCGGCGAGCACTCGGTAGGTGGCATCGCGGTGCTCGTAGGCGTCGCGGACCTTCCCGCCGAACCGATAGACCGCGTCGTAGCCGCCCCAGAGGATCCGGCCGTCCTCGGTGCGCCGGTAGTAGTGGAACTGGTTCGCGCTGTCGCCGATGCCCTGGCGGCCCGACCAGCCGACCTCGTCCCACTGCGCGCCGGTGAGCGGTTCGGTCACGAGGACGTAGTCGTAGACCGGCACCACGTACGGGCGGACGCGCCGCAACGGGGAGGGGAAGGCGTTGGTGCCGAGCGCCACGTGGCGGGCGCGCACCGTGCCGCGCCCGGTGGCGACCTCGATGCGGGTGCCCGAGCGCCCCAGGCCCGTGACGGGGGTGTGCTCGGCGATGCGGACGCCGAGGCGCTCGCACGCGGTGGCGAGGCCCCACGCGAGCTTCGCCGGGTCGAGGATCGCGGTCGATCGGTCGAGCCGGGCAGCGAGGTAGGTGGGGGAGCGGACCTCGGCTTGGATCTCGTCTCGGCCGAGGAACGACAGGTGCGGCCGCCCATCGGCGGGGTCGAGCCGGAGGTCGTCGACCTGGTGGGGTGCGGTGGCCACGGTGAGCTCGCCGCTGCGGCGCAGGTCCGCGTCGATCCCGTGTCGGTCGAGGGCGGCGACGAGCTCATCGAGGTTCTGGTGGCCCAGGGCTTCGAGCCGGCCGGCCTCGCTCGGCCAGCGGCTGCGACCGTTGTCGTCGCCGTGGGTGAGGCTGGCGGCGCAGAAGCCGCCGTTGCGGCCCGACGCCGCGCCGCCGACCCGTTCGGCGTCGACCAGCAGGACGTCTCGGCCCGGGTCTCGCTCCTTCGCGCACAGCGCGGTCCACAGGCCGGTGTAGCCACCCCCGACCACGACGAGGTCGGCCTCGGTCGGTCCGGACAGGGGTGGTCGGGCCGGGGGTCGCAGCGGCGAGTCGAGCCAGTACGGCGTGGGTGCTGCGTCGCGCAGCGCCCGGTCGATGGCGGTGGCCATGGCGCCAGCCTGCCCCATGGGGGGAAGGTGGGGGCGCGCCGCGTGGTTGGATCAACGAACGATCCGCCGTCCCGTCGCCTCGACGCCGCCGACCTGGAGCCATCCATGAGCACCCTGCACGACTTCACCGCCACGTCGATCGCCGGTCAGGAGGTCGACCTGTCTGAGTACCGGGGCAAGGTCGTCCTCGTGGTCAACACCGCGTCGAAGTGCGGCTTCACCCCGCAGTACGAGGGGTTGGAGGAGCTCTACGGGCGGTTCCACGAGCGTGGGCTCGAGGTGCTCGGCTTCCCCTGCGACCAGTTCGCGCACCAGGAGCCCGGCAGCGACGGCGAGATCGCCGAGTTCTGCCAGCTGAACTACGGCGTCTCGTTCCCGATGTTCTCGAAGATCGACGTGAACGGCTCTGGCGCCCATCCGCTCTACCAGTGGCTGCGCCAGGAGAAGGGCGGCCTGCTCGGCAACGCCATCAAGTGGAACTTCACCAAGTTCCTCGTGGACGCGGAGGGCAACGTCGTCGGGCGGTACGCGCCGGCCACCAAGCCCGACAGGATCGCCGGCGACATCGAGGCGCTGCTCCCGAGCTGACCGAGCACGAGGAGGGTTGCCCTCCCTCGGCGATGGAGGTACGTTTTCCGACGTGCCTTCGGAAAACGTCGCAACATCGGGTACCGCCCGGTCGAACGATCGCCGCGCCCGCAAGCGCGAGGCGCGGCGCGACCACCTCCTCGACCTGGCGGCCGACATCGTCGATGCCGATGGGGTCGACGGCCTCACGATGGCGGCGCTCGCCGACCTCGCCGACTACGCCACCGCGTCGCTCTACACCTACTTCCCGTCGCGGTCCGCGCTCGTGGCCGCCCTCCAGGAGCGGGCCCTGGCCGTCCTCGGCCAGGTGGCCGAGGAGGCGTCCCTCGCGTGGGAGCGCGCCGTCGCCCAAGACCAGGAGGGTGACGTCCACGATCCTCAGGTGGTGGCCCTCGCCCGGCTGTGCGCGTTCTCGGACCTGTTCCTCGTCGCCCCCCGACGGCACCGGCGGGAGTTCCGGCTCCAGCAGGAGCTGCTCGCGACCCCGGGGGTGGAAGAGGCGGCCGATGCCGGCTCGGTCGTCCCCATGGCCATGCACGTGCTCGGGATGCCCCAGCGGCTCCTGCACGCCGCGTCCGAGGCGGGGGCGCTCCACACCGACGACGCCGTGGTCGACCTCGCGGGCATCCCGCTCGACCCCGCGCTCGCCCGCACCTTCGCCTGGGTGCTGGCCCTGAACGGGGCCTTGCTCGCCGACGGGCTGGTCACCGGGCTACCCACCACCGGAGCGCAGCTCGGCACCCAGCTGACCGACGCGCTCCTCGTCGGCTGGGGAGCCGACGCCCGTCAGCTCCGATCGGCCCGCGCCCTGTCCGGGCCCTGGCTCGATCTCACCGAACCATCGAAGGAGGCTTGATGGCCACCGCGCTCCACATCGGCATCGGGTTCCCGTTCGGCTTCGCGCTCTGGGGCCTGTTCGAGTACCTCTTGCACCGCTTCGCGATGCACGAGCTCCACGGCAAGGGGATCATGAGCCGCGAGCACCTCGAGCACCACGTCGCCGCCGGGTGGTCGTTCAGCTACATCCACCTGCTCAGCTGGGCCGGGATGCTGCTCGTGGGGTTCCTGGCGTGGATGCCCCTCGGCTGGATCAGCGTGAGCTTCGCCTTCGGCCTCTCGGTGGCCATCGGGTGGTCCGCGGGCTACTTCTACTACGAGTACGTGCACGCCATGGCCCACCTCGCCGCACCCACCAGCCGCTACCAGCGGTGGCTGCGCAAGCACCACTTCCACCACCACTTCGGCCACCCGATGTCCAACCACGGGGTCACCGTCGCCTGGTGGGACCGGGTGTTCGGCACGCTCGAGGTGCCCGACCGGGTTCGGGTCCCGCGTCGGATGGCCCAGCCCTGGATGCTCGACGAGGACGGGGAGCTGCGGCCCGAGCACGCCGACGACTACGTGCTGGTCGGTGCCGCGGATCGGACCGAGCGCCTCGCCCAGCTCGATCGGGCCAAGGCGTTCGCCTCCATCGCCCCCGACGACTGATCCCGCCCGGTTCCCCCGCGGGCTCCGACCGCTCGTCAGGTGACCGGCGGACCGCCGGGGATCCGGGCCCGAGGCGCGAGGCGCCGTTCGGCGACGTAGACGAGCGCGAGCCCGGCCGCGAGCGATCCGGCGGCGATGAGCAGGATCGGCTGGGCCGCGCTCTGCGACGCCTCGGGGCTGGTGCACACCAGCTCGAGCCGTTCGTTGTCGGGCTGGCCGGGCGGGGTGTAGCGGGCGTTCGCGAGCTCGAGCGTGGGCGGGCAGGCGACGCCGTTCAGGAACTGGACGCCCTCGGGCAGGAAGAACGCGCACACGAGCACGTACGGGGCGAAGAGCACGAGCGCCCGGCCGAGCCAGCGGGCGAGCAGGGCGAGGGCGCGTTCCATGGGCACGAAGCGTAGGGAAGCGAACGCGGAAGTGGTCGGATCGCCTCGATCAGGCCGGATCGCCGGGGCGCGCCAGGGATCGCAGCAGGGGCTCGTGGGCGCGGAGGGTGCCCACGTCGAGGCCGAGGACCTTGCCGTGGTCGTCCCAACCGCGCAGGGCGACCGCGTCGGCGTGCGCCGGGTGGGCTTCGAACCGGGCCACCTCGGGGGCCGACATGGGGCCGCCTTGGCGGACGAGGCTTCGCTCCGAGCCGCTCGAGAGCGTGGCGCGGTACGCCGCGTCGATGGCGCAGCGGTAGCGCTTGGCGGCGACGTGGAGCGCGATCGGCCCGGTGACCGACGGCGGGAACAGCGCGCCGAGGTAGCGGGCGCCGCGGCCCTCGTGGCCGAGGTCGGCCGCGACCTGGCCGTCTGCTCGTCCGCCGCCGCGCAGCTCCAGCAGGTGCCCCACGTCGTGCAGGAGCGCCGCGGCAACCAGCGCATCGGTCGCTCCCTCGGACCGAGCGAGCGCCGCGGTCTGGAGGGCGTGGTCGAGTTGGCTGACCTCCTCGTCGTACTGCTGGGGCCCCCATGCCTCGAAGAGCGCGAGCACCTCGTCCACGGTTCGCGCCGGCATCAGACCGACCGGCCTTGGAAGTCGTTGATCAGCGACACCTGCACCTTGCCGTCGGCCCGCCCGCCCTCGGCCCGGAACCGGGCGAGCTTGGTGGCGTAGTACTCCTCGCGCAGGTCGCCTTCGGCCAGCGCGTTGTACGTGGGGTAGAGGGCGCGTCGTGGGACGGGGGAGCGGTTGGGGCCGCTGCGGTGCGGGGTGCGCGAGTGGAACCACAGCGTGGAGCCGGCGGGAACCTCCACCGCCGTCCAGTCGAACGCCGCCACGAGGGCGGGGTCGATGCACCCGCCCTCGTCCATCGCCAGCACGGTGGCGTGGGCGCCTTCGACCACCTCGAGGCACCCGTTGTCGATGGTGGCGTCGTCCACGGCCACCATGCACGACACGTGGGCGTCGATGAACGGGTACGCGGGCGCGTCCTGGTGGGGCGCGTAGCCGGCGCCGCCGGCGAGCTTGTAGTTGACCTTCTCCTTGTAGAGCACGGCCTGCTGGCCGAGGAGCGCCGACGCGGTCGCGAGCATCGGCCCCTCGGTGAGCAACCGGCGCAGGCCGTCGTGGAACGGGATGAGGTTCTCGCTCCGGCAGAGCTTCGGGCCCTCGTCGGTCAGCTCGCGGTGGTGCATCCACCCCTCGCCGTCGTCGGGCCACGACGCGATCTCGTCCACCCAGGAGCGCAGCGCGGCCACGCCGGTCTCGTCGAGGGTGCGGGTCAGCAGCCATCCCGTGCGTCGGAAGTGCTCGACCTCCTCGCCAGACGGTCGAGCGGTGGCTTCGGCGGTGGGCGGGGTCGGCGTGGTGTCCATGGGGCTCCCTCGGCGGGCGGTGGCCAGCCTCGCCCACCGAGCTGGACGGGTGCGACGGCCGGGGCAAGTCTGCCCGCCCCTCCGCGCCTCGGTCACGCCGGCGAGCCAGGGCGAGGACCTAGCGTCCCCGAGGTGGAGGACCTCTTCCCGACGTTGCCGTTCCGGTCCGGGCTCTACCTGCCCGACGACCTGTTCGAGGGGTTCGACGTCGCGGATCCCCTGTCCTACGCGTCCACCCTCGACTTCCGCACCTACCGGTCGACCAAGTTGGCGCCGAACGACCAGGTCGGGATGCTGCGGGCGATGCACGACCAGTCGATCACCGAGCGGCGCACCGAGCTCGAGGCGGGTCGACGGGTGGTGGCGATCATGGGGGGCCACGCGCTGCGACGCGACGAGTCCGCCTTCGCCGAGGTCGCTCGCCTCGCCCGGTCGATCTGCCGGGCCGGGATGCTGGTGGTGTCGGGCGGTGGGCCCGGCGCGATGGAGGCGACGCACCTCGGGGCGCTCTTCGCGTCGAGCGCCGATGCCGACCTGGAGGCCGCCATCGCCACGATCGCGGCGGTGCCGGAGTTCCCGGACGTGCCGCTGCTGGTCGCGCCCGGCGGCGCGATCGACGAGGCGCAGCTGGCCGCGCTCCACCGCTGGCAGGCGCCAGCGTTCGAGCTGGTGGCGTCGGTCGAGCCCGATCGCCGCGGCCAGAGCCTCGCCATCCCGACCTGGTTCTACGGCCACGAGCCGCCGACCCCGTTCGCGAGCCACCTCGCGAAGTACTTCTCGAACCCGCTTCGAGAGGATGGCCTCCTCGCGATCGCGGTCGACGGGGTGATCTACGCGCCGGGTTGGGCGGGCACGGTGCAGGAGGTCTTCCAGGACGCCGCGCAGAACGTGTATCGGGTCGTCGACGGTCGGTTCAGCCCGATGGCGTTCCTCGACGCCGACGGCTGGTGGACCTCCCGGCTCCAGGTCTTGCCGTTGCTGCGGGAGCTGTTCGGCCCCGAAGAGTTCGCCCGGTCGGTTCGCGTCAGCCCCGAGCCCGATGCGCTCCTCGCCTTCTTGCTGGGACACCACGAGCAGCCGTTGCACCCGTGACGATCCTGGGGTGCTTGCATCGGATCGGTCCGCCGACCACGCTGGTCCGGATGCACCCGAACGATCGGCCTGCCCCATGACCGCTCCCGAACCCCGTCCCTCCGGCGCGGACGGCAACGCGCGCGGGCTCCTCGTGCTGGCTGCCGCCGTCGTGGTCGGGTTCCTGCTCCTGTGGAACCTCGGTGGAGGCAGCACGAGCAGCGCCGACACGAAGGACGAGTCGAGCACGCCGAACACCACCGCGCCCCTCGACGGGACCACCACCGAAGCCACCACCACCACGCTGGCGTCGGGCTCGGGCCACACGGCGAGCGAGGTGAAGGTGCTGGTGCTCAACGGCGGTGGCCCCACCGGTGCCGCCAAGTCCACGTCGACGCAGATCGGCGAGAGCGGCTACACGATGGGCGAGCCCGGCAACTCCCCGATCACCGTCGACGCCACCTCGATCTTCTACGCCGAGGACTACCAGGCCGACGCCACGTCGATCGCGCTCCTGCTCGGTCGCAGCACCGATGCCCTCAAGCCGCTCGCCGATGCCGGGCTCAACGGCGCCGAGGGCGACGCGAACGTCGTGGTGGTGCTGGGCCCGGATGCGCCGCCGGTGTCGGAGGACTCGAGCTCCACCACCACCACCGCCAACTAGGTCGTCGGTCCGTCGTGCTCGGCTCGGTGCCGGCGAACGACGACCAGCTGCGCGCGCTCGTTGCGCCGCTGCGCGCCCGGCCGGCGGAGACCCTCCTCGCCTTCGACTACGACGGCACCCTCGCCGCGGTGGTGGACGATCCCGCTGCGGCGGTGCCGGTGGCCGGAGCGATCGAGCTGCTCGATGTGCTCGCGGGCTCGTACGCCGCGGTCGCGGTGCTGTCGGGTCGTCCGGTGGCCTTCCTCGTGGCCAACGTGGCGGGCCCGTTCGCGCTGAGCGGGCTCTACGGGCTCGAGCAGGCGGTGGACGGCGCGGTCGTCGACCATCCCGATGCACCGCGGTGGCGCCCGGTGGTGGCGGAGGCGGCCGATGCCGCGGCTCGTGCAGCGGCCCCCGGAGCGCCCCTCCACGGGATCGTGGTCGAGCCCAAGGGCTTGTCGCTCACGCTCCACTCGCGCACGCACCCGGAGCTGGCGGCGCCCGTGGAGGCGTTCGCTCTCGAGCTCGGCGAGCGGCTCGGCCTGGAGGTGCGTCCGGCGAAGCGCTCGGTCGAGCTCCACCCGCCGATCGCCGCCGACAAGGGCACCGCCCTGGGTGCGCTGGTGGCCTCCACCGGGGCCCGGCAGGTCCTCTTCATCGGCGACGACGTCGGCGACCTCCCCGCGTTCGACGCCGTTCTCGAGCTCGAGCGCTCGGGTGCGATCGAGTTGGCGGTGCGGGTGGCGGTTGGGGGCGCTGAGCTGCCCGATGGGGTGCTCGAGCGCGCGCAGCTCGTGCTCGGTGGGCCCGGCGAGGTGCCCGACCTGCTGCGCGCCCTGCTCCCGGGGGATGGGAGCGGCACGGCGCCGGTCCAGGGGGCCGACGGCGCCTCCTAGGGTGGCCGCCATGGCCGCGCCGATCGTGATCGTGTCCAACCGGGGACCGGTCTCGTTCGTGGTCGACGATGTTGCGCCGGGAGGGGTCCGGGCCCGGCGAGGTGCGGGCGGGCTCGTCAGCGGCCTCGGCCCGTTGGTCCGCGATCGGGGCGACGTCACCTGGATCGCCGCGGCGATGACCGACGGCGATCGCGTGGTCGCCGATCTGGGGGTCACCGAAGCGGAGGGCTTTCGGGTTCGCCTGCTCGACGTGGACCCCACCACCTGGGCCGCCCACTACGACGCCGTCTGCAACGAGGCGCTCTGGTTCGCGCACCACGGCCTGTGGGACCCGGTGTACGAGCCGAGCTGGCCCACGGGCTGGGTCGAGGGGCCGTGGGAGGCCCATCGGGAGGTGAACCGCCGGTTCGCCGACGCGGTGGTGGAGTCGGCGCCGCCGGGCGCGGTGGTCCTGGTGCAGGACTACCACCTGTGCCTGCTCGCCCCCGTGGTGCGCGCCGCTCGCCCAGACCTCCGCCTCGTGCACTTCTCCCACACGCCGTTCGCCCCGCCGGGGTGGTTGCGGCTCCTGCCCCGGCCGGCTCGGATCGAGCTGCTCGAAGGCCTCGCAGCCCACGACGCCTGCGGCTTCCACTCCCCTCGCTGGGAGCTCGCCTTCGAGGCGTCGTGCGCTGACGCGGGGGTGGAGGTGCCCCGAACCTTCGTGGCCCCGCTCGGGCCCGACGCGGCCGACCTGGCCGCCACCGCGTCGTCGCCGGCCGCGGTCGCCGCGAGGGAGGAGCTGGACCGGCTGGCGGGAGACCGGCGCCTGCTCGTGCGGGTCGACCGGATCGAGCTGTCGAAGAACGTGCTCCGCGGGTTCGAGGCCTACGCCCAGCTGCTCGCCGACGAGCCGGCGCGGCGGGGGAGCGTCGTGTTCGGCGCGTTCGTCTACCCGTCCCGGCTCGGCGTCGACGCCTACGACCGCTACGCCCGCGCCGTCGCCACGCGGGTCGCTGAGATCAACGAGGAGTTCGCCACGCCCGACTGGGTGCCCATCGCCTACGACCCGACCGACGACTACCCACGCTCGGTCGCGGCGCTGCAGCGCGCGGACGTCGTGTTGGTCAACCCGATCAGCGACGGCCTCAACCTCGTGGCCAAGGAGGCGCCGATCCTCAACGATCGCGACGGTCAGCTGGTGCTGTCGCCGAACGCCGGCGCGTGGGACGAGCTTGGCGCCGCCGGCGCGTGGCGGGCGGACCCCTTCGACGTCGGGGCCACGGCGCGCGCCATCGCCGACGCGCTCGACGCTGCGCCTGCCGAGCGTGCTCGGCGTGCCGCGGCGCTGAAGCAGGCCGCGCTCGCTCGAACCCCGGCGGACTGGCTGGCCGACCAGCTCGCGGCGGCCGAGGGCTGACCCGTGCGCATCCTCGCCGCCCCCGACAAGTTCCGCGGCACCGTGTCCGCGGCCGAGGCAGCGAGCGCCATCGCGGCGGGGGCTCGCGCCGCCGGCGTGTCGGAGCCTGTGGCCGAGGTGCCGATGAGCGATGGCGGCGAGGGCTTCGCCGAGGCGTTCGGCGGCGCCAATCGCGTCAGCGTGGTCACGGGCCCCCTGGGAGACCCGACCCCTGCTGGCTGGCGGCTCCGGGGCAAGACCGCGGTCATCGAGATGGCCCAGGCGTCCGGGCTCGCGCTGGTGGGCGGAGCCGAGGGCAACGACCCGGTGGCGGCGTCGACCCGAGGCACCGGCGAGCTGATCGCGGAGGCGCTCGACCTGGGAGCGCGCCGGATCCTCGTCGGCCACGGCGGATCGGCGTCCACCGACGGTGGGCTCGCCGCGCTCCAAGGGCTGTTCCCCGTGCAGCGGCTCCACGGCGTGGAGCTGATCGCCGCGGTCGACGTGCGGTGCGCGTTCCTCGATGCCGCCCGCGTGTTCGCGCCCCAGAAGGGGGCCACCCCCAGCCAGGTCGAGCTGCTGTCGCGGCGCCTCGAGCGCCTGGCCCAGGTGTACCTCGAGGACTACGGCGTGGACGTCACCACCATCGAGGGCGGCGGCGCGGCGGGGGGCTTGGCCGGTGGACTCGCCGCGGTCGGCGGCGAGGTCGTCTCGGGGTTCGACGTGATCGCGGAGGAGCTCGACCTCGCCACAGCGGTGGAGGAGGCCGACCTGGTCGTCACCGGCGAGGGGTTCGTCGACGAGGCCTCGTTCGACGGCAAGGTGGTGGGCGGCCTGGCGGCGCTCGCCGACGAGTTCGGCGTGCCGATGCTGGTGGTGGCCGGCGAGGTGTTCGACGGCGTCGGCGATCGGATCGACGCCCGCTCCCTCGTCGCCGAGTTCGGGCGCGAGCGGGCGCTGGCCGACACGGCGGCGTGCATCGCCGAGGCGGTGGCGGCGCACCTGCGCGCCGGCTGAAGGAGGCCATCGGGTCTCACTGAGGGCGGCCGTCGGCTCCCGGAGCGGATCGGACACGGCGTGCGTAGGGTGCGGCGATGACCGATCTCGCCCGCCTCGATGCCACCGACCAAGCCCGCCTCGTCCGCGACGGCGAGGTGTCGCCCGCCGAGCTGGTGCAGGCGGCGGTGGACCGCGCCCACGAGGTGAACCCGATCCTCAACGGGATCATCCACGAGCGCTACGAGGCCGCGGTGGCCGACGCCGGCGGGCCGCTGCCGTCGGGTCCGTTCACGGGGGTGCCGTTCCTGCTGAAGGACCTCGACGGCACGATGGCCGGCGAGCCGCTCCACGCGGGCACGCGGTTCCTGCGCGACCACGCCTACATCGCCCCCGACAGCTCGGAGCTGACCCTCCGCTTCCTGCACGCCGGCCTGGTGGTCATCGGGCGGACGAACACACCGGAGCTCGGGCTGGTCACCACCACCGAGCCTGAAGCCCACGGCCCGACCCGCAACCCGTGGAGCACCGATCGCTCCACCGGCGGATCGAGCGGCGGCTCGGCCGCGATGGTCGCGGCGGGCGTCGTGCCCATGGCCCACGCGGGCGACGGCGGTGGGTCCATCCGCATCCCGGCGTCTGAGTGCGGGCTCGTCGGGCTGAAGCCGACGCGGGGACGCTCCACGCTCGGCCCCGAGCTCGGGGAGGCGTGGGCGGGGCTCGTGACCCGGCTCGCCGTCACCCGGTCGGTGCGCGACACGGCGGCACTCCTCGACGCGGTGGAAGGCCCCGGGATCGGCGACCCGTACTGGGCCCCGCGGCCGGCTCGGCCCTTCCTCGACGAGGTCGGGGCCGACGCCGGCTCGCTTCGGATCGGGTGGACCGCCTCCTCATGGGACGGCACCGTGGAGGTGGACCCGCAGGTGGCCGCGGCCACCGAGGCGACAGCGAACCTCCTCGAGCAGCTCGGCCACCGGGTGGAGCAGGCCTCGCCGAGCGCCTTCGCCGGGGGCCGCACGCTCGAGTTCTTCCTGCCGGCCTACTCGGCTTGGGTGGCCCGCGAGCTGGATCGCTTGGCGGAGGCGGTGGGCGAGCCCGTGACCGCCGAGGGCTTCGAGCCTGGCACCTGGGCGATCGCCGAGGCCGGCCGCTCGATCACGGCGTCCCAGTACCTCGCGGCGATCGACGGCCTGCACGCGCTCACGCGGGATGCGGTGGGGTGGTGGGAGGCCGACGGGTTCGACCTGCTCCTGACCCCCACCATCCCCGAGCTGCCGCCCACGTTGGGCCAGTTCGGCTCGACGGTCGAGGACCCGCTCGCCGGGCTGTTCCGCGCCGCGATCCCGGCCCACTTCACGGCCCCGTTCAACATCACCGGCCAGCCGGCCATCTCGCTCCCGCTCCACTGGAGCGAGGAGGGGCTCCCCATGGGCGTGCAGCTCGTCTCGGCGCCGGCTCGCGAGGACGTGCTCCTGCGCGTCGCCGCCCAGCTCGAAGCCGCCCACCCCTGGGCCGACCGTCGCCCACCCGTCTGGTCAGGTGACGGCAGCGCTACCTAGCGGTGACGACTGGGGACGTTGCTGGGGTCGTCGATCTTCGGGGCGGGAGGGTGGCACCCTTGCACGATGGCGGGAGCAGCTTTGTTGCGCGACCGGTTGAGCCTTGTTGCGGTGGCGGTGGTTGTCGTGCTCACGAGCGCTGCCTGCGGGGAGGGGAGCGCCGGCAGCGGGTCCTCAGTCGGCGCGCCGACTCGTGCGTTCGATGTTCCCGTCGGTTTGGGAACCGCCGGTCCGATCGCTGCGGGAGATGACTGGCTGGTGGGGGTGGTAGTGGAACCGTTCAGCATCGAGAAGTCTTCGACCGTCGCGACCATCCATCTCGCATCCGAGAAGGTGGTGTCCATCGGTGGCCCTCTTGATGAGCAGGGGACACCGGTGGCCTTGTCGGGTCTCGTCGCTGACGGAGATCGGTTCGTCGGCGTCGGTGACCTCTGTGTTCCGCCCGGTGGCGGCGAGGGATGTCAGGGCGACCGGGTGCTCGTCGAACTTGATCCGGCGACCGAGACCTGGACCGTCGACAGGTTCCCCGCACCGATCGTGGGTCCGATCGATGGTGCCTTCGTCGTCGACAGCGATCTGGTCCTCGTGGAGTCGGACGGGCGTCGGGTTCGGGTCACGCGTCAGGGATCTGAGGGGTGGAGGTCCGTCGCCGAGATGGACACCGCAGCGCGGACGGTGCCCTGCGTCGGGGGTGGATCGCTCTGGCTGTTCGTTCGGACGAGCGGAGCCGGCAGCGTCGACGGGGAGCGTGAGGCATCGGCGCTCGACACCGCCGACTCGCTCACTCGCGTCGATCTCGAGGGTGGCGGGATCGAGTCGGTCGATCTGCCGGAGATCGCGAGCTACTTCGGTGGGGTGACCACGTCGTTTGGCTGTGACGGTCGAGGCCCGGTGGTGGCGACGACGCCGCCGGGTGAGGTCCCGCCGCCCGAGTCGGATCGTCGCGAGGTGGAAGCTGCCCTGACCGGACTTCAGGTCTTCTCGTTGGCCGACGGCGGCTGGAGGCAAGACCGGGTGAACGCGATCTCGGGCGCCACGATCAGCGATCAGATCGTCTCCGGGGAGCGGGCCCTCCTGCTCGCCGCCGAACTCGATCGGAGCGGAGTGAACCATCCGATCGCCGTCGTGCTCGGAGAGAAGTCCGACGAAGAGGTTCCAAGGGACGGCACCGATACGTACCTTTGGCGTGGCACGGGCGGTGACCTGATCCGGATGTTCGACGCCGGAGAACGACGCGAAGCGGAGCTGATCGAGGTTGGCTCATGAGGTCATTGCGACGACCTCGGCGGAGTCGGCTCCTCGGCGCTGGCGGGACCAGGTCAGGTGAACAGCGAGACCCCTCCGGGACCCACCAAGAACCCGCCCACGATGAGGACGATGCCATACCACATCTGCTTTCGGGCGATGGCGAAGATCCCCGAGACGATCATGACCACTGCGATGATCCACAACACGAGCGCCATGGCACACACTCCATGTAGGGGTTGAGGCCGCCCGACCACCTCTGGCCGACCGCTGAGGTTCCTGCTGGACGGTTCATCGTGGCGCTCCCGGGTGGAAGCTCACGGCATGACCTGAACCTGACAGGACCCTACGCCTTCGTCGCGACCCGTGCATGGGAGGAGGCACCGTTCGTCGACCGCTCCGGACAGGTCAGCTCCCGAGCGGGGCATCGACCGAGTGATCGCTGGGAGAGGTGGGGGCTCGACTGGCAGCGCCGGGCTGGTGTCCGCGTGCGCATGCCGCCCACTCCCTGGGCCCTGGATGGGGCACAGCGGTTGGTCGAGAGATCCGTGGGCGCTCCGCGGTGCCCTGCTCGGCGGGCTGAGGTACGGTCGTGGCTGAGGGGAAGCCCTCGAAGGGGACAGCTCGGGGGGAGCTTGCAATGGGTCTACGTCGTTCGTCGCTCGCCGTCATCGCCGGGCTCGTGGCCACCACCTCGGTGCTGGTCGCGCCCAACCCGGCCTCGGCCGACGGGACCACGGTGGTCCCGGCCACGTGCACGGGCATCCCGGTGGTCGGGACGCTGGACACCTCCGTCGACGTCAACGCCACCGACGACGTCGACCCGGTCGTGAGCGGCGGTCAGGTCAAGCTGTCGCTCAAGGTCCCGATCCCGGTGGGCGACGTGCCGGTGTCGGCCACCATCACCGAGACGAAGATCACCACGCCGATCCCGTCGGGGGTGAGCGTGGCGGGCGTGGCGTTCACCTCGTCGAGCTTCTCGAGCCAGACGTGGGCCCTCAGCGGCTCGAACCTCGTCTTGACCCTGTCGGGCAGCGTGAAGGTTGGCGGCAGCAACCCGACGCCCACGATGCCCGACGTCACCGTGACCGCGAACGTCAGCGGCGCCCCGCGGGTGATCGAGTGGAAGGTGCCGAGCACCATCACGGCCAAGGGCTCCGCCGTGATCATCGTCAACACGAGCTTCACCGCCACCTGCACGCCCAAGAACACGTCGATGGTGCTGGCCACGACCACGGTCGTCGCGCCGAACGTCGCGCCGGTCGCCACGGACCAGACGGTTCCCGTGGCGTACGAGACGGCCACCCCCGTGAAGCTCACCGGCACCGACGCGAACGGCGACACCCTGACGTTCGCGGTGGCCTCCCAGCCCTCCCACGGTGACCTGACGGGCACGGCGCCGAACCTCACCTACACGCCCGACAGCGGCTTCTCCGGCACGGACTCCTTCACGTTCACCGCGTCGGACGCGGCGCTCTCGGACACGGGCACCATCACGCTGCAGGTCTCGTCGGAGCCCGCCACCATCCCGGGGGCACCCGAGATCGACGGCGTCGACGTCCTCGGGGAGGGTGCCGCCCGCGTCCGGTGGTCGCCGCCCACCACCGACGGCGGCTCCCCCATCACGGGATACCACGTGACCGTGACCCAGAACGGTGTGGAGACCGACCTCGGCACGTTCTCGTCGACCGATCGCGAAGCGACGTCCACCGCGCTGAAGAACGGGGTCGCCGCCACCTTCGAGGTGTCGGCCGTCAACGGGGTGGGCGAGGGGGCGCCGGCCACCTCCGCCGCCGCGACGCCGCAGTGGTGGCTGCCCTGGTCCTCGGGCCAGGTCGCCATCGTCGAGCTGTGGACCTGGATGACGGGCAAGCCCCCGACCTACCAGGACTACTTCAACTGGCTGAGCCAGCTCGACGGCGGCTTCAAGACCACCACCGACCTGATCACCTACCTCCGGACCACGACCGACGCCACCAACAACGTCGACCCCACGATCCGGCTCTACTCCGCGTACCTCACCCGCATCCCCGATGCCAACGGGCTCAACTTCTGGCTGGGCCGACGCCGAGCCGGGTGGACGCTGTCGAAGATCTCGTCGAACTTCGCGGCGTCGAGCGAGTTCATCCGCCGCTACGGCTCCATGACCAACCGGCAGTTCGTCGAGAACATCTACGTCAACGTGATGGAGCGCGCCGGCGACACCGCGGGCATCGCCTTCTGGACCCGCCAGCTCGACAACCGGCGCTACTCACGGGGCCAGGTGATGATCAACTTCTCCGAGTCCAGCGAGTACATGAACAAGCAGGGAGGCAACGTCGCCGCCGCGGCCTTCTACATCCACGTGCTCGGCCGGGCCCCGTCGCTGCAAGAGCGCGCCGACTTCATCCAGGGCATCGTCGACCACGGCTTCGCCGCGGTGGTGCGACCGCTGCTGCGGACCGAGTCCTTCGCCGCCCGCGCCGGCTGACGCACGGTCAGCCCGGCGGCGCAGCCTCGAGCGCGTCGAGGATCGGATCCTCGGCAGCGAGCAACCGGTCCAGTTCGGCGCGCTGGGCCTCCGACGGTTCGTCGATCCACCACTCGGTGGCCTCGAGCGCTCGCACCTCCCCGATCCGAAGCGGCACGGGGGCGCGCGGCTCCGCGAGGTCAGGGTCGGTCGCCAGCTCGGAGCGGGCCAGGCGCGCGTCCTCGAGGAGCGAGGCGAGCGCGATCGGCTTGGCCAGCGCCAGCAGCTCCACCTCCGCGTAGGAGCGGGCCACGGCGGCGTCGATGGCGCCGAGCAGCGATTCGGCGGGCAGCACCTCGGTGCCCGCGGGCAGGTCGAGCACCGGCGCGACCACCTCGCCCACGGCCCAGAGCCCGACGACCCGGTTGCGGTCGGTTCGCACCAGGAAGCACGGCGTGCCGACCTCCAAGGTCGAGCCCGAGGCGACAGGTACCCGGTGGATCTGCCCGAACCGCTCGAGCAGGCCATCGAGGTCGAGGTCGCCGCTTCCGGCGCGGAGCACCCATCCGGCTGGCGGTGCGTGGGAGGCGTCGGTGGCTCGGGTGTCGTCGCTCACGCACCGATGTTGGCAGCCGCGGCGGGGTGCGCCGTACGCCGTGCGCCGTATCGTCGAGCGATGGATCTGTTCGAACTCATCGCCGCGGAGCGTCGACGCCTGGCCGACTCCTTGGACGAGCTCTCCCCCGATGCGTGGGGCCAGCCTTCGATGTGCGGCTCCTGGACCAACCACGTGGTCGCCGCGCACCTCAACGTGCCGTTCGAGGTGTCGATCCCGTCGTTCGCGCTGGCCATGGCCCGAGCGCTCGGCAACTTCGACCGAGCCAACGACCGGTTGGCTCGCGACCTCGCGGCTCGCTGGGACCCCGCCCGGTGCGTCGAGGGGCTGCGAGCCAACGCGGCCCACCGGTTCACGCCGCCCGGGCTCGGCCCCGAGGCGCCGCTGTCGGACGTGCTCATCCACGGCGGCGACGTCCTCCACCCGCTCGGGCGCGCGATGGCCGTGGCCGAGCCCGCGTGGCAGGTGAGCCTCGCCTTCGCCGTCACCCCGAAGGCAGGCCGAGCGTTCCGGGCGATCGACCTCGACGGGGTGCGGCTCGAGGCGAGCGACGCCGACGTCTCGGTGGGCGACGGGCCCGCCGCCGTGGGTCCCGCCCTCGCGCTGCTCGGCGCCACCTCGGGCCGCACCGCGTACCTCGACGAGCTCGGTGGCGAGGGCGCCGAGGTCCTGCGGCAGCGGTTCGCCTCGCGCCGGTAGCCTGCACCCGTGCCATCCGACGGGTTCCTCAAGGCCATGAACGCCGGCCACCGCGCGCTGATGAAGGTGTCCTTCGGGAAGCTCGGCTGGAAGATGGGGCCGATGCCCGTGCTCGAGCTCACCACCGTGGGCCGCAAGAGCGGCCAGCCCCGCTCGGTGATGCTCACCTCGCCGATCCAGCGCGGCGACGAGGTCGTGATCGTCGCCTCCAAGGGCGGTGAGGACACGCACCCGGCCTGGTACCTGAACCTGGTCGACCAGCCCCGCGTGCAGGTCGCCCTCGGTGGTGCCCCCGCCGCGCCCTACGACGCCCGGGTGGCCACGCCCGAGGAGCGCGCCGAGATGTGGCCCACCATCACGTCCACCTACAAGGGCTACGCGGGCTACCAGCGCAAGACCGATCGCGAGATCCCCCTCGTGGTCCTGACCCCGGCTGGCTGACGCGTTGCGTCGCCACGCGGGGTTCGCCCCGTCATCCGGCCTCAGCGCGCCGGCGCTCGTGCTCGCCGTCACGGTGCTCCTCGCGGCGTGCAGCGGTGGGAGCGGAGGCGGGTCGGCCTCGTCGGCATCGAGCACCGCTCCAGCCGTCACCTCCACCATCGACCCCGGCGACCCGGCGTCGGTCCCCGCCGAAGCGAGCCCAGGCTGCGGCACCGCACCCGACGTCGCCCGGATCGACCCCGAGGTCCGCCCCGGCGACGTCGAGCAGACCTTCGACCTCGACGGCACCGAGCGCACGTACCGGTTGGGGGTGCCGGCGAGCTACGACCCCGACGTCGCGGCCCCGCTCATCGTCAACCTCCACGGCAGCGGCTCGAACGCGGTGGAGGCGAGCGCGTACGGCGACGTGCCCCGTCGGGCTGCGGAGCGCGGGATGCTCACCGTGGCCCCGCAGGCGATCGACGGGCGGTGGGAGCTGGTTGGCGGCGGCGTCGATGGCGACTTCATCACGGGCCTGCTCGACGACCTCGAAGGCCGCTACTGCATCGCCCTGAACCGCGTGCACCTCGTCGGCATGTCGCTCGGCGCGTGGAAGGCGGCGGCCACGGCGTGCCACTACTCCGGGCGGTTCGCGTCGCTGGCGCTGGTCACCGTGGAGGTGTTCCCCGGGGAGTGCGAGCCGATCTCGGTGGTGGCCTTCCACGGGCGAGCCGACCGCACCGTCCCCTACGGCGAGGGCGCCACCGTCGACCCCACCGGCTCGCCGAACGAGGGGCTTCCCGGCACCCTCGACAACATCGCGTCCTGGGCGCGGAGCGCGGGGTGCGATGCCGATCCCCAGATCGAGCGGATCGGCGATGACGTGGAGCACCGGACCTACGACGGATGTGGCCTCGGCCTCGGCGTCGAGCTCTACACGATCGACGAAGGCGGCCACACGTGGCCCGGCAGCGATCTCGAGATCGGTCCCACCACCCAGACGATCGACGCCACCGCGATCATCCTCGACTGGTTCGACGCGCACCCCCGTCGTTGATCGACCTGGCAGGCTGGAGGGGTGACCGAGCCGGCCGGCACCTCCCCGTCGGGCTCGCCGTCGTCCCGCAGGGCGGCGCGAGACCTCAAGCGCCTCGGCGCGTCGCTCGCGCTCGTCGCGCTGCAACGGCTCGCCGATCCGGAGGTGCGAGCCAAGCTCGCGGCTCAGGGGCGGACCCTCGCGGTGGCGGCGAAGGACTGGCGTGCGGAGCGCGCCGCGCGGGCGGCCACCGAGTCGGTCCCGAGCGGCCTCGACGGGCCCGGCGCCGCCCTGCCGGGCGAAGACCTCGGGCTGCCGGCACCGGGCTGGGCCGACCGCTTCGGCCGCCGCCGGCTGCAGCGGCGCATCGACCGGCTCCAGGTATCGGTGCTCTCGCTGGGGGAAGGCCGCCCCGACCTCGCCGCAGACCTCGATCCGGTGCTCGCCGCGCTCGAGGAGGTCGGCACCGCGCTCGACCTCGCCGCCACGCTCTCGCTCGCCCGGCGGATCCGCGCGCACCAGCGGGTCGACGCCGTGATCGACGCGCTGGAGACGAGCCTGTTCGAAGCCGCGCTGCCTCAGCTCCCGGGCTCCTCCTCGCCGGAGCGCTGAGCTGCCGCTGCCGCTGGCCGCCAAGCGCTCAGCCCTGACCGCTGAAGCCGACGCCGGTCAGGTGTCGACGAGGTCGAAGGGGTCGTGGCTCGGCGCCTCCACCAGCTCCCACGAACGACCCCGCTGCTCGTAGCGCCACCAGCGCTCGTCGGAGGTGACCCGCAGCTGCACATCGCCGACGGTGAGCCGGTTCGAGCGCACCTGCACCTCGTGCTCGTCGTAGCCGGCTTCGGCCAGGGCGGCGAGGCCTCGATCGAGCAGGTCGGTGGGCGGGCGCCAGCGGGCCTCGTCGATCGCGGTGAGCCCATCGGCCCCGGCGCTGCGCCAGGCGAGGGCGTGGTGCACGAGCTGCCCGTTCCCGACGCCGCTGCGCTTGGCGAGCGCCAGGAGCTCGTCGAGGTGGTCGAGGCGGGTGGCGGCCCGGCGGGCGAGGTCTGCCTCGGCATCGAGGTCGAGGGCGGAGGTCGCGCCCTCGGCGAGCTGCGCCCACGCCCGTGCGGCCGCGTCGGCCGCGAGCTCGGCGAGGCCCGCGGCGGTGAACGGGGCGTCCTTCGGCGGATCGCTGGCCCACGGTGCGACCGCCCCAGGGGCAGCGGGAACCAGGCGGTTGCGGGGGATCGGCTCGGGGGTGCGGGCCCACGCGTCGCGCGCCACCGTGCCGGGATCGAGCACGCTGCCGCCGCCGAGCTCTGCGGCCACCCGTCGCCCGCCCGGCGCGATGCGCTCGTGTCCGTCGCTGGCCGCGTCGGGAGCGACGGGCGCGCCGGAGCGGTGCGCCCGCACGAGGTCGAGCAACGGCTCGCGCTCGATCCCTCGCAGGAGCAGCAGCTGGAACGGATCGCGGTCGAGCTCGTCGGCCACCAGATAGCAGACCGCGGCGGCGTGCTTGCACGGATCGGCCCAGTCGGGGCAGGAGCACCTGGTCTTCAGCTCCCCGGTGCCGGGCAGGAGCGCGACGTCGAGCGCGGTGGCATCTTCGACCAGCACCGGGTCGAGCTCGTGGTCGAGCAGCGCGGCGGCGCTGGCCGCCCGGCGAGCGATGGCGGCGGCGAGGTCGTCGAGGGCGCCGGCCCGGGCGGTGGGCACGGTGACGGTGACGCGGTACGGGAGGGCCCGTTGCCCACGGACGAGCGCCGTGACCTTGCCGGGCGCCAGCTCCAGGCGACCGACGCGGTCCTGGCGGGCGTAGGTGCGCCCTCGGGGCAGGCGGGTGGGGTCGACGGCGGCCCGCTCCTCGAGCGCGGCGATCCACGCCTGGCCCCACCACGTCGCACCGAACTGGCGGGTGCTCACGCGTCGCCCCCAGACCCGAGGGCCACCAAGGTGCGGAGCTCGGCGTCGCCCAGCTCGGAGATCCAGCCCTCCCCGGCGGTGACCACCGCATCGGCGATCGAGCGCTTGTCGGCGAGCAGCGACGCGATGCGGTCCTCGACGGTGCCCTCGCACACGAGGCGGTGGACCTGCACGGGACGGTCCTGGCCGATGCGCCAGGCCCGATCGGACGCCTGGTCCTCCACCGCGGGGTTCCACCAGCGGTCGTAGTGCACGACGTGGGTGGCGCGCGTGAGGTTGAGCCCGGTGCCGCCGGCCTTGAGCGACACCACGAACACCGGCACCTCGCCGGCCTGGAAGCGGTCGACCTGCTCCTGGCGCCGCGCCGCGCTCGTCGCCCCGTGGAGGAACTGCGCGGGTCGATCCGCTCGGTCGAGCTCGGCCACCAGCAGGTGGCCCATGGCGACGTACTGGGTGAACACGAGGACGGCGTCGCCCTCGTCGGTGATCGCGTCCACGAGCTCGACCGCCGCCTCGAACTTGCCGGAGCGGCCGGTGCGGGGCCGATCCTGGCCGAGGAACTGCGCGGGGTGGTTGCAGATCTGCTTGAGGCCGGTGAGCAGCTTGAGGACCAGGCCGCGCCGAGCCATCCCCTCGGCCTCCTCCACCTGGGCCAACACCTCGGCCACGGTGGCCCGGTACAGCGTCGCCTGCTCCGCGGTGAGCGGGACGACGAGGTCGGACTCCGTCTTGGCGGGGAGGTCGGGCGCGATGTCGGGGTCGACCTTGCGGCGCCGCAGCAGGAACGGGCGGACCAGGCGGCTGAGCGCCTTGGCGGCTTCTGCGTCCCGGTCGCGCTCCACCGGCACCGCGAACTCCCGGCGGAACCGCTCGAGCGGGCCGAGCAGGCCAGGCGTGGTCCAGTCGAGGAGCGACCACAGGTCGACCAGCCGGTTCTCCACCGGCGTGCCGGTGAGCGCGAAGCGCGCCCGGGCGGGGATCTGGCGCAGCGCGCGAGCCGTGCGGCTCCTCGGGTTCTTGATGGCTTGGGCCTCGTCGGCCGCGACCAGGTCCCAGGGGATCTCGGCCAGGGCCTCGACATCTCGCCGGGCCACGCCGTAGGTGGTGAGCACGATCGCGTCGACGGGAAGCTCGGCGAGGTCGCGGGCCCCGCCGTGGTGGCGGACCACAGGCACCCCGGGCGCGAACCGGGCGATCTCGCGCGCCCAGTTGGCGAGCACCGACACCGGGCAGATCACGAGCGTGGGGCCGGCCGACGGGGGCAGCGGGTCGATCGGGTCGGCCGGGTCGGTGGGTCGGTCGCTGCGGTGACGATCGAGGTGCAGGGCGATGAGCTGCACGGTCTTGCCCAGGCCCATGTCGTCGGCCAGCACGCCTCCCAGCCCGAGCTCGGCCATCTCCGACAGCCACGCCGCGCCCGCCTGCTGGTAGGGGCGAAGCGTGGCGTGCAGGGTGGGCGGGGGCGACCACGCGTCACGTCCCTCCACGGTGCGCAGGCGCGCTGCGAGGTGGGCGAGCGGACCGTCGATCGTGGCGGCGATGTCCTCGCCGTCGACGGTGAGCTCGCCGCCCAGCGCGACGGCGAGCGCCTCGCCAGCGGTGACCCGCCGGCGGGCGGTGAGGCGCGCCAGGCGGGTCGGGTCGGCACGGACCCACCGGCCACGGAGCCGGACCACGCCTCGCTTGGCCTGCACCAGGAGGTCGACCTCCTCCGGGGTGAGCGCGGCACCGTCGACGGTGGCGTCCCACCGCAGCTCGCACATGGCGTCGAGGGTCATGGTGCCGGGGCGATCCGCGCTCATCGACTCGGAGGTCAGCGCCGGTGTCAGCTCGATGGTTCGCAGCACGTCGGCGGGCCAGCGCACCTCGAGCCCGGCGTCGGCGAGCTCGGAGGCGACCGGCCCGAGCAGGTCCTCGACCTCCTGGCCGTCGAGGTCGAGCGCGGTCGGCCGGGCCTCCTCCAGCAGCCGGGCGATGGGCGGCCACGCCCGCGCGGCGCGCCGCAGCCCGAGCAGCACCGCATCTTGGGCGTGGGGGCCGAACCGGTCCGCTACGGCGGCGGGGGCCGACCACAGGTCGTCGGCATCGAGGACGAGCGAACGGTCCGCGACGCTCGCCACCTCGAGCACGGCCCGGAACGGCTCGTCGTCGAGCGCGCCCTCCACCCCGTCGTCGCCCGTCGCTCGGTCGGTGGCTTCGGCGCCCGCGACCACGTCGTGCGCCGCTTCGTCGTGCTCGTCGTCCCTCGAGCCCACCGGTGCGGCCTCGAGGCGAAGGGCGAGCGTGAGGTCCGAGTCAGCCGACGCGGAGGTGGCCCGCAGCCACGCGGGGACGTCGGCGGTGCCGCCCCAGGTGGCCGCGGCCAGGTCGGGACCGAGCACGCCGCTGCCGACGCCGCCGGGCTGGGGCGGCGCGAGCGCGACCCGCTCCGTCGCCGCGAACGCCTCGTGGCCGGCGGCCACCGGCGCGCTCGCGGTGCGCACGTACGCGTCGGCCACCGCATCCCAGAACCGGGCCACCAACCACCGGCGGTCGGCCATGCGTCGCGGCGCGGTGGCCGCCAGCGCGGTGGCGTGCGCGGCCGGGGGCAGGGCATCGGCCAGCGCGTCGCGGGCGTGGTGGTCCTCGGGGTCGAACGGCCCGAGGCGCCAGGCGTCGATGCCGTCGTCGTCGATGGTGGGCACCAGCCGGCCGCGGGCGATCAGGTGCAGGGCGCCCCGCGTGGCCGCCGCCCACGCCCGGACCGACGCGCTCGGACCGTCGGGGCCGTCCGTGGGGGCGACCGCGACGAGGTCGTCGAGCACGTCGCGCAGATCCACGTAGGTGACCGGCACCGCTCGCTGGCGCACCGAGGTCCCCGACGGCACCACCAGGTCGAGCGTCTCGGTGAACGACTCCGGCGTCCGCACCTGCTGCCACAGCGCGAGGCGGCCCGAGCGGGCGGGGCGCCCGGGAACGAAGGTGGCCTCCGTGCCCGGCGCCAGCAGCAGCGATCGCACCGGGGCCATCCCGTCGAGGCTAGGGGTGCCCTCTGACGATCTGGCCGGGCCGCTGCACGGCGTGCGCGCGATCTCGGTGGTCTCGGGCGCGGGGGTCGGCCACAGTGGTGCCTGCCGACCAGAGGAGGACCCCATGCTCGCCGACCAGCTCCAAGCCGATCTCACCGCTGCCATGAAGGCGCGCGACGAGCTGGCCACGTCGGTGCTGCGCATGGCGGTCGCCGCGGTGAAGGAGGCCGCGGTCTCGGGCACCGAGGCTCGCCAGCTCTCCGACGACGAGGTCGTCGCGCTGCTGGGCAAGGAGGCCAAGCGTCGCGAGGAGTCGGCGGCCGCGTTCGTCGATGGCGGCCGCCCGGAGCGAGCCGAGCGCGAGCTGGCCGAGCGCGACCTGCTCGCCCGCTACCTGCCCGCGCCGCTCACCGACGCCGAGCTGGCCGACCTCGTCGGTGCCGCGCTCGAGGACGGCGGGTTCACCGAGCCGTCGCAGATGGGACTGGCCATGAAGGCCGCCATGGCGGCGGTCGGCGGCCGCGCCGACGGCAAGGCCGTCTCCGCCCTGGTCAAGGCCCGCCTCGCCAGCTGACTCGCACTCGTTCTTGGCGCGTTCTGTCACCCCCACGGTGACGAATCGCGCCAAGAACGAGTGCTGGCTGCAACTTGGCGCGATCTGTCACCCCCAAGGTGACGAATCGCGCCAAGAACGAGTGCTGGCTGCAACTTGGCGCGATCTGTCACCCCCAAGGTGACGAATCGCGCCAAGGACGAGGGCTGGGTCAGAGCGAGGCCAGCGGGGGGCGCTCCACCAGGGGGACCGCCAGCGGCTCGCGGCCGGGGCGATGCAGGACCGCGTCGCCCGCTGGGCGCACGCCGGCCCGGTCGAGGATGGCCTGGCCGACGGCGAGCGCCTGGGGGCCGAGCTCGTCGAGGGTGCGGTTGCGGTGGTGGCGCACGCCGAGGTCGACCTGGGCGATGCCGCCGAGGCCCACGGTTCGGACGGCGTCGATGAGCAGCGCCACGTCGACCCCGTAGCCCACGACGAACGGCAGCTGCTCGAGCAGCGAGCGTCGGCCCGCGTACTCGCCGGCCAAGGGCTGGGCGACCTCGGCCAGCTCCGGGAAGTACAGCGAGAGCAGCGGCCGTGCCAGCAGCTCGGTGACCCGGCCGCCGCCCACGCCGTCGGCCTCGGGTCGGTGGTAGTGGCCCTTGACGAAGTCGATGGTGGGGTCGGAGAGGAGCGGGCCGACCATGCCCACGAGGAAGCCGGGGTCGAAGTCGACGATGTCGGCGTCCACCCACACGACGATGTCGCCCTCGGAGGCGAACACCGACTTCCACAGCGCCTCGCCCTTGCCGTGGCCCTCGCCATGGTCGGCCAGCACGGTGGCGGCGTCGACCACGGTGGCGCCTGCCGCGGCGGCGAGCGCGCCGGTGCCGTCGGTGGAGTGGTCGTCGACCACCACCACCTCGTCGACGAGCCCGGCGTCGACGAGCTCGGTGCGGATCCGCTCGACCACCGCCCCGACCGTCGCGGCCTCGTCGCGGGCCGGGATGCACGCGGACACGCTCAGCCCGGACGCCGCCTTGGCCGCCAGGGCGTCGTCGAGGTCGAACGCGCCGAAGGGGAACGAGCGCACCCCCCGCTCGGCGGTCGACCTGGTCATGGGCGCCATCGTCATCGGTCCATCGTCCCCGGGCAAGGTCGAGGCCGGCGGGTGCCGGCCCGGACGCTTCCCCTGTCGCGTTCCCCTGGCAGGGTAGGGAGGGAGTGACGCCTCCCGGTTGCCGTCGTGTGAACGGCGTGTTCCGAGGCGGGCCGGCGCCTTGGTGGAAGGGGGAGGAGCCACCACTACGATCTGCGACGCCCGGCACCGGCCGGGAACCGCTCCCGAGCCGAGGTCAGGCCATGTCCGTCACCGTCCGAGTCCCCACCACCCTGCGCACCCTCACCGGCGGCGCCTCGGAGGTCGAGCTCGAGGGCGCCACGGTCGGCGAGGTGCTCACCGCGCTCGAGGCCGCGCACCCTGGCTTCAAGGATCGCCTGCTCGACGGCGACGGCAGCCTGCGCCGCTTCGTGAACCTGTACGTGGCCGACGACGACGTCCGCTTCCGTGAGGGGCTCGACACGGCCGTCGCCGACGGCGAGACCGTCAGCATCATCCCCGCCGTCGCCGGCGGCTGAGCGCCGCCAGCGGGTCGCGCGCCCGCCCGTTGCCGCGGCTGTCGCCAGCGTGCGGCGGCGGGCCACCCGCGGTCTCCCTCCAACCGCTGGTGGCCCGCCCGCTCGCCGGATCGGCGTGCGATTCGGCGCTCCATCCATCGGACGCCCAGCGTGGTCGCGACATGGGCCGAACGGCTCCTTCGGTCGCGCAGGGTGGTGGAGCGGCCTCGGGCGCGCCCAGCGGTCGACCGCGCGGTTAGCACTCTCGCCCCGCGGTTGCTAACGGCGCCCGGACGTGGTTTGCTGTTAGCACTCTCCCTAGCGGAGTGCTAGCCGTCCGAAATCCATCCATCTCTCCAGGAGAACCCAGGGATGCCCAAGATCATCGCCTTCGACGAGCAGGCCCGTCGTGCCCTCGAGTCCGGCATGAACCAGCTCGCCGACGCCGTCGCCGTCACCCTCGGCCCCAAGGGCCGCAACGTCGTGCTGGAGAAGAAGTGGGGTGCCCCCACGATCACCAAGGACGGCGTCTCGGTCGCCAAGGACATCGACCTCGAGGACCCCTACGAGAAGATCGGCGCCGAGCTGGTCAAGGAGGTCGCCAAGAAGACCGACGACGTCGCGGGCGACGGCACCACCACCGCCACCGTGCTCGCCCGGGCCATGGTGACCGAGGGCCTGAAGAACGTGGCCGCCGGCGCCAACCCGATGGACCTCAAGCGGGGCATCGAGGCCGCCGTCGAGGCCGCGGTCAGCTCGATCCACTCGCTGTCGGTCGACATCGACGACAAGGAGCAGATCGCCAAGGTCGCCTCCATCTCGGCCAACAACGACCCCGAGATCGGCGATGCCATCGCCGAGGCCATGGACAAGGTCGGCCGTGACGGCGTCATCACCGTCGAGGAGAGCAACACCTTCGGCATCGAGACCGACTTCGTCGAGGGCATGCGCTTCGACAAGGGCTACATCTCGCCCTACTTCGTCACCGACCCCGAGCGCATGGAGGCCGTCCTCGACGACGCCTACCTGCTCCTCGTGTCCTCGAAGATCTCCGCCGTGCGCGACCTCGTGCCCGTGCTGGAGAAGGTCATGCAGGCCGGCAAGCCGCTCGTGATCATCGCGGAGGACGTCGAGGGCGAGGCGCTCTCCACCCTCGTGGTCAACAAGATCCGCGGCACGTTCCGCTCGGTGTCCATCAAGGCCCCCGGGTTCGGCGAGCGCCGCAAGGCCATGCTCCAAGACATGGCGATCCTCACCGGCGCCCAGGTGATCAGCGAGGACGTGGGCCTCAAGCTCGAGAACACCACGCTCGACCTGCTCGGCACCGCCAAGAAGGTCATCGTCACCAAGGACGAGACCACCATCGTCGAGGGTGGCGGCAACGCCGACGACGTGGCCGGCCGCGTGAACCAGATCAAGGCCGAGATCGACAACACCGACTCCGACTACGACCGCGAGAAGCTCCAGGAGCGCCTCGCGAAGCTCGCCGGCGGCGTCGCCGTGCTCAAGGTCGGCGCGGCCACCGAGACCGAGCTCAAGGAGAAGAAGCACCGCATCGAGGACGCCGTCTCCACCGCCAAGGCTGCGGTCGAGGAGGGCGTGGTCCCCGGTGGCGGCGTGGCGCTGATCCGCTCGCAGGCTGCGATCCTCGAGGCCGCGGAGAAGCTCGAGGGCGACGTGGCGACGGGTGCGAAGCTCGTGGCTCGCGCCGTCGAGGCGCCGCTCAAGCAGATCGCCCTCAACGCCGGCCTCGAGGGCGGCGTGGTGGTCTCCAAGGTCAAGGAGCTCACCGGCACGCAGGGCTACAACGCGGCCGACGACACCTACGGCGAGATGCTGCCGGCGGTGCCCGACGCGGCGAAGGTCACCCGCTCGGCCCTCCAGAACGCGGCGTCGATCGCGGCGCTGTTCCTCACCACCGAGGCCGTCATCGCCGACAAGCCCGCCGAGTCGGCCCCGGCCATGCCCGGTGGCATGGAGGACTTCTGAGCTTCCCGGTCCCTCCCACCCGAACCTGACGCCTCCCTCCCACCCACCGGCGTCGGGATCGAACGGAGACCCGGTGCCCGGCCCTTTCGGGCCGGGCACCGGCGCGTCTAGCGTTCGGTCGAACCGGAGGACCCGAAGGACCGACGATGGCTGCACCCCGACGGCGCCGGGCTCGGGCCCAGGCGTTCGACACCACCACGAAGTTCGTCACGATCCACGGGCATCGCCGCGCCTACCGCACCTGCGGCGAAGGCCCGGCGCTGCTGCTCCTGCACGGCATCGGCGACTCGTCGGCCAGCTGGGTCCCGCTCATGCGGCCGCTGGCGGAGCGGTTCACCGTCGTCGTGCCCGACCTGCTCGGCCACGGCGAGTCCGACAAGCCCCGGGCCGACTACTCGGTCGGCGCCTTCGCCAACGGCATGCGCGACCTGCTCGACGTGCTCGACATCGAGCACGCCACCGTCGTGGGGCACTCCCTGGGCGGCGGGGTCGCCGCGCAGCTCACCTACCAGCACCCCACCCGCGTCGAGCGGCTCGCGCTCGTGGCGAGCGGTGGGGTCGCCCGCGAGGTGTCGCCCTTCCTGCGGGTGGCGGCCACCCCGCTGGCCGACGTCGGCCTCCCGCTGCTTCGGTTCCCGCCGCTGAAGCTCGCCGCCATGGCCGGCATCGAGCTCCTGCGCCGCAGCGGCAGCGACATCGGGCGCGACGCCGAAGAGCTGTCGCGGGTGCTCGACGCGCTCCCCGACGTCGCGGCTCGGGGTGCCTTCTCCAAGACCCTGCAGTCCGTGGTCGACTGGCGGGGCCAGGTCGTCACCATGCTCGACCGCTCGTACCTCGCCGAAGCGATGCCGGTGCTGCTGATCTGGGGAGCGCACGACGCGGTCATCCCGGTGGCGCATGGCCAGATCGCCCACGAGGCGATGCCCGGCAGCCGGCTCGAGATATTCCCCGACGCCGGTCACTTCCCCCACCACCAGGATCCCGCGCGGTTCCTCGAGCTCCTCACCAGCTTCGTGGACACCACCGATGCCACGTCCTTCGACCACGACCGGTGGCGACGCCTCCTGCTCGATGGGCGCGACGGGCGCAACAAGGTGCAGTGGCCCACCGCGGTCGATGCCGGCCAGGGCGTGCCCTCCCTCGACGACCTCGCCGACGCCCCCGGTGCGGTCGTCACCACCGCTCGCTGAGCGCCACGGTGGTTCGTCGGTGAGGTGGTCGTGAGCCGGGACGGCGCCGTCGCGCGCCTTCGCTCGTGGTCACGCCGGCGCAAGGTGCTCGTCGCGGTCGGTGCCGTGGTGGCGCTCTGGGCGGTGCTCGTCGCGGTGCAGGTGGTCTCTGCCGCGCTGGCGCTCCGGTCCGGGGCGCACGACCTGCGCACCGCACGCCGCTCGGCCACCGTGTCCCAGCTCCTCGAGCCCGAGGCCACCGATCGCCTCGAGGCGGCCCGCGGAAGCTTCGCCTCGGCCGATCGGGCGGTGTCGGGCCCGTTGCTCGCCCCCGCTCGGCTCATCCCGGTCCTCGGCCGCCACGTGCGGGCGATCGACCACCTGGCGACCTCGGGCCGGATCGGCACCGACGCGGCGCTCGACGTGCTCGACGGCCTCCACGAGCTGGAGGATGTGCCCCACGGGGCGGGCGCCGACCGGCTGGCCATGCTCGACCGGTTGGCCGCGATGGCCGACGACGCCGCCGAAGCGCTCGACGGCATCGACCCCGGATCGTCTTCGGGCCTGGTCGGCCCGCTGGGAGACACCGTGGACGAGGTGCGCGACGAGCGCGACGCGGCGAAGCGGGCCTCGCAGCGGTTGCGCGCGGTGAGCTCCGGACTGTCCGACCTGCTCGCCGGTCCGGAGACCTACCTCCTGCTCGGGGCCAACAACGCCGAGATGCGCGCCGGTTCGGGCATGTACCTGTCGGCCGCGCCGCTCCGGTTCGAGGACGGCCACGCGCGCCTCGGCGAGGTGCAACCCACCGCAGACCTCGTGCTCGACCCCGGAGTGGTGGTGGCGGATGGCGACCTCCAGGCGAACTGGGGGTGGCTCGACCCCGGGAGCGACCTGCGCCAGCAAGGGATGAGCGCCGACTTCCCCCAGAGCGCCCCCCTCGCCATCCGCACCTGGGCGGCGGCCACCGCGGAGCCTGCCCCGGCGGGTGTCGTCGTGATCGACGTGGATGGCATCCGATCGCTGCTGCGCGCCGTGGGCCCCGTCGAGGTCGACGGCGTGCGGTACACGGCCGACGATGTCCGCGGCGAGCTGCTCCGCGAGCAGTACCAGCGCTACGGCGACGACCGCGATGCCCGGCGTGACCAGCTGGGCGACGTCGCCAAGGCGATCTTCGAGCGCATCGAGGACGGGAGCTGGGAGCTGGGCGAGCTCGCGACGCAGCTGGCCGACGCGGCAGCCGGGCGCCACGTGCTCATCTGGTCGGCCGCCCCCGAGCTGGCGGCCACCTGGTCCGACCTCGGCGTCGACGGCCACCTCACCCAGGACTCCCTGGCGGTGAACCTGATCAACCGCGGCGCGAACAAGCTCGATTCGTGGGTCGACACCGCCGTGTCGGTGACGACCTCGAGCGGCGCCGATGGGGAGGGGGGCCGGACCGTCGAGCTTCGCTGCACGGTCCGCAACCGCTCCACCGGCGAGGGCAACCGGTACGTGGTCGGCCCGAACGTGGACGGCGTGGACGCGGGCGGCTACGTGGGCCTGCTCGTGGTGAACCTCCCGGCCGGCGCCACCGACGTCGAGGTGGAGGGCCACGATCCCTTCCTCCAGGGGGGCGACGGCCCGACCGTGGTCGTGGGCACCGAGCTCACGATCCCCGCCGGCACCTCGCAGGAGGTCGTGATCCGCGCCCGCGTGCCCGCCGCGGTCGATCGCCTGTCGATCGAGCCGGCGGCGCGCATCCCTCCCACGAGCTGGTCGGTCGACGGCACCGAGTTCGACCGCGACCGCCGCCGCACCGTGGCCCTCGGAGGCTGACGCAGCCGAGGGTCAGGCCTCGTCGCCGGGCTCGCTGGGTTCGCCGGGCTCGCCGGGCTCGCCGGCGGTGACGGTGGCTCGGGGGGCGCGGACCACGGCCTCTTCGGGGACGTCGTGGCTGACCACGGCGTTCGCCCCGATCAGGGCGCCTCGCCCGACGGTGATCGGCCCCACCACCACGGCGCCCGCGCCGAGCTCCACGTCGTCGCCGATCACGGGGCAGGCGGTGGTGTCGCCGGGACCTCGCCGGATGTTGCCGATCGTGACGTTGTGGCGGAGCATGACGTTGGCCCCGAGCACCGTGCCGGTGTTCACCACCAGCCCCTGGCCGTGGCGGATCCGCAGGCCCGGCCCGGCCACGACCTGGGCGGGGAGCTCCACGCCGAGCATCCACTCCACCAGCACCCGATACGCCACCAGGACGGGGACCGCCGCGAGCCGCGCGGCGATGGACCGCTGGCCCGCCGCCCGCGCCGCGGCCGCCACGCGGTACGACGTCACGAGGAGGAGCCCCTTCGGATCGTGGCGGTTGGCGGCGACGTCTGCTCGGAGCGCGTCGCGCCACGGCCCCGGTGGCGTGGGAGCGGGGGAGGTCACGGATCTGGTCTACCCGACTGGGGGCCGCTCGGAGGACCCCGGGTAGCCTTCCGCCATGCCCGAACCGCTCGCCCCATCTGTCGGCCTCAGCGTCCTGCACCTGTTCTGCACGGTGGGCGACGGCACCGATCGGTCCGGCATCGAGGCCGCCGTGAAGGGTGCCGAAGCCGACGGCGTGCAGGTCGTGCCGGTGGCGGTGCTCGGCCACAAGGCCGACGTGGCGATCATGGCGCTGGCGCCGGACTGGTGGCAGCTCAAGGCCCTCCAGACCGCCCTGCAGGTGGCGGGGCTCACCGTGGTCGATTCCTACGTCTCGCTCACGGAGCTGTCCGAGTACGCCCAGGGCCTGCCCGAGCACATGGCCGAAGCCCGGCTCCGACCTCAGCTCCCGCCGGAGGGCAAGTCGGCCTGGTGCTTCTACCCCATGTCGAAGCAGCGTGGCGACGTCCACAACTGGTTCACGCTGCCCTTCGACGAGCGGAAGGACCTCATGCACGAGCACGGCGCGAGCGGGCGGAAGTTCGCCGGTCGGATCGTGCAGCTCATCACCGGTTCCACCGGCATCGATGACTACGAGTGGGGCGTCACCCTCTTCGCGGAGAAGCCCGACGACCTCAAGGAGGTCGTGTACACGATGCGCTTCGACCAGGCCTCGGCCAACTACGCCGAGTTCGGGCCGTTCGTGGTGGGCGCGGTGGGCACCGTGGCCGAGGTGCTCGACGCCGCGGGCGTCGCGGGCTGACCCTCGTGTCGCTCATCGCCGATCCGACCGAGTCGCTCGCCGACGAGGACCTCGCGAGCTGGACGTCGCTGCAGGCGGCGATCGAGGCCGTGGGCGCGTCGGTGGTGGCCCTCTCGGGAGGGGCGGACTCGGCGCTGCTGGCATGGGCCGCCCATCGGGTCCTCGGGGCGGATCGGGCGTTGGCTGCCACCGCCGTCTCGGCGTCGCTCCCCACCGACGAGCTCGACGAGTGCCGCCGCCTGGCTGCCGAGTGGGGGCTCTCCTGGCGGGGCGTGGAGACCACCGAGATCGACGATCCCCGCTACGTGGCCAACGACGCCGATCGCTGCTACTGGTGCAAGACCGCACTGCTCGATGCCCTCGAGCCGCTCGCTGCCGAGCGGGGCGCCACGGTGGTGCTGGGTGTGAACGCCGACGACCTCAGCGATCACCGACCGGGTCAGCGGGCCGCGGCAGAGCGTGGTGCCCGGTTCCCGCTGCTCGAGGCGGGCCTGTCGAAGGCCCGCGTCCGGTCGCTGAGCCGCTCGCTCGGGCTGCGCACCGCGGACAAGCCGGCGGCGGCGTGCCTCGCCAGCCGCGTCCCCTACGGGACGGCCGTCACGATCGGGGTGCTATCGGAGGTCGAGGCCGCCGAAGGGGCGCTGCGGGCGCTCGGCTTCGAGCAGCTCCGGGTCCGCCACCACCGCGACGTGGGCCGGATCGAGGTGCCCGTCGACCGTTTGGCCGAGGTCGTCGATCGCCGCGACGAGGTCGTGGCGGCGGTCGTGGCGGCGGGCTTCCGCTACGTCGCGCTCGACCTCGAGGGCTTCCGATCGGGGAGCATGAATCGCGCCCTCGGTGGTCCCATCGCTACAGAATGAGGCACGCTCTGTGATATTCTGACCGCACAGCGTGGGATATCGGCTGGCACTCGAAAAATCTCGCTCTTGGTGGCAGTTTTCTCGCTCTGAGCGCTCAAGCGCGCCTCGCCTCGCGCCGTAACCCCCGTCGTCAGCACTGGACGATGACGACGTTGGAGCCGGCGATGAACAAGCGCCCCACCCCCACCACTGCGGTTCGAGCCCTCGTTGCGGGCGCCGCGATCTTCGGCCTGGCGGCCTGCCAGCCGACGGCGGTCACCCCGACCGGTCCGCAGGTCGAGGTCACCACCACCCTGCCGGTGAACCCCGACAACACCACCACGACCCAAGCCACCACCACGTCGACCTCGACGACCACCACCACCCCGCCCGCAGGTGCGGTGGCGGCCCCCAGCGGCTGGACCTACGCCGGCGGCGACGAGTTCAACGACGCCTCGCTCAACAGCTCGAAGTGGAAGGCGTACTACAACACCTACGGCGACTCGAACAACGAGCTCGCCTGCCTCACGCCCAACAACGTCGCCGAGTCGGGCGGCTCGGTGAAGCTCACCGCCAAGAAGCAGACCATCACCTGCTCAGGCGGCACCACCGAGGAGTACACCTCCGGGTTCCTCGGCTCCCGTGAGACCGGCACCTACTACCCGAAGTACGCCCGGTTCGAGATGCGGGCCAAGCTGCCCCACGCCCAGGGCCTCTGGCCGGCGTTCTGGCTGCGCCACCGCAACGGCGCCGGGACGGCCGAGGTCGACATCATGGAGTACTTCCACTCCCAGGTGCCCGGGAAGACCACCCAGACGCTCCACCTCGACGGCCGCACCAACCTCTCGAAGAAGACCTCGGCCTTCGAGGCGCCCACGCTCTCGCCGGGTTGGCACACCTGGGCGGTCGACGTGCTCCCCGATCCTGCCGGCGTCCGCTTCACCTTCTACACCGATGGCGTCGCCGTCCACACCTACGTCGACACCCAGCACAACTGGGCCAGCTCCGACGCCAACGCCACCTGGGACATCGCCCTGAACCTCGCGGTGGGCGGCAACTGGGTCGGCCGTCCGGGCGACACCACGGGCTACCTGCGAGACCTCAACCGCTGCTCGATCTCGGGCACGGCGCCCGGCGGCTGCGCCACCACCGGGATCCGCAACGTGGACTGGACCGCCAGCACCTACGAGATCGACTACGTCCGGGTCTTCACGCCGGCCACGTGAGCCTCGGTCACGCGGGAGCGCCACCCCCGTCGAGGTGGCGCTCGAGCGTGACCACCCGGGCGCTGGCGCTGACCCGCTCGACCTCGTCGGGGAAGTGGGCCACGTCGACCCCGAACGCGAAGCCCGGCTCCTGCGAGGCGAAGGGGCGGAAGAAGTCGTCGTGGTGGGTCGCCACCACCACCGCCGGATCGAGCCGGGGCAGGATGCGCTCGAGGTAGCGGTCGGTGACCTGGCGACCAGCGATCCCGCAGAGGAACACGTCGACCGGATCGCGGGGGAGCTCGTCGTCGAGCAGGTCGGCTGAGCCCTGGTGGTAGATGGTGGCGCCCCCGACCTCGATGCGGATCCCCCACACGTCGCCGCAGCAGTACGCCTGGGGGGTGAGGCCGTCGAGGTGGTCGCAGGTGAGCTCGCCGCCGTTCGGCACGGCGAGGCCCAGCACCAGCTTCGAGTGCACGCTCGGGGTGAACGACACGGTGAACGGGCCGATCTCGTAGCGCTCGTGGGCCTCGACGACCACCGCCTGGTCGGCGAGACCGTGGAGGCCGAGGAGGCGCTGGGCAGATCGGCTGCCGTAGACCGGAGCGCCGTCGCGACGAGCGATGGCGGGCGCATCGAGCGCGTGGTCGAAGTGCGTGTGGCCGAGCAAGATCGCGTCGGCCTGGGGGATGTGGCGGTCGAGGAGGGCGAGATCCGCCGGCCAGGCTCGGCGACGCAGCAGATCGCCCAACGGTCGACGGGTCACGAACGGGTCGATCAGCAGCGTCGTGCCCTCGGAGGAGATCGCGAAGCCGGCGACGCCCAGCCAGCGCACGTCGACGCCAGCGGGCAGGCCGAGCTGGTCGGTGGCCACGGCGAGCTCGGCATCCACCGCCCGGTCCGCCCGATCGTGGCCCCGGCGCGTGGCGGCGTAGGCGACGACGTCGCCGAGCGTGCGTAGCGCGGTCGACGCGCGTGCGAGCGATGGTCCCACGATCGCCGACGGTACGCGCTCCACCCGGTAAACGGTTGCACCCGGCAGGTGGCGTGGGACGACCTGCCGGTGGTCCTAGGGTCGGGGCATGAGCACCCGGCGCGCCCTCACCCCACCCCTCCGCACCGCCGTCGCCACCGCGGCCGTCGCCGTCGGCCTCCTGGCCGGGGCGGCCGGCTTGGCCGCCTGCGGCTCCGACGGCAGCGAGCCGGCGGCATCGTCGAACGCCTCCTCCTCCACCACCACCGCTGCGAGCGATGCGACCACGACCGTCGACGACGGGCTTCCGGCCAAGGTCGAGATGGCGGATGCCCAGGTCCTCATCGGCATGTCGGAGGCCGACGCCCAAGCGAAGGCCGACGACGCCGGGTGGACCCTCCGCGTGTCACGGATCGACGGCGAAGACCTGCCGTCCACGAACGACTACAACCCCCAGCGGGTGAACGTCAGCGTCACCGACGGCGAGGTGGACGCCATCCTCAGCATCGGCTGACGGCCGAGCCGCCGTCGAGGTGGTTCAGCCGGCGACCTTGGGCGGTGGGGAGGCCGAGCGGTTGCCGCGCCCATCCACCGCTCGGACCGTGTAGGTCGATCCCGCCGGTGCGGAGGCGTCGGTGTAGGTGCGGGTGGCAGCCGACGTCGTGGCGATCACCCGGCCGTCTCGGATCACGTCGTAGGTGATCGTGGCGCCCCCGGGATCGGTGCTGGCGCCCCACGTCAGGGTCCGGGAGGAGCCCGAGGTGGCGAGGGCGAGCGCTGTCGGTGCCGACGGCGCGGTCGCGTCGGCGGCGCAGAAGCGGGCGAAGCCCCCGAGCCAGTCCGTCGCGGCATCGCCGGAGTACGCGCCCCGGTTCAGGTCGCCGCCCACCCAGAGGCAGCCGTTGACGTCGGTGTCCATCGCCCAGACGCCTTCGCCCGAGGCGCCCTTCAGGGCGGCCGGGAACCAGGTGCGATCCAGCGTCCACGTCGCGGTGTCCCACATGCCCACCAGGTTGATCGGCGAGATCGCCCGGAACCCGCTCGGCGAGGCGTAGCTGTTCGTCCCCTCGTACACCCAGCCGCCGCAGTGGCAGCCGACGTACACCTTCGACCCCACGACCTCGATGGCCTGGATGTCGCCGCCGGGCTTGGCGATGGCTGCGTCCCATCGCGACGTCCGAGCCGCGTTCCACCGCTGCAGGCTGTGCTCGGAGCCGCCCACGATGAGGGAGGTGCCGAGGTCGGCCACGGCCTGCTGGTACTTCTCGCGGTCCGCCGCGGACGGCGTCCACGCCGCCACGCCCGACACGGGAGCGCCGGTGCCGATCGCCGTCACGCCGAAGTAGCCGTGGGTCGTGCTGCCGCCGATCGACGAGAAGTTGCCGGCCACCAGCACGCGGGTCCCGTCCCGGGTGGCGGCGACGTCCATGCCGCTGCCGTTGGCGAGGGTGGGTTGCCAGGGCCCCTGCGCGCCGTCGCTCACGGCCACCGCGGCGGCGTTCGACACCGCCACCGGCACCGTCGCCGTGCCCGCCATCAATCGGTCGAACAGCCCCACCGCGTAGACGTAGGAGCCCCGCAGGTCGAGGGCCCGAACCCGCCACTCGCTGCCGCTCACCCGCGAGATCCGTGCTCGCCAGCCGCTGATGACCGCGCCGGTGGTGGGGTCGAGGGCGGCGAGCCCCCGGGTGTTGGCGACGCCGTTCACGCTCGTGAAGTCACCCGCGATGATCAGCTTGTCGTCGGGGGTCAGGACCATGTCCCACACCCGGCCGGCGACGACCGGGCGGAACGTGCTGATCCAGTTCCCCTCGAGGTCGAACGCGGCGAGCGAGGGCTGGGACTGGGCCGAGCCCGTCGGGCCCTGCTGCACCCCGGTGAACCTCCCGCCCACGAACACACGGGTGGGAGACGCCTCCAACGCGAGGACGTTCGTGTTCCACGGCTCGACGTTGGCCTCGTCCGTGTGGTTCAGCCCGACCACGCCCCAGCGGGCCAGCTCCGAGCGATCCTTCAGCACCGCCGGCTTCGTGCTCGCGGTGTAGCCCGTGCTCGGGATCGCCGGGTACGCCACCGCGTTGGCGATGCGCGGTCGCAGCCAGATGCGGGTGAACGGCAGGGTGTAGCCGCTGGTCGAGTGCTGGTACAGGTTGTTCGTCGACGAGGTCGATCCCTTCGGCCCGCCGCTGCCGAACGAGAACCCGGCCTTGTTGCCGTTGTTCGCCCAGGCCCAGGTGAACATGCGCTGGGTGCCCTGCTTGCCGTTCAAGCCGCTGGCGGAGGACCCCGGGGCCGTCGAGAAGGTGTCGAACGTGTTCGAGCCCGAGTACGTGGTGCCGTCGAGGGTGATCTTCGACAGCGCGTGTCCGCCCTGCCACGTCCAGTTCCAGGTCGTGAACTTGGGGTACAGGCGAAGCTGCTGCTTCGAGGTGCCGGCGCTGTTGGTGGCCCGCTCCACCCGGATGCCGTCGGAGAGCGCGGCCGGCGACGCGCCGTTGATCAGCGCGTTCACGGTGGTGGTATCGAGGGTCGCCGGTGCGAAGGCGCCGCTCCCCGACACCGTGCTCCGCACCGTGGCCGGGCTCTGCTGGCCGGTTGGCTCGAAGGTCCAGCCCTCGCGGCCTCGGCCGATCAGGACCCAGCCGCCGCCGTCGGTGGTCATGTCGCAGTAGAAGGGCGCGGGGCGGTCCATCGCCGGGGTCGACAGCCAGTAGGTGCCGCTCGCCGACGCCGGGCGGTCGCGCAGGATCCCCCAGCACGACGCGCCCGCCGTCTCCATCGAGAGGCCGTCGCCCGGACCCGGCGCAACGGGTGTCGGGGTCGTGGTGGTGGTGGTCGTCGTCGGGGTCGTGGTGGGCTCGCAGGCCGTCAGCGCGCCGGCCGTCGCGAGCGCGGCGAGCCCGATGGCGACCGCCCGCATCCGCCGTCCACGCCCCGCGATGCGAGCGGCGGCGCCGTGGAGGTGCGGGCGCCCCCGGCCGTCTGGGCTCGTGGGGTGCGCGCTCGTGCCGTGCGCGCTCGTGCCGTGCGCGCTCGTGCCGCGGCGGTTCGTCCCGTGCGTGTTCGTTCGGCAGTTGGGGCGCGGCACGTCCATGCCGCGTCTCATCGGCAGCGATCTGTCCGATTTCACCTTCCAGCGCGCTGGCGAGCGCGGGCCTGGCCGACCGGCCGTGGTGCTTGGGTGGTCGTGTGGCGTGCGTTCAGGCACCACGCGGGGGCGAGGCGCGCTGGCCTCGGCCGATGGGCT
>JBDIAX010000032.1:0-40655 GCA_039812605.1 Acidimicrobiia bacterium | reverse complement strand
CGGCGGTCGGCGGTCGGCGGTCGAGCAGGGAGGCGCGAGGCGCGCCAAGATGAAGAGGTGGGGTTGTTCGGTGGGCCGGATGCAGCGGCCGTGCTGGCGAAGGGCGAGCCGAGCCTCGCCCGCATCGTGGGGATCGACGTCAGCTACGTCAGCGACGGGGACTCGGACCGGCGGGTGGAGGAGTACGCGCTCGCCCTGGCCGACGGGCGCACGATCGGCGTGCGCCAAGCGCTCCGACCGCCCGACCAGGTCCGGCTGGGCATGGAGGTCCCCGTCCAGGTCCTCGGCGATCGGGCGGTGATCACCTGGGGAGAGGTCGAGACGCACCGCCACAAGGCGCTCAAGGCAGCCCCGTCCCCCGGCATCGTCGACCGCCAGCGCGACGCCGGGGCAGCCCGCAAGAAGGGCGTCCCCGCACGGGTCACGCTCACGGCCATCGACCGCCGTTCGTTCCTCGGCGGGCTCGCCTCTCGGCTGGAGGCCACCGTCACCGTGGAGCCCGAGGGCATCGAGCCCTACGAGGCGGAGATCAAGGGCCTCGAGGTCGCGCCGTACGCCTCCCACCTCGCCGAGGTGGGGCGGCCGCTGCCCGGCTGGGTCACCCTGAAGCGCCTCGATCGGCCCGTGATCGATTGGGCCGCGGCCGCGACGGCGGACCCCGGGGTCGGGCGGCCACCCGTGATCGCCGAACCGTTGGCCCCACCGACCGAGGTCGCGTCCGTCGATCAGCGCCCGGTCCGAGAGCAGGTCGAGGACGCCGCGTCGAGCGGGCTCCACTTCGGCGGCCTCGACCTCGCCACCTACGCGGCGATCGAGGCCGGGCTGCAGACCGCTCGAGTCCCACCCGCGGAGCACGACGCGTACGCACGGTCGCTCGGCGCGCCCGCCGGCACCGTCTGGGCGGACGCCGTCGCCGCCTGGCAGGCGGCCATCCGCTCGGATTGGCGGGTGGGTGCGGCGTTCGGCGAAGCCGTCGAGGCCGCTCGCAAGGACGCGAAGCGTCGACGATGAGCGCTCCCGTCCGTCCCACCCGCCGGATCGTGCGGGCGCGCCGACAGGGAGCGGTCGCGACCGGTGCCGCCCTCGCCGTGGCCAGCGTCGTCGCCCTGGTCGTCGGCTTCGTGCTCATCGGTGCCACCCAGGCGATCGAGGTCGCGGCCGCCGAGGGCCGGGCACGGGTGGGCAACGCCGTCTCGTTCGACGCCGACGCTCGGACCTACGTGGTCATCTTCACGCCCGATCCGGGGACCGAGCCCTTCGTGGGCGATCGCCTCGCGCAGCTCGACTGCGTTGCGACCTACGGCGACGGCACGGTGGACGAGATCGACACCCGCTCCACCGCCGAGCGGACCACCACCTCGATCGGCACGGTGGCGGCCACGTTCGACGGCCGCGAGGGCACGGTCGAGGTGCGCTGCGAGTGGCGGCGCGGCAGCGGGCTCAGCAGCGGGTCGTACTCGGTGGCGGTGCGCCACACGAAGGCGCGCCTCGCGGCCTACGGGGCGATCGGGTTGGGCACCGCGGCGGGCATCGCCGCCGCGGTCGCGCTCACCATCGGCTTCCGCGGCCGCCAGGTCGTCGTCGATCTGCCCGACACCACCGAGGGGTGAGGCGGCCCCGGCGGCACGCGCGTGCTCGCGGGACGAGGCTCGCGATCAGCCCAGGCGCTCGATGATGGTGACGTTGGCCTGGCCGCCGCCCTCGCACATCGTCTGGAGGCCGTAGCGGCCGCCGGTCTGCTCGAGGTGGTTGAGCAGCGTGGTCATGAGGCGGGCGCCTGTCGCGCCCAACGGGTGACCCAGCGCGATGGCACCGCCGTTGGGGTTCACCTTCGCCATGTCGGGGTGCAGCTCACGCTCCCACGCGAGCACCACGGATGCGAACGCCTCGTTGATCTCGACCGCGTCGATGTCGTCCATCGACATCCCGGTCTTCTCGAGCGCGTGCTTCGTGGCCGGGATCGGCGCGGTGAGCATGAAGATCGGGTCGTCGCCGCGCACGCTCATGTGGTGGATCCGCGCTCGGGGCGTCAGCCCGTGATCCTTCACGGCCTGCTCGCTCGCGATGAGGATCGATGCCGAGGCGTCGGAGATCTGGCTCGCGACCGCGGCGGTGAGCCTGCCGCCCTCGACCAGGGTGCGCAGGCTCTTGATCTTCTCGACGTTGGGCTCCCGGGGCCCTTCGTCGAAGGTGAGCCCGTTGAGCGGGGCGATCTCGGCCTCGAAGCGACCATCCGCGGTGGCCTTCAGCGCACGCGTGTGCGACTCGATGGCGAAGGCCTCCATCTCGTCGCGGCTGATGTCCCACTTCTCGGCGATCATCTCCGCGCCGGTGAACTGGCTGACCTCGTTCGGGCCGTAGCGCTCGACCCAGCCGGGCGAGGTGGTGAAGGGGTCGGGGAACCCGAGCTCGGTGGCGCAGGTCATGGCCGAGCTGATCGGGATCTGGCTCATCTGCTGGACGCCACCAGCGACCACCAGGTCGTTGACGCCGGCCATCACCGCCTGGGCAGCGAAGTGGACGGCTTGCTGGGCCGACCCGCACTGGCGATCGACCGTGGTCCCCGGCACGTGCTCGGGGCCACCAGCCACCAGCCAGCAGGTGCGGGCGATGTCGCCGGCCTGGCCGCCCACGGAGTCGACGTTGCCGAAGATCACGTCCTCGACCGCGCCCGGATCGATCCCGGTGCGCTCCAGGAGCGCCCCGATCGACGCTGCGCCGAGGTCCGCCGGATGGATCGTGCTGAGCGAGCCACCCCGCTTCCCGACTGGAGTGCGGACGGCATCGACGATGTAGGCCTCGGCCATGGTGGTCCTCCTGAGGAGCGTGCGTTCGAGCGTAGGGGTGGGTCGGATCAGATGCCGAGGGCGGCAGCGACTCGGCGGCGATGCCACGACGCATCGCCCCAGGTCCTCGAGAGCGCCTCGGCGCGCTTGAGGTAGAGGTGCAGGTCGTACTCGACCGTGTAGCCGATGGCGCCGTGGCACTGGAGGGCCTGACGGGCGGTGAGGCGGGCGGCGTCGCTGGCCAGCGCCTTGGCCGTCGAGACGGTGCGACCAGCGGTGGGCTGGCCGGTGGCGAGCTCCCACGCCGCGGCGTAGACGACCGGGGCCGCGAAGCGCACCGCCATGGCGGCGTCGGCGAGGTGGTGCTTCACCGCCTGCTGGCTGCCGATCGCCACGCCGAACTGCTTGCGCTCGCTGGCGTAGGCCACGGTGAGGTCGAGCATCCGCCGGGACAGACCCACGAGTTGCGCGGCCGTGCCCAGGGCGCCCCGGTCGAAGGCCCGCTCCGCGATCGTGCCGAGCGCGAACCCCGCATCGGACCGCCAGGCGCCGAGGCGCACGACGCGGCGCCCGGCATCGACGGCGTCGGCGAGGGTCCGCCGCTGATCCGCGGTGTCGCCGACCGCCAGACCGCCCTCGATGCGACGGACCACCCAGCCATCGCTCCCCCGCCGATCCACGGTGACGAGGTAGGTGACGGCGTCGCCCCACGGAACGAGCGAGCCGTTGAGCGCGATGGCACCGGCCTGGCGCGACCCGTCGACCAGCTCACCGAGCACGCCGTGGGGGTCGTCGACGTCATCGAGGAGCGGTGCCACGACGCAGGCGGTCTCGACGAACGGGTGCGGCAGCGCCGCGTAGCCGGTCTCCTCGGCGAGCAGGATCCAATCGGTCTCGGCCATGCCCAGCCCACCGTTGGCCTCCGACACGCCGATCCCGAGCACGCCCATCTCGGCGAGGTCGGACCACACCTTGGCCAGCCGGTCAGCATCGGCCCGCGCCCCCTCGCCCTTGCGGGCGCCATGGGCGTCGGTGCCCGCAGGCCACGCGGCGCGCACGACCTCGGGCGGGCACTCCTTGGCGAGCAGGTCGGCCACCGCATCGCGGAAGGCGAGCTGGTCCTCGGTGAAGGCGAAGCGCATCTCGGCTACTTCCTCGGCAGGCCGAGCACCCGCTCGGCGGCGATGTTGCGCTGGATCTCGTTCGTGCCGGCGTAGATCGGCCCCGACAGGGCGAACTGCCAGCCCTTCGACCAGGCGTCGTCGAGCTCGGCCTCCTGGCCCCGCAGGTCGAGCGCGGCCTCGTGGAGCTCGACGTCGAGCTCGGACCACCACAGCTTGACGAAGCTGCTCGCCGCGCCGGCGCTGCGGCCTTCCGCGTCGTCGGTGACGGTCTGGAGGGTCTGCAACCGGTACGCCTCTGCCTTCATCCAGGCCTGCACGACCCGATCGCGAAGGCCGGGGTCGATCTCGGCCCCGGCGGGACCACGGGTGCGCTCCCGGTACAGGTCGAGGAGGCGATCGGCGGTCGCCGTGAACCGGCCCGGCGATCGCAACGTGAGGCCCCGCTCGGAGCTGGTGGTGGCCATGGCAACGGACCAGCCCTGGCCGACGCCGCCCAGGACCACGCCACCGGGCATGGCGTCGTCGGGGAGGAAGGCGTCGTCGAAGAACACCTCGGCGAAGCCCTCGTCGCCGTCGAGTCGGCCGAACCCCCGGACGGTGACGCCTTCGGTGTCGAGCGGCACCAGCAGGTAGGTCAGGCCCTTGTGGCGCTCGCTGTCGGGGTCGGTGCGGAACAGCCCGAACAGATGGGTGCAGAAGGCGCCCCGGGTGGTCCAGGTCTTCTGGCCGTCGAGCACCCACCCGCCGCGCTCGTCGTCCCGCACCGCCTTGCACGTCAGGCTGGCGAGGTCGGACCCAGCGTTGGGCTCGCTCCATCCCTGGCACCAGAGGTCCTCGGCGGCGGCCATGCGCGGGAGGATGTGCGCCTGCTGCTCGGGTGTCCCGAACTCGAACACGGTGGGGGCCAGGAGGAAGATGCCGTTCTGGGTGACCCGCTGGGGGCCGCCCGCCCGGTAGTACTCCTCCTCGAAGATGAGCCACTCCCAGCGGCTCGCCCCGCGACCCCCGACGTCGGTGGGCCAGCTCACGGCGGCATAGCCGGCGTCGAAGAGGGTGCGCTCCCATTCGAGGTGCTGGGCGAACCCCTCGGTGGTGTCACCGCTCAGGATCCGCCCGTCGTGTCGCGCTCGCCAGGTCGCGAGCTCGGTCGCCAGCCAGGCTCGCACCTCGGCACGGAACGCGTCCTCCTCGGCCGTCCACGTCAGGTCCACAACCGCACCTCCATACGGCGGGCGAGCGTATCTGACGCCCCGTCAGGTACCGGAACCGACGAGGTCAGCCGCCGAGGCGCGCCAGCGTCGAACGAGCATCGGCAACGATCCCGTCGATCAGCTCGGCGACCGTCGGCACCTCGTCGATCACGCCCACGACCTGACCGGTGGGGAGCACGCCGACCGAGGCGTCGCCGTCGACCAGCGCCGCCTTGATCAGCATCGGCGCGTTGGCCGCCATGGCGAGCTGCGACCAGGTGAGGTCCTGGCTCTTGCGCATGGCGAGGCCCTCCTGCACCAGCGCCTTGGCCGAGGTGCCGGTGAGCTTGGCGAACTCGAGCGCCTTGAACGCGGCCTTCGGCACCCGGGTGACCACCGAGCTCTTCTCCAGGGTGTCGATGAGCTCGGTGCGGATCACCCGCTGGGGTGCGCCGTCGAGCGCGGTGGTCACGACCGTGTCGAACACCGAGGCGTGCGTGTAGTCGCCCTTGATGGAATCCGGGACCCGGCTCTCCTGGGTCAGGAGGAACCTCGTGCCCATGGCGATCCCGTCCGCCCCGTAGGCCAGCGCGGCCACCAGGCCGGCACCGGAGTGGAAGCCACCCGCACCGACGACCGGGATCTGCGCGCCGACCGCCTCCACCACCTGGGGCAGGAGCAGCGAGGTCGGGACCGATCCGGTGTGGCCACCGCCCTCGCCACCTTGGGCGATGACCGCGTCCACGCCCCACTCCGCCATCTTCTCCGCGTGGCGCCGGGCCCCGACGGTGGGCACCACGAGGCCCCCGGCGTCGTGGATCTTGGCGATCGCGTCCTTGGTGGGGGCGCCGGCGAACGAGAACACCCTCACGCCCTCACCCGTGGCGAAGCCGATGCGCTCGTCGAGGTCGGGCTGACCGGCGCGGAAGTTGGCGCCGAACGGTGCATCGGTCTTGTCCTTCACCGAGCGCACCGCCTCGCGGAACTGCTCGTCGGTCATCGTGATCGACGCGAGGATCCCGAAGCCGCCCGCCGCGCTGGTGGCAGCGGTGAGGTGCGCTCCCGACACCCAGCCCATGCCGGTCTGCACGATCGGGTGCTGGCACCCGAGGAGCTCGACGAGGCGGGTGCGGAGCGGGTCGTGCGCCTCCGCCTCGGGGCTCGGCGTTGCTGATGGAGCGTCAGGCATGGAGCCGCAGGGTACGCGGCCGCCCGCCGAAGCTCAGAACCCGAGCGCTCGAGCTCGGGTCAGCTCAGAACTGGAAGCCGTAGAGGATCTCGTTGTCGGCGGAGTGCTGTCCGCCGGACGAGTCGTAGATGGCACGGGTGTCGCGGTCGGTGGCCGCGCAGAACGCGAAGCCCTGGTCGATGCCGACCTGTCGGGCCTCCGCCCCGATGCCCTCGAGCAGGATCTTCCCGACCCCCTGGTTCCGGTGATCGATGTCGATGCCGATCTCGTAGATGCAGAGGTGACGCAGCTTGGTGTGGCGCCGGTACAGCACCCCGCCGTACGCGAAGCCGGCCATGTGGTTGGTCTCCATGTGGATGGCCACCACGCAGATCGTGCGCGGATCGGAGACGAACTCGCTCGCCTCCTCGCTCGACAGGGGCGGGACCCACGGGCGGTCGTCGCCGTCGCCGAAGCGAGCGTTCCCCTTGGCGAGCGTGCTGAGCGCCCACTCGTCTCCCTGACGCAGCCGGTGCAGCCGGTACCGATCACTGACCATCGCTCGTGGAGCGTAGGCGCGTCCGATTCGCCGCGCGTCCGTGCCCAGCATCTGTGCCCGGCGTCCGTGCCGTTCTCGGTGTGCACGTGGTCGACCGACGACCCCAACCACACCGAGAAGCGGTCACCGCCACGGCGGCGCCCGATCAGGCGGGGTCGGGCACCTCGCGGAACCGGGTGCCCTTGGGGTCGATGACCTCGTCGAGGAGGCGAAGCTCCTCGGGGAGCGGCAGGCGCGATGTCGGCACCTCGTCGGGCACCACGAGCTCGAACCCGGTGGCCTCGACCACCTCGTCCACCGAGACGCCCGGGTGCACCGAGCGCAGGCGCATGCGGTGGTCGTCGGTCTCGAAGTCGAACACGCCGAGGTTCGAGACCACGCGACGGATCTCGTGGAAGCGGCTGGCGGTGGGGCCAAGCGATGCGGCGCGGTCGTACCCGATGCCGGTCACCACGTCGACGTGCTCCACGAACACCCGGGGCCCGTGCTGGGGAACCCAGTAGGAGGTCGTGTCGTTGATGGTGTTGCCGGGGGCGCCCCGAAAGCCCAGCAGCTGGGTCTTGGGGCGCGTCGCCGTGCCGCCGAGGGCCGCGATGTTCTGGTTGCCGTAGCGGTCGACCTGGGTGGCACCCATCATCACGTGGCGGCGACCGCTCCAGACCACGTCGAACATGCGGCGGTACGGGTTCCACGTCTCGAACGCACGGTCGGCCCAGGCGACGGTGGCCTCGTCGTTCCCGATGAGCGCGGCCTCGCCGTCGGTCATCATCAGGTCGGGCTCGAAGGTGGCTCGGGCTAGGCGGCCGCCCACCATCGGCGTGGTGCCGATCGGGTTGGCGAGGATCTCCCCGTCGCCGCGGAAGCAGTCGGCGATCGCGACCGCGCACACATCGGCGCGGCGCACGAGCGAGGACAGGTCGGTGGCGCTCACTTCGACTCCTCCGGTGCGGGGCGGGCCGCGAGCGCGGCCTGGTAGTCGGCTTCGCTGGCGAACGACAGCCACTCGCTGCGGAACGCCTCCCACAGCTCGGGGTCCTTGGCGGTGCCGAGGTACGTCTTCTGGAAGGCCTCGTCGCGCCCGTGGTCGGGGTCGCACGACGTGGGGTGAGCGCCGTTGGGCGCCTCGACCACGCCCTCGACGAACATGCGGTTGATGCGAAGGCGGGTGAGGTCGCCGGCGGCGTCGACGAGCTCACCCGCGGGCACCAGCCGCTCGACCGACACGAACCCGTGCTCCGCGGCCTCGAGCAGGAGGTCATCGAAGTAGAGGTCGGGGCCGGTGAAGGCGGCGTTGCCGCGCTGGTCGCCGACGTTGAGGTGGCAGATCGCGGCATCGAGGCAGATCGCCGGCTGGGCGATCAGCTCCTCGCCCTCGCCGCCGTCGGGACCCGGATAGGGCGAGCGCACGGTCCGAAGGTCCGGGTTCACGAGGTGGAGGTCCGACCCGAGGCCGACGCGGGTGGGCAGGAAGGGCACCCGCCAGGCCGCTGCCTGGAGGCCGAGGAGCAGCATCCCCTCGTCGAGCTCGACGCACTCGATGGCACCCGACTGGCGGGCGGCTCGGAAGTGCGGTTCGAGCACCGCCGCCGGGCCGACGTCAGGCGACACGAACGCGAACGTCAGCTTCGCCACCTTGCCGGCGGCGCAGAGCATGCCGACCTCGGGCCCGCCGTAGGTGACGAGGTGGAGGTCGGTCAGGTCGCTGCGGAGGATGGCCCGGATGATCGACATGGGCTTGCGACGGCTCCCCCACCCGCCGATGCCGATGGTCATCCCGCTGGACAGGCGGGCGACGACCTCGTCTTCGCTGAGGCGCTTGTCCTTGGGTGCGGGGAAGGTGGTCTCGTCGCTCACTTGCTCACGTCCGTGTCTCGCTTGGCGACGAAGGCGTCGCGGTGCTCGTCGGCGACGCCGCTCAGGTTGAGCTCGAAGGTGAACCCCTGCTCGAAGCGGTAGGACCGCTTCACGTCCCACAGGTCGATCCCGTTGAGCGACTCCTTGGCCGCCCGGATGACGGTGGGCGACTTGGCGGCGATGGCCTCGGCCACTCGCAACGCCGCGTCGCGCAGCTCGGCCTGGGGCACGACCTCGAGCACGGAGCCGAACGCGTGCAGCTCCTGCGCCGTGGCGTTGGCTGACGTGTAGACCATCGCCCGCATCTTGTGCTGGGGGACCAGGCGGCTCAGGTGGGTGGCAGCGCCGAGGGCACCTCGGTCGACCTCGGGGAGGCCGAAGGTGGCGTCGTCGGCCGCCACGATGACATCCGAGTTGCCCACCAGGCCGATGCCGCCGCCGACGCAGAACCCGTTGACCGCGGCGACCACCGGCACCTTGCACTCGTACACCGCGGCGAACGCCTCGTAGCAGCCTCGGTTCGCGCCGATGAGGGCGTCGAAGCCATCGGTCTGCTGCATCTCCTTGATGTCGACGCCGGCGTTGAAGCCCCGGCCCTCGGCCCGCAGGACCACCACGCGCACATCGTCTCGCTCGCCCGCGGCCCGCACCTGCTTCGCCAGGTCGAACCAGCCGGCCACCGTGAGGGCGTTGACCGGCGGGTTGTCCATCACCACCTCGGCGATGCCCCGCTCGTCGACGGTCGTCGTGATCCCCATCCCGACACTTTCTGATAGGTCGTCAGATTCCGGCTGGCCACCGTAGCCGGGCGGTGGTCGCCAGCCCGAAGGGAGGGCGGCGTCAGGCCGACTGCGAGGTGCGGGACCGGCGGCGGTCCGGAGTGACGGGGGTGGCCTCCTCGAGGCGATCGAGCCGATCCGTGATCGCCCGGTGGAGCTCCGGGTTGGCGTGGAGGGATGCTTCGAGGGCCGTCGTCACGACGGCCGGCTCGAGGAGCAGGGAACCGTCGGCCCCGACCGTGGCCAGGAACAAGCCCGGGGCCACCAACCGCCCGATGCTCAAGCGCCCGCGCGCATCCACCTCGACGACCTTGGGTGCCGGAGCCTCAGCCATGTGCGCCATGGTACACGATTGCCCATCTTGGGCAATCACCCAAGATGCCAACGCACTTGAACACCATGAGATGCTATGGTTTGCCACCATGGCGATCCTCAAGTTCGCGCCGGAGGCGGTGGTCTCCCTCGACGTGCTCTTGGAGGATCCAACCCGGTCCACGCTCGTGGAGCGCCTGAACGTGCTCCTCGACGTCCTCGAGGCAGAGCCCACCGACCCTCGGGTCCGTCGTCGCCGGTTCACCGATCCGCCGCTGTGGTGCTTCGTCGTCGCCGGCTCGCACGAAGACTGGGCGGTCCTGTGGTCCCCCGACGCTGGCGGAGATCCGGTCGTGGTCCACCTCGGACCGATCCCCTTCTGATCCCTTCGCAGATGGCAAGACGGGCGATGTGCCAAGGTTCGGCCCATGGCGTTGGAGATCGACCTGTCCGGCAAGGTGGCCCTCGTGACCGGGGGCGCTCGCGGGGTGGGCCGGGGCATCACCGAGCGGCTCCTCGACGCCGGGGCGACGGTGGCCGTGTGCGGGCGCTCGACGCCGGACGCCGCCTCCTTGCCCGGGGGCGTGCGGTTCTTCGCCGCCGACGTGACCGATCCGGAGTCCGTGGACCTCCTCATCGAGTCGGTGGTCGACGCGCTCGGCCGCCTCGACATCGCGGTCAACAACGCCGGCGGGTCGCCCGGTGCCGATGCCGCGACCGCGTCGCCGCGCTTCAGCGAGAAGATCATCCGGCTCAACCTGCTGTCGGCCCTGCACGTGGCCCAGGCCGCGAACCGCGTGATGCAGGCCCAAGACGACGGCGGGGCGATCGTGAACATCACGTCGCTGTCGGGTCTGCGCCCCTCCCCCGGCACCGCGGCCTACGGCGCGGCCAAGGCCGGGCTCATCAACCTCACCACCAGCCTGGCGATGGAGTGGGCGCCGAAGGTGCGCGTGAACTCGGTGTCGGCCGGCATGGTCCGCACCGAGCTGTTCGAGGACTACTACGGCGGCCCCGAAGGTGCCGCCGTAGTGAGCGCGAGCGTGCCGCTCGGCCGGGTGGCTGAGCCTGCCGACATCGGCAACGCGGTCGCGTTCCTGGCGAGCGACCTGGCCGCCAACATCAGCGGCACCGACCTGCTCGTGCACGGCGGCGGCGAGCGCCTCGCCCTCCACGACCACCAGGAAGGCTGAGCTCCGTGGCGAAGCGTGACCGCAAAGGCAAGCACCCGAAGCGACGCGGGCCGGGCGGCCCGGTACGTCCGATCTCGTCGGCGCCGTCACGCCGGGTCGGCGGCGGGGATCTGGGCATGGATCGACGCTCGCGGCCAGGACCGGACCTTGGTGGCCCTCCGACCGACCAGCTCGCGCAGATCGTCCTCGACGGGTTCTCGGCGACCGACGACCTGGACCCGCTCCACCAGGCCATCAGCCTCGAGATGCAGGCCGTGAACCTGTTCGCCACCGTCTTCGACCAGCCCGGGCCTCACCTGGACTCGATCCTGTCGCCGCTCGCCGACCACCTCCGCACGCTCGGGTCACCAGCCGCCGACCGTGCGCTCGCCGCGCTCGCAGCGGCCTCGGAGGGCCCGGTCGGGCCGCCCAGAGGGGGCGCGGCGTTCAGGCGGGCGTGGGAGCGTCGCCGCTCCGAGACGAGCGATCCGGTGGCGACCGCGATCGGCGAGGACCGAGCCGTATCCGCGATCGAGATCAGCCACGTGCAAGGCGATGGCGTGAACCTCATGCTGTCCATGGAGAGCGCGCTCGGGTCGTTCACGGTGGCCGTCTACGTCGACTACAACCTCGGCGGCCTCGCCAAGGACCTGCTCATCGGCCCCCCGATCGAGGAGGTGCTCGCCACGTTCCGCCCAGACGGGGGCTTCCGCCACCGGGAGGTTCCGATCGGCGAGGCAGCCTGGAGGTTCGACCAAGCGCTCGACATCACCCATCAGACGCTCAGCGCACCGGTCAGCGAGGACTTCGAGGACCTCCTGCCGTACGTCGCCGTGCGCTTCGCTGGGATCCGCCCGGTCGAGCCAGCCTCGTTCGTCGGCCCCGATGGCGATCCGATCGCGTACGTGGAGGTCTCGAGGGCCGAACGCATCGCCCACCTGGGCGCGTTCGGGGCGAGCCTGGAGTTCGAGGCGATTCCCGTCGCCCAGCGCGACGACACCACGGAGGTGGTCGACCTCTGGATCGACCACGCCGTGGACTACACGATCGGCAAGGCGCGACGCGTCAGCCCGACGCTGGTCGAGCTGTTCTGCGCGTCGTGGTTCCCTCGCAAGGTCATGGCCGACGTGGCCATGGTCGACGCCGCCCCGACCGCGATCGAAGCATGGCTGCGCTTCTGCGCACGGACCACCGGCCTCGAGCGACGTTGGCTCGACGAGGCCCTCCGCGCCCTGGAGGAGTTCAGCCCGGAACTGGGGCGCGCGCTCGACGACGAAGGCTCCTGGGGGCTCGCCAAGGGCCTGCTCAGCGCGGGTGGTGCCGGCCTCCTCGACGACCTCCCCGCCGACCTCGAGGGCGTCGACATCGCCGCCCTCCTCGCCGAGCGAGCGCTCCCACCGGACGTCGGATCCCTCGCCGGGTGGACCATGCGCGACGACCTCACCTGGCAGCCGCTCGAGGTGGCCGAGACCGGCGGGCGGATCCACCTCGAAGGCGACCCGAGCCGGGTGCCGCCCTGGCAGTACGTCAAGACCCGGATGATCGCGTCGCAGGCGTCGACCCAGGCCGCTGCGCTCCTCGGTCCGTCGTTCGCACAGCCTGCGATGGACCTGGCCATCGAGATCGGCGCGGCGGAACCATGCCCGTTCGACAACACCCAGATCAGCAGCTGGCCAGGGGCCATCGTGTGGCTGCTCGCCGAGGACAACGACGCCTTCTCGCCCCGCACCGTCGGCCACCGACGCGACGACCTCGCCGATGCCCTCCCCATGACCCGTGCCACCTACCAAGCCAAGGCCAAGAAGGTCCGCGAGGTGCTCGGCGTCGAGAAGGGCGCGTTCCGAATCGACCGGTGAGGCCGGCTTGACGGCGAGTCGATCTCGAGCGAGCGGGATCGATGACCCGGCGCCCGCTCGACATGCTTGGTGCGCTCGTGCTCTGCTCCGTCGTGGGGCAGCGCCATTGCAGGCTGCAGCTCCGCCTCCTCCAGCAGCTCGAGGTCTCCACCGGCCACACCGCTGTGCGCTCCAGCCGGAACCCGGCAATCAGATGACCTTCGTCGCTTCGGCGGTGGGGGTCAGCGTGCGCTGAATCCACCGTCCCGCGGGTCTTGGCGGTAGTACTCGGAGAGGACCTCGTAGAGGTCGCGGTGGTGGTGGAACAGGGCGGTCGGGCGGCAGAAGAACGCCTCGGTGGACACGGCGAAGAACTCCCCGGGATCCACCGTGCCGTAGTCGTCGAGCACCGGGCTGCGGTGGTGCTCGAGCTGGTGGAAGGTGCGGGTGCACACCTCCACCCAGCGCTCGGCCAGGTCCGCGTCGGCCAACACCGGGGTCCCGTCGACCACCCCGTCCGCCATGTCGAGCTTGTGGGCGAACTCGTGCAGCACCACGTTGCGGCCCCGCCCCGGATGGCGGACGTCCCACGCCACCTCGTCCCACGAGAGCACGATCGGGCCGTTCCCGTGCGACGCCTCGCCGACGAGGTGGACGTCGTCATCGCTGTAGACGCCGTCGGCCGGCCCGCGGTGCTCGCCGCTGCTGACCACGGTGGTGGCGTGCACGATCACGGTCCGCACGTTCGGGAACCGGTCGAGCTCCATCCCCACGAGCAGCCGCGACGCCTGGGTGGCGATCGTGAGCTGCACGTCGACGGCGAGCTCGAAGCCCCGGGCCGCCTCCCACCGGGCCTCGGCGATCAGCGGCTCGGCGAGGTCGCGGATCCGGGTGCGCTCCTCCACCGATCGGTCCCACCACCGCCGGTCGACGGTGGCCACCAGGTCCTCCCAGTCGTCGGGGAGCTCGAAGCGATGGCGACGACCGAACACGGTCCGCAGTCTGCCAGCGACCGCCGATGCCACGCGCGGCCTCGGACCTTCGACCCTGCCGACGTCACGCCCGACGCGCCAGGATGGGCGCCATGCGTCGCACCCTCGCCCCGCTCCTCGTCCTCGCGCTGCTGGTGGTCGGCACCGCCGCGTGTGGCGGCGACGGCAGCGACGACGCGAAGGCGTCGACGACCACGGCGGCCCAAACCACCACCAGCGCCGCAGACACCGACACCTCCACCACCGCAGCGGGCGGCCACGACCACGGCGGCGGCATCGAGACCGAGGGCACGAAGGTGCTCCAGTACTGGGTCCGAGGCGACAAGCTGGCCGTGGGGGCGAACGGCGTCGACGCCGGAACCACCGCCATCGGCACCGGGGCGCTCGAGCGCCTGCTGGAAGGCCCGGCCCGCGCCGACGCCCTCAGCGGCATGACCACGCTCATCCCCGAGGGCACCGAGCTGCTGGGCCTCGACATCTCCGACGGCACCGCCACGGTCGACCTCTCGTCCACCTTCGTCTCTGGCGGGGGCTCCATGTCGATGACGCTGCGCGTCGCGCAGGTGGTGTTCACCATCACCCAGTTCCCCACCGTCGAGCGCGTCGTGTTCCACATCGACGGGGCCGAGCCGGAGGGCTTGGGCGGCGAGGGCCTGCCGACGTCCTACGACGGCCGCAGCGGCTTCGACGACGTGACCCCCGCGATCGTCATCGAGTCGCCGACGCCCTACCAGAACGTGTCCTCGCCGCTCACGATCTCGGGGATGGCGAACACGTTCGAGGCCGTCGTGAACTGGTCGGTGAGCTCGACGGAGGGTTCGCTCCTGAAGGAGGGCACCACCACCGCCACGGCAGGCTCGGGAACCTGGGGCACCTTCGAGGTCGAGACCGAGCTCCCCGCCTACCAGGGCAACGTCGTGGTCACCGTGTGGGAGCAGAGCGGCGAGACCGGGTCCGATCGCACCAACGTCTACGAGGTGCTCGTCAACCTCACCTGAGCCCCGACGCGAGCCACAGCGCCCGGACGTCGGCGAGCGATCGCAGCACGTCGTTGAGGTGCGTGCAGCTGTCGGCGCCCACGAACCGGTCCCGCACGACCGGTCGCACCTCGTCGATGCTCGATCCGACCAGATCGGAGGCCCTCGAGGCGGCCGCCGGGCACTCGGGGGCGGGAAGGGGCCCCGGCACGGCGCTCGCCGCGGTCACGGTCCAGGCGTCGGCATCGAAGGCCGCTTCCACGCCGTACTCGTGGACCACGGTCTCGGTGCCGTCGTGCTCCCAGTAGCTGTCGCGGTATCGGACGTCGGCGAGCACCTCGGAGCCGTCGCGCCACAGGTCGATCCGTCGGCGCCGACGCAAGGAGGTGGCGGGCAGGTCGGCCATCGGGTGCCAGGCGAGCGGGTCGTCGTCGACCAGGTCCGGAGCCGGCGGGCCCCAACCGAGGAGCGGGACTCCGGTCTCGACCACGGCCTGCTCCATCGCCCCGCCGGGCTGCCAACCGGCGCAGATCCCGAACGGCAGCCGCGACCTGTCGCCGTCGGCCGCCACCCGGACCAGGCCCTCCCGGGCGAGCGAGGAGCCCGAGATGAGCACCGTCGGGGTCACCTCGTCGAGCAGCAGGTGCACCAGCGAGCCCGATGCGACCAGCTCCGGCCCCACCTCCGCGAGCTGGCGCCGGAAGCCCGAACCGGCCCGAACCCCGACCAGATCCTCGAGGCCGGCGACGGAGGGCGCGGCGGAGATCGAGGTGATCGAACGGTCGCCCACGTAGTCGATCGCCACCTCCGTCGACCCCGTCGCTACCTCCCGGGGCGTCCCGTCCGGGTCGGTCGCCAGGTCACGACCCGCACCGGCGAGCACGAGCACGCCGCCGGGCCCGTCCGGACGGAGGATGTCGACGCTGGTGGTCCTGCGCACCGACCCGGCGCGACGGCGCGGGGAGCCGCCCACAGGGGGCACGGTTCCCGGCCAAAGCCGACGATCGACCGAAGAAGACACGCCTGCGTTCTATCCGCGGCCTCGCCAGACGCGACAACCGCGAGGTCAGCCTCCGCTCAGCGCGTTCGCCGAGCCCTGCTCGAGCAGATAGCCCCGGCTGCGCACGGTGCGGATCACCAAGCCCAGCGGGGCCAGCCGTCGACGCAGCCGGACGATGTGCACGTCGAGCACGTTGCGACCAGGGATGCCATCGGGCCAGCCCGCTCGGGCCAACGCGTCGCGGCTGACCACGGCTCGATAGCGCTCGAGGAGCACGGTCATCAGCCGGTGCTCCACCGGCGGGAGCGACACCCACTGACCGCCGAGGCGAAGCAAGCCGTTCTCGTCGAGGTCGGGGCGGTCGGCCTCGCCTGCCCCCCGCACGCGGTCCTCCAGGACCCGCAGGCGCGAGCGCACGTCGTCGTCCGACGCGGGCAGGCGGATCCAATCCTCGAGGGGATCCGCGGTCAACGGGGGGGCCACCCCTTCGGGCACGAGCACCAAGCGGGCCAGCCCCGCGCTCCGCACCTCCGAGAGCCGCGCCTCCTCGGCCGGCCAACGGATGAGCTCCACCTGCATGGGCGGCACGGTACGGGTGCATCGTTTCGGGGTTGTTTCGCCTCGGTGAAGGGCCGACACCGACGGTTCGGGCGCCTTGCGCCACCTGGGAGGGCCTCGGGTTCCTGACGTACCATCAGATCCGTTCGATCGAGCTCAGGAGGGTCCGTGACCGCGACGACGAAGGTGCCGGCACTCGGCGCCGAGGGGTGGTTCACCCCCGACGATCCCGAGCCCGCGCTCCTCGGACTGCAGTGCCAGGCGTGCGGCACCTACGTGTTCCCGAAGGCCGACTTCGGGTGCCCGAACCCCGCCTGCGCCAGCACCGACTTCGACGAGGTCCGCCTGTCGCGCTTCGGCACGGTCTGGAGCTACACCGACGCCCGCTACCAGCCGCCGTCGCCCTACGTCGTGCCCACCGAGGAGCACGAGCCGTTCTGCATCGCCGCGGTGGAGCTCGCCGAGGAGGGCCTGGTCATCATGGGCCAGGTGGTGGCCGGGGTCGCCGTCGACGACCTTCGGGTCGGCCAGCGCATGGAGCTCGTGGTCGACACGCTCTACGTCGACGACCACGCCGAGCACCTGATCTGGAAGTGGAAGCCGGTCGCGGAGGGAGCAGCCTGATGGCCAGCAACGAGGTCGCCGTCCTCGGCGTCGGCATGCACCCGTGGGGCAAGTGGGGACGCAACTTCGTCGAGTACGGCGTCGCCGCAGCGCGCGACGCGCTGCGCGACGCCGGCATCGCGTGGAGCGACGTCCAGTTCGTGTCGGGTGCCGACACCATGCGCAACGGCTACCCGGGCTACGTCTCGGGCGCGACGTTCGCCCAGGCGCTGGGCTGGACGGGTGCCCGCGTGGCGTCGAGCTACGCGGCCTGCGCGTCGGGGGTCACCGCCCTCGAGGCCGCCCGCACCCGCATCCTCGCTGGGCTGTGCGACGTCGCCCTCGTGGTGGGCGCCGACACCACCCCCAAGGGGTTCTTGGCCCCCAACAGCGGTGACCGCCCCACCGACCCCGACTGGCTGCGCTTCCGCCTTCTGGGTGCCACCAACCCCACCTACTTCGCGCTCGCCGCCCGCCGCCGCATGGACCTCTACGGCGCGACCAGCGAGGACTTCGCCAAGGTGAAGGTGAAGAACTCGGGCAACGGCCTCACCAACCCGTACGCCCGCTACCAGAAGGCGTACACCGTCGAGGACGTGCTCGCGAGCCCGATGGTGGCCGATCCGCTGCACCTCTTCGAGATCTGCGCCACCTCCGACGGCGGCGCCGCGGTGGTCCTGTCGTCGATGGAGTTCGCCGCCCGTCACGCCGGTTCGGCCGGCAGCCCCGTGCGGGTGTCGGCCGTGTCCACGGTGACCCCGACCTACCCGAACACCATCATCGACCTGCCCGACATGGCCACCGACTCCACCGCGGTGGTGGCCCGCTCGGAGCGCACGTTCAAGCAGTCGATCGCCCACGCCGCCTACGAGGAGGCCGGCATCGGCCCCGACGAGCTCTCGCTGGCCGAGGTCTACGACCTGTCCACCGCGCTCGAGCTCGACTGGTACGAGGACATCGGCCTGTGCAAGCAGGGCGAGGCCGAGCGCCTCATCAACGACGGCGACACGAACATCGGCGGGCGCATCCCGGTCAACCCCAGCGGCGGCTTGGCGTGCTTCGGCGAGGCCGTCCCCGCCCAGGCCATCGCCCAGATCTGCGAGGTCACCTGGCAGCTCCGGGGCCAGGCCACGGGCCGCCAGGTCGAGGGCGCCACGTCGGGCATCACCGCGAACCAAGGCCTGTTCGGCCACGGCTCCGCCGTCCTGCTCCGCCGCTGACCCGCCGCCCGACTCCGAAACCTCGCACGCGGTGGTCGCCCCACGACCACGATGTGTGAGATTTCGACGGGTTGATCAGTACTCGCGCTCGGGGACCCGGCGATCGGGGTGGTCGATCTGGATGTGGAAGTTCAGCTCGGCGAGGTTCACGAACCGCAGCTCGCAGAAGGGGCACTGGTGCACGTCGGACATCGCACCAGTGTTCCCCACCGCGGCTACGCGAGGAAGCGGCTGAGGCTGTCCACCACGCACACCGGCTTGTCGGCGCCCTCGCGCTCGACCGTGATGACCATCGTGGTGTCGACGCCGACCGCCGCGCCGTCTCGCACCACGTCGTCGACCGCAACCAGCTCGACCCCGGCCCGCAAGCGCGACCCCACCGGCACCGGCGCCGGGAACCGCACCTTGCCGGTGCCCCGGTTGAGTCCAGCGGAGACGCCTTGGACCTCCACCACCTCGGGCAGGAACAGGTTGGTCAGCGACAGCGTGAGGTAGCCGTGGGCGATCGGTCCACCGAAGGGCGACTCGGCCTTCGCCCGCTCCACGTCGACGTGGATCCACTGGTGGTCGCCCGTGGCCTCGGCGAACGTGTTCACCATCTCCTGGGTGACGGTGACCCATTCGCTGAAGCCGAGGTGGCTGCCCACCGCGGCCTTCACGGCCTCGATGCCCTCGAACGTGGTGACGGCCATTCGCGTGTCCTTCCTTGGCAGAACCCCCGAAATCTCGTCGCTCGTGGTCGCAGCACGACCCTGAACGGGGAGATTTCCGGATGGGTGGGGGCGGGCGGGATGGGTGGGTGGGAGCGGGTGGGGTGGGAGCGGGACGATCAGGCTCGCTGCGAGCTGGCCGAGACCACCTCGCCGGTCAGGTAGCTGCTGTAGTCCGACGCGAGGAACACCATCACGTTGGCGATCTCCCACGGCTCCGCGTAGCGGCCGAACGCCTCTCGCTGGGTGAGCTCCTCGAGCAGCTCGTCGGTGGTGACCTTGGCGAGGAAGGGATGCATCGCCAAGCTCGGCGCGACGGCGTTCACCCGGATGCCGAAGGGTGCGCCCTCGATGGCCGAGCAGCGGGTGAGGGCCATCACGCCGGCCTTGGCGGCGGCGTAGTGCGCCTGCTCGGCCTGGGCCCGCCAGCCGAGGACCGAGGCGTTGTTCACGATGACCCCGCCCCCTTGCACCTCCATCTGGCGCATGACGGCCCGGGTGCAGCGGAAGGTGCCGGTGAGCGTGACGTCGAGCACGGTGGACCACTGCTCGTCGGTCATCTCCACGATCCGAGCGGAGCCGCCGAGGCCGGCGTTGTTGACCATCACATCGATGCGCCCGAGCTTCTCGACCGCGGCGGACACCAGCGCCTGCACCTGGTCCTCGTCGGTGACGTTGCACACCTGGGCTTCGGGCCGAGTGCCCGTCTCCTCGAGGAGCCGATCCGCGGTCTCGCCGAGGCGCCGCTCGTGGAAGTCCGAGATGAGGACCGTGGCCCCCTCCTCGATCGCCTTGCGGGCCACGGCCGAACCGATGCCGGTGCCCGCCGCGGCGGTGACCACCACGGTCTTGCCGGCGAGCAGGCCGTGGCCGGGGACGTAGTCGGGAGCAGGTGCAGGCATCAGAGCGAAGGTTCCTTGGGCAGGCCGAGCGCGCGCTCGCCGATGATGTTGCGCTGGATCTGGTTCGACCCGGCGTAGATGGTGTCGGAGCGGGTGAAGAGGAACAGCCGCTGGAGGGCGGTGAGCTCGTAGCCCTCCCCAGGCGCGACGTCCTGGTCGCCCAGCATCGCCTCGGCACCGAGGACGTCCATGGCGAGGTTGCCCAGGTCGCGGTGCCAGTTCGCCCAGTACAGCTTGGTGACCATCGCCGCCGGCGGCGGGATCACGGAATCGGCCGACAGCACCCGCAGGGTGTTCCACCGCATGATCTCCAGCCCGGCGTGGGCCGACGCGAGTCGCTGGCGAACGACGGGATCGTCGATCGAGCCGTTGCGGCGCGCCACCTCGACGACGGTGTCGAGCTCGTTGCGGAACTGCATCTGCTGGCCGAGCGTGGAGGCACCCCGCTCGAACGCGAGGGTCCCCATGGCGACCTTCCAACCGTCGTTCACCGCCCCGACGACGTGCTCGCCCTTGGCCAGCGCGCCGTCGAAGAACACCTCGTTGAACTCGCTCGTACCGGTGACCTGCTGGATCGGGCGGATCTCCACGCCTTCCTGCTGCAACGGCATCAGGAAGTAGGTGATGCCCCGATGCTTCGGCTGGGCGTCGCGGTCCGTACGGGCGAGGACGAAGACCCAGTCGGACCAGTGGGCGAGCGAGGTCCAGACCTTCTGGCCGGTGATGCGCCAGTCGTCGCCGTCGGGCTCGGCCCGCGTCGAGACGTTCGCGAGGTCCGACCCGGCGTTGGGCTCGCTATAGCCCTGCGCCCACAGCTCCGTGCCCGCCACGATCGGGGGGAGGAAGCGGGCCTTCTGCTCGTCGGTGCCGAAGTGGAGGATCGTGGGACCGGCGAGGCCCTCGCCGATGTGGCCGAGCCGGCCGGGACCGCCAGCGCGTGCGTACTCCTCGAACCAGATCACCTGCTGGTGCAGGCTCAGGCCGCGTCCCCCGTGCTCCTTGGGCCAGCCCACGCAGGTCCACCCGTGCGCACCGAGGTGCTGCTCCCACGCCAGCCGCTCCTCGAAGAGGGCGTGCTCGTCGCCGGGGCCGCCCCGTCCGCGGACGCCCGCGAACTCGCCCTCGAGCTGCGCGGTGAGCCACGTGCGGGCTTCGGCGCGAAAGGCCTCGTCCTCGTCCGAGAAGCGCAGATCCATCGCCGCAACCTACCGCCACCTGACGGAGCGTCAGAAACCTGCGGCGCCTTCGGAGCCGCCCGAGCCAGCGTTCGCATCGTCGTGCCCGACCTCGAGGAGGAGCGCTCGGGCGAGGAGGCGACGCTCGGCGTCGTACCCCTGCCACTTCGCGGCCGGCAGGTCCCCCTGGTCGACCTCGACGAACCCTCGGCGCACGAAGAAGGCGGCGGCCAGGTCCGACACCGTGACCGCGAAGAGCCGCGACAGGCCGAGCTCGTGGGCCCGAGCGAGGAGCCCGTCGACGAGCAGCGCGCCAGCCCCAGCGCCGGAGAACCGGCTGACCGTGTAGAGGCAGGCCACCTCACCCGCGCCCTCGTCCACGTAGGGCGCCAGCTCGAGCGACGCGATGCCGGCGAGGTGGCCGCTCACCCGCACCCGAGCACCCAGACCGGTGACCGCGAGGCGGGCGACCTCGGCGCGGGTGCGCGGGCGCAGCAGGCCGTCCGCGATGCCCTGAGCCACGAGCCGTTCGACGGCGGCCAGGTCGTCGACGCCGAGGGGGCCGAGCTCGAGGTAGCCGGCACGGGTGAACAGCGTGCCAGCGCCGTCGAAGGTGAACAGCTCGGTGTCGAGGTCCGCCGGGTGGCAGAGGTTGACGTTCTCCACGTCGGCCTCGAGCGCGGCCTCCAGCGCGAGCACCACCGCACCCCCCTGGCGGTCCGCCAGCTGCGAGCGCAGGGCATCGTCGTGGGTGGCGAGGTCGGCGAAGCTCCGCGGCGGGCGACCCCACCCACCATCGAGGTCCGTGATCACGAGCTTGCGGGCCCGCACCGAGGCGGCGACCACAGCGGCAGCCGACGCCTCGGAGCCGGCCGGCACCGCGACGACGGCAGCCCCGTCGTCCACCACCGCCATCCAGAGTGCCGCGGTGGCGCCGTCGAGGTCTGGCGCAGTGCCCTCGACGACCTGCGCCCCGTGCACGCCGCCGGCGACCTCGAGCGAACGCAGCGCCGCGTCGGGGTCGCTCGTCACCAGCACCAGCCGAGATCCTCCGCCGCGCAGCGCCACGACGGCCGAGGCGACGCCGTCCACCCACGACGCGGACGCGCCCACCAGCGCCACGACGATCGTGGCCCCGGCGAACTCGTCGACGTAGAAGGCGCGCTCGGCCGGATCGGGGCCCAGCGACGCGGGTGCATCGGTCACCGCCCGATTCTGGCGCACCGTCGGCTCTCGGCCGAGCCTCGCTTCGGGGTAGCTTCGCCGCCATGCGCATCCTCGCCACCATCGGTGCCGCCGCCCTCGCCGTCAGCCTCGTGGGCTGCGGCAGCGGCGAGCCGGTGGCCTCGAACGCCACCACCACGACCACCAAGGCGAAGGCCGACCGCCCCGACCTCGCCTCCAAGGACTTCGTCGACCTCACGGGCGAGGCGGACCCCACCGTCCAGGCCCGCGACAACAACTTCGTGCAGCCGTACGTGACCGTGAAGGCCGGCACCACCGTCACCTTCGTGAACAAGGGCCGCAACCAGCACGACGTGGTCCCGGTGGAGGATGGCGCCTTCCGGACCGTGGAGATCGACGAGTTCGAGCGCGATGCCGAGGTGGAGATCACCTTCGAGAAGCCCGGCGACTACGCCTACTACTGCACCCTCCACGGCACGAAGACCAAGGGCATGGTGGGCGCGATCCGCGTGGTCGGCGCCTGATCCGACGGCGATCTGCCGGGCCGGCTCAGCTCACCCGGTGTAGCTGAACAGCGCTTCTTCCTCGCGGTTCGACGCGAGGTCGCACACGACGCCGCGCTTGATGCACGCGTCGATCTCTCGCTCGAGGCCCTCGGGCTCCCAGCCGTTGAAGAAGTCGCCGTGCGCGGTGATGATCTTCCCGGACGCCAACGACAGGTCGTGGCCCGGGCCCGAGATCGGGAAGCGGACCGACACGGTGATCTGGGGGATGTGCACCGCGAAGCCGTCGGGGCAGGTCCCGTCGGATGAGTAGGTGACGTGGGAGACGTGATCGACGCTGTCGAGGTACTCCCCGTCCCAGCAGTCGGGGAACGTGAGCACGAGGTGCAGCGGCGCGCTCGGCTCGCACTCGGGCGGGTCGACCGAGAGGTCGGTGCGCACGCCGCACGTCCACCCTGCGGCATCGCCCACCTGGGGCTCGGTGGCGAACTGGTCGCCGGCGAGCATCGCCAACCCGAGCGGGAACGGCTGCACCTCGGCCGGATCCACGCCGGGCGCGGCGCGGTAGTAGGCGCTCAGGTCGCGAGGCTCGACGACCTCGCCGTGGTCGTAGAGCGTGGGATGCCAGTACGCAGCGCGATCCGCGGTCTTGTCGCACGTGGTGTCGTCGGCGAGCATCGACTCCGGCGTGGTGGAGGCGTCGGTGCCCTCGGCGCCGTAGAAGTCGTGGCGGTGCGACATGCCGGCCATGGCCGGGTGGACGATCGGGTCGTTCTGGCCCGAGTGGCTGTAGGCGCAGTGGACGACGAACTGGCCGGTACGGCCCTGCGGGCCGCGCCAGCGGGAGGGGACCGCTCCGGGCACCGGGCCGCTCGCCGGCTTCTTGTCGTCGAGCGGGTGCACGCCCGGGGGCAGGCCCGCGCTGGAGCCCTGCACGAGGACCGCCACCTCGCCTCGTGCGCGCGCGTCACGGGCGACGACCAGCGCCGTCGCCACGAGGGCGACGGCGCTGAGCGCGCCGATCGAGATGGCGAGCCGTCGGAGCAGGGTCAGTCCTTCGGCTTCGAGGGGACCTTGATCGCGTCCACGTCCGGCTTGGTCGGAGCTTCGAACTTCTTCCAGGGCGTGGTGAGCGGGTCGGGCATGCTCTCCTGGTCCTCGGGCTCGGGCGTGGACTTGTACGAGTCCTTCGCCGGCGCATCCGGTTGCTCGTTGATCAGCACGAGCAGGTCGAGCGCTCCGTCATCGAAGCTCCCACCGTTCCCCTCGCCGCCGCACGGGGCGAGCGCCTCGAGGTCCGTGGGGGCCGACGTCTCGATCGTGTTGTCGGAGAAGCAGTTGTCGAGCTCAGCGGTCGACGGGTCGTCAGGGTTCAGCGCGATCGTCGCCGAAGCGATGTCGGCCAAGCCCGAGTTCTCGATGACGTTGCCCACCACGCGGTTGCCCGTGGCGTTCCAGATCACGGTGCCGGGGATGTCAGCCTCGTCGGGAAGCTCGTCGTCCTTGGTCTCGTCGCAGGGGATGTCGAGCTCGTCGGCCGTCGGCGGCGTGTCGCTGGCATCTTCCTCGGGGAACGGCACGGCCGCGATGCCCGTGCGGTCGTGGTCGTACACCAGGTTGCGCTCGATCACGTTGTTGATGGAGCCCGCGAGGAGGATGCCGTTGCCCTGCGCCATCAACGAGACGTCGATGCCCGGGCCGTCGAGGTAGTTGTTGTCGTAGACGACGTTGCCGACGATCGTGTTGTCCCGGCCCGGGTAGCACAGCTCGTAGGAGCCGGCGTTCGGCACGATGCCGGCCCGGTTGTTCCGGAACGTCGAGTTGACGATGTAGAGGTCGCCACCCGAGTTCGTGCCCGAGTAGCCGAGGCCGTTGTACTCCGACACCACCGAGTCGATCACGGCGTCGCACCGGTAGCACTCGCCGATGTAGAAGCCGGCGTCGGGGCTGCCCGAACCGAGGCTGTGGTCGAGCTGGCCGTGGTACGCGTCGAACGCGTAGATCCCGTAGTCGCCGTTGCGGTACGCGGTGAGGTACGAGCCCCGGTAGCGGTCCGAGCCGGTCCAGTAGAAGCCGTTCGACACGTAGTTGCGGGCGGTCATGTTCTCGACGACGACGCCGTCGGTGTCGAGGACGCGGATGCCGTTCTCGAGCTCGAACTTGCCGTCGAGGATCACCTTGTTGCGGTCGACGCCGCGGATCGTGATGTCGGGGGTCGTGACGTCGACGGCCTCCTCGTAGACCCCCTCGTCGACGAGGATCAGATCGCCCTCCGACGCGTTGTCGACCGCTTCTTGGATGGTCTTGAAGTCGCCGGGGACGTGGATCGCCTCCACCGGCTTCGAGTCCCCACCCGAGCCCGTGTCCGCGCTGTCGCTGTCGCTGCCGCACGCGGCGACGACGGTGGACAGTGCGACGAACGCTGCCGCGGCGCCGATCAGGCGCGCCTTGCGGATGTGCATCTCAACCCCCTGGTCGCCAGCCTCGGGAGCCGGCGGTTGCGTCCGTCGCATCCTGCCACACCGCCGGCGGATGGCTTCGGTCCACCGACAGGTCGTCGGTGGACCGAGACATGCGTCACGCCACCCCCGTGCGAACCAGCCTCGCCACGCACCGTGACCATCATCCTGGGGATTCGCGATCCGGTCAAAATCTTCGCACGGAGCGATCTTGCCAACGCTGAGCGTGGTATTTGCGCTGCTTCTTGTCACGCAAGGTGGCACATTCGTCACCTTGCGTGGGGCATTTCGAGATGATGGAGGGCAGCCAGATGAACCCACGAGATCGACGCCGTCGGGCCGGCAGACTCCTCGCGACGGCCGCGGTGGCGGCGGCCGCGCTCGCGGTGCCGGGCGTCCGCGCTGATGCCGGGGCCACCGGCGGCGTGGTCAGCAACCTGCTGGGCACCGTCGGCACGACGCTCGACGGCACGCTCGGCCTCGTGGTCGGCGACGGGTTCCAACTCGGGCTCTTCAACGAGTTCGAACCGCAGGGCACCCCGGTGCCCCTGAGCCAAGTCAAGGCCGCCATCGGAACCGGCGGCCTCGAGCGGGCAGGCAACGACGGCACAGGCATCGACGTGGCGCTCATCGACACCGGCGTGGTCCCCGTCGCGGGGCTCGACCGTGGCGACGTCGTCGCGCACGGCCCCGACCTCTCGTTCGACCAGCAGGCAGGCCTTGCCCCGGGGCTGGACGGCTAGGGCCATGGCACCCACCTCGCCGGCATCATCGCCAACCGAGAAGCAGGATCGAACGGCGGCATCGCGCCTGCTTCACGACTGCTCAACCTGAAGGTCGGCGCGAGCAACGGCGCCGTCGACGTCTCCCAGGTCATCGCCGCCATCGACTGGGTGGTGCAGCACCGGAGCGCGGACGGCCTCAACGTGCGCGTGCTCAACCTCTCCTACGGCACCGACGGCGTCCAGCCCTACGAGCTCGATCCCCTCACGCACGCGATCGAGTCGGCGTGGCGCAACGGCATCGTGGTCGTGGTCGCCGCGGGCAACACCGGAGGCAGCCTCACGAACCCCGCAACCGACCCGTTCGTGATCACGGTCGGCGCCGCCGACCTGAAGGACCCGAAGAAGCCGGGCGACGACGTGGTGGCCGACTACTCCGCGATCGGCTCGGCCACCCGCCGAGTGGACGTCGTCGCCCCAGGCACCTCGATCGTGTCGCTGCGCGACCCCGGCTCGACGGTCGACCGGGAGAACCCCTCGGCACGGGTGGGTGACCGTCACTTCCGCGGGTCGGGCACATCGCAAGCGGCCGCGGTGACCTCGGGAGCGATCGCCGACCTGCTCGAGGCTCGGCCAACGCTCGCCCCCGACCAGGTGAAGGCGCTCCTCAAGGCCACCGCACGGCCCCTCCCCAGGTCGACCGCCAGCAGCCAAGGGGCCGGGATGATCGACCTCGCGGCCGCGTGGAAGGCCAACCTGCCGAGCCGGACGACCCAGGACCTCGCGGCATCGACGGGCAAGGGCAGCCTCGAGCGAGCGCGTGGCAGCGTCCACGTGTCGCTCGACGGTCGAGAGCTCCGAGGCGAGATCGACGTGCAATCCGCCCCGTGGACGCCCGACGTCTGGGCGCCGCTGTCGTCCGCGGGAACCGCGTGGAGCGGCGGCACCTGGAACGGGAACGTGTGGGCAGGCGCCGGATACCAGGACGGGTCTGCCGCCTTCACCGGTCGGACCTGGAAGAGCGCCACCTGGACCGGGCGCACCTGGAAGGGCGATACCTGGACCAGTCGGACCTGGAAGGGCGACAGCTGGACCGGTCGGACCTGGAAGTCGGCCTGACGTGGAGCCGCGCGCCGACGACGAGTCCTCGGTCGAGCGCAACCCGACGCGCCCGATCATCGCGCTCGACCTCGCGCTCGCGCTCGCGCTCGCTCCGCTCATCGGGTGGCTCTCCACCCATGGGGCGCCCGGATCCCAGCTGAGCTCGGGCAGCCTGCTCGCCGTCGGCATCGGCGTCGGTGCCCTGTTCCTGGTGGCGGAGTGGTTCCCCATCGATGTGGAGCTCGGCGAGCAGGGCCACACGGTCGCGTTCACCGCCGTCCCGCTGGTCGTGGGCCTCGCGTTCCTCCCGCCGCTCGTCGTCGTCGGCGTCCGGGTGGGCGCGTCGCTGATCGTGCTCGGGCTGATCGGCCGCCAGGGGGCGCTCAAGCTCGGGACCAACGTGCTCTTCCACGCGACGCAGGCAGCGGTGGCCGCCGCGGTGTTCGTGCCCTTCGTGGACGGCGTGCCCTCCAGCCCGCGGACGTGGCTCATCGCCGGGGCCGCCGTGCTCGCCGCCGAGGCGGCAGGGATCGTGCTGGTCACCACGGCCATCTCCCTGTCGGAGGGTCGCTTCGACGCGGCCTACCTGGACGGGATCCTCGCTGGCTGGGCGGTCCTGCTCCCCGATGCCGCGCTCGGGCTGCTGACCGCGATCCTCCTGCACCAAGCCCCGGCCGCGGTGGTTCTGACCGCGATCGTGGGCGTCGCGCTCGCCGCCGTGGTCCGCAGCTACGCCCGGGTGACCGAGCGGTACCGGGTGCTCGAGGTCCTCGATTCGTTCACCGCAGCGCTCGGTCGAGCGGTCATCGACGATCGGCTCCACGACGAGCTGCTCTCCCAGCTCGCCGAGCGGCTGCACGCGCGCTCTGCGTGGATCCAACGCCCGGAGGCGCTGGACCGCCGCCTCGTTCGCCGAGACGGGCACCTGATCGACGAGCCGCTGCCGGGCGACCTCCGTCCCGGCGACGAGCGCGACCACCGCATCATCGGGTCCGTACGAGCCGGCACCGCGCTCCTCCTGATCGGCGTGGACGATCGCCTCGGCGATGTTCGAGCGTTCGACCGGGAGGACCACCGCCTGTTCGAGCTGCTCGTCGCCCATGCGAGCGTCGCGCTCCAGAACGTGGGCCTGCTCGACCGGGTGCGCCACGAAGCCGCCATGAGCGACCTGCTCGCGACCACCGACCAGCTCACGGGGCTCCCGAACCGCACCCGGTTCCTGCGCGACCTGGACCGCGCGGGGACCAGCGGTGCGGTGGCGGTCCTGGTGGTGGGTGTCGACCGCTTCAAGGAGGTGAACGACACCCTCGGCCATCAGCACGGCGGCGAGTTGCTGTGCACCGTGGCCGATCAGCTCGATGCCCACCTCCGCGCCGCCTCTCGCTCGGCACCGGTGACGGCCATCGCTCGCCTCGGCGGCGACCAGTTCGCGGTCCGCTGGGATGGCATCACCGCCGAACAGGCGATGGCCCGAAGCCGCTCGCTCGTCGCCGCGCTGAGCGGCGGGCGCCGCATCGCCGGCGTGGAGCTCGACGTCGCCCTCTCGGGTGGGCTGGCGTGGGCCGACTCCGGGGGGATCGATGGCATCCGCCTCCTCCGCCAAGCCGATGTCGCCATGCATCTCGCCAAGGCCGATCGACGACCGGTCGTCGCCTACGAGCCCGACCGCGACACGGCGAACCCCGCTCGCCTGGCGATGGCGGGCCGCTTGCGCGCCGCCATCGAGGAGGGCGCGCTCACGCTCCACTACCAGCCGCAGCTCGACCTGCGCAGCGATCGCGTCGTCGGTGTCGAGGCGCTCGTCCGCTGGATGCCACCGGATCAGCAGCGCCCCATCTCGCCCGCTGACTTCGTCGACGTGGCGGAGCGCACGGGCCTCATCCATCCGCTCACCCGCCTCGTGCTCCAGCGCGCCGCCGCCCAGGCCGCGGCGTGGCAACGCCAAGGCCTCGACCTCCGGATGTCGGTCAACCTGTCGGCCCGCAACCTCGAGGACGAATCGCTCGGGCGCGACCTCGCTGCGATCCTCGCCGGCGAGGGTGTCGACCCACGCACGTTCGAGGTCCAGGTCACCGAGACCTCGGTCATGACCGACCCGACGACGGCCATCGCGACGCTGCAAGCCATCGCGCAGCTCGGCGTCTCGGTCAGCATCGACGACTTCGGCACCGGCCACTCGTCGCTCGCATACCTGATCCGGCTTCCCGTCCACCAGCTCAAGGTGGACCGGTCCTTCGTCATGGCGATGGACCGCTCCGACGCGGGTCGGGCCGTGGTCCACGCCATCGTCGACCTCGGCCGCCACCTCGGGCTCGAGGTGGTGGCAGAGGGCATCGAGACCCAGGCCCAACTGGATCTGCTCGCCGAGGTCGGCTGCGCCACCGGGCAGGGCTACCTCTTCGCCCGGCCACTTCCAGCGACCGAGCTCGTCGATTGGATCGAGCGACACCACGCGGCGCAGGCGCCAAGCGCCTCGATCGCCGCGGTGGTCCCGATCCCGCGCGGGGCGGCTGGCTAGTAGCGCAGGCCCGGAGCCCGGGTAAAGAAGACGTCGGTGGCGAGCTGTTGGCCGAGCTTGGTGGCGTCCCAGCGCTTGCCCTTGTTGTTGATGGTGGGGCCGTCGGCCCAGCCCTTCATCAAGATGATGTTCTCGGCCACGGCCCGGATGATCTGGCCGTTCACCAGCTGCGACTCGTCGGACGCGAGCCACGCCACCAGCGGCGACGAGACGGCCGGGTCCATGCGGTTCCACTCGTCGTCGGGGACGTCGTCGGGCTCGATGACCGCGGGGGCGCCGGGCATCGTGCCGGTGATGCGGGTGGCAGCAGCGGGGCCGACGCAGTTGACGGTGATGCCCATCTTCGCCAGCTCCAGGCTGAGCGTCTGGGTGAGCCCCGCGATCCCGGCCTTGGCCGTCGCGTAGTTGCTCTGGCCGAAGTTGCCGACCAGCCCGGCGCCGGAGGTGGTGTTGATGATGCGCCCCGTGAAGCTCTCGCCCTCCTTGGAGCGGTCGCGCCAGTGGCGAGCCGCCCAGTGGCAGGGTGCCCAGGTGCCCTTGACGTGGACGTTGAGCACGGCGTCGAAGTCGCCCTCGCTCATGTTCCAGATCACCGAGTCGCGCACGATGCCGGCGTTGTTCACGAGGATGTCGAGCTTGCCGTAGGTGTCGACGGCCTGGGCGATCATGCGACCGGCGCCCTCGTAGTCGGCGACGTTCTCGTAGTTGGCGACCGCCTCGCCGCCGCGCTCGCGGATGATGTCGACGGTGAGGTCGGCGTCCTTGCCCTGGCCCTCGCCCTTCACGGACACGCCGAGGTCGTTCACGACCACCTTCGCGCCCTGCTTGGCGAGCTCCAGCGCGTGGCCGCGGCCGATGCCGTGCCCTGCGCCCGTGACGATGGCGACCTTGCCGTCGAGCATGCCCATGGTGTTCGCGTCCTCCGCGTCGAAGATCCTCTGCCCCACGTCGTTTCTGACGGGTCGTCAGATGCTAGGCGCCCGCGCGTTCACCGGCGAACCCCGCGGGCGGCTGTGGGTGAACTTCGTATGGGCAACCGCCTGACGCGGCGCGTCCTCATACGAAGTTGTGGGGAGGGGCCGGCCCGGCACGAACCTCGCGACGGTCGGGCCGTCGAATCGGATGGGTGGGCGCCGACCGCGCGCCCGTATCGTCGACCGGATGGCCGAGCCCGTCGCCGACGCGAGCGCGCAACCCACCGCCGCCATCCCGCTCTCCACCACCCCTCCGCTGCGCGAGCTGTGGCGCTACGCGAGGGGCCACCGGCCGAAGGTGTGGTTCGCCACCACCTTCTCGCTGCTCAACAAGGCGTGCGACGTGGCCCCCGAGCTACTGATCGGTGCCGCGGTGGATGTCGTGGCGAAGGGGTCGGACTCCTTCGTCGGCAACCTCCTCGGCATCGAGGACAAGTTCACCCAGCTCACCGTGCTCACGATCATCACGGTGCTGGTGTGGTTCGCGGAGAGCGCCACCGAGTACGTCGCCGTGGTCACCTGGCGGAACCTGGCGCAGACGGTCGAGCACGAGGCACGGCTCGACACCTACCGCCACGTCCAGCAGCTCGAGATGTCGTACTTCGAGGACCGCACCTCTGGCGGCCTCATGACCGTGCTCAACGAGGACGTGAACCAGCTCGAGCGGTTCCTCGACCTCGGCCCCCACAAGCTGCTCATCACCGCCGCGAACGTGGTGTTCGTCGGGGTCGTCTTCTTCGTGGTGTCACCGCTGCTCGCCGCGCTCGCCTTCCTCCCGATCCCGGTGATCATCGCGGGCTCGCTCTGGTACCAGACCCGCCTCGAGCCCCGCTACGCCAAGGTCCGCGAGGCCGGCGGCGAGATCGGCGACACCCTCACCAACGCCATCGGCGGCATGGCGACCATCAAGGCGTTCAGCGGCGAGGAGCGTGAGGCCGAGCGGGTGGCGGCTGGCAGCCAGGCCTACCGAGAGGCCAACCGGGAGGCCATCCGCTTCTCCACCGCGTTCAACCCGCTCATCCGCATGGCCGTCCTGGCCGGCTTCACGATGACCCTGCTGGTCGGGGGCCGTGCCGCCCTGCGGGGCGACCTCGCGCTCGGCGTCTTCTCGATGCTCGTGTACATGACCCAGCGGCTGCTCTGGCCCCTGGTCCAGCTCGGCGAGACGCTCGACCTCTACCAGCGGGCGATGGCGTCGTGCCGGCGCATCTTCGGGCTCCTCGACGTCGAGCCCACGATCGTGCCGGGCACCAGCGACCTCCCCCTGCCGGTGCGCGGCGCGGTGCGCTTCGACGAGGTGCACTTCCGCTACCCGGCGGACACGCCCGAGGTGCTGCGAGGCCTGACGATCGACGTGCCCGAAGGGGAGACGCACGCGATCGTGGGTGCCACCGGTTCGGGCAAGTCCACCGTGGTGAAGCTGCTGCTGCGCCTCTACGAGCCCACCGCGGGCGCCATCACCGTCGACGACATCGCGATCGACCAGCTGACGTTCCGCTCGCTGCGCCAGGCCACCGGGTTCGTGTCCCAGGACGTGTTCCTGTTCCACGGCACCATCCGCGAGAACCTCGTGTACGGCCGCCCCGATGCCACCGACGACGAGGTCCGCCGCGCCGCCGAGCTCGCCGAGGCCGCCACCTTCATCGAGGCCATGCCCCTGGGCTACGACACCGTCGTCGGCGAGCGGGGACAGAAGCTCTCGGGCGGCCAGCGCCAACGGCTCACCATCGCTCGAGCGATCTTGCGCGACCCGTCGATCCTCGTCCTCGACGAGGCCACCTCCGCGGTCGACAACGAGACCGAGGCGGCGATCCAGCGCTCGATGGCGAAGGTGTCGGCCGGCCGCACCACCATCGTGATCGCGCATCGCCTCTCGACGGTCCGCCACGCGCACCGCATCCACGTGATGGAGGCCGGCCGGGTGGTCGAGGCCGGCACCCACGAAGAGCTCGTGGACCTGGGCGGCCTCTACGCCGCCTTGTGGCGGGTGCAGACCGGCGAGGCCGGCGCCGCCCTCGCCGACTGAGCAACGCGCCGCCACCGAGCCTCCCCCGCTTGCGCCGGGCGGTTCTGCGAAGATCCGTCCATGGCCGCTGCGAAGCCTCCCAAGGGTGCGCCAACATCCGGCGCCGCAGGGGCAGAGACACGTGAGCGGCTGATCGACGCCTGCCGGGCGTGCCTGCGCGACGACGGCATCGCCGGCGTGAGCGCCCGAGCGATCGCGCGCCACGGCGACCTCAACCAAGCGCTGGTCTTCTACCACTTCGGCTCCGTCGACGGACTGCTCCAAGCCACGGCGACGGAGGACTCGCAACGGCGGGCCGCGCTGTACGCCGACCGCCTCGGCGAGGTCACCACGTTGGCCCAGCTCGTGGCCGTCGGGCGGGCGATCCACGCCGTCGAGAGCGAGCGCGGAAGCACCGCCGTGCTCGCGCAGCTCCTCGCCGGCAGCGCGTCGTCCGAAGGGCTGCGGGCCGCCGTCCTCGCCGGGATGGAGCCGTGGACGTCGCTGGTGGCCGCGGCGGTGGATCGCGTCGTCGCCGGCACGCCGCTCGCGGAGGCGGCGCCGACCGACGAGGTCGCGTTCGCGATCGCCTCGCTCTTCCTCGGGATGGAGATGTTCGCGGGCCTCGACCCCGACCACGACCGGGCGGCGAGCCTCTTCGCGAGCCTCGAGACCGTGGCCGGCCTGTTCGACGCGCTGGTCGGTCGCCGAGCGTGACGGGGCACCCATGAGCTCGCTGGGCTTGCCCGTCCTCGTCGCCCTGTTCGTCGCGGCGGCCGCCGCCGTGTGGATCGCGGGGATCAAGGTGTCCGAGACCACCGATGTCCTCGCTGGTCGCCTCGGGCTGGGCGATGCGCTCGGCGGGCTGATCGTGCTGGCCGTGGTCACCAACCTTCCAGAGCTCGCGATCGTGTGCTCGGGCGCGGCAAGCGGCGACCTCTCGCTCGCGGTCGGCAACATCCTCGGCGGCATCGCCGCCCAGACCGTCGTGCTGGCGCTGCTCGATCGGTTCGGCTCCCCTCCCGGCGAGCCCCTCACCTACCGGGCGGCGTCGCTGCTCCTCGTGCTCGAGGGGCTGCTCGTGGTGGTGATCCTCGGGCTGGTGCTGGTGGGCACGCAGATGCCCGCCGATCAGGTCTTCGCCCGCACCACACCCGTCACCCTGATGATCGTCGTGACCTGGATGGCGGGGGTGAAGCTCATCGCGGCCAAGGGCCACGCGCTCCCCTGGCACGACACCGGCCACCCGCCCGAGCACCAGGAGGTGCCACGCGGGGCTGCAAAGCGAGCTGCCGCGGAGAAGGCCGCCGAGGCGAAGCGATCCACCGCCGCGGTCGGCGCCACCTTCGGCATCGGTGCGCTGGTCACGCTGGTGGCCGGCGTGGTCCTCGAGCAGTCGAGCGGGGCGATCGCGGATCGCATCGGCATGTCCGGGGCGATCTTCGGCGCGACCGTCCTGGCCGCGGCCACCTCGCTCCCCGAGCTGTCCACCGGCCTCACCTCGGTGCGGCTCGGCGACTACGAGATGGCGTTCGGCGACATCTTCGGCGGTAACGCGTTCCTGCCGGTCCTCTTCGCCGCCGCCGTCGCGATCTCCGGCAAGGCGGTGCTGCCCGCGGCGGGCCGAACCGACCTGTACCTGACGGCCGGTGGCATCGTGGTCACCGTGATCTACCTGGGCGGCCTGATCGTTCGCCCGCGCCGCACCGTGGTCGGCGTGGGCGTGGACTCGGCGCTCGTGCTCGCCACCTACGCCGTGCTGGTAGTGGGCCTGGCGTTCGTCTAGCTCGTGAAGTCGAGCACCGCTCGGTTGAGGCCGCCGCCGTGCATGGCGTCGAGCGCGTCCTGCACCTGTTCGGGGGCGAAGGTGGCCGACACCAGCTCGTCGAGCTTGAGCTTCCCTGCCTTGTAGAGGTCGACGAAGAGCGGGATGTCGTGGTGGGGGCGAGCCGCGCCGTACCGGCAGCCGAGGATCGACTTGTCGTTGTAGAGCGACTGCACCACGAAGCTGGCTTCGCTGCCGAACTTGGGCACGCCGAGCAGCACGCAGCTGCCGCCCCAGTCGAGCAGGTCGATGCACTGGCGGATCAGCGCGGGGTGGCCGACGCACTCGAACGCGAAGTCGACGCCTGTGGGGCAGATCTCCTTCACCGCGGCTGCCGTGTCGACGTCGGGGCCAGCCGCGATGAAGTGCGTGGCGCCGAACTGGCGAGCGGCCGCCTCCTTCGCCGGGTTGGCGTCGACGGCGATGATCGGGCCGCACTGGCTGAGGGCCAGGCCCTGGAGCACGTTGAGGCCGATGCCACCGATGCCGATGACCAGGGAAGACGTGCCCGGGCGGGGCTTGGCCCGGTTCAGCACCGCACCGGTGCCGGTGAGCACCGCGCAGCCGATGAGGCTGGCGCTCGCGAGGGGGACCTCGGGGTCGATGACGACCGCCTGGGTCTCGGCGACCACGGTGGTCTCGGCGAACACGCCGGCGTTGGCGAACTGGAACGCCTTGTCGCCGCCCACGGTGAACGGCGCCTTCAGCTTGCCGGCCGTGTCGCGGCAGTGGGTGGGCTGACCCCGATCGCACGCGTCGCACATGCCGCAGTTGCCGAGGGTGGTGAGCACGACGTGGTCGCCGACCTTCACCTTGCGCACGGCGTCGCCCACCGCTTCGACCACGCCGGCCCCCTCGTGGCCGAGCACGGCGGGGGTCGGGAACGGGATGGTGCCGTTCACCACGCTCACGTCGCTGTGGCAGAGCCCGGCGGCGTGGATCCGCACCCGCACCTCGTTGGCGCGCAGGTCGCGCACCTCGACGTCGTCTCGAACCTCGAGCTGACCCGTCCAGACAACTGCCTTCATCTCACGTCCCCTTGGTGGTCGAACTCGTGGTCGGTGGTCGCGACGTCGCACCCGTTGCGAACTGCGTGCGGAACGAGGACACCACGGTCCTGGTTGCGCACGAAGAACGGGTGGGGCGAGGTCATCCGGCCCACACGATCGACTGCATCTCGCTGTAGGCGTGGAGGCCCCAGCTGCCGCCGTCGCGGCCGACGCCGCTGTACTTGAACCCGCCGAACGCGGCCTCGTGGTTGCGCTGCAGCGTGTTGATGCCGACGTTGCCGGCGCGCAGCAGCTTGGCGATCTCCATGGCCTTGCCCGTGTCCGCCGTGAACACGTAGTCGTACAGGCCGTAGTCGGAGTCGTTGCTGATGGCGATGGCCTCGTCCTCGGTGTCGAACGGGATCACGGTGATCACCGGGCCGAACACCTCCTCGCGAGCGATCGTCATGTCGTTGGTGGCATCGACCACCAGCGTGGGGGCCACGTAGAAGCCGGTGTCGAGGTCGGGCCGCTCGCCGCCGGTGGCCACGGTGGCGCCGTCGGCGGTGGCGCTGGCGACGAGGCCCTCCACCCGCTCGCGGTGGGTGCCGGTGATGACCGGGCCGATGACGGTGTCGCGCTCGAGCGGGTCGCCGACCTTGAGGTGCGGCGCCATCCCCGAGAGGCGGGCGACCAGCTCGTCGTAGATCCCCCGCTGGGCCACGACACGCGTGGGCGACGTGCAGATCTGGCCGGAGTGGAACGTCCACGTGCTGGAGATGTTCGACACGGCGTTCTTCAGGTCGGCGTCGTCGAACACGATGGCCGCGCCCTTGCCGCCGAGCTCGAGCAGCAACCGCTTCATCTGCTTGCCCGCCACCTCGGCGATGCGACAGCCCACGCCCGTGGAGCCCGTGAAGCTGATCATGTCGACCGCGGGCGAGGTCGTGATGGCCTCGGCTGCTTCCACGGTGGAGGCCGACACCACGTTGACCACGCCAGGCGGGAAGCCGGCCTCGTCGAACAGCTCGACCATCCGGATCACGCCGAGGGGGTCCTGGGTCGGGGGCTTCACGACGAGGGTGTTGCCCATCGCCAGCGCCGGGGCGATCTTGCCGGCCATGTTCGTGACCGGGAAGTTGTACGCGGCGAGCGCGGCGACCACGCCGACCGGCGCACGATGCTCGACGCCGCCGATGATGCCTCCGGGCGCCAGGGCGGTGGACGGCATGATGGCTGGCGGCAGGGCCACGAGGTTGCTCTCGACCTGGGCGTAGCGACGGAAGCGCGCCGACACCTGGGGCACCTGCATCGTCTTGGCGACGCGCATCGTGGCCCCGGTCTCGGCCTGCACGAGCGGCACCAGGTCGTCTCGGTGCGCGTCCCAGACGTCGGCGAACCGGGCGAGCAGGGCGCAGCGCTCGGCCATCGGCGTGCGCGCCCACCCGTCGAACGCGTCCTTCGCGGCCTGGCACGCGTCCTGAGCCTGCTGCACCGACGCGTCGGGGGCCGTGGCCACCACCTGCTCGGTGGCGGGGTTCACGACGTCGTAGCCGCTGGCGCCCGCGACGTGCTCGCCCCCGATGATCAGCTGGAAGTCCCGGTCAGCCATAGGACCGAAACTGTAACCCGTTCTAGTTCTGCCGCCCCAACGGCCACCTTGCCCTTCCGACCGACGAACCGGTGCATCCCGACCAGCTTCCCGACCAGCATCCCGGTAGGTTTCCCGTCGCGGTTCTGTCTCGCCCGTCGCAATCTGACGTGGCTCGAACCCGACGGAGGTGCGTGGTGGAGCGCAGTGCAGGCTGGTTGGCCGTCGGGCTCATCGTGCTCGCCGCGTGCGGTCCTGCGACGCCCGCACACCGTGGGGAGGCGCGTGCAGCGAACGGCCGCACGATCACCAACGATGACCAACTCGTCGAGCTCATCGCAGGCGATCCCGCGTACCGGATCACCGCGGCTCGCGGCCAGACCAGCCCGACCTGGGACCTCTGGACCAGCGTCGGTGACGGGCCTCCCTCTTGGACCGCTGCGCTGCCAGCGCTGGGATGGGCGGAACCCGTGCGAAGCAACGGCGCCACGTTCCTCGTCGGGCCCAAGTGCGACGACGCCGTGTGCACCATCGCATCGACGTCCGTGGCGGTCGAACTCGGACCAGACCCGACGGTCACCGAGCTTCCTGTGGGCGGCCCCGTCGTGTTGGAACAAGGAGTGACGGCCCAACAGATCGAGGGCAGCGGCCCTGATCTGGTCATCTGGGGAACCAGCGCCACCCCCGGGCCAGAACTCGTTCAGGTCTCGCTGCCCGATCAGTGGCGAACGCGCTCGAACCAGTTCGTCGGCATGGGCGCGACCACGTGGTGCCGAAGCGGCGACCGGACCTACGTGGCCATCGACCCAGCCGTCGCAGGCGAACCGGTTGAGATCGGAACCCAGAAGGAGAGCAACTGGGAGGTGCAAGAGCTGACGGGTGCAACCGCGACGAAGGCCGGTTCGATCAAGGCGACCGTTGGCGACACCGTGCTCTGCGTGGGCGGGACGTTCGTCGTGCGGTCCTTCGATGACGAGATCGTGGGCCGCTGGGCACCCGACTCGGGCTTCACCACCGCGGCCGACCGGATCGCCCCGATCAACACCCAGATTCGGTGGCTCGACCACGGAGCGATCTGGGTCGATGACGGTGGGTCGCTGTGGATGTGGAACGGCAGCCTCCATGAAGTCGGATCGATGCACCTGTCGCCGGAGGCGCTGCACGCTCACGCCGAATCGCAATCCAAGCCGCTCGGAAGCTCTCCGTCGATCATGGGACTCCGTGGCGACATCTACGGCGACCTCGCCATCGCATGCGCCCAAGAGACACCCCAGGGCGCCTACGACCGCTGCGCCCAGTCGGCGGCGTGAGCCATGACGTTCAGGCGCTCGACCCCTGCCGCGGTGGCGGAACGGTGAGATGGTCGGAGCGCTACGCCGTGGCCGGTGCGGCGGCAGACGCGGCTTGGCGAGCGTGGTAGCTGCTGCGGGTGAGCGGGCCGGCCTCGACGTGGCCGATGCCCATGGCCTCACCCGCCTCCTTCCACGCCACGAACTCCTCGGGCGGCACCCAGCGGGCCACCGGTAGGTGGTTGGTGGTGGGCCGCAGGTACTGGCCGATGGTGACGATGTCGGTGCCGACGCCACGAAGGTCGGCCAGGGTCGCGAGCACCTCGTCGTGGGTCTCGCCCATGCCGACGATGATGCTGCTCTTGGTGGTCAGGCCCTCGGACTTGGCCCGGGCCAGGACCGACAGGCTGCGGGCGTATCCCGCCGAGGGTCGCACCGCCCGCTGGAGCCGGGCGACCGTCTCGATGTTGTGGTTCAAGACATCGGGCCGGGCGGCGAAGATCGTGGCCAAGCTGGCCTCATCGCCCTTGCAGTCCGAGATCAGGCACTCGACCGACACACCCGGCGTCCGTGACCGGATCGCATCGACGGTGGCCGCGAAGTGCGAGGCGCCACCGTCGTCGAGGTCGTCACGTGCCACCGTGGTGAGCACCGCGTAGGCCAGACCCATCCGCTCCACGGCCTCGGCGACCCGAGCGGGCTCGCTGGGGTCGGGCGCTTCGGGCTTGCGGGTGTCGACGAGGCAGAACCCGCACGCCCGGGTGCAGCGCTCCCCCAAGATCATGAACGTCGCGGTGCCGTCGCCCCAGCACTCGGAGATGTTCGGGCAGCCGGCCTCCTCGCACACGGTGGTGAGCTCGAGGTCGCGCATCGTGCGCTTGACCTCGAGGAACTCGGGACCGAAGTTCGCCTTGGCCCGCATCCACTCGGGCTTGCGCTCGCCGATCGCGAGGCCCTGGGGCACCCCCGCCTCAGCGAGGCGACCCAGCAAGCGCACGGAGGCCCCTTCGGCACGGGCCTGCTCGTCGACCCGCACCCGACCGGCGAGCTCGCCGGGCCCCTCGCCGCGCGAGAACGGGGCGAGGTCCGAATCGAGGTGGCGCCAGGCGACGTCCTGACGATCGACCCCGTCGCTCCCCCACCGCTCGGCGGCACGGGCGACCACCACGTCGACCACCTCGGCCATCGTCGCTTCGCAGCCCTCGGCGCGCAGGCTGGTGACCGCCTTGTCGGCGATGCCGCACGGGACGATGTGGCCGAACATCGACATGTCGGGGTCCACGTTCAGCCCGAAGCCGTGGAGGCTCTTGCCGCCGCTGACCTTCACGCCGATCGCACACACCTTCCGGGGCGACATGGTGAAGTGATCGACCCAGACGCCCGGGTAGCCGGGCAGGCGACCGGCGGCGAGCCCGAGATCGCCGAGCACGTCGATGATCAGCTGCTCGATCGACCACACGTACGCCGCGGTGTCGGGCTTGTCGCCTCCACCCTTCCCCGGCAGGTGCAGGATCGGGTAGCCCACGAGGTGACCGGGGCCATGGTAGGTGACGTCGCCGCCCCGATCGGAGCGGACCAGCTCGGCGCCCACCGAGGCGGGTGGCACCAGCACGTGGCGCTCGTCGGCGCGCACGCCCAACGTGTAGGTGTGGGGGTGCTCCATGAGGAGCAGGTGGTGGTCGGGCGATTCCCGGTGCAGGCCGTGCTGGAGCGCGAGCGCGTCTCGGTACGGGACGCGACCCAGCCACCGCACGTGCAGCGGGCGCGGGGTGACCATGGGCCTAGAGCTCGGACTCCCAGCCGCGCGTCTCGAGGATCTCCTTGATCCGGGCGAGGAACTGCGAGGCGTAGGCGCCGTCGAAGGCACGGTGGTCCCAGCCGAGGGTGAGGTTGCCGACCGAGTGGATCGCGATGCTCTCGGCGCCGCTCGAGTCGGTGATCACCACCGGCCGGCGCTTGACGCCGTCGGTGGAGAGGATCATCACCTGGGGCTGGTTGATGATCGGCAGCAGGAACGCGCTGCCGGTGCCGCCCACGTTGGTGATCGTGACGGTGCCGCCGGTGATGTCGTCGGCGGCGAGGTCGCGGCCACGAGCGCGGGTGGCGAGATCGGAGATGTCGCGGGCGAGCGCCCGGAGGCGGCGGTCCTGCGCCTCGTGCACCACGGGGACGATGAGCCCCTCGTGGTCGAGGTCGACCGCGATGCCCAGCCCGATGCTGCCGTGGACGACGAGCTCGTCCTCCTCACCCATCGACGCGTTGACGTTCGGGAACTCCTCGAGGGCATCGACCAACGCCCGAGCGACGAACGGGAGGAACGTGAGCGACGTGCCCTCCTCGGCCTTGAAGGCCACCTGGTGCGCCTTGCGGACCCGGTCGATGGCCTCGAAGTCGACCTCGGTGCTCACGTACACGTGGGCCGACGTCTCCAGCGACCGGACCATGTGCTCCGCGGTGATCCGGCGGATCTTGTTGAGCGGGACGCGCCGGTCCTCGCCCGTGGCCGGGGCGGGTGCGGCCGCACGGGGCGCGGCCGGGGCGGGCACCTCGGGGGCCGGAGCCGCAGGAACCGCGGCTG
>JBDIAX010000031.1:0-41822 GCA_039812605.1 Acidimicrobiia bacterium | reverse complement strand
GAATACGAGATGATCAACACCCCAAAGACGGCAACCGCCGCCTGACCCAACCTGTCACCTCAACGCGCGGCAGTCCCTCCGTTTCTATCCTCAGGCCGAGCGGAGACGAATTCGCCGACGCTCCCGGCCGGTGGTTCCGCCCCAGATGCCCGAGAGGGTGGGGTCGGCCAGGGCGACCGAGAGGCACTGCTGCCGTACCGGACAGCCCCGGCAGGTCTTGCGGGCCTTGGCGGTGGGCTGGGGCTGCGTGCTGAACCACCAGGCCGGGTCCAGCCCTCGGCAGGCTGCCTGCGCCTGCCAACGGGCTTCAGTCATCGGCGGCGACCGAGCGCCGGGAACTTCGCTTCCAGCACGGCAGCAGTCGGGTCGGCGTTGCGCTGGCGCTTGCCGTTGGTCGAACGACCGCTCGGCTCCGTGGGCGGGAAGGCGTCGGTGCTGGGGGTCGTCGCTGGGGCCGGTGAGGAGGTCAGGTAGGGGTAGCGATCGGCGACGTGCTTGACGATCTGGCCGAGGCGGTTCGTGTCCACGGTGCCGTCCTCGCCAACCTCGACGGCTCGGAGGTCGTCGGCGGCGAGCTTCCAGGCGGCGTCCAGATCGGTGACGTCGGCTTCGCCGGCGAGGCCGTTGAACGCCAGGCGCAGGGTCAGCGTGCGGACCTGTTCGGTCAGCCCCTCAACCTTCGCCTCGGCGTCCTTGGCTCGGACCCGATGGCGTGCGGCCTCGTCGTGCAGCTTCTTGAGCTCAGGGTTGTCGGGAGGCTCGTCGTCCCCGCTCCCCTGCCCTTCCCCCTCCCCAGCGACGCCGTTGGTGGGTTCGGCAGTGCCGTCGTCATCTGGGGAGGGGTCGGGTTCCGCTGGCGGCGGCTGTTCGTCGGGCGGTGCCCAACTGGTGGGAGCGGCGAACGCTCCTCGGAGGTCGATGAGGTCGGTCACGATTCCAGCCCTTCGGGTTCGTGGTCGTCGGTCACGTCGAAGCGGACGACCTCGGTGCGGGTGGGGTGGCTGGTCATGTAGATGGCCCCGGCATCCAGGGCGTTGAGGGCGATGTGGGCCGCTGCAAGGCCAGGCTCCTCCAGCCCCAGGTGCTCGGCGATGGCGGCGAGGAGTTCGTCCCACGACGGCAGTTCGCCTTGGGTGTCGTGGATCCAGGAGCGAAGGGCGCACCGGGCAATCCACTCCTCGTTCTCGATGTGAGCCCGGAAGGTGTCGCTCCCTCGGTCGTGCTGGTCGAAGTAGGTGTACCGGCGGGAGATGCGTGCCTCGGTGACCGGGTCCAGCCAGACCTCGCCGGTCAGATCGTTGGCGACGGTGACGCCAACCTCTTCGTCAGCGATGGCGTCGATCACACGCTGCCGGGCCTCAACCTCCCTGATGCCGATCATCTTCATGAGGCGAGCGACCACGTCGTTCGTGGTGGCCTCCTCCTCGTTCTCGTAGACGACGGCGAACAAGGCTTCTTGTACGAGCCGCTCGGACGGGTCACCGATGACCCGGAACTCCTCCTCGGTGAACTTCACGATGCGGCCTCCAAGTCCTCGATGCGGGTGGTGAGGGCGGCGATCTGCGCTTGCTGGTGGCGCAGCAGCATCGGGACGTTGTCGGGCAGGGGCGGGAGGACGGCGAGGGCGTCGTCACGGACGGCGGCGATCTCGGCCACCCGTTCGTCCATGAGGACGGTGGCGGTCCCGGTGGCCCGGTTGCGGGCGGCGGTCAGCTCGGCCTCACAGGTGCGGCGATCCTTGTCGGACAGGCCGCCGAGGTCCTCGAGGGTGGCAGTGGCTTGGGCGGCGGTGCGCTGGGGCATCACGACCTCCTCGGCTGGCGTGCGGCCCAGCGGGCGTCTCGGTCCTCCAGGTCGCCAAGGCGTCCTCAGCGGCGGGGGCTGGGCCCTCGGCTTCGTCGGCGACAAGAGCCGAACGGCCGAGGCCGAGGCCGGCGTCGCCACCAAGGAGCCCACCGCAACCCATCGAGGCCCCGGCTACCCGCAAGGGAGACGGGGCCTCTTTGACGTTGTGGGCGCAGAGGGAGTCGAACCCCCGACATCTTCGTTGTAAGCGAAGCGCTCTAACCGGACTGAGCTATGCGCCCCGGCGGGCGTACCAGCCTGCCACGCCCGATGCACCCCGTCGACGAGCGCGCATGGGCGCACCTCGCCGAACACCCCTCGTGGCGGTCCCGACGAGCCGCGTGACCTGCGGGTCCGCCACCTGGGTCGATCTCGGCGGTACCGTGACCGCTCCGACGAGGTCGGCAGCCCCGTCGCACTCCTTGGAGGGAGCGGATGGTCGTCAACGCCACCGAAGATCGTGAAGTGGTCCTGAAGGAGCGCCTCCGTGCGCTCAGCCACCTCCCGCTGCTCTCCGACGGCGAGGAGCTCGCAGCAGCGGCCACCATGGCCGACGGGCGCGCCGCCGAGGACGAGCTCGCCGCCATGGGCGAGCACCCGTCGATCGACCTGCACGACGTCGCCGACCTGCTCGAGCGCGTGCGACGCGGCGAAGACGCCCGCGAGCGCCTCGTCGGCTCCACCCGACGCCTCGTGGTGTCGTTGGCCCGCCGCCACCCGAGCGACCCGGCCACCACCGTCGCGATGCTCGACGCCGGCGACGAGGCGGTCGGGCGAGCTGCCGACCGCTACGACCCGAGCGGCGGCCTGCCGTTCAGCTCGTTCGCGCGCTGGTGGGTGGAGCGAGCGATGCGCGAGGTCGAGCGCAGCGTGCCCAGCGATCTCGAAGCACCGTCCCCTGCGGACGCCACCCTCCTCACCGCGCTCGGGCACCTCCACCGCGAAGACACCCGGGTCGTCGAGCTGCGACTCGGCCTCCACGGAGGCCCGGCGCTCTCCGAGCACGACACCGCGCTCGTGCTCGGCATCGCCGCCGACGAGGAGCACGAGCGCGAGGAGATCGCCGTGGCGAAGCTCCGCCACCCGTGCACCCCCGGCGACCTCACCTACCTGCGCCAGCTCTGAGGGCGCCCAGGAGGCGCTGCCGGGGTGCTACGCCTCGCGCTCGGACGCGGAGACCGCGCTGAGGTCGTCTCCGGTGGCTCGGGCGAGCGCGACGAAGGCCTCGGTGGTCTCGTGCTGGAGCTCGGGCAGCTCGTCGCGGTCGAACCAGCGCACCTCCACGATCTCGGGCGAGCCCGGTGCCACCGCATCGGGATCGGCGCCCGGCGCCGGCCGAGCCCGGAACACGAGGTCGACCCGCTGCGGCTCGGGATCGACCACGACTCTGGGCTCGCCGAGCAGCACCACCTCGAGGCCGACCTCCTCGAGCACCTCGCGACGAGCGCCGTGGGCGGCCTCCTCCCGACGGTTCAGCAGGCCACCTGGAACCCCCCACCGGGAGCGGTAGGCGTGACGGACGAGGAGCAACCGCCCGTCGGGGCGCTCGATGAAGCACATGGCGCCCACGGTGAACGACGGCGAGATGGCGCGCACCGCCCGCCGCCGAGCACCGGAGGGCAGGCGCCGGTACGCCCGGAGCATCGCGAGGTGGAGGCGATCGCGCATCGACACGAGCCTAGGAGCCACCTCTGACGTCGAGACCGCCCGTTCCGTGGCGGGGGTGGAGGGCGCGCAGGGCCCCGACGAGCTCCGGGGTCGCCCCGGCCACCGGGATGCGTCGATCCCCGTGCTCGAGCGTGAGCAGGTCACGCCCCGCGGCGTCGACCGCCACGCCGCCGGCCTCGGCGCACACCAGCGCACCACCCAGGTAGTCCCAGCAACCGAGCTCGTCGGTGGTCGCATCGAGGTAGCCGTCGAACGTGCCGTCGGCGACGGCGCACAGGTCAAGCGCCGCAGCACCGAACGCCCGGTACTGCGCCCAGCCGCCGTGACCGGCGGGGACCCCGTTGAGCCCGACGATGGCCTCGACCAAGACGGTGCAGCCCGAGGTGCGGATCGCCTCCCCATCACGGCGAGCACCCCGGCCACGGACCGCCTCGAAGCGGGTCCCGTGGCGGAGGTCGACCACCAGCGCGGCCAGCGGACCGTCGGCATCCACCGCGCAGAGGCTGGTGGCCCACCACCCCATGCGGCGCGACGCGTTGGTCGACCCGTCGAGCGGGTCCACCACCACGGTCACGTAGCGGTCCGGCCACGAGCGCCCGCTCTCCTCGCTCAGCACGCCGAGGCCCGCAGCTCCCAGCACCGCGACCGCCGCGGCGTCGGCGGCGAGGTCTGAGTGGTGCTGCCCCGGCCGGGTGCCCGCCTCGCCCCAGTCCCCGGTGGCGGCCAGCGCGTCCGCCACCGCGTCGGCGGCATCGGCCAGCACGCTCAGCAGCGACGCTTCGGTCCCATCCACCCAGCCCACGATCCAGGACGGTAGCGGCCGTGGTGCGGTCCGCTCCGAGCGTGGCAGGCTGGCAGCCCCGTCCCCGATCCCAGGAGCTCCCGTGGCGGTCATCGACGTCGCCGGCTTCGTCGCCGACCTGAAGGACCACGTGGTCGACCACGGCTTCCACGTGCACGACGAACGGCACTTCGTCGAGACCTACTCGCTGCGCCAGGCGTGGGAGGTCGACCTCCACCCCGGCGACGCGTGCGGCGGCCCCCTCGACCTGCACCTCGCGCTGGAGATCGACCCGCGGGTCTTGCTGTCGTTCGAGGACCTGGTGCTCGAGCTCGAGGAGCAGGAGGACGAGCCCGAACCGCCCGACCTCCACCGCTTCCCGCTGCACTTCAACTGGGGGCTCCCGCCGCTCCCCCAAGGGCCAGACCTGCTCGTGCTGGCCACCGACCTCGCCGGCATCGGCGGGCCCGACCTGCCGCTCGAGGTGTCCGCCATCGATTCCTTCGCGTCGGTCACCGACGGAGCCGACCGCACCGTCGGCATCGTCGCCAAGGTCGAGGTGTCGCTCTCCAGCGTGTACCTCGGCCAGCAGGACCTCCTGTGCGACACGCTCGACCGCTGCCACCAGGTGAGCGAGTACCTGCTCGAGCGCGCCGGCACCTGGCTCGACGACTGAGCTGCCCACTGGAGCCGAGCCCAGCGCTCCCGCCTGGCAAGATCTCGCCGGGGCGGTAGCTCAATGGTCAGAGCAGGGGACTCATAATCCCTGGGTTGTGGGTTCGATCCCCACCCGCCCCACGACGTCGTCGCCCGAGGTCGACGAACCGCGAGCCGCCGGACCGACCGCAGACGCAGACGCAGACGCAGGCGGCGCGGCGAGCTCAGCGAGACGGAGGAGGGCCTCCTCCTGGGTCACCGGCCGAGCCCCGAGCGAGCGCTGGCGCGCCACGACCTTCGGTTCCGCTCGGGCCTTCGCCCACCCTTGGTGGACCAAGTACCACGGCGACTTGCGGTGCTCGCGCACGTCACGGATCAGCCGGCGCACGAACGTGAGCCAACGAGGGTGGTGGATCAGGAGCGCGTCAGCCAGCAGGCCGCGATCACGGAGCGGGGCGATCACCTCCGCAGCGAAGATGCCCTCCGCGATCACCACCCGGGCCGTTCCTCGTTGCACGACCTTCGTGCCCACGGCCCGGTTCGCGGCGAACGAGTAGTCGGGCACGGTGGCCTCGTCGCCCCGGCAGAGCGCCTCGAGCGCCTCGCACGCTGCATCGGGGTCCCACGAGCGAGGGTCCTCCCAGTCCACCTCGCCATCGGCGCCGTGAGGCATCTGCGGGTCCGAGGCCGGCCGATAGAAGTCGTCCAGCGCGAGGATCGGCAAGCCCGACGACCGAGCCAGGTACGTCTTCCCGCACCCCGAAGGCCCAGCGAGCAGCACCACCTGCGCGTGCGGCTCGCCGCTGCCGACGGCCTCTGCTCTGCGTTCGCCCGGCACGGTGGCCATGGTGGCAGGTCGGTGCGGTCGACGCCGACCCACGGGGAACCTGGCCCCATCCACGCCGTCGCGGCGACCTCAACCGTCGCTCAACCGCGCCCGCAGCAGCACCTCCTGCTCCTCGAGCAGATCCCCGAGCAGGTCGAGGCGCTCCGATGGGCCAGGGGCGGTGAGGAGCCGCTGGCGGTCGAGCGCCCCGAACGGCCCGAGGATCGAGATCTGGTAGCTCGCCTCGGTCGGATCACCGCTGATGTCGACCAGCGGCTGCGCCTCCATCCCGAGCTCGGCGGCCACCGCGAGCAGTCGCCGAAGATCGGCCGTCCGGGAGCGGGCCACCTCCTCGGCGCCCTCCCCGGCAGGGGCGTCCGGCCAGTCCTCGACGACGGCCTTCGGATACGGGTCGTCGGGGGCCCACTCCCGCACGCGGACCCGTCGCAGCCCGACGGTCACGAGGTGCCACCGGCCGTCGTCGAGCTCCTCGGCCCGCACGATCTCCGCCATGGTGCCCGCCATGGCCCGGATGTCTCCCCCACCCACCTCGCTGCCCCGCTCGATCAAGGTGACGCCGAACTCGCGGTCGGCGGCCAGGCAGTCCTTCACCAGCGCCCGGTACCTCGGCTCGAAGACGTGCAGCGGGAGCACCATCCCTGGCAGCAGCACGCTGCCCAGCGGGAACATGGGCGAGGTGGCCATGCCGCAGGGTACGCCTGGCACAGGAGCGCCGGCGGCGACGCCGGAACGACGAGAGCCGGCCCGAGGGGACCGGCTCCGTCTGGCTCGGGGGGTGGGGCTCGAACCCACGACCCGCTGATTAACAGTCAGCTGCTCTGCCAGCTGAGCTACCCCCGAAGGCGGAGGGTCAACCTAGCAGCGGCCCGCGCCCACCACGAACCTCGAAACCGGGCGCTCAGTCCGCGTCGAGGTAGTCGCGGAGCTTCTGGCTGCGGTTGGGGTTGCGCAGCTTCGCGAGGGTCTTCGCCTCGATCTGGCGGATGCGCTCGCGGGTGACGCCGAACGCCTTGCCGACCTCTTCGAGGGTGCGGGCTTGGCCATCGTCGAGGCCGAAGCGGAGCCGCACGACCTCCTTCTCCCGGTCGTTGAGCTCGTCGAGCGCCTCGACCACCGCCTTGCCCAGCATGTTGCGGGCCGCCATCTCGGCGGGGGCGTCGGCCTGGGTGTCCTCGATGAAGTCCGACAGCTGGGTGTCGTCGGTCTCGCCCACCGGCGAGTCGAGCGACAACGGGTCCTGGGAGATCCGCATGATCTCGCGCACGCGATCGGGGGTCATGTCGACCTTGGCCGCCAGCTCCTCGATCGTGGGGTCGCGCTCGAGCTCCTGCACCATCTGGCGCTGCATGCGGTGCACCTTGTTGATGCTCTCGACCATGTGCACCGGGATGCGGATGGTGCGGGCCTGATCGGCGATGGCCCGGGTGATGGCCTGGCGGATCCACCACGTGGCGTAGGTGGAGAACTTGAAGCCCTTCGTGTAGTCGAACTTCTCGACCGCACGCATCAGCCCGAGGTTCCCCTCCTGGATGAGGTCGAGCAGGTGCATCCCCCGGCCCACGTAGCGCTTCGCGATGGACACGACGAGCCGAAGGTTGGCTTGGATGAGGTCGCTCTTGGCCCGCTCGCCGTCGACCGCGGTGCGCTGGAGCTTGCGCTTGGCGATGAGGTCGAGCTCGTCGATGCGCCCGGCCGCCTCGAGCTCGGCGAGGCGATCACCGGCCTGGCCGCCGGCCTCGATGCGCCTGGCCAGCGACACCTCCTCGGCCGCGGTGAGCAGCGGGACCCGCCCGATCTCCTTCAGGTAGACCCGGACCGGATCGGCGCTCCCGCTCGCCGCTCGGTCGGCCATCGCACGCGGGCTCTTGACCAGGTGCAGCCGGGTCCGCCGCGCCCCGCCCTCGTCCTCCTCGGCGAGATCGATGCCCCCGAGCGGATCAGCGAGCACCTCGGCCAGGTGTGCGGCCGCGTCGCGCTCCGCGCGCTCCTCGTCGTCCATCGCCTCGCGGAGGTCCGCTTCCTCGTCGAGGCGGATGCCGTGCTCGTCGAGCGCACGACGGATCGCGGCGACCTCCACCTCGAAGCGGTCGAGGTCGACGTCGACGACCTCGAGCACCTGGGCCTGGGTGACGGTGAACGAGCCGTCGGCCTTCGCCTGCTCGATGAGCCCGCTCCAGGCGGATGGGTCAGAGGTCGGTAGCGCTGCCATGTCGTTCACGCGTGCCCCTCCCCCCGGTGCGCGAGCCACGCTAGCAACTCGCCCTCGCTGACCGGATCGGGAGGATCCTCGGGCTGCGCTCCGGCCAGCGCCTCGATGTGCCCGTGGAGGAACCGCGTGGTCTGGGACCAGGTGGCGAGGTCCGCAGCGAGCGTCCGATCGGCCTGGACCTCCTTCAGCGTCCGGCTCGCGAGGTCGCGCAGCAAGAGGCGCCGGACGTCGGCGGCCAGCGCCACGGTGGACTCCACCGCGCACCGGGAGAGCAGGTCGCTCACCAGCGGGTCGGCCGCCTCGGTGGCTCGGTGCAGGTCGCCGTCGAACTCCCGCAAGGCCACGAACGCCGCCCGGTGGCGAGGGTCGTCGAACAGGACGGGGTCGAGCAGCGGGATCACCGTGGCGGGGTCCGCGATCGCGAGGCGCAGCGCGTTGGACTCGGCCGTCTCGGCGCGCTCGGCCCGGCGCGGCTGGCGCTCCACCCGCACGCGGGGCCGGATGCCGCCCGATCGGAGCGCGGTGCGAAGGCGATCGGGATCGAGGTGGCAACGGTCGGCGATCGTCATCAGGTACTGGTCGCGCACGAACTCGTTCGGGTGCTCCGCCACCGCCCCCAGCGCGGCCTCCGCCGCCTTGCCCCGCCCTTCGGGCGTGCGCAGGTCGGCGGCGGCGAGGATGCGATCGACCCGGAACCCGAGGAACGGCTGGGCGTGCTCGATCGACGCCCGCAGCGCATCGGGATCCGAGCGCGCGAGGTCGGCCGGGTCTCCCCCTGGGGGCAAGGCGGCCACCGCCACCTCGACCTCGTGCTTGCGCTCCCACTCGTACACCCGGTCGGCGGCCGCCTGGCCCGCCGCGTCGGGGTCGAAGGCGAGCACCAGGCGGGGAGCGAAGCGCTGCAGGATGCGGACGTGCTCGTCGGTGAGGGCCGTGCCGCAGGTGGCCACCGCTCGACCCAGGCCCACGGCCGCGAAGCCGATCACGTCGGTGTAGCCCTCGCAGATGATGACCTCGTCGGCCCGGACCGCCTCGTCCTTCGCCCAGTTCAGGCCGTAGAGGACCTTGCTCTTGCGGTACAGCGACGTCTCCGGGGTGTTCTGGTACTTGGGCGGCCGTCCTCCGGGCAGCATCCGCCCGCCGAAGCCGATCGGGTCGCCCTGGGGGTCGAAGATCGGGAACAGGATCCGAGCCCGGAAGAAGTCGTTGGTGCCGCCGCGCTTGCTCTCCCTCCCGAGGCCCGCGTCCCGCAGCACCTTCGGGGAGAACGGCAGCGCCTTCACCAGCTGGTCCCAGTCATCGGGTGCCCACCCGAGCTTGTAGCGACGGGCGGTGTCGCCGTCGATGCCCCGCTCGCGCAGGTAGTGGCGCGCCGCGCCGGAGTCCGCTCCCGAGAGCAGGCGCTCGTGGTACCACTCGACCGCCGCCGCCAGCGCGTCGCGCAGCTTTCCTCGGGCCTCGCGCCGCTCCCCCTCGTTGCGATCGGTGTACCGGAGCGCGATCCCCGCCTTGGCGGCGAGGAACTCGACCGCGCCCTGGAAGTCGAGGTGGTCGATCTCGCGCACGAAGGTGATCACGTCGCCGCGCGCCTGGCAGCCGAAGCAGTAGTAGAAGCCCTTCTCCTGGCTCACCGAGAACGACGGGCTCTTCTCGCCGTGGAACGGGCACAGCCCGCTCCAGTTGGCGCCCTGCTTCTTCAGCTGGGTGTGAGCAGACACGACGGCGACGATGTCGGCGGTGTCGCGGACCCGCTGCACGTCTTCGTCGAGGATGCCCATGGTCGACGGGACGGTACCAGCGCCCTGTGGCCGAACGACCCTCGGTCAGCCGCCGTCGGCGGCTTGCTGCGCGTGTTCGCGGCGATCGGCCACCAGCGAGGCGATGATCGTGATCGTGAGCAGCACCGAGATCACCACGAGCGAGGACCAGGTGGGCGGGTGCACGTGGAGGAAGAAGCTGGCCAGCATCTTGCAGCCGACGAACGCCAGGATCAGGCCCAGTCCCACGTTGAGGTACCGGAACTTGTCCTGCATGCCGTTCAGGAGGAAGTAGAGCGAGCGCAGGCCCAAGATCGCGAAGGCGTTGGAGCTGAACACGATGAACTGCTCGTGCGACACGGCGAGGATCGCGGGGATCGAGTCCACCGCGAACACGACGTCGGTGGTCTCCACCATGATCAGCACGGCGAGCAGCGGGGTGGCCAGGCGCTTGCCGTTCTTGATCGTGAACAGCTTCTGGCCGTCGTAGTCGGGCGTCGATGGGACGAGGCGGTTGACGATCTTGAGGACCGGGTTGTTCTCCGGGTGCACCTCTTGGTCGTCGTGGGTGGCGATCTTCCAGGCGCTGTAGAGCAGCACCACGCCGAAGATGGCGAGCACCCACTCGAACGCCTCGATGAGGGCGACGCCGGCGAAGATGAAGATGGCTCGCAGCACCAGCGCCCCGAAGATGCCCCAGAACAGCGTGCGGAACTGGTACGCCTTCGGCACCGCGAAGTAGCTGAAGATCACCGCCCACACGAACACGTTGTCGATCGACAGGGACTTCTCGATCAGGTAGCCGGAGATGTACTCCCCTGCCGCCTGCCCGCCGTGCCAGGCGAAGATCACCCCGGTGAACGCCACGCCGATCGTGATCCACACGGCCGACTCGATGGCCGCTTCCTTGAACGTGATCTCGTGGGCCGTGCGGTGGACGAGCAGCAGGTCGGCCACGATCAGGACCGCGATGAAGCCGACGAACAGCCCCCACTGCCAGGGGTGGACGTCGAAGGATGCGAAGTGGTCGGCTCGACTCGACGTCTCGGCCAACACGATCGGGAACATGTAGCGGTACTCCGGCTGAATCGGTGGATCAGGTCCTCAGCCGGAAGTCTCTCCGCTCCCTTGCGGGAGCCGGCCGCCCCGGATGCCGTGGGGCACCGTGCTGACGTTGCGGCTGCGAGGGATACTCCCTCCCGGTCGGACCACCCTATCCGGGTTGCTCCGCGACCAGCGCGAACAGCAGCGGCAGCCGAGGCACGCCCTCGGGCAGCCGGAAGGTCCCATCGTCGTGGTGCACCAGGTCGGGCCAGCGAGCGAAGAGCGTGTGGTCGTGCTCCTCGAAGGCCGTGATCCGCAAGCCCTGGGCGAGCAGCGCCGTGAGGATGGTGCCGACACCATGCTGGTGCTCGATGGTGTCGTTGTGCTGGGTCTCCACCTCGGGCGCCGCGTAGCTGCCGGCGTCGTGCCAGTCGTAGGGCTCGGTCGAGAAGTAGTCGTACTCGATGCTGCGGTCCTCGTCGGCGAACACGTGGGTGAACGGGTGGAACTCCGCCAGCAGGAGGCGTCCGCCGGGACGGATCAGCGCCGCGACCACCGCGGCCCAGCGGTCGAGGTCAGGCAGCCAGTTGATCGCGCCGAGACCCGTGTACACGAGGTCGAACCGCTCGCCGCCCAGCGCCTCGACGGCGTCGTAGACGTCGGCGCACACGAAGCGGGCATCGAGGCCGAGCTCGGTGGCGAGCGCGTTGGCAGCGTCGACCGCGGGCTGGGAGAAGTCGAGGCCCGCCACCGAGGCCCCGAGGCGGGCCCAGCCCATCGAGTCGAGCCCGAAGTGGCACTGCAGGTGGGCGAGGCGCAGGCCGGCGACGTCGCCGGCAAGGCGCTGCTCGAACGGCTCGATGGTGCGGCGGCCCGCCTTGAACCCCTCCACGTCGTAGAGCGCCGACGCCACGTGCAGCGGGACGCGCTCGTCCCACCAGGCCCGGTTCAGCTCCCGCCAGTCCTCCGGATCGACCGCCACGACCCTGCTCCCCGCCTCAGAGCCCGAGCCGGGCGCGGACCGTGTCGACCAGCGACTCGATCGGCACCCGCTCCTGCTCCATCGTGTCGCGGTCGCGGATCGTGACCGCGTGGTCCTCGAGGCTGTCGAAGTCGAACGTGACGCACAGCGGGGTGCCGAGCTCGTCCTGGCGGCGGTAGCGCTTGCCGATGTTCTGGGTCTCGTCGTAGTCGCACATGAGGTGCTGCTGCAGCTGTGCGAGCAGCTCCTGGGCGGGCCCGGTGAGCTCGGGCTTCTTGCTGAGCGGCAGCACCGCGACCTTGTAGGGAGCCAGACGGGGGTGCAGGTGGAGCACGAGGCGGGTCTCGCCGCGCACCTCCTCCTCGTCGTACGCGGCCATGAGGAACGCCATCATCGTGCGGGTGGCGCCGGCCGCGGGCTCGATGACGTGGGGCGTGTAGCGCTCGCCCGTCTGCGGGTCGAAGTAGTCGAGCTTCTCCCCCGACGCCGTGGCGTGGGCGGTGAGGTCGTAGCTGCCGCGGTTGGCGATGCCTTCGAGCTCGTCCCAGCCCCACGGGAAGAGGAACTCCACGTCGGCCGTGCCCGAGGAGTAGTGGCTGAGCTCGTCGGCCTCGTGGTCGCGGAGGCGGAGCTTCTCCGCCGGCATGCCGAGGTCCAGGTACCACTGGAACCGCTCGTTGCGCCAGTACTGGTACCACTCCTGCGCCTCGGCCGGCGGGACGAAGAACTCCATCTCCATCTGCTCGAACTCGCGGGTCCGGAACACGAAGTTGCCCGGGGTGATCTCGTTGCGGAACGACTTGCCGATCTGCGCGATGCCGAACGGCGGCTTCTTGCGGCTGGTCTGGAGCACGTTCGAGAAGTTGGTGAACATGCCCTGGGCCGTCTCGGGCCGCAGGAAGACCTCCGCGCCCTTGCCCTCCACCGGGCCGGCGTACGTCTTGAACATCAGGTTGAAGTTGCGCGCCTCGGTGAAGGAGTCCTTCGCACCGCAGTTCGGGCACGTGTGCGGGTCGTCGAGCTTGTCGAGGCGGAACCGCTCCTTGCAGCTCTTGCAGTCGACCAGCGGATCGGTGAAGTTCGCCAGGTGGCCCGAGGCCTCCCACACCGCCGGCGGCGAGAGGATCGCCGCATCGAGGCCGACCACGTCGTGGCGGAGCTGCACCATCGAGCGCCACCACGCGTCCTTCACGTTGCGCAGCAGGAGCACGCCGATCGGCCCGTAGTCGTAGGTGGAGCGGAAGCCGCCGTAGATCTCCGAGCTCGGGAACACGAAGCCACGACGCTTCGAGAGGTTGACGATCTTGTCGAAGAGGTCCGACTCGGGCTGAGCAGCTGACATAGGCGGCCAACGATAGCGACGCGCCGGTCGCGCCCAGAAGGGACAACCGGAGGACCCGCGGGCCGGCCGCTAGGGTCCCCAGCCGTGATGACCGCGGCGCCCTACGACCCGACGGCGGTGGTGGGCCGGCGGATCGCCGCCTGGTTCATCGATCTCGCCATCTTCTTGGCCCTCGTGGTCGTGGTCCTGTTCGCTTCCGGCAAGGTCGACTACCGGACGGAGACCTTCGGGTCGAACGCCGAGGCGGTGGCGGCCTGCAACGCGTTCGACGACGGCCAGCAGCACCAGTGCGCGGTCGCCGAGGACCAGGTCATCTTCGTCACGGTGACCGGCGACGCCAACGGCGTCTTCTTCCTCCACCTCGTGGCCTACATCGTCATCCAGGGCGCACTCGGGGCGAGCATCGGCAAGCTCGTCGTGGGCCTGCGGATCGTCGATGCCGAGGGGAGGCGCGCCGGCATGCTCAAGTCGCTCATCCGGACGCTGCTCTGGGTGGTCGACGCCGTCACCTGCGGGCTCCCCATCGTCGGCGGCGTGATGATCGTCTCCAACCAGGGGCATCGGCGAGTCGGCGACCTCGCCGCGGGCACGTACGTGGTCGATCGCCGCCAGGTGGGTCACCCCTTGCAGGTCCCCGCGACCGCCACGGGCTGGGCCGGTCCCCCACCGGGCACGGCCTACGGCCAGCCGAGCTGGCCCAGCCAACCGGGCTGGCCCGCCCAGCCGCCGGCGCCCACCGCCGAGGGCCCCATCTGGGACGATGCCCGCGACACCTACATCCAGTACGACCGGCCCCGGTCGCAGTGGGTCGAGTGGGACGACCGCGAGAAGCGCTGGAAGCCGATCGACACCTGAAGCACGACCTCGCCAGCGCTACTCGAGCACGCCGACCGACCGGAGGCGACGCTCGAGGTGGTGCTCCATGGCCCGGGTGGCGAGCTGGTCGATCTCGTGGGTGGCAGGCGAGGCAGGCGCCTCGAGCGCTCGGGCGAGGCGACCGCCGAGGATGTCCTGCAGCAGCTCGACCGCATCGGGCGACACACGGGTGCCACGCCGGTGGTCTGCGCAGAGCAGACCGCCCTCGATCGGATCGAACGACACCAGGTCGGTCGCATCGCACTGGACGCAGTGGTCCACCACGGGCCGGAAGCCTTCGAGCGCGAGGGCCTTCCAGTGGAAGCCCGCCACGATGAGCGGCGCGTTGCGGTCGTCGAGGGCGCGCAGGGCACCGAGCAGCATCCGGTACAGGTCGACGTTCGGTTCTCGCTCGAGCGAGAGCTGATCGGCAGCCTCGAGCATCGTGACGGCTCTCGTGAGGCGGTCGAGGTCTTCGCGGATCGCTCGGAAGTGGTCGGCCGACTCGGCCTGGGTGACGATGTCGAGCTCCCGCCCCTCGTACAGCTGCAGCGCCACGTGGGTGGGCGGCTCGAGGCGAGCACCGAACTTGGACTTGGTCTTGCGGACGCCCTTGGCCACCGCCCGGACCTTGCCGTGGCGCTCGGTGAGCAGGGACACGATCCGGTCCGCTTCGCCCAGCTTGTGGGTCCGCAGCACGATGCCGTGGTCCCGGTAGAGCGACATGGCCAGCTAGCTCGACGACACCGCGCCGAAGCGCCGCTCGCGTGCCTGGAACTCTCGGATCGCATCGGCGAGGTGCTGCTTGCGGAAGTCGGGCCACAGCACGTCGGTGAACACGAGCTCCGAGTAGGCGTTCTGCCAGAGCAGGTAGTTCGAGATCCGGTGCTCGCCCGAGGTGCGCACCACGAGCTCGGGGTCGGGCATCCGAGGGTCGTAGAGCCGAGCGCGGATCGCCTTCTCGTCGACCTTGTCGGCCTTGACGCCGTCGGCGACCAGCTGGCGGACGGCATCGACGATCTCGGCGCGCCCGCCGTAGTTGAAGGCGATGGTGAAGGTGAGGCCGGTGTTGTCCTTGGTGAGGTCGGTGGCCCACTCGATGCGTCCGAGCACCCCTCGCGGCACCCGCCAGTCGCGTCGGCCGATGAACTGGATGCGCACGTTGCGCGAGTGGAGGTCCTCGGCGTGGCGATCGAGGATGCCCTTGTTGAAGCCCATGAGGTAGCGGACCTCGTCGGTGGGGCGCTTCCAGTTCTCGGTGCTGAACGCGTAGACCGTGAACCAGTCGAGGCCCAGCTCGATGGCGCCGTCGAGCGTGTCGAACAGCGCCTCCTCGCCCGCGGCGTGGCCCTCCGTGCGCTTCAGGCCTCGCTGCGTGGCCCACCGCCCGTTGCCGTCCATCACCGCGGCGACGTGGCGCGGGATGCGCTTGGGATCGATGCCGGTGAGGTCCACGGCTGGCAACCTACCGTCCGACCGGCTTTGATCCGGGACACGCACCGGCGGGCACCCTCGCGCCGCCGACGAGCCGAGGAGGCACCGTGAAGGAGAAGCTCGCCGCGCTGCGACAGCGCTGGCCGTGGCTCGACCGGACGCTCGACGTGCAGGAGCGCTTCAGCGAGGTCAACGGCAGCTTCGTGTCGTCGGGGGTCACCATCTCCATCTTCCTGGCGATGTTCCCGCTGATGCTCGTGGCCATCGCCGTCGTCGGCTTCATCGCCGCCGGCGACGACACGGTCGCGCCCCGGCTCGTCGAGAACCTGGGGCTCACCGGAGCGGCGGCCGACGCCCTCACCGGCACGTTGGAGCGCGCCGCCGACACCCGCCAGGCCGCATCCGTCATCGGCCTCCTCGGCCTGGCGTGGTCGGGCTCGGGCGTGGCCTCCGCCTTGCAGCAGGCCGTGCGGGTGCCCTGGCAAGAAGGCGTGCAGGGGCTGCGAGAGCGCTTCGTCGGCATGGCGTGGCTCGTCGTCGCCGGCATCGGCTTCGCCGCGGCGATCGGGCTGGGCGGCATCCTCAACTTCCTGCCCGACTGGGCGCCCGCCATCGTCGCCACCGTGCTGTCGGTCGCCCTCGGCCTGGTCGTCGAGGTCGGCCTGTTCACCTGGATGTTCTGGGGCCTCGGCACCCGCCGGGTCCCGACGCGAGACCTCCTGCCGGGCGCGATCGCGGCCGCCGTGGGCTTCGAGATCCTCAAGCTCGTCGGCACGGTGTTGGTCCCGCACCTGATCCGCTCGTCGTCGGCCCTCTACGGCTCGATCGGCATCGTCTTCGCCCTGCTGGCGTGGCTCGCGCTGTTCGCGCGGCTGATCGTGTACTCGTCGACCCTCAACGCCGTGCTCTTCGAGGCCAGGGAGGGCACCCGCGAGGTGCTCATCCACGTACCGAACCTCCCCGGTGCCGAGCCGGTGGCCGCGAGCCGCGGCGGGATCTGGCGTGAAGCTGGCGACGCGGACGTGGCCGTTCCCGACCGCGCCTGACGCCGGCGCGACGTCCGCGGGACGGCGACGGGCGACCGATACCCTCGCCCGGTGCCCGCCTCCGATCGCGCCGTTGCCGCCCTCGCCCGGCTGGCCGAGGAGATCCCCGGTGGCGAGCGGCGCGAGCCCCAGGAGCAGATGGCCGCCGCCGTCGCCGAGGCGATCGGCTCGGGCCGCCACCTCCTCGCCCAGGCGGGCACCGGAACGGGCAAGAGCTTCGCCTACCTCGTCCCCGCCATCGTCGCCGGCAAGCGCACGCTCGTGGCTACCGCGACCAAGGCGCTCCAGGACCAGCTCGCCGGCAAGGACCTCCCCTTCCTCGCCGAGCACCTCGACCGACCGTTCGAGTTCGCCGTGCTGAAGGGCCGCTCGAACTACGTGTGCCGACAGCGCATCGCCGAGATCTCCGGTGGCGCCCAGCTCTCGCTCGACGGCCTCGCCGATCGGGCGTCGCCGAGCGAGCTGTCGACGCTGAAGCTGTGGGCCGCGTCCTCCCCCACCGGCGACCGCGCCGAGCTGCAGGCCGAGCCCTCGCCCCAGGCGTGGGCGGCGGTGAGCGTGTCGGCGCAGGAGTGCCCGGGGGCGAAGCGATGCCCGTCGGGCGACGCGTGCTTCGCCGAGGCCGCCCGACGGAAGGCAGCCGACGCCGACGTCGTCGTGGTGAACCTGCACCTGCTCGGCCTCGATCTCGCGGCGGGCGGCGCGATCCTCCCCGAGCACGACCTGGTGGTGGTCGACGAGGCGCACCAGCTCGAGGATGTCGTGTCCGACGCCGCGGGCTACGAGCTGTCTGCCGGACGGTTCACCAACCTGGCCCGATCGATCCGCGCCATCCTCGACGACCCGGCCGCGATCGACGACGTGGAGACGTCCGGGAACCTGCTCTCCGCGGTGCTCGCCGACCATGTCGACCGTCGGCTCCGCGGGGCGTTGCCCGACGAGGTCTCCGACGCGCTCGGCCTCATCCGGTCCCGGCTGGACCGGGTGATGGCGTCGCTGCGCAACATCCCCGACGGCGCCCCCGACGACGTGAAGGTCCGCAAGGAGCGAGCCGTGCAGCTCACGACCAGCGTCATGACCGATGTCGCCGGGGCGAGCGAGGTGCCCGACACCTCGGTGGCGTGGGTCGAGGGGCCAGCGCACCACCCGAAGCTGTGCGTCGCCCCCCTCGACATCACCGACCTGCTGCGAGACGAGCTCTGGGCGAAGACCACCGCGGTGCTCACGAGTGCCACGCTCCCGCCAGGGCTCGACGAGCGGGTGGGCCTGGCCCCGGGAGACCACGACGTGCTCGACGTCGGCAGCCCCTTCGACTACGAGCACCACGCCCTCCTCTACTGCGCCGCGCAGCTCCCCGATCCGAGGTCAGCGGCGTTCGACCCCGCGGTCCACGACGAGCTGCGAGCGCTGATCGGCGCCGCGGGCGGGCGGACGCTGGCGCTCTTCACCTCGTACCGGGCGATGGACGCGGCCGTCGAGGCGCTCCGCGGCCAGCTCCCCGGGCCGCTGCTGTGCCAGCGAGACCTGCCCAAGCCCGCGCTCATCGGCGCGTTCGCCGAGGACGAGTCGGCGAGCCTGTTCGCGACGATGGGCTTCTGGCAGGGCATCGACGTGCCCGGGCGCACCCTGTCGCTCGTCACCATCGACCGCTTGCCGTTCCCTCGCCCCGACGAGCCGCTCCTCCAAGCCCGCCGGGAGCAGGCGAAGGCCGACGCCTTCCGCCTGATCGACCTGCCGCGGACCGCCACCATGCTCGCCCAGGGCGCCGGCCGGCTGATCCGCTCGGCGTCGGACCGTGGGGTGGTCGCCGTGTTCGATCCCCGCCTCGCCACGGCGAAGCGCTACCGGTGGACGTTGGTGGAGGCGCTCCCGCCCATGCGCCGGACGAAGGACCGAGCCGAGGCCGAATCGCTCCTGCAGGCCATCGCGGCTCAGTAGCCGAGCCGCTCCAGCGCGCGGGGGCGCCGCTGCCAGTCCTTGTCGACCTTCACGAACAGCTCGAGGTACGCGCCCTTGGGGAGCTGCTCGCGCACCCGGGTGCCGACCTCCTTGAGCACCGAGCCCTTGCGCCCGATCACGATGCCCTTCTGGGAGTCGCGCTCCACGAGGATCTCGACGCGGATGCGCGGCCACTCCCACTCGGTCACGCGGGTGGCCACCGAGTGGGGCACCTCGTCTCGTGTGACCGCCAACAGCTGCTCACGCACCAGCTCGGCGACCCAGAACGCCTCGGGGACGTCGGTGACCATGTCGTCGGGGTAGTAGCTCGGCCCCTCCGGCAGGCGGGCGACGATGGCCTCCACCAGCTCGGGCACGCCCTGGCCGGTGCGCGCCGACACCGGGAAGTACTCGTCGCCCCCATCGATCAGCTCGGCGGCGGCCTGGAGCTGGGCGAGCACCTGCGCGGGCTCGGCGAGATCGACCTTGTTGACGACCACGAACGCGTCGCGCGGGATGCGCGCCCCCACCCACTGGTCGCCGCGGCCCACCGGCTGGGTGGCGTCGACCAGCAGGCACACGACGTCGACGTCGCCGATGGAGCTCTCCGCGGTGTCGTTGAGCCGCTCGCCCAGCAGCGTGCGGGGCTTGTGGATGCCGGGGGTGTCGACGAACACCACCTGGGCATCGGGCCGGGTGAGCACGCCTCGGACCTGGGTGCGGGTGGTCTGGGGCTTGTCGGAGACGATCGTGACCTTCTGGCCGAGGATCTGGTTGAGCAGGGTGCTCTTGCCGACGTTGGGGCGACCGACGAGGGTCACGAAGCCCGACCTCACGCGTGGTCCCGCTCGCGCTCGTCGTCGTCCGAGCTGGTGACGTCCTCCACGGGCCGTTCGAGGATGCGGACCCGCATGATGCGCCGACCCTGCACCCGCTCGACGCGCAGCTCGGCACCGGGTACCTCGACGGCGTCGCCGACCGCCGCGAGCCGACCGAGGAGCGACAGCACGAGGCCGCTCACCGTGTCGTAGTCGCCCTCGGGGAGCTCGATGGCCAGCAGGTCGTTGGCGTCGTCGATGCTGAGGCTCCCGTTGACGCGCACCCCGCCGCCAGCGACGGGCTCGATGCGGGCGTCCTCGGTGTCGAACTCGTCGACGATCTCGCCGACCAGCTCCTCGATCAGATCCTCGAGGGTCACGAGCCCGGCGGTGCCGCCGTACTCGTCGATCACGATGGCCATGTGGAACTTGTCGGCCTGCATCTCGCGCAGCAGCTCCGACACCGACTTGGTCTCCGGCACCGCCTTGGCCGGCCGCACCAGGTTGCCCACCGGCTCATCGACCCGGCCGTCGCGCTCGGCGCGCATGAGGTCCTTCGCGAACACCAGGCCGATGACGTCGTCGATGCCCTCGCCCAGCACCGGCACCCGGCTGTAGCCGTTGAGCAGCACGACCTCCATGACGTCCGCGACCCGGAAGTCGTTCTCGACGCACACCATGTCGGGGCGCGGCACCATGACCTCGCGGACCACGGTGTCGCCGAACTCGATGATCGACTCGATCAGGCGGCGCTCGTCGTGCTCGATGGAGGCGGCCTCCGCGGCCTCTGCCGCCACCGCCAGCAGCTCCTCCTCCGAGACGAACGGCCCCTGCTTGAGGCCCTTCCCCGGGAGGATCACGTTCGTGAAGCCGATGAGCCCACGCGACAGGAGGCGCAGCGGCGCGAAGTCGGCGAGCAGCTTCACCGGCCGGGCCGACGCCAGCGCGGCTCGATCGGTGTGCTGGAGCGCCCAGGTCTTGGGAGCCACCTCGGCGAACACGAACGCGATGCCGACGTTCACCACCGTGGCCACGGCGATGCCCGCCGCGCCGAACAAGCGTCCGGAGACCACGCCGGTGAGCGTGGCCTGCACGATCTGGCTGACCAGGGTCACCAGGAGCAGCGGGTTGAGCCACCGCTCGGGGTTCTCGACGAGGCCGAGCAGCGCGCGCTCGCGCGTGCCGCCCTCCTCCGCCATCGCCTTGGCCTTCGCCTTGGAGATCCGCACCACCGAGGTCTCGGCGATGGCGGCCAGCGCGGCGAGGATCAACAAGAAGGCGACCGCGACGATGAGGTAGACGTCGATCGTTTCGAACTGGAAGCCCTGGTCGGCCCCCGCGGCGAGCAGCACGGCTGCGCTCAACTGGCACCTCGGTGGAAACGGCTCAGCAGATCGCGCTCCTTCGCCTGCATCACGGCGGTCTCGTCGGGCTCGGCGTGGTCGTGGCCGAGGACGTGGAGGATGCCGTGGACGACGAGCAGCGCCAGCTCGTCGTCGTAGGTGCCGGCGTGGCTGGGCGCGTTGCGGGCGGCCACCGCCGGGCAAACCACGACATCGCCCAGAAGCAGCGGCACATCGTCGGACGGGCCGCGGTCAGGGCCGCTCGACGAACCGTCGGGCGAGCGCCCGATCAGCACGTCGTCGTCGTCGATCGGGAAGGCCAGCACGTCGGTCGGGCCGTCGTGGCCCATGAAGCGCTGGTTCAGCTCGGCGATGGCGGCCTCGTCGACGAACAGCAGCGCGAGCTCCGCGTCGCCCGACACCCCCTCGGCCGCGAGCACCGACCGAGCCAGCGCCTCCCAACGAGCGACGTCGACGGGATGCGCGTCCTGCTCGTCGGCCACGAAGACCTCGACGTCGCCCTCGTCGCCGCGGCGGCGTGCTCGACCATCGACCGGTGGGGCGGGGCGGATCACGACGGTGCCTCCGAGGACGACTGGCCGGACGCGTCGCGCTCGTACGCGTCCACGATGGCCTGGACGATCCGGTGGCGCACGACGTCGCGGCCGGTGAGGCGGACGAAGCCGAGGCCCTCGATGCCACCCAGGATGCGCTCCATGTGGGTCAAGCCCGAGCGGCCACCCGGGACGTCGACCTGGGTGCTGTCGCCGGTGATGACCGCCTTCGAGCCGAAGCCGATGCGGGTGAGGAACATCTTCATCTGCTCGGGGGTGGTGTTCTGCGCCTCGTCGAGGATGATGAAGCTGTTGTTGAGCGTGCGCCCCCGCATGAAGGCCAGCGGCGCCACCTCCACGGTGCCGCGATCGAGCATGCGCTGCGCCGCCTCGGCGTCGACCATGTCGTGGAGGGCGTCGTAGAGCGGACGCAGGTACGGGTCGACCTTCGCCATGAGGTCGCCCGGCAGGAACCCCAGCCGCTCGCCCGCCTCCACCGCGGGGCGCGTGAGGATGATGCGGTCGACCTCCTTGGCCTGGAGGGCCTGCACCGCCATCGCCACCGCGAGCCAGCTCTTGCCGGTGCCGGCCGGCCCGACGCCGAAGGTGATGACGTTGCTGGCGATGGCGTCGATGTAGCGCTTCTGGCCCGCCGTCTTCGGCCGCACCCGCCGGCCCTTCGCCGCCTTGAGCACCTCGGTCGTCAGCACCTCCGACGGCCGCTCGTCGGCGCGGATCATGTCGATGGTGCGCGACAGCAGCGGCGGATCGAGCTCCTGGCCGTCTTGGAGGATGGCGATGAGCTCGCCGATGAGCCGACCCACGCGCTCCGCATCGTCGCCGCCGACGGCGACCTCGTTGCCGCGGACGTGGATGGACGCGCCGGGGAACGCCACCTCCACCATGCGGAGCAGCTCGTCGCGCTCGCCGAGCAACGGCCGCATGAGGTGGTTGCCGGGAACGTGGATCGTGAGTTGCGTGGTGGTCAAGGTGGGCCTTCTACGACGGTTCGCCAAGCGTACCGCCGCCGTCGCGACGCACCCGGATGCTTCGGCGGCGGCCGCGGAGCCAGATGCGTCGCACCAGTTCCCCCCGCCGACGGCCACCGGTAGGTTGCGCCGGTCCCACCGCGGCGGGGGACCCGAACGGCGAGGAGGTCGGATGAGCGACCTGGCACCAGACATCACGGTGGAGGACCTGGTGCGCGCCGCCGCGGTCGACCGTCGCCGCCGCGCCCGCTGGCGCCGTCAGCACGCCGACGCCCAGCGCGACCTCGGTTCGATCCTGCACGCCGCGGCGACCGCTCGGAGCGCCGTCGCGGTCCGGCTGCGCGGCGGCCGATGGGTGAGCGGGACCATCGCCCAGGCGGGACCGGAGGCGATCGTCGTGCAGGGGCGGGCGCAGCGCGCTGCTGCCACCATCGTGCGGCGCGAGGCCGTGGTCGCCATCGTGGTGGCCCCCTCGCTCGGGGCCAGCGACCGGCCGCAGCGGGTGGTCGCTCCCGCCATGGGATCGCTCGCCGCGGTCGTCTCGGACCGAGCGCTCGGCCGCCGGGTCCGCATCACCACCGACGATGGGTGGGCAGCGGTGGCGGTCCTGCGAGCGGTGGCCACCGATGCGATCCTCGCATCTCGCCGATCGCACGACGTGACCGTGCCCCTCGCCGCGATCGTGGCGGTGGACGTCGACGTGGCGGCGGCGGCTCAGTCGGACGTGGACCGCTCGGCGCTGCCCACGACCTCCGGATAGAGGTGCTCGAGGGTGCCCGGCTCGATGCGGCTGGCCTCGATGAAGGCGTCGACGTCCTCCTGGCGGAGGCGGATGACGCGCCCGAACCGGAAGCCCGCGATCTGGCCCTCGTCGATGAACCGGTACAACGTCCGAGGGGTGATGCCGAGGTACTTGGCGGCCTCGGCGGTGCTGAGCCATTGGATGGGGGCAGCCATGGCCGCGACGGTAGCGCCCTCAACGCATTTCGTGGTGGATCACCCCAGTCCGCGCACCCCCGCCCGACCGAGCGACGGTGCAGGGCGGGGTGCCTGATGCCGTTCGATGCCCGTACCCGCCATGGGTGACGGTCCCCGCGGCGCGTCGCCCGTGACGATCCTGGTGCTCACGGGCACCGGCTGGGCAGCCCGGACGCTCTCGGCCGCTCGCAAGACCGTCCCGGACGTCTCGCTGCTCGCCTGCCGCCACGTCGACGAGCTCGAGTCCATCGCGGACCGAGCCCCGTCGCCCGCCGCCGCGCTGCTCGACGGCCGCCACCCGGAGGTGGACCGGGACCTGGTCGCGGGCCTCGCGGACCTGGGCCTGGGCGTGGTGGTCGTCGATCGGCCCGACCGGCACCATCGGTGGCAACCGCTCGGCGCGTCGGCCACCGTCCCCACCGACGCGAGCATCGAAGCGACCCTGAGCGCGGCGGTGCGAGCCGCCCGAGAGCCGATCGGGGCCGCCGGCGGCCCGTCGAGCGCCATCCGCACCGAGGCCGCCCCGCTGGTCGCGGTGGTCGGTTGCGCGGACCTCGCGGCCCGGGTCGCTGCGGATCTGGCCGCCGAGCTCGCTCGCCGCGCTGCCGACCCGGCGGAGGTCCTGCTGATCGACGCCACCCGCCGCAGCCGCCTCCGGAGCCCGCTATCGCTCCCCTGCGACGGCCCGGGCCTGCAAGACCTCGCGGTCGCCCACCACCGGCGGGACCCCGACCCCGCGGAGCTCGCCCGATCGTGCCGAACCTGCCCGACCGGCCACCTCGTGCTCCCCGGGCTGCGCGCACCGGAGGATTGGATGCTGCTGCGACCACGGGCCACCGCCGCCGCGCTCGAAGCGATGCGCTCCTCCAGCAGCGTGACGGTCGCGCTGGTGGACGACGACCTCGACGACGAGCGCACCACCGGATCCGTCGGCATCGAGGACCGCAACCTGCTGTCGAGGCTGATCGTCTCGGCGGCCGACGTCGTCGCGATCGTCGCCGCCCCTGCCCCATGGGGCACCGAGGACCTCGAGCACCTCCACGCCCGTTCCCGAGCGCTCGCCCGGCCCGATGCCCGGTTCGTGATCTCCCAGGCGGCGCGACCGAGCGATGCCTGGCGAGCCCGGCCGTTGACCGAGCTCCTCGTCGCGCTCGCCCGCGCGGGCGGGCCGACCCCGATCCAGGCCCCTCCACCGGTCGCCGTCGAGCCCGGCGAGCTCGGAGGTTGGGACGACCGCTGCTGAGCCTGAGCCAGCGGTCGACGGGGGCCCGAGCGGCCCCCAGCGACGGGTCAGCTCGGGCCGTCGACCCCCGCCGGTTGGATGACGCCGAGGATGCCGCAGCACCCGTAGCGGCGCACCTCGGGCGGAGGCGGGAGCGAGTGCACCCCGGAGCTTCGGAGGTGGTCGTGACCGCCCGAGGCCAGCGCATCCAACACCTCCCCCGTCGCCAACGCCGCGGCGAGCGGGCCCGCCTCCCACGTCGGCCGCCACGACGCGACCTGGGGCGCCACCAGGGCGGCGGCGCGGTCGTAGAACCGCTCGAGCCCCTCCGGCCCGCGGTGGAGCAGCTCGTCGAGGCCGACCACCGCGAGGTCGCGGCGGGCGCGCGCCGCCGCATCGGACCCGTCGGTGGCCACGCCCCCGGGGTCGAGCTTCGCGGCCGCTCGGTACGCAGCGGGATCGGCCATCACCTCGTCGGGAAAGGTGATCACCAGGTCGCCGGCTTCGGGGAGCCCCGCGTTCGCCATGAGCACGAGGATCTCGAGGTCGCCGGACTCGTTCACGAGGCGGTGGATCGTCCCCGGGGTGAACCAGGCGAAGGACCCGGGCTCCAGCGCGGTGGAGCGGTAGCCATCGGCCCCGTAGGTGAGCAGGCGTCCACGGCCCCCGATGACCGCGTAGGCCTCGGTGCACGCCGTGTGGCAGTGCGGCGTGCCACCGGCCAGGCCATCGGGGCCCACCGAGTCGTACACGCGCAGGTGCGTGACGGCCACGCCACCGGGGAACGGCGGGGTGCCAGGGTCGGCCCGGTTTCCTCCGACGATCTCGGTCACCACCTGCTCCTCATCGGCCAAAGCATGCCCGAACCCGAGCGATTCCACCGCGCCCCGAGGACCGAGGCCGGTCCAGGCACCCGGATCCAGCAAGCGCGCGAGCAGCAGGCGGTACGGTCGCGCCCACAGGGGGTGTGGAATGCGTCGGTTCGCGTCGGTCGTCTTGGCCACGGTGGTGCTCTCGGGGGTCGCCTCGTGCACGAGCAGCGACGGTGGCTCGTCGCCGGGCGGATCGGCCGCGTCCGAGTCGACGGCGTCCGAGCCGACGGCGGCCGAGACCGCCGGGCTCATCCCCCAGGAGGAGTGGACCGCGCAGCAAGACGGCCTGCTCTCCTTCGCCACCGAGCAAGGCCCCGATGCCACCGACCCGCTGGGGCTCATCGCTCGAGGCGCGGTGGCCGAGCGCGACGGCGAGGAGCCGGATCTCACCGATGCGAAGGTGGCCGACTACCAGGAGGTGTTCGAGAAGCTCGAGGCCTACACCGACACCGGCGACTTCGACATCGACCGGCTCATCACGCTGTGGCTGCGCGAGCACGACCACCTGGACCCCGAGCTGGCCGACGCCATCGAGCAGCACATCCTGGCGTTCAAGTACTGGTGGACCGAACCCACCCCCGAGGGCGTGGTCGACAGCCAGTACTACTGGACCGAGAACCACCAGATCATCTTCCTCGCCAACGAGTACGTCGCCGGCCAGACCTGGCCCGACGCGACGTTCACGAACAGTGCCATGACCGGCACCGAGCACGTGGCCCATGCCACCGAGCGCCTGCGGAAGTGGTTCGACTGGCGGGCCCGGTTCGGCTTCAGCGAGTGGCTGTCGAACGTCTACTGGGCCGAGGACATGAAGGGCACCCTGCTGCTCGCCGAGTACGCGGACGACCCCGAGATCGCTCGGCTGGCATCCATGACGCTCGACGTGATGTTCGTGGAGCTCGCCGGCCACGTCCGTGACGGCACCTTCGGCGTCACGCACGGCCGCAGCTACCAGAAGGACAAGCTCGACGGCTACGACGAGGACACCTTCTCCATCGCCAAGCTGGCCTTCGACCAGACATCGGCGCCGTACCAGAGCGCGGGGACGGCCATCCAGCTCGCCGTCGCCGACCGCTACCGACCCCCCGAGGTCGCTCGCAAGATCGCCGCGTCGAAGGACACGGCGGTGTTCCGCACCCAGTCGAGCCTGCCGATCGACCCGAACGCCCCCATCGACCCCGACGTGGAAGCCCCCTACGGCACGACGTTCGAGGGCGAGGACGGGCTCATGCTCTGGTGGGGCATGGGCGCGCAGTTCCCGTGGCAGGTGGTGCCGACCTCGGTGCAGGCCGTGCGGGACTACGACCTGTTCGAGACGTCGAACTTCCAGCAGGCCAAGGACCTCGAGCCGATCGTCGCCACGTCCGACGACGCCTCGCTCCAGCAGCTCGCCCTCTCGCTCGGGCGCCAGATCAACCCCGGCCTGCTCTCGCAGGTCGACACCTACACCCGCCGCACCGCGAACGTGATGCTGTCCACCGCCCAGGACTGGCGACCGGGCCAGCGCGGCGAGCAGGACCACATCTGGCAGGCGACGCTCGACAAGGACGCCCTGGTCTTCACCCAGCACCCCAAGACCGACGTGTCGAGCTCCGAGGACGCCAGCGACAACAACAGCTACTGGACCGGCGACGGCGCCATCCCCCGCGCCGCCCAGCACGAGAACGTCAACGTGGTGCTCTACGACCCCTCCTACGACGGTGGTGGCGGCGTCGGCTCCGGTGCCTACTCCTTCACCTACCAGGACTTCACCCACGCGTACTTCCCGACGGAGCGCTTCGACGAGGTCGTGCAGCGAGCCGGCTGGACGATCGGCCGCAAGGGCGACGGGTACGTGGCGCTGTGGTCGGCCCGGCCCACCGAGTGGCGGCACTACGAGGAAGGTCAGTTCACGAACGACCTCACCGAGAACTTCGACCTGGTGGCACCCGGCGGTGCCTCGAACGCCTGGATCTCCGAGGTGGCGGACGCGGCCGACTACGCCGACGCCGACGACCCGTTCGCCGCCTTCGTCGCCGCCATCACAGCCTCGAAGCCGGTCGCGACCGGCGGCACCTGGTGCCCGGATCAGGCCCGGTGCAAGAGCACCACGGGCATCGAGGTCGCCTACGACTCACCCTCGCAGGGACTCGTGACCTTCGGGTGGGATCCGGCGAAGCCGAACGACGAGCAGGCACCGTTCACCGTGGACGGCGAGGAGATCGACCTGCACCCCGACGACGTCCGCTGGGATGCGCCCTACGCGTCGGCGACCTTCGACGACGGCCGCTACCGCGCGGAGCTCGACGGGGCGACGCTCGACCTCGACTTCACGAAGGTCACCCGGGTCACCACCCGCTGACCGCACGCCGTTCGCCTCACCCAGCGGGACCACCGGTCTCGTCGGCAGCACCCGATCGACCTGGCGATCGGGTGGTCTCGGCCGATCGAGGCCGAGACCTGGGCTGGGTCAGGCGGTGGGGACCGGCTCGCGGTCCGCGTGGCGATCGATGCGCGACCAGATGTCGTTGCAGTCCTCGCACACCGCTTCGGGCACCACGCCCACCCGCATGAGGCCGGCGAACATGACGCAGCCGAGGCAGAAGGCGAACACCGACTCGAGGGTGGCGGCCACGGTGATCATGGCGACCAGCACGAGCGCGGCGGTGGTGGCGCCGAAGCCGAAGTGGAGGATCGCCGCGCTCACCGAGAGCGTGGCGCCCACGCCTTGGGCGAACCGCTTGGGCGGCCCGGCCACGAGCTTGGCCTCGACGGGCAGCGCGGGGGTCACCACGCGCGTGACGAACTGACCGAGCGGGCTCAACGTGGGTCCGGTGAGGACGCGAGCGACGAACCCGTAGGCGAGCACGGCGATGGCCCAGGTCTGGCCGGCGAGCAGGATCGTGAGGGTCAGCAGCACCACGCCGCCGGCCACCAGTCGGGCCGAGACCTCGTTCACGGGGTTGGGGAAGGCGAAGAGCTTGCGCATCGCCCAATACCTTACCTACTTGGTCAGGAATTGCCCACTCGGATGCCGAGCTACTCGATGATCGGCCCCGCAGGGTCGTCGGGGTCTGCGGTCGGGAGGCCGTAGGGGTCGTCGCTGGCGCCCCCGCCGCCTGCTCCCCCACCACCGCCCGGCAGCACGCCGGCATCGAGCTCCTCGGGGGTCATCAGCACGTCGCGGGCCTTGGAACCGGTGCTCGGTCCGACGACGCCCTTCTCCTCGAGCAGGTCCATGATGCGGCCGGCTCGGGCGAAGCCCACCTTCAGCTTGCGCTGGAGCATCGACGTGGACCCGAGCTGGCTGCGCACCACGAGCTCGACGGCCTGGGCGAGCAGATCGTCGTCGTCGTCGCCACCGCCGGCACCGCCGCCGCCGAAGAGGGCAGCCGCGCCGCCTTCCTCCTCCGCGCCCTGGACCGCGGTGTCGTAGGTGAGCTCCGGGGTCTGGCGCTTCCAGAACGCTGCGATGTTGCGGACCTCGTCCTCGGTGACCCACGAGCCCTGGACGCGCTGGGCGATGGACGAGGACGGACCGAGCAGGAGCATGTCGCCCTTGCCCAGGAGCCGCTCGGCACCGGTCTGGTCGAGGATGACCCGGGAGTCGGTGGCGCTCGACACGGCGAACGCGAGGCGGGCGGGCACGTTGGCCTTGATGAGCCCGGTGATGACGTTGACCGACGGGCGCTGGGTGGCGATCACGAGGTGGATTCCCACGGCGCGGGCCATCTGGGCGAGGCGGCAGATGGACTCCTCGACGTCTCGCGCCGCCACCATCATGAGGTCCGCGAGCTCATCGATCACGACGAGGATGAACGGCATCCGCTCGTAGCGCTTCACCGACTCGGCGTCCTCGCCCAGCAGCTCGGCGTTGGGATCGTCGAGCTCGCCGCGGTCGAAGGCCGCGTTGTAGCCGGTGATGTCGCGGAAGCCGCACTCCGCGAGCAGGTCGTAGCGGCGCTCCATCTCGCGCACGGCCCAGGCCAGCGCGTTCGCCGCCTTCTTGGGCACCGTGACCACCTCGGTGAGCAGGTGGGGCAGCTTGTTGTACTGGCCCATCTCGACGCGCTTGGGGTCGACGAGGATCATCCGCACCTGATCGGGCGTGGAGCGCATCAGGATCGAGGTGAGCAGCGAGTTGAGGCAGCTCGACTTGCCCGCGCCCGTGGCGCCGGCGATGAGGATGTGGGGCATGGCGGCGAGGTTGGCGAGGATCGGCTTGCCGTCGATGTCGCGCCCGATGGCCACCTCGAGCGGGTGGGTGGCCTGGCGAGCCTCGGCGCTGAGCAGGATGTCGCCCACCGTCACGAGCTGCTTGCGGACGTTGGGGATCTCGACGCCGATGGCCTGCTTGCCGGGGATGGGGGCCAGGATCCGCACGTCGGGCGTGGCCATCGCGTAGGCGATGTCCTTGTGCAGGCTGGTGACCCGGGCCACCTTCACGCCTGGCCCGAGCTCGAGCTCGTAGCGGGTGACGGTGGGGCCGACGGTCATGCCGATGAGGCGGGTCTCGACCCCATGCTCGGCCAGCGCCGCCTCGAGGTTGCGCCCGACCTCCTCGACGGCCTTGCGGTCGACGGCCTGCGCGTCGCCGCGCACGAGCAGGCTTGGGGGCGGGAGCTTCCACGACGACGGTTGGGTGCCCGGTGGGAGCGCGATCTCGAGCTGCTCGGGCGGGCCTTCGGGCACCGCGGGGGTCACCTTCGCCTTGGGCTTGCGGGCGCGCTTGGGCTTGGCCGGGGCCGCGTCAGGGTCCGCATCCGCGTCCTGGTCGTAGAACGTGGGCGCCACGCTCGTGCTCGCGTCGCGAAGGTCGATCTCCTCGCCGGGCAGGTCGCCTCGCTCGAGCGCCTCTCGCTCGCTGCCGAGCGAGAACAGGCCCGCGAGCGACGAACCCAACGTGCGCCCGACCGGCTTGGCGCCGGCGGCCACCCCCGCGGCACCCTTGCCCACCACCTGGCGCACGGTGGTGCGCGTGATCACCAGCGCACCGGCGAAGCCGACAGCGGCGAGCACCAGCCCCGCGCCGATCGGCCCGATGGTGGCCCGCAGCGGTGCGCCGATGACCGCGCCGAGGTAGCCAGCGGCGTCGGCCATCGCCTCGGATCCGTCGGCGAACCGGGGCGAGCCGCGCAGGAGGTGCAACATCCCCAGCGCTGCGATGGACACGAGGGTGCCACCGAGCACCGCTCGGGCGAACGGGTGCTCGGCGAGGCTCGGGTCGTCGACCAAGGTCGGGTCGTCCACGTCGATGGTGCGCTCCGGCGCGCCACGCACCAGCAGGATCCCCAGGGCGATCAGCACGATCGGGGCCACGACGCGAGCGGCGCCGACCACCACGCCGACGCCGTCGGCCACGGCCTCGCCGACCGGGCCACCGAGGTCCGCGTAGATCCCGAGGCCAGCGACGATGCCCACGACCACGCTGCAGATGCCGGCGAAGTCGGCCCCGTGGCCTCGGCTGGCGACGGCGAGCGAGTCCAACATGCGAACGCTCAACGGAGGCGTGGCCGGTGCGGACCCCGCCCGCGACGAAGCCGTGCGCTTGGCCGGCTGGCGCTTGGAAGACGAGCGAGCGGTCGACTTCTTCTTGGCGCCCGACCGGTTGGATGTCTTGCGGGTGGCGGTCACGGTCCCCACGACGCTACCCGGGGGGTCCGACAGTTCTGCGGAGGGTGGGGTCAGCCGGTGCCCGTGAGCACCCAGGGCGCTCCGCCCATGGCCTCGCGGATGGCATCGAAGCTGGCCTGCTCTCGACCGATGTTCACGAACCAGTTCTCGCCGACGAGCAGGTACATCGGGTCCTCTGGCGAGGCGATGGTCTGGTAGGTGGAGATGAGGGAGTCGAGGCGGGCGTCGCGGGCGTCCGCATCGTCGTAGATCGAGAACACGATCGCCGTCATCGCCCCGGTCGCGCAGCGGCCCTGCATGCCGGGCGTGTCGATCGGGATCTCGTAGGGGGACCCGGTCGGCTCCTCGTCGTCGACCAGCGCGCCGCACTCGACGCCGCTCGCCATCAGGTCGGCATAGAGCTCCTCGAGCGTCGCGTAGGTCGAAGACGGCTGGGCGTCGAGCACGGCGATCCCCGACGGATCGGGGTCATCGACCGGGGCCGCCCCGTCCTGGTCGCCCGCGTCGGTCTCGCCCGCCTCGGTGGTCGATGCCACATCGGCGACCTCCGACGTCGACGGCGAGTCGGCGTTGGGTTCGCGCGCCGCGGTGCCGCTCGCGCTGCACCCCGCCAACATCGCCAACACCACCACCAGCACCAGCGTCGCCTTCACCGCGCCTCCCCACCAGACGTCGGAGGCCAACCTAGCGCGGGTCCCACGAGGCCGGGCGATGGAGATCAGACCGACATGACCACGGGCACGATCATCGGGCGGCGCTTGGTGCGGTCGCTGACGAACTTCCCAGCAGCCTTGCGCAGCACCCGCTGGAGCCGTTCGACGTCGTGGTCGCCCTTCTCGAGGGCCCTGAGCACCTGGTCGGCCACGGTCGTGCGGAGCTCGTCGAGCAGGTCCTCGGCCTCCTCGGCGTAGATCCAGCCCTTCGTGATCACCTCGGGCGGCAGCACCAGCTCCGCGGCGTCGTGGTCGACGGTGGCGATCACCACCACCACGCCCTCCTCGGCCAGCACCCGCCGGTCGCGCAGCACCCCGTGGCCCACGTCGCCGACGATGCCGTCGACGTAGAGGTAGTGCGCGGGCACCTCGCCATCGCGCACGAGGCCCTCGTCGGTGAGGGCGACGCGGTCGCCGTCCTCGCACAGGAGGATGTTCGACTCGGCCACGCCCATCAGCCGCGCGAGCTCCGCGTGGGCGTAGAGGTGGCGGTACTCGCCGTGGACCGGGATGAAGTGCTCGGGTTGCAGCAGGTTGAGGAGGGTCTTGAGCTCCTCCTGCTTCGCGTGCCCGGTGGCGTGGACGTCGGAGATCCCCGAGTGCACGACCCGGACCCCGAGGCGGACCATCGAGTTGATGACCTTCGAGACGTTCATCTCGTTGCCGGGGATCGGGTGCGACGACAAGATCACGGTGTCGTGCTCGTCGAGGGCGATCCACTTCGAGTCGTTCGCAGCCATCTTGGCGAGCGCCGACATCGGTTCGCCCTGGCTGCCGGTGGAGATGATGCAGACCTGGCCGGGTTGGAGGTCCTTTACGTCCTCGATGTCGACGAGCCGGTCGTCGGGGATGCGCAGCAAGCCCATCTCGCGGGCCAGGCGCACGTTCTTCTTCATCGACAGGCCGAGCGTGGCCACGTAGCGGCCGTTGGCGATGGCGGCGTCGGCGATCTGCTGCACCCGGTGCACGTGGCTGGCGAAGCAGGCGGTGATGATGCGACGGCCGGCGTTGGCGGCGATCAGGTCGCGCAGCACCGCACCGACCGAGGACTCCGAGCGGGAGTGCCCGTGCTGGTCCGCGTTCGTCGAGTCCGACAGCAGGAGGCGCACGCCCTCGTTCTGGGCGATCGCGCCCATCACCCCGAGGTCGGTGAGCCGACCGTCGACCGGGGTCAGGTCGAGCTTCCAGTCCCCGGAGTGGAGGATCGTTCCCTGGGGCGTGTGGAAGGCGGTGGCGAACCCGTGGGGCACCGAGTGGGTCACCGGGATGAACTCGCAGTCGAACGGACCGAACTGCCGGCGCTCACGATCGCTGACCACGATCATCTCGGTGCGGTCCATGAGGCCCGCCTCCTCGATGCGGTTGGCGGCGAACCCGAGGCTCAGCGCGGAGCCGATGATCGGGAACGACAGCTCCCGCAGGGCGTAGGCGAGGGCTCCGTGGTGGTCCTCGTGGCCGTGGGTGATGATGCACCCCTCGATGTCGTCGGCCCGCTCGAGCAACCACGTGAAGTCGGGCAGCACCAGGTCGATGCCGAGCATGTCGACCTCGGGGAACATGAGCCCGCAGTCGAGCAGCATGATCCGACCGTCGATCTCGATGGCCGCGCAGTTGCGGCCGATCTCCCCGAGCCCACCGAGGAAGGTGATGGTGACCGGTGCCGTCACGAGCGCTCCGCCGCCATCAGAGCTGGTAGCCGAGGTCGGCGAGCACGGTGCGAGCGACGTCCGCGGTGCCGTCTGGTGGCGGACCGAGCGGGAGTCGGCACTCCCCCACCTCGAGGCCGAGCAGGCCCATCGCGACCTTCACCGACTGCGAGAACACGCAGGTGTCGCTGTTCATGTAGTGGAAGCTCGCCAGCAGCGACCGGTGGACCTCGCGGGCCCGGCCGAGGTCGCCCTTGGCGAAGGCCGCGAACATCTCGCCCTGCTGGATGCCGGTCCAGTGCGTCGAGACACCCACCACCCCGACCGCCCCGTAGGCGGCGAAGCCGAGGTTGAGCGGCTCGTCGCCGCTGTAGACCTCGAAGTCGTCGCCCACCTGGGCCAGCAGCTCCGCCACCCGCGACGGGTCGCCCCCGGCGTCCTTGAGCGCCACGACGTTGTCGACCTCGTTCGCCAGGCGCACCATCGTGGAGGTGGCGAGCGGCCGACCGGTGCGACCGGGCACGTCGTAGAGCATCACCGGCAGGTCGGTGGCCTCGGCGACCGCGCGGAAGTGGCCCTCGAGACCCGACTGGGGCGGCTTGTTGTAGTACGGCACCACCGCGAGGATCGCGTCCATCCCTGCCGCGGCCGCGGCCCGGGTCATCTCGACGCTGTGCGCGGTGTCGTTGGTGGTGGCTCCGGCGATGAGCGGCACGTCGACCGCGGCGCGCACCGCTCGGAAGAGGTCGACGCGCTCGGGATCGGTGAGCACCGCGCTCTCGCCCGTCGTGCCCGCGAGCACCAGGCCGTCGTTGCCGTGGTCGACCAGCCACCGAGCCAGCGCGCCAGCGGCATCGAGATCGATCGACCCATCCGACGCGAACGGCGTGACCATCGCGGTGATCACGGTCCCGAAGCGGCCCATCAGGTCCTCCGTCGGCAGGTCGTCATGGGTCGCACCCTACCGGCACCGCCTCGCGCGCCCCGGACCCTTCTCGCGCCGACGGCCCGCGACTCCTCAGCGATGCGGGGCTGGAACCCGTCGGCGGTCGGCCTGGTACCGGGGGGCGTGGGGCGATCGGCGAGCGATCGTGCCAGCCAGCCGATCGAGGGCGTTCGGGAGCTCGAGGTGGAAGCCCTGCAGGTGGTGGACTCCGGCCGCCCGCACCGACTCGAGGGCCACAGCAGACTCCACCCCCTCGGCCACCACGTCGAGGGCGAGGGTCCGCCCGAGCTCGACCGCCGAGCGCACGATGGCCTCCGCCCGCGGGTCGGTCTCGACGGCTTGGACCAGCGACCGGTCGATCTTGAGCTGGTCGATCGGCATGGCGAGCAGCTGAGCGAGCGACGAGTACCCGATGCCGAAGTCGTCGATCGCCACCCGCACCCCGACCCGGCGGAGCCGCTCGAGGGTTCGCCGAGCCCGCTGCTGATCGCTCGCGAGCTCGTCCTCGGTGAGCTCGAGCGTGATCCGCTCCGGCGAGGCGCCGTGCTCGCGGAGCACGTCGAGGACGTGGCCGGCGAACGACTCGTCGACGAGGTCGTCGGCCCCGATGTTGATGTTCAGCCCGACCGTCGCGCCCGCCGCCCACATCGGCGCCAGGTCGGCCACCGCGGCGCGCACCACCATGCGGGTGATCTGCGGGACGAGCCCGGCCCGTCGGGCGATGGGGAGGAAGTCGTCGGGAGCGATCGCGCCGCGGCGAGGGTGCTCCCACCGCAGCAACGCCTCCACGCTCGCCACCGCGAGGTCGTCGGCGCGCAAGATCGGCTGGTAGACGAGGCGGAAGCCATCGCCGAGCAGGCCGCCGTCGAGCGCACGACACAGGTCATCGACGAGCGCGAGCCGTTCCCGGCCCCGCGGGTCGAGCTCCGGGCGATAGGGCACGACGCCCTTGCCGGTGCGCTTCGCCTCGTACATCGCGACGTCCGCGGTGCGAAGGAGGTCGCGGCGCGACCGCTGGGTGGGCCGGGCGACGGACACCCCGATGCTGGCCGAGACCCGCACCGGGATCCCCTCCAGCTCGATCGGATCCTCGAGCGATCCCCGCACCGCTCGGGCGGTGTGCACCGCGTCGCTCTCGACGGCGATGGCCACGAGCCCGAACTCGTCGCCGCCGAGCCGTGCGAGCTCCCATCCCTCTGGCGTCGCGGAGCGGAACCGATCCGCGACCTCGACCAGGAGACGATCTCCCGCGGGATGGCCGAGCGAGTCGTTGACCTCCTTGAAGCCGTCGAGGTCGACCATGAGCACGGCGATCGTGGAACCGCCCTCGACCAGTGCCTCGACCCGCTCCAGGAAGCCGCGCCGATTGCCCAGCCCGGTGAGGTCGTCGGTCCGCGCCTGCTCGTACCCCTCGTTGATGCGCTGGAGCTCGTGCACGGTCCACAGCACGCGCAGCAGCGCCAACCCGAGCGCGGCTGTGCCCATCCACACGGCCAGCATCGGGAGCGACCAGAGGGTGGCCGCGGTGAGCAGCCCCACGCTCACCAGCGCGGCCGACGCCGCGACACGGCTCAAGCCCGGTCCGGCACGGCGAGCGCGAGCGCGCGAGGTGGGCCGCAGCCAAGCCGCGATGCCGTAGGCGATGACGGCGAACACGTAGGGCGCCTCGATCTGCGAGCCGGGCTCGTACTCACCGGTGGTGACGATGTTCAGGTAGAGGATGTCGCCCAGCGCGAAGGAGGTCGAGGCGATCACCACCGCGACGGCGGCCGGCGCGGGACGGCCACCCGGCGGCATCAGCGCGGTGATGGCGAGCACCACCAGGATCACGTCGCAGACCGCGAAGGCCAGCGCGAGCGCCACCTCCCGGTCGGCGCTCGCGCGCTCGAGGAGCGGCGGGAGCCACAGGGCCACCGTGACCGCGCCGACGGTGAGGCCGGTGATCGTGCCGTCGAGCAAGGAGGAGCGCATCGGGTGGGGCCGCTGGCGCATCGCCAGCACGATGATCCCTCCCCACCAGAACGGGTAGGCCGACAGGTACGCGACATCGCTCAGGCCGGGGACCGGGAAGGAGCCGAGGTTCTGGTCGTGGTACGTGTACAGCAGGTCGGCGATCGCGGTTGCCGCCAGGCCCCCGGCGATCAGCAGCCATGCGATGCGGTGGCCGCCCGGACGCCGGGCGCTCAGCACCAGGAGCAGCACCGGCAGGATCGTGGCGGCCGAGTAGATCCAGCCATCCCAGAGCTGGATGTAGCCGGAATCGGGCCGCTCGACGAGGAACAGCGAGGCCACGTAGGCCACGCCGAGCAGCACGTTGATCCCGATCAGCACCGAGACCGGGCGCGCCACCGGCACGCCCGTCGATCGTGCGTCGGTCCCCTCCGTCACGTCGGAGGTGCTAGCGCATCGTCACCGTCCGCGCCACCGTCCCCACCCAACGTGCGGGCGACGCGAGCGGGGCCACGAGGAGCGGCCGGCTCACGCCAGCTTGGCTGGCGACAGCTCCGCCTCGTCGAGGGCGAAGGCCTGGTACTCGTCGCTGGTGTCGGTGAGGTCCTCGAACTGGATCACGCCGAGCTCCTCGAAGCGGCGACGCAGCCACTGATCGTTGCGGTCGAGGAGGCCGAGCTTCTTGCAGTTGGGCACGATCTTGGTGAAGAGCATCGCCTGGAACAGCTCTCGGTTCGGGTTGTGCAGCAGCAGCGGGACGACGTCGCGGGGGTTGAGGCCCATGCGCTCCCACACCTCCTGCTGGATGAACCGGTCGCGCATGCGCACCGCCGCTTCGAAGGCGAACTCCTGGCGCTCGAGCATCTCCGCGTCGGTGAGCTCCGCGTAGTACTCCTTCAGCGACAGCACGCCGAACGCGACGTGACGGGCCTCGTCGCTCATCACGTAGCGGAGCAGCTGCTTGAGCAGCGGCTCGGTGGTCATCTGGTGCATGAACCCGAAGGCGGCGAGGGCGAGGCCCTCCACCATGATCTGCATGCCCAGGTAGGTCATGTCCCAGCGAGAGTCCTCGATGATGTCGTCGAGGAGCAGGCCGAGGTGGGCGTTCAGCGGGTAGTGGCCGTTGAGCTTGGTGTCGAGGTACTTGGCGAACACCTCGACGTGGCGCGCCTCGTCCATCACCTGCGTGGACGCGTAGTACTTGGCGTCGATCCACGGCACGGTCTCCACGATCTTCGCCGTGCAGATCAGCGCGCCCTGCTCACCGTGCATGAACTGGCTGAGGCTCCAGTTCTGGAACTCCATGCCGAGCTGCAGCCACTCCTTGTCGCCGAACTTGGCGAAGGGCGTGCCCGCCAGATCGAGCTCTCCGAGGCCGCCGTTGAGCACCATGTTGTCCTGCGCGACCTTCTCCTGGTCGACGACCGTGTCCCAGGGCAGGTCGGTCTCGCCGTTCCACATCGAGACCTTGGCCTTCTCGTAGAGCTTGTTGAGCGCGGGCCGCCGGCCCTTCTCGTAGTCCCACGTGAAGATCGCATCGGCGTTGTCCTTCACGGTGCGGACCGCTTCGTCCACATCAGCGGCCGAGATCGACAAGATGGCCTCGAGGTCATCGATCTCGGCTCGGCCGAGGATCCGCTCGTTGGTGGGCTCGGTGTTGGTGGACATGGCAGGTCTCCTCTGGAGCAGGGGGATCAGGGGATGGTGGGATCGGACGTGTCGGCGGCGAACGCGGGCAGGACGAAGCGACGCACGAGGCCGCGGGCATCGTCGACGTCGGCGAGGTCGAGGCCGGGATGGGGGTTGAAGATGAACGAGATGAAGAGGCGAGCCGCCCACTCGGCGGCCCAGGCCGCACGATCGGCGGGGAGGAACCGCTCGAGGTGGGGGCCGATGACGATGGAGGTGTGGCGGTAGAGGACGTCGACCTCGCGGAAGCCGAGGAACGGCAGCAGCAGGCCGGGCTCGTGCTCGAAGACGAACTGGGCGGCCGCGTGGTCGTGCAGGAGACGGGTGGCGACCACGAGCCCTCGGGTGAGGGCGTCGTCGAGGTCGTCGGCGGCGTCGATCACCTCCGCGATCGCGGCGACGTAGGCGCCGAGCTCACGCTCGCCGAGCGCGAGGAGCAGGTGCTGCTTGCCCCCGGGGAACGCCCGGTAGAGGGTCGCTCGGCTGCAACCGGCTTCCTTCGCGACGTCGCCGAGCGCGGTCTTGGCGACGCCCCACCGAGCGACGAGGGTGACGGTCGCGTCGAGGATCCGCTCGGTGGTCTCCGCCGAGGCGGCCGGCACATCGGGATCCACCACATGGAGCCCGCGGGCCTCCGCGTCGTGGGGCTCGGCGAGCTCGCGGACCATGGGTGAGACACTAAGAAGGAAAGTGTCTCACCGTCAACGTGTCTCGGGCGTGGCATCGGTCACCCCGAGAGCCTGGGGTGCCACGATCCCCACCAGCAGCTCGCCCCGCACGAGCTCGCGGATCTGCGCGGCATCGGTGAGGTCCCACCGACCGCCGGCGAGGATGAACGAGAGGCCCATGCGGGCGAGCCACTCGCCGGCACGGTCGGGGTCCACGCCCGCCACCAGGTCGGTGCTGCGCAGCTCGTCGGCCAGGTACGCGCTCAGCACCTCGGTCACCTGCGGAGCCGACTGCGTGAGCTGGGGCAGGAGCCGCTCGGGCTCGGTCTCGAGCACCTTCTGGAGCACCACGTGGTCGTCCACCGCCCGGTAGGCGTGGGCGATCGCCTGCTCGAGCAGCGTCGGGAAGTCCGGGGCGCCGGCCACCGCGGCCGCGAGGTCGCGGAAGAACTGCTGCACCGCCCAGGTGATCGCCTCCCCGATCAGCTGCTCCTTGCCGTCGGGGAAGTGGCGGTACACGGTGGCTCGGGCGACCCCGGCCTCGCGCGCGGCGTCGTCCACCGTGGTCTTGGCGATGCCGTAGCGACCGAGGCACGCCACCGTGGCCTCGAGGAGCCGGTCGCGGACATCGTCGGCCACGGCGAGCTCAGGCCCCGGCGCCGTCGGCCGGCGCCGCCCCCGCGACCACCGCGCCATCCGTGGCGAGGTCCCGCGGTGCCGCGTCGGGGCCGTCGTCTTCGCCGAGGCGCTCCGCACGTTCGAGGTCGTTGCGCTTCTTGCGGAGGATGAGGACGTAGACGATCGCGGTGAGGCCGGTGAAGGTGAACCACTGGATCGCGTACGACAGGTGCGGGCCCTCGTCGAGCGCCGGCGGGTCGACCGGGATCGGGTCTCCCTCGCCGAGTGCCGGGTCCTGCGTCGCGAGCTGCAGGTAGAAGGGCAGCACGTCGCCGTCGATCTGCTGCTCCAACCGGCCGACGTCGACGCGGGCGAGGCTCGTGAGCTCGCCGGTGGCGGGGTCCTTGGGGCCGATGCTCCCGCGCTCCTCGGTGGTGCGGACGAGCCCCGTCGCCGTCACCTCACCCGAAGGCGCCGCGTACGCCTCGGGCACCGCGTCGTACTGACCGGCGTTGGGGATCCAGCCACGGTTCACGATCACGATCGAGCCGTCGTCGAGCTGGAGCGGGGTCAGCACCCACGAGCCCGGCGCGGTGTCGTACGTGCGCGACCGCACGATCACCTCCTCGTCGGCCAGGTACCGCCCCGTGGCGCTGGCCGTTCGATACTCCAGCGCGCTGGCGGCGTCGAACGACTCGTAGTCCGAGGCCGGCCCGAGCTCGCGCACATCGGCCACCGGCTGCTCGGACCGCTCGACGAAGCGGGCGTTGCGCTCGCGCTTCTGGTCGAGGCGATCGAGCTGCCAGAACCCGAGCCGCACCATCGTCACCATCATCACCAGCACGAAGACGTGGGACAGGATCCACATCGGGCGCAGCGCGAAGCGGTACCGGGACATCGGCCGCCACGCTACGACGACCAGCCGGCGGCACCGCCATCGGCGCTCACCACCAGGGCGACGGCTTCCGGCCACGCCTGGCCGACTCCTACCATCGACCGATGGTCCTCGCCGGCGTGTCCGACTTCCTCCTTGGCGACCTCACCGACTGGGTCGTGCGGGTCATCCGCTCCATCGGGTACCTCGGGGTCTCGCTGCTCGTCGCCGTGGAGAGCGTGTTCCCACCCATCCCCTCCGAGGTCGTGCTGCCGGCGGCGGGCCTAGCGGCCGCCCGGGGAGAGGCCAACCTGGTCGGGATGATCGTGGCGGCAACGATCGGCTCGGTGGCCGGTGCCTGGGCGCTGTACCTGATCGCCGCGGCCATCGGCGAGGCCCGCCTGCGAGCGCTCGTCGTGCTCCACGGGCGCTGGCTCGGCATCAAGCCCCACGACCTCGATCGGGCCAACGGGTGGTTCGACCGTCGGTCGGGCTCCGCCGTGCTGATCTGCCGCTGCGTCCCGTTGATCCGCTCGCTCGTCAGCATCCCCGCGGGCTTCCGCCGCATGGATCCCGTCCGCTTCACGATCTACACGGCGATCGGCAGCCTGGTCTGGAACGCAGCGCTGATCGGCGCCGGCTACGAGCTCGGCGAGAACTGGGAGCAGGTGGCCGAGTGGGTCGGCAAGCTCCAGTACCTCGTCGTGGCCGTGCTGCTCGGTGCCATCGCCTGGTGGGCGTGGACCCGCCTGTTGTCGCCCACGCAACGGGCGAGGCGCGCGGTGGAGCATGCCGAGATCGCCGCCGCGCACGACGCCGCGGAGGAGGTCCTGCACCACACCGACCACGACCCCGCGGCCGAGGCGGCGATGGACGCCGCGCTCGGCATCCACCACGACGACGAGCGCGACGACCTCGACGAGCCCGACGCTCAGCCGTCGAGGTAGGCCTCGAGGGCACGCCGCAGCGCGACCAGGTCGGCAGCAGCCGCACGACCCTCCCAGGCGGCCCCGATGTCCGCCCACCGAGCACGGGAGCGAGCGAGCGCCGCTTCGCCCTCGCCGGTGAGCTCCACGATCCGCGCTCGCCCGTCGCTCGGGTGCGGGCGGCGCCGGACGTAGCCGCCCTCCTCGAGCGCCCCGACGATCTCCGAGGCCGACTGCTTGGTGATGTGCAGGTGCGCGGCCAACCCGACCGTGGTCGGACCATCGGTGCCCGCGACGTACCGCATCGCGATGGCGTGGGCCACCGTGAAGCCCGAGCTTGGGTTCTCCGCCTTGGCCGTCGCCTCGGCGACCAGCGCCTTGGCCACCCGCACCAGGAGCAGGGGAAGCTCCTCGTCCGCTCCCGCAGCCGCGTCAGCGGCGGCGACCTCGGCGGCGGTTCGCCCGACGGCATCGGGGTTGGTTTCGATCCCCACGATGGTCAGGCTACCTTACCGTTCGTGGCTGACCTCGCTCCCCTGCCGACCCAGCGCTCGGGCGCGGGGTCGAGCGACGGCCCCGAGCGCGCCCACGCACCGGCGTCGCGCTGGCTGGCGCTGGCCGTCGCTCTCACCGCCACGGTCATCGTGGTGCTCGACAACACGGTCCTCAGCGTGGCGATCCCCACGATCATGGACGAGTTCGACACGACGCTGGCCGCGCTCCAGTGGGTGATCACCGGCTACGCGCTCACCTTCGCCACCTTCCTCATCATCGGCGGGCGGCTCGGCGACGTGCATGGCCACCGCAAGGTGTTCATCGCCGGCGCGACCCTCTTCGGCGCCGGCTCGCTCCTCGCCTCGATGTCGTGGAACGTGCCGAGCCTCGTCGTGGGCGAGGCGCTCATCGAGGGCCTCGGCGCCTCTGGTCTGCCCCGGGTTCGGCGGAGTCGGGATTCTTGGATTCTTGGGGTGTTGTCCTCTAGGAGGACACCATGGGAA
>JBDIAX010000030.1:0-44247 GCA_039812605.1 Acidimicrobiia bacterium | reverse complement strand
CCCGCCGCTCCCCCGCCGTCGGGCCCCTGGGGCCCGCCCGCAGCGCCATCGGTGCCCGGGCCGAGCGCGGCCGGCATGGGCGGCCTCGGCTGGGGCGCCCCGCCCCCCGGCTACGGGTACGCGTACGGGCCGAGCGGCCCAGCCTGGGGCCCGCCGAGCCGTCCCTCGGCGAACGGCCTCTGCGTCGCCTCCCTGATCCTCGGGATCGTCTCGATCCCCTTGCTCTGCGTCTGGGCCGTCGGCGCCGTCACCGCCATCGTCGGCCTGGCCCTCGGCATCGTCGCCCTCCGCCGGATGAACCGGGGCGAGGTGTCCGAGGAGGGCCGCGGCATGGCGATCGGCGGGATCGTCTGCTCGGCCATCGCGCTCGCCCTGGTCGTCGTCCTGGTGGTCCTGGTGATCGTCGCGGCCAGCACCGACGACGCGCTCGGCCTGGTTGGAGGGGTGCCGTCGTAGCCGCCGCCACCCCCTCGCCGGCGGCGCCGATCGCTGCGGTCCCGCCTGTGCCGACGCGGGCCGAGGTCACCGCGCGCTCGTGCGCGACCCTGGCTGGCATCGGTGGCGCCCTGCTCGTGGGCCGAGCGCTCGGCATCCACGCGCCGCCGTGTCCGTTCCGCTCCCTCACCGGGATCCCCTGCCCCGGCTGCGGGATCACCCGCCTCGCCGACGCCTTGGCACACGGGCACGTGCAGGCCTCCGTCGCCGCCGATCCAGCAGGGGCGCTGCTCCTCGCGACGATCGCGACCCTCGGCGCCATCCACGTCGCCACGCGCGTCCGCCGCCGAGCGGTGCCCGCATGGGTCGGCAGCCTCGCGATCACGATCGCGCTCGGGACCCTCGCGGTCGCCCACTGGGCCACCACGATCGTCACCGGCGGCATGCTCCGCCGCTGACCTCACGACAGAACCGGACACACCCCCTCCTGGTCCTCGCTAAGGTGCCCGCCCAACAGACACCTTGAACACATGGAGGGCAAGGAACATGAGCGACATGGCAGGCGGACCGGACTGGTGGCAAGCATCCGACGGGAAGTGGTACCCGCCGGAGGCCGCCTCGGGAGCGGCGGCGCCGACACCCGCTGGCATCGGCGTCCCGCCCTCGACGATGGGGCCTGGCCCCGATGTTCCGGTGGACGCGAAGGGCTTCTTCAAGTCGCTGTACGACTTCCAGTTCGACCACTTCGTGACGCCGAAGCTGATCCGCCTCTTCTACGCGATCTTCGTGATCGCCCTCTCGATCGTCGCCGTGCTGATGTTCCTCGGGGCGCTCGCGAGCGGATCTGAAGGGGTCTTCGTCGCCCTGATCATCATCCCGATCTTCTACGTGCTCTACCTGATCATCACTCGGGTCTACTTCGAGCTCATCGCCGCGCTCTTCCGCATCGCGGACGACCTGCGAGCCATCCGTCGCAGCAAGGGCCTCTGAGCCTTCGACCTCCTGACGGTGACCTGGGCCGCTCGCTAGCGCGGGCGGCCCGGTCACCGCAGCGGCCCGGTCACCGCAGCGGCGCGGCCGTCGGCTCCAACGGTCGGGGCAGGAGCGTCTCGCCGACGAGGAACTCGTCGACCGCTGCGGCGCACGCCCGTCCCTCCGCGATGGCCCACACGATGAGGCTCTGGCCTCGGCCCATGTCGCCGGCCACGTACACGCCAGGGACGTTGGTGGCCCAGTCCTTGTCGCGAGCGACGTTGGACCGGGCGTCGAGCTCGACGCCGAACTGCTCGGTGATCCAGCTCGACTCCGGCCCCGTGAAGCCCATCGCCAGGAACACGAAGTCGGCGGGGATCTCGAAGTCGGTGCCCTCGACCTTCTGGAACCGACCATCGACCATCTCGACCTCGTGCGCCTGCAGGGCACGGACCCGGCCGTCGCCGTCATCGAGGAAGCGCTCGGTGTTGACCGCGAAGACGCGCTCGCCACCCTCTTCGTGGGCCGACGAGGTGCGGTAGAGCATCGGCCAGGTGGGCCACGGGTTCGCCGTCTTGGCGACGAACGCCTCGTACTCCGCGATGCCGTCGCCGGCGTTGTGGGGCCGCTTCTCCCAGCCCGGCTTCGGCATGATCTCGATCTGGCGGATCTCCGAGGCACCTTGACGGTGCGCAGTGCCCAGGCAGTCGGCCCCGGTGTCGCCGCCACCGATGATGACCACCGCCTTGCCCTCGACGTCGATCGGCGAGTCGGTCAGGTCGCCCTCCTGCACCCGGTTGGCGTACGGGAGGTACTCCATGGCCTGGTGGATGCCAGCCAGCTCACGACCGGGGATCGGAAGGTCGCGGGCCGCGGTGGCACCCCCGGCGAGGACCACGGCGTCGAACTCGCTGCGAAGGTCGTCGGCGGTGATGTCGGTGCCGACGTCGACCCCGGTGCGGAACTCGGTGCCCTCGGCGCGCATCTGCTCGAGGCGACGGTCGAGGTGGCGCTTCTCCATCTTGAACTCGGGGATGCCGTAGCGCAGGAGCCCGCCGATGCGATCGGCACGCTCGAACACCACCACCTCGTGCCCGGCCCGGGTGAGCTGCTGCGCGGCCGCGAGGCCGGCAGGCCCGGAGCCGACGACGGCAACCTTCTTGCCGGTCTTCACCGTGGGGACGACCGGGACGACCCACCCCTCCTCCCAGGCTCGATCGATGATCGAGACCTCGACCTGCTTGATGGTCACCGCGTCCTGGTTGATCCCGAGCACGCAGGCCGCCTCGCACGGCGCGGGGCACAGCCGCCCGGTGAACTCCGGGAAGTTGTTGGTGGCATGCAGCCGCTCGATGGCGTCCTGCCACCGGTCCCGGTAGACGAGGTCGTTCCAATCCGGGATGAGGTTGCCGAGCGGGCAACCGTTGTTGCAGAAGGGGATGCCGCAATCCATGCACCGGCTGGCCTGGGTCTCGATCTTGCCCTCCTCGAAGGGCTCGTAGACCTCCTTCCAGTCCTTCAGGCGCACCGGCACCGGCCGGCGGTGGGGCAGCTCGCGCCCGTGCTTGAGGAAACCCTGGGTGTCACCCATGTCGATCAGCCCTTCGCGGCGGCCATGATGGCCTCGTCGATGTCTCGGCCGGCCTCTTCGGCCGCCCGGATGGCGCCCAGCACCCGCTTGTAGTCACGGGGCATGACCTTCACGAACTGGCGCACCGTGTACTGCCAGTCCGACAGGATGCGCCCGGCGACCTCCGAACCCGTCTCCTTCTGGTGGCGGAAGATGGCGGTCACGAGCCACGAGGTGTCGAGGTCGTCGAGCGGGTCGAGGTCGACCATCTCGTCGTTCACGAGGCTCGGGAAGACCCCGTCGGGGTCCCACACGTAGGCGATGCCGCCGGACATGCCGGCGCCGAAGTTGCGACCGGTGGGCCCGAGCACCACGGCCCGCCCGCCGGTCATGTACTCGCAGCCGTGGTCGCCCACGCCCTCGACCACCGCGGTGGCGCCGGAGTTGCGCACGCAGAACCGCTCCCCCACCCGGCCCCGGAGGAACGCCTCCCCCGCCGTCGCACCGTAGAGGAGGACGTTGCCGGCGATGATGTTGTCCTCGGCCACGAACTCGCCGTGGACCTCCTCGGCGGGGCGCACGACGATGCGGCCACCCGAGAGGCCCTTGCCCACGTAGTCGTTGCCGTCGCCGAGCAGGCGCAACGTGACGCCCTTGGGCAAGAAGGCGCCGAAGCTCTGGCCGGCCGAGCCCCGCATCGTGATGTCGATGGTGTCGTCGGGCAGGCCCAGACCGCCGTGGCGCTTGGTCACCTCGTGGCCGAGGAGCGTCCCGACCGTCCGGTTCACGTTGCGCACCGGGAAGTCGAGCTGGATCGGCGTGCTCGTGTCGATCGCCGCCCGGGCCGCCGAGATCAGCTGCTGGTCGAGCGCCCGGTCGAGCCCGTGGTCCTGGCCCTGCACGCAGTGCAGCTCGTCGCCGAAGGGGCGTTCGGGCACGTGGAGGATCGGGGTCAGGTCGAGGCCCGACGCCTTCCAGTGGTCGATCGCCGCGGTGGCGTCGATGAGCTCGGCGTGGCCGACGGCCTCCTCGAGGGTGCGGAAGCCCAGCTCGGCGAGCAGCTCGCGGACCTCCTCGGCGATGAACTCGAAGAAGTGCTCGACGAACTCCGGCTTGCCGGCGAAGCGCGCCCGCAGCTCGGGGTTCTGGGTGGCGATGCCCACCGGGCAGGTGTCGAGGTGGCAGACGCGCATCATGATGCAGCCCGACACCACGAGCGGCGCCGTGGCGAAGCCGAACTCCTCGGCACCGAGCAGCGCGGCGACGACCACGTCGCGCCCCGTCTTCATCTGGCCATCGGCCTGGACCACGATCCGGTCGCGCAGGCCGTTGAGCAGGAGCGTCTGCTGGGTCTCGGCCAGCCCGAGCTCCCACGGGCCGCCGGCGTGCTTGAGCGACGTGAGCGGCGAGGCGCCCGTGCCGCCATCGTGGCCCGAGATGAGCACCACGTCGGCGTGCGCCTTCGACACGCCCGCGGCGACCGTGCCGACGCCGACCTCGGCCACCAGCTTCACGTGGATGCGAGCGTCGGGGTTGGCGTTCTTCAGGTCGTGGATCAGCTGGGCGAGATCCTCGATGGAGTAGATGTCGTGGTGGGGCGGCGGGCTGATCAGGCCGACACCTGGGGTCGAGTGCCGCGTCTTGGCCACCCACGGGTACACCTTGTGGCCGGGCAGCTGCCCGCCCTCGCCGGGCTTGGCGCCCTGGGCCATCTTGATCTGGATGTCGTCGGCGTTGGTGAGGTACTCGCTGGTGACGCCGAAGCGCCCCGAGGCCACCTGCTTGATGGAGCTGCGCCGCGTCGGGTCGTAGAGGCGCTCGGGATCCTCGCCACCCTCACCCGTGTTGCTCTTGGCGCCGAGGCGGTTCATGGCGATGGCCAGGTTCTCGTGGGCCTCCGCGGAGATCGAGCCGTAGCTCATGGCCCCCGTGGAGAAGCGCTTCACGATCTCCGACACCGGTTCGACCTGGTCGATCGGGATCGACGAACGCTCGTCGGTCTTGAGCTGGAAGAGGCCGCGCAGCGTGGCCAGGCGGGTCGACTGCTCATCGACGCGCTGCGTGTACTCCTTGAACACGTCGTAGCGACCCGTGCGGGTGCTGTGCTGCAGCTTGTAGACGGTCTCGGGGTTGAAGAGGTGGTACTCCCCCTCCCGGCGCCACTGGTACTCGCCGCCCACCTCGAGCTCGCGGTGGGCGCGCTCCGCGGGGCGGGCCGGGTACGCCTTGGTGTGGCGCAGCGCCACTTCCTGGGCCAGGACGTCGAGATCGACGCCGCCCAGCTTCGAGGTGGTCCCGGTGAAGTACTCGTCGACGAGACCCTGGCCGAGACCCACGGCCTCGAACACCTGGGCGCCCGTGTAGGACGCGACCGTGGAGATGCCCATCTTCGACATCACCTTCAAGACGCCCTTGCCGGCGGCCTTGATGTAGTTCTTGACCGCCTTGTCGAGCGCGACGTCGGCCAGCGCGCCGCGAGCGACCATGTCCTCGATGGTCTCGAAGGCCAGGTAGGGGTTGACCGCCGCGGCGCCGTACCCGATGAGCAGCGCCATGTGGTGCACCTCGCGGGCGTCGCCGGCCTCGACGACGAGGCCCACCCGGACGCGGGTCTGCTCGCGCACCAGGTGGTGGTGGACCGCCGAGGTGAGCAGGAGCGACGGGATGGGGGCGAGCTCGCGGTCGGAGTCGCGATCGGACAGCACCACGACGTTGGCGCCACCCTCGATGGCCTCGCTGACCTGCCGCCGAACGTCCTCGATCGCGGCGCGGAGGCCCTCGCCGCCCTCCGCCACCGGGTAGAGGCCGTGCACGACCACCGCCCGGAAGTCGTCCGCCGACTCATCGACGTGGATCAGCTTCTCGAGCTGGTCGTTGTCGAGGATCGGGAACGGCAGCTGGATCTGCCGGCACGAGCGGGGGCTCGGTGCGAGCAGGTTCTGCTCGGGGCCGATGGTGCCACCGAGGCTCGTGACCATCTCCTCGCGGATCGCGTCGAGCGGCGGGTTCGTGACCTGAGCGAACCGCTGCGAGAAGTAGTCGAAGAGCTGGCGGGGGCGCTCGGAGAGCACCGCGATGGGGGTGTCGGTGCCCATCGAGCCGAGCCCCTCGCCACCGGTGAGCGCCATGGGGCCGATCAGGACCTTCTGGTCCTCGATCGTGTAGCCGAACGTGAGCTGGCGCCGCACCACGTCGCCGTGCGGGTAACGGACGTGCGGGCGATCGGGCAGGACATCGAGCTCGATGATGCCGGCATCGAGCCACTCCTGGTACGGCTGCTCGGCGGCGAGGTCGGCCTTGATCTCGTCGTCCTCGATGATCCGGCCCTGGGCGGTGTCGACCAGGAACATCCGCCCGGGCTGCAGGCGGCCCTTGCGCACCACCTGATCGTGGGGGATGTCGAGCAGGCCTGCCTCCGAGCCCAGCACCACGAGCCCATCGGCGGTGACCCAGAAGCGTCCGGGACGCAGGCCGTTGCGGTCGAGCACCGCGCCGATCACCGTGCCGTCGGTGAAGCACACGTTCGCCGGCCCGTCCCACGGCTCCATGAGCGAGGCGTGGTACCGGTAGAACGCCTTGCGCGCCGGGTCCATGTGCTCGTGGTTCTCCCATGCCTCCGGGATCATCATGAGCACGGCGTGGGGCAGCGGCCGACCCCCGAGGTGGAGCAGCTCGAGCACCTCGTCGAACGAGGCCGTGTCGGACGCGCCCGGGGTGCAGATCGGGAACAGGCGCGAGATCTCGCCGGGGAACAGTTCGCTGGCGAGGAGCGACTCGCGGGCCTGCATCCAGTTGCGGTTGCCCTCGACCGTGTTGATCTCGCCGTTGTGGGCGATCAGCCGGTACGGGTGGGCCAGCGGCCAGGACGGGAACGTGTTCGTGGAGAACCGGGAGTGGACCAGGGCGATCGCGCTCTCCACCCGCTCGTCGGCCAGGTCGGGGTAGAAGTCGCGCAGCTGGGGCGTGGTGAGCATGCCCTTGTAGACGATGGTGCGGCTCGACAGGCTCGGGAAGTACACCCGATCGTCGACCGGCCCGACCTCGTGCTCGACCCGCTTGCGCACCACGTAGGCCCGACGCTCGAGGTCGAGGCCCTCGATGGCGCCTCCGGGACCGGCGAAGAAGACCTGCCGGAAGGTGGGCATGGTGCCGAGCGCGCCCTGACCGAGGTCGTCGGGCACCACCGGGACGTCGCGCCAACCCACGACCTCGAGGCCCTCGCTGGCCACGATCTTGTCGACCGACTCGACCGCCGCCGCCACCTGGGCCTCGTCGCCGGGGAGGAAGGCGATGCCGGTGACGTAGCGACCGGCGCCAGGCAGGTCGAAGTCGACGACCTCCCGGTAGAACGCATCGGGGACCTGGATGAGGATCCCCGCGCCGTCGCCCGTGTTCTTCTCGGCCCCCGACGCACCGCGGTGATCTAGGTGCACGAGCGCCGTGATCCCCTGCTCGACCAGGTGGTGGCTGCGCCGGCCGTGCATGTCGACCACGAACGCGACGCCGCAGGCGTCGTGCTCGAACGCGGGGTCGTAGAGGCCCTGGGCAGGGGGGATCGAGGTGGGCATCGGCGTCGGTTCCTCCAACGTCAGCTTGAGGGGGAGACTGCACCCTCGGGACGACGTTGGCCCGTTCGCAGGTCGTACGACAGTACCCGAACCCCTCCGGAGCGTTCGAATGCGATTCGGTTCCTCGGGCCGTCCGCGGCCAGCTCGCTCGCCGACCACGCGCTCCTCCGCCCACCCCGCCGAACACCCCTCCGCGCTCCCGAACCAGCCCCGGCGCACCGGAGCGAAGCGACGATCGGCCGGACGCGGGCGCTCGGAGACCTAGCCTCAGCGGACGATGGCCGATCCGACCGACCTGCTGGCGTTCATCGACGCGTCGCCCTCGCCGTACCACGCCGTGGCCGCCGCACGGGCCCGCCTCGACGAGGCGGGGTTCGGCCCGCTCGACGAGTCCGAGGCGTGGCCATCGGGGCCGGGTCGGTGGTACGTCGCCCGAGGTGGCGCGCTCGTGGCGTGGGAGGTGCCCGACGGGGCGGACCCGACCACCCCGTTCCGCATCGTCGGTACCCACACGGACAGCCCGAACCTGCGGGTCAAGCCGCACCCCGACACCGGTGCCGCCGGCTGGCAGCAGGTGGCGGTCGAGGTCTACGGCGGCGCGCTGTGGAACAGCTGGCTCGACCGCGACCTCGGCACCTCCGGGCGTGCGCTGGTCCGCGTCGGATCTGCGCTCGAGGAACGCCTGTTCCGCTGCGACCGGCCGCTCGCCCGCATCCCCCAGCTGGCCATCCACCTCGACCGCGACGTCAACGGCCAAGGGCTCAAGCTCAACCCCCAGCAGCACCTCACGCCGGTGTGGGGCGTGGGGCCCGTCGAGCACGGCGCCTTCGCCGCCCACATCGCCGAGCAGGTCGGCGTGACGGCCGCCGACATCGTGAGCTTCGACGCCATGTTCCACGACCTCACCCCCGGCACGCTCCTCGGGCGCGACGCCGAGCTGGTGGCGTCGGCCCGGCTCGACAACCTCCTCTCGTGCTGGGCCGGGCTGCACGCCCTCACCGGGACGGTCCCGGCTCCCGACGGCGCGGCGCCCACCGTGCGGGTCCTGTGCCTGTTCGACCACGAAGAGGTGGGGTCCACCTCGGCCACCGGGGCCGCCGGGCCGTTGCTGGAGCACGTGCTCGAGCGCTCGGTCGCCGCTCGGGGCGGGTCGCGCCCCGACCTGCTGAGCGCCCTGCCCTCCAGCGCCTGCGCCTCGGTCGACATGGCTCACGCCACGCATCCGAACTACCCCGAGCGCCACGAACCGGGGCACCACGTGGCCATCGACGGCGGGCCGGTGGTGAAGGTCAACGCCAACCAGCGCTACGCCACCGACGCCGGCAGCGCCGCCCTGCTCCTCGACGCCTGCGAGCGCGCCGAGGTCCCCGTGCAGGCGTTCGTGAGCCGCAACGACCAGCCCTGCGGCTCCACGATCGGGCCCACCACCGCAGCTCGGCTCGGCATCCCCACCGCCGACATCGGCGTCGCCCAGCTCTCGATGCACTCCGCTCGCGAGCTCTGCGGCGCCACCGATCCGGGCCGCCTCGCCGCCGCCCTCGCCGCGTTCTTGCGGCCGTGACCCCGGGCGAGGCTGCCGTCGTCTTGGGGGTCGGCCCCGACGCCGACCCCGACCAGGTGCGAAGCGCCTACCGGCGCCTCATCCGGGCCCATCACCCGGACCGAGCCGGGCGGGCGTCGTCGGCGCGGGCGGCCGCGATCACCGAGGCGTACCGGGTGCTGCGCGAAGCACCCGCGGGACCGACCCCCAGCGCCCGACGCAGCCCCCGTGCCCCTCGATCGACTCGCCCAGCCCCGACGCCATCGCCGCGGCGCAGCGACCGGGGAGCACCCCCGACGCATCGGCTCGACGGCGACACGCTGCTGCTCCTGGCGCCCGCCGACGAGACCTTCCGCTGGTTGCTCGAGGCGGCCCACGACGTGGGCGAGGTCACCTACCTGGACCGGTCGATGCCCATCGCCGAGATCCTGTGCCGCTTCGAGGGCGAGCCCGCGACCTCGCTGGTGCTGACGCTCCAGGGCCGGGGCGAGGGCACCGAGGTGTTCTGCACGGTCGAGTCGATCGAAGCGCGGCCTGCGCCGCCGGTGGCCGCGGTGGTCGACCTCCTCGAGCTCGCCCTGCACCGCCGACGCGCCGACGGCGCGGGCCCCGCTCAGTCGCCCTCGTCGTAGTCGACGTCCTGGCCGAAGTCCGAGATCACGCTGGTGGGGTCGATCGGCAGCCCGTGCACGCGGGTCTCGAAGTGGCAGTGCGGCCCCGTGGACAGGCCCGTCGAGCCCATGAGCGCGATCACGTCGCCGTAGTGCACCTCGTCGCCGACCTTCACCAGCAGCTGGCTGTTGTGCCCGTAGACGGTGGCCAGCGAGTTGCCGTGATCGATCACCACGGTGTTGCCGTAGCCGCCACGCACCTCGGCGACCACGACGATCCCGTCGGCCGCCGCGTGGATCTCGGTGCCGGTGGCGCCGCCCAGGTCGACGCCCGCGTGCAGCCGGTCGATGCCGAGGATCGGGTGGTGGCGCATGCCGTAGCCCGAGCCGATCGCCACCCCGGGCACCGGCGTCGAGATCGGCGTGACCGCACCGGGGAACCAATCGGGCTGGTCCTGCTGGAGGACCGTCAGGATCATCGCCACGCCGTCGGAGGCGATGTTCATCGAGTTGATGCGGCCCTCGATGACCGCCTTGCGGCCCTGGATCCGGCGGAGCGCGTCGGCCTCGGCGAGCACCCGGAAGTTGAGGTCCTGGACGAGCGACGCCTGCTCCTTGGTGGCCTCGGCGAGGAACGCGGCGGTCTTCTCGATCTTGTCGCGGGCGTCGCTCGCCCGTGAACGGGCGAGGCGGGCCTCCTTCGCCGCGTTGGCCTCCGCCGCCCGAGCCTCGTCGAGCCGCTCGACCAGCGATTCGGTCGAGCCAGACACCGCCCGCCCGTAGGCGAGGGCTTGGCCGACCTGCTCGTTGTCGCCGGCGCTCAGGACTGCCTCCAGCAGCGAATCGTCGCTGCCGCCGGCGACGTACGAGGCCACGATCTGGTCGCGGAGCCGCTCCTGGGCCGCTTCGACCCGCTTCTCGGCCTGTCGGCGGAGGTCGAGGCGCAGGTCGAGCACCGCCTCGGCTTCGTCGAGGGCCTCGCGCGCCGCCAGCAGCTCCAGCTGCGCCGCCTTGGTGTCGGCCTGGAGCGCCTTCAGGCGGTCGGAGGCCTCCTTCGACGCGGCCTGCGCCTCGTCGAGCTGGTCGAGGAGCTCCGCCTCCTCCCCCACGACCTCGTCGTACTGCTCCTTCAGGTCGCTCGATCCGCCACCGTCCTGCACCGGCCGAGCCGCGTGGCCGGGCGACGCGGTCGCCGGCGCGCCGAAGACCGAGCACGTCACGCACGCGCAGAGGGCGATGGCGGCCACCCGGAGGCGGCGGAGCGAGCGGTCGGATGGCATGGCCGAGTGGAGGGTCCCCTGGTGTCGACTCGGAACTCGTCGGTTCACGATCGGCAGGCGCCTGCCGTTGTGGAGCGGTTCAGGACCGAGGGTACTCCTCGGCCTGCGCCTGGAGCCGGTCTCGGAAGACCGGGTGCGCGATCGCGGCGAGGGCCCGAGCCCGCTCGCGGACCGTGGCCCCACGCAGCTCGGCGACCCCGTACTCGGTGACCACCACATCGAGCTGGTGGCGCGGCGTGGTGACGATGGTGCCCGCCGGGAACTGGCCGTCGATCCTCGACACGAGCTGCCCGTTCACGGTGGTGGTCGAGCGCAGGCAGATGAGCGAGCGGTCTTCGAGCTCGAGGCCCGACGAGGCCACGAAGTCCTCGTGCCCGCCGATCCCGGAGAACTGGGCCCCGCCGAGCGTGTCGGCCACCGCTTGGCCGGCGAGGTCGATGGCGAGCGCACCGTTGATCGACACCATCTTCGGGTTGCGGGCGATGAGGTCGGGCGAGTTCACGAGGTGCACCGGCAAGAACGCGACCTCCTGGTTGCCGTCGAGCCAGTCGTAAAGCTCTCGGGTGCCCGCCGCGAACGTGGTGATCGAGAACCCGTCCCAGATGCCCTTCTGGTTGGTGACCTTGCCCGCCCGGTGGAGCTTCATGAGGCCGGTGGTGAACATCTCGGAGTGGATGCCGAAGCCGCCCTTGTCGCCGTCGGCGAGCAGCGACGCCACCGTCGAGGGGATGCCACCGATGCCCGTCTGGAGGGTGCAGCCGTCGGTCACGAAGTCGGCGACGAACTCCGCGATCGCGCGCTCCTCCACCGTCGGCTCGGGATCGCCGATCACGAACGGCTCTCGGGCCGTCTCGATGAGGACATCGATGCGGTCGACGTGGATGCGGTGCTCGTGCTCGCCGTAGCCACGCGTGCGCGGGAACCGGGGTGACACCTCCACCATCAGGATGCGCTCGGGGTCGTCTGCCGCCCGCTCGATCTCGTGGATCGTGGCGCCGGCGTGGAGCGAGAGCGAGCACCAGCCCTCGGCGTCGGGCGGCGCCGCCGAGGTGGCCATCACCCGAGGGTCGATCCGCTCCAGCAAGGGGGCGAAGCGCCGGAAGTCGGCGGGCACGAACTCGATGGCCCCTCCCTGGTCGCGCATCAGCCGCTCGATGGGTCCGTAGAAGCCCGAGAGGAACTTCACCCCGGGGCGGCCGAAGACCTCGTAGAAGTCCGTGAGCAGCGCCCCGGTGACCGTGAGGTCGACCCAGTCGGTCCGGGCGCCGAGGGCGTGCAGCAGGCCTCCGGGATGGCCCGGGCCCAGCGGGACGCCGAGGACGTCGGTGGTGCGCAGGAGGCTGGCTGCCTGCTCGGGGGTGAGGCGCTCGGTCATGGCCGGCAAGCTACGACAGCCGCCGGCCGCCCGCTACGGACCATCGGCCCGTGCCGGGCGAGGGCTGGGACCGAGCCCGCCGACCGCTACCGTCGCCAGCCGTGGAGGCAGCGCTGGTGCTCGACTCGGAGCGGGGGTGGACCGCTGAGCAGGCGTGGGACGCCGCCGACCGCATCGCGCACCTGGCCCGAGCGATCACGTCGCCCTCCTCCACCGGAGCACCCCGCCGTCGGGTCGCCGTGTGCGCGGAGAACTGCGGCGACGCCGTGATCGCCCACCTGGGCGGGCTGCGCTCGGGAGCGTCGGTGGTGGCGATCAACGCCCACCTCGCTCCGGCCGAGATCGCCTACCAGCTCGAGGTGGGCGACGTCGCGCTCCTGCTGGCCGGGCCCGAGACCCTCGACCGGGCCAGCGAGGCGGCAGCCATCGTCGGCGGGTGCGATGTCCGGTCCTGGGCCGAGCCGTCGTGGGCGGAGTGGCTGGCCACCGCCCCCAGCGGACCGCCCGACGACGACGTCACGATCCCGCCCAACCTGCTCTTCACCTCGGGCACCACCGGCCGGCCGAAGGCCACGCACCTGCCTCCCAACGTGTTCCCACCTCGAGACTCGTGGGCGGCGTTCGTGGAGGCGACCAGGTCGAACCGGTTCGTGGGCTTCGGTCGCCACCTCGTGGTCGCCCCCCTCCACCACACCGGGCCGCTCAACGCGGTGCGAGCGCTCGCCGCCGGCACCCCGGTCGCGGTGCTCGGCCGCTTCGACGCCGAGGCCACCGTGCAGGCCATCGAGCGCTGGAAGGTGGCCTCGACCACCCTCGTTCCGACCCACCTGGCCCGGCTGCTGGCGCTGCCCGACGAGGTCCGCTCCGCCGCCGACGTGTCCTCGCTCCGCCTGGTGTTCCTCACCGGTGCCGCCTGCCCCGTCGATGTCAAGCGGCGGATCATCGACTGGTGGGGGCCGGTGGTGCTGGAGGCCTACGGCGCCACCGAGGTCGGCGTCACCTGCTCGATCACCTCCGAGGACTCGCTCACCCATCCCGGGTCGGTCGGCCGCAGCGTGGCCCCCTACACGGCCCTGGTCGTCGACGACGCCGGACAGGAGCTGCCCACCGGGGAGGAAGGGCGCCTGTACTTCCGCGACGCCACCGGTCGAGGCATCGTCTACGAGGGCGACCCGGAGCGCACCGCTGCTGCCCACCTCGAACCGGGCACGTTCACCCTCGGCGAGATTGGCCGGATCGACGCCGACGGCTTCGTCTACATCACCGACCGGTTCTCCGACATGGTCGTGACCGGCGGGGTGAACGTGTACCCCGCCGAGATGGAGCAGGTCCTCATCGACCACCCGGCGGTCGCCGACGTGGCCGGCGTCGGCGTCGCCCACGCCGACCTCGGCGAGCAGCTCGTGGCCCTCGTGGTCCCGGTCGACCCCGACGCGCCGCCGTCGGTCGAGGACCTCCAAGCCTGGTGCGAGGCGCGCCTCAGCCGGTTCAAGTGCCCGCGCCAGATCCGGGTCGTCGACGACCTGGGCCGCAACGCCCTCGGCAAGCTCGACAAGCGAGCCCTGCGGTCATCCGTCGGATGACCGCAGGACCAGCGCAACCGGTCAGCCGTAGGTGACCTGGTAGTCCTTCAGGGCGTTGAGCCAGCCCGAGCGCAGGCGGCTCGGCTCGGCGAGCTGGCGGATGTCGGGGATGTTGTCGGCGATCGCGTTGAACATCAGGTTGATCTCGACCTTGGCCAGGTTGGCCCCGACGCAGAAGTGGGCGCCGCCGCCGCCGAAGCCCACGTGCGGGTTGGGGTCGCGCAAGATGTTGAACGAGTGCGGGTCCTCGAACACGGTGTCGTCGAAGTTGGCCGACGAGTACACCAGGCCGACCCGTTGGCCGGCCTTGACGAGCTGGCCACCGACCTCGGAGTCGGCCTGCGCGGTGCGCTGGAACATGACCACCGGGGTGGCCCAGCGGACGATCTCGTCGGCGGCGGTCTCGGGCCGCTCGGCCTTGTAGATCTCCCACTGCTCGGGATTGTTCATGAACGCGTGCATGCCGTGGCTGATGGCGTTGCGGGTGGTCTCGTTGCCGGCCACCGCGAGCATGAGGATGAACCAGGCGAACTCGTCGGTGGTGAGCGTGTCGGCAGAGGTGCTGGCGTCGACGAGCTTGGTGATGATGTCGTCGGCGGGGCAGGCCTTGCGGGTCTCGCCGATGGTCATCGCGTAGCCGAGGATCTCCGCCGCAGCCACGGCCGGATCGACCTCGAAGTCGGGGTCGTCGTAGGCCATCATCTGGTTCGACCAGTCGAAGATCTGCTTGCGGTCGTCCTGGGGGAAGCCCATCAGGTCGGCCAGCGCCTGCAGCGGAAGCTCGCAGGCCACGTCCTCGACGAAGTTGCCCTGGCCCTTGGCCTTGGCCTCGATGCAGATCTGGTTGGCGCGATCGCGCAGGGCGTCCTCGATCTTGGCCACACCTCGAGGGGTGAACACGCCGCGGGCGACCACGCCGCGCACCTTGGCGTGGTGCGGATCGTCCATGTTCAGCATCATCTGCTTCTGGATGTCGCGCTCGTCCTTGCCGATGGTGCCCTCGAACTTGACGATGGCCGTGTTCTCCTCGGAGGACCAGCCATCACGGGCGCACGAGATGGCCTTGACGTCTTCGTGGCGGGTGGCGAGCCAGAAGCCGCCGTCGTCGAAGCTGGAGTTCTCGCGGGTCTGGGGGTTCCAGTACAGCGGCCGGTTCTCGCGGAGCCACGCGAACTCCGGAAGCGGGACGCCGGCCTGGATGCGGTCGGGATCGGTGAAGTCGACGCCGTGGGCGACGGGGCAACGGTCGATGCTCATGGGGATCAGGCCTCCACGCTCTGGTTCATCAGGTTGGACATGCGTTCCATGGACTCGATGCACTCCTCGACCATCTCGTAGATCACGTCCTTGGTCGGGCGCATCTTCTCGAAGCGACCCACGATCTGGCCGACGGGGTTGAACTGCACGTCTTTGGCCTGCTCGGGGTACATGTGGCCGCGCTGCACGGCGTTGGACGTGAGCATGAACTGCATCGGCATGCCGAGGGGCTTGGGGTTGCCCTCGGCCTCCCACGCCTCGGTCCAGTCGTTGCGGAGCATGCGGCACGGCTTGCCCGTCCACGACCGGCTGCGCAGCGTGTCCTTGCTGGTGGCGTCGAAGTAGCTCTGCATCTGCGCCGGAGGCACGTCGGCCTCGGCCACGGTCAGCCACAGCGAGCCGGTCCACACGCCCTGAGCGCCCATGGCCAGCGCAGCGGCCATCTGGCGGCCGGAGCCGATGCCGCCGGCGGCGAGCATCGGGGTGTCGCCCAGCGCATCGAGGACCTCGGGCCAGAGGACGACGGAGCCGATCTCGCCGGTGTGGCCACCGCCCTCGGTGCCCTGGGCGATGATGATGTCGACGCCGGCGGCCTTGTGGCGAGCCGCCTGGGCCGCCGAGCCGCACAGCGCAGCGATGAGCTTGCCCTTCTCGTGCACGCTCTCGATCACGTCGGGCGGCGGGGTGCCGAGCGCGTTGGCCAGCAGCTTCACCTTGTCGTGGCTGAGGGCGATCTCGGCCTGGGGGCCGGCGATGGCGGTGCCGAAGCCGATGAGCTCGCGCATCCGATCCTCTTCGGGGATCTCGGGCACGTCGTGATCGGCCAGGAGCTTCTGGACGAACTCGCGGTGGTGGTCGGGGATCAGCGCCTTGAGGTCGTCCTCCAGCTTGTCCGCGTCGGTCGCACCCATGCCCTCGTACTTGCCGGGGATGACGATGTCGACGCCGTAGGGGTGGTCGCCGATGTGCTCGTCGATCCAGTCGAGCTCGACCTCGAGCTGCTCGGGGGTGAAGCCCACAGCGCCCAGGACGCCGAAGCCGCCGGCCTTGCTGACGGCCACGACCACGTCACGGCAGTGGGTGAAGGCGAAGATCGGGAACTCGATGCCGAGCTTCTTGGCGAGGTCGGTCTGCATGGGCGGAGGGTCTCCTGTGGTGGGTCAGCCGCGCTCGCGCGCGACGGTGATCATGGGTTCGAGGTCGCGGGGAGGCCGAGCAGCCGGCGCAGGCCCGCGACGACGGTGGTCTTCGGCACCGCTGCCGGGTCGAGGCGGTACTGGAACGCGGCGCCGACCAGCAGCCCGAGCAGCTGGACGGCGAGCTCGTCGCCGGGGGCGGGGAGGTCGAATCCCAGCTCATCGCCCCACTCCTGGAGGCCGACCGCGAGGGCGGCGCGCATCGCTGCGAAGCGCTCCGAGCCGACCACGCCCAGCTCGGGGTCGCGCACGGCGTGGAGCCAGAGCTCGAACTCGAGGAGCAACCAGGCGTCGCCCGACTCCGAGTCGCGCCGGATGACGCCGTCCCACAGGGCGCCCAGGCGAGCGTCGAGGTCGGGCTCGACCTCGAGCACGCCGGTGAGGTCCACGATGGTCTGCTCGATCCACAGCTCGAGGAGCCCGACGAGGAGCCCCTCCTTGCCGCCGAAGTGGTCGTAGAGGGCGCCCGTGGTCCGATCGGCAGCACTCGCCACGGCCTCGGCGGAGGTGGCGTGGAAGCCCTTGCGGGCGAAGAGGTCCGCCGCCGCGCTCAGCAGCAGCGATCGCGTCTCGGCGCGCCGTTCCTCCTGCGTCCTCCCCATCGCTGGGAACTTACATCGGGTGCCCTATGTATGTCGATGGTTCGATGTATGCACTCGGTCACATCCCGAGAGCGCTCGACGAGCGGCCCTCGGGTCAGCGTCCGCCGCTCGACCGCTTCGCCGGCCCGCCGGGCTTCTGGCGGGGCGCGCCCGAGCGCTTCTTCTTCGCACGGGGAGGTGCCTCCCCCATCGCGACCATAGCCTCGCGCTTCGCCTTGCGCCGTGAGGCGCCGCTGGGCCGCACCTTGGCACCGCCGGGCGTCGTGGTCGGCAGCGAGCGGTCGTCGGCCGTCGCCTGCGACCGTGGCCGCCCGTCGCCCGTCGCCCTCGCCTTGGGCTTCGACCCCGAGGTGCCACCGCTCGGACGCGTGGCCGTCGCGGCCTTGGCGCGCTTCGCCGCCGCTCGCTTGGCCCGCTCCTCCTCGGTGAACTGCGCCTGGCGCCGCTCGGCGCGGTTCTGGCGGGGATGGCCCTGGTCGTCGTAGCGATCGCCGCGGTCCTCCCGCACCGGCCGTTCGGCGCCCTCGTCGCGGGCCCGACGCTCGGCCTTGCCGGGCCGTGGCGGTCGGCCCTGCCCCGATGGGCGTGCTCCCCCACCCGGACGCTCGGGGCGCGATGACCGCTGGCCGCCGCGCCCGCCGCGCTCGCCTCGACCCGCACGGTCGCCGAGGTCCTTGACCCTGGTCCGCTTGGGCTCGGGCCGGAACGCCCGCTGCGGGGCTTCGGGAAGCGACGCCACGTCGGGCTCGACGATCTCCGCTTCGATCCCTGCTGCCTTCTTGAGCTTCACCGCGTCCTTGCGCTGCTTCGCCTCCAGGAGCGCGACCACGGTGCCCGGGCTCCCCGCCCGTCCGGTGCGACCGGAGCGGTGGATGTAGTCCTTGTGGTCGGCGGGAAGGTCGAAGTGCACGACGCCGAGCACCCCTTCCACGTGGATGCCGCGCGCCGCCACGTCGGTGGCGACGAGCGCCTGGACGTCGCCGCGGTGGAACGCTTCGAGCGCTCGCTCCCGCTGGGCCTGGCTCCGGTTGCCGTGGATCGCGACCGCCTTGACACCGGCGTTGCCGAGCTGGCGCGCCACCCGATCCGAGCCGTGCTTGGTCCGGCAGAACACGACGGTGTGCCCGAGGCGATCCACGATCTCCGCCACCAGCGCGACGCGGCCCGGTCGCTCGCTCAGCCAGAAGTGGTGGGTCACGTCGCCTGCCGGCTCGTCCTCGAGCTCGTGGACCACCGGGTTGCGCTGGTACCGCGTGACCAGCTCGTCGATGGCGCCGTCGAGCGTGGCCGAGAAGAGCACCGTCTGGCGGTCGCTGCGGGTCTGGTCGAGGATGCGCTTGACGTCGGGGAGGAACCCCATGTCGGCCATGCGATCGGCCTCGTCGACCACGGCGAAGGTCACGTCGCCCAGGCGACAGACGTCCTTCTCCATCAGGTCGAGCAAGCGGCCGGGCGTGGCGACGACGATGTCGACCCCGGCCCGGAGGCGCTTCATCTGCGGCTCGATGCCGGCGCCGCCGTACACCGCGAGGACGCGCAGGTCGGAGGTGAGCTGCTCGAGCTCGGTGGCCACCTGGATGGCGAGCTCGCGCGTCGGCGCGAGCACGAGGCCGTGGGGCTTCTTCGGCGCGGACCGGGTGACGCGCGCAGCCATCGGGATGCCGAACGCGAGCGTCTTGCCCGAGCCGGTGGGCGCCTTGCCCGAGAGGTCGCGCCCGGCGAGGGCGTCGGCGATCGTGGCCACCTGGATCGGGAACGGTGTCGTGATGCCGCGGCGCTCGAGGGTGGCGACGATGGGCGCGGGCACGCCGAGCGACGCGAACGTGGTGGTGGACATGGTGGATCTCCTCGCGCCATCGGCGCGCTGGTCGGGGGTGGCACGAAGCGGGCTCGACCGAGGTCGAGTTCGACAGCCATCTCCCGCTCCTGCCAGCCGCAGCCGGCCTGGCCCTGCTGGGCCTCGGGTTCGCTCGTGGCGCCCCCGTCGAGATCGCTGTCCGAGCCACGGCAGCCGCGGCTCGACGTGACGATGCTACTGGCCCGAACGAGCGTTCCCCCAATTCCGCCTTCTGTCGCTCCTGGTGGTCGCCCCACGACCACCACCTCCGGGATTTCGACGGGGTGGGGGGTGTCAGGTGTCGGGGTGCTGCGCGAACCAGGCGTCGAGGGCCGCCTCCCAGCGGGCGACCTGCTCCATGGTGAGCGTGGCGCGGTTCTCCTCGGTGAGCACGAAGCCACAGGCGCGCACCGCGTGCACGTACGCCGGGTGCACGCCCGCTCGCTCCATCGCGTCGGTGAGCGTGCGAGACACGTCCGCCGGACCCGTCCGGGGCTCCTCCTCGATCACACGCCCACGGTACGGGGCGGGGCCGACCGCAGCGCGGAGGGTTCCGCCCGCCGTGTCCGATTCCCGCTGGTGGCGACCGCCGGGTTACGCCACGATGGCCCGGTGCTGCTGGATGACGAGAGCTGCTATGGCGCGGTGCGGAGCAAGGATCGTCGCTTCGACGGTTGGTTCTTCGTGGGCGTCACCTCCACCGGCATCTTCTGCCGTCCCAGCTGCCCGGCCACCACGCCCAAGCGCGCCAACGTCCGCTTCTTCCCCACCGCGGCCGCCGCCCAGGGCAGCGGGTTCCGAGCCTGTCGGCGGTGCCGGCCCGACACCGCTCCCGGCTCGCCGGAGTGGAACGTGCGCGGCGACCTCGCGGCCCGCGCCATGGCCCTGATCGACGACGGCGTGGTGGACCGCGAGGGCGTGGGCGGCGTCGCCCGACGACTCGCCGTGAGCGAACGCCACCTCCACCGGGTGCTGGTCGCGGAGCTCGGTGCGTCGGCCGTGGCGCTCGCGCGCTCTCGTCGAGCCCACACCGCCCGCGTCCTGATCGAGACCACCGACCTCCCCTTCACCGAGATCGCCTTCGCCGCCGGCTTCGCCAGCATCCGCCAGTTCAACGAGACCGTGCAGCAGGTCTTCGGCACCAGCCCCACCGTCCTGCGGGCGGATCGGACGTCGGCGGTGGTGCGGGCTCGGGCCGGAGGTGGCTCGAGCGCGGACGACCGAGGCCCCGAGCGGGCGGCCGGGGCTCCCACGCCGATCTCGCTGCGGCTGGCGACGCGCGAGCCCTTCGCCGGGCCGGAGGTGCTCGGCTTCCTCGCGGCTCGGGCCATCCCCGGGATCGAGGCGGTCGACGCGGATGCCACCTACCGCAGGGTCCTGCACCTGCCCAGCGGGCTCGGGGTCATCGCCCTCCAAGCGGCACTCGACCACGTGTCGGCACGGGTGCTCCTGACCAACCTGCGCGACCTCGGTCCCGCCGTCGCCCGCTGCCGACGCGTCCTCGACCTCGATGCCGACCCGGTTGCGATCGATGAAGCCCTCGGCGCCGATCCCCTGCTCGCCGCGCTCGTCGGCGCGACCCCTGGGCGGCGCTCGCCGGGTGCGGTCGATGGGACGGAGCTGCTCGTTCGAGCCATCGTCGGCCAGCAGGTGTCGGTGGCCGGCGCTCGGACCGTGGCTGGCCGGGTGGCGGCCTCGCTCGGGGCAACCCTGCCGGCCGCGCTCGCCTCCGCCCCCGAGGCGGCGGGGCTCGAGCGGGCCTTCCCGACCGCTGATGCCGTGGCCGGCGCGGACCCGACGAGCCTCTCGATGCCCCGCAGCCGGAGCCAGGCACTGGTCGATGCTGCGGCGCTCGTCGCCCACGGCGAGCTCGAGCTCGATCCCGGCGCCGACCGGGCCGAGGTCGAGCGTCGCCTCCTCGCCGTTCGTGGCATCGGCCCGTGGACCACGTCGTACCTGGCGATGCGCGCCCTCGGCGATCCCGACGTGTTCCTCCCGACCGATCTCGGGGTGCTTCGAGGCCTCGAGCGCGTCGGAGGTCCCGGCAGCCCGAAGGGCGCCGCCCTGCGCGCCGGGGCCTGGCGGCCATGGCGGTCCTACGCCCTCCACCACCTGTGGTCGGCGACCTCGACGACATCGGCGACGCCGGCCACCGTCACGAAGACGACGCGCCGAAGCGCCGCACCAGGCGCCGGTGGCGGTGGGTGAAGATGCGACCGACCACCGCTCGCGCCAGCGGACGGGCGAGCCCGATCCGAGACCTCCGCCCGTGGCGCGCCGACCACCGTCGATCGCTCGACGACGATCGGCTCGGCGCTCACGCGAACTTGTTGGCCGTCATCTGGAAGCTCGGCAGGTCGTCCATCGAGACCATGTGCTCGTAGATCCGCTCGTAGCCGGTGTGGGCGATCTTCCAGCCGTCCGTGGCGCGCACGTAGCGATCCCGATAGGTCGAAGCACCGTCGAGGAGCAGGCGGTACTCCGTCATGATCACCCGGTCCATCAAGCTCCAGGTGCCGGTGGCGACGTCGCCATCGATCACGAGCTCCGGGTGGTGCACCTGGTGGAGGGTGATCATCGAGGGGCCCAAGGTCGACGACATGTACTCGACGATGGCGTCGGCCGAATCGAACTCGAGCCGCCCGCCGTAGGTAGCGGTGGCGTCGTCGACGAAGCACGAGCGGAAGAGCTCCCAGTCCTTGTGGTCGAGGGCGCGGGTGTAGCGGTACTTCAGCTCCTCGAGGGAGCGCAGGTCGAGCAGGTGAGCGGCATCCACCGGCCCGTTCTAGCCTCGACTCGTGACCAGCGCGACCGAACCCACGCACGCCGTCGAGCCAGATCGGCGGCGGACCGCTCGCACCCGCATGGGCAGGGGCCTGCTCGGCATGGGGCTCCTCCACGTGGTGGTGCCCGGGCCGTTCGTGAAGATCGTGCCGAAGGCGCTCGGCGCGCCTCGGTTCTGGAACCTCGCAGCGGCTGCGGCCGAGATCGCGGCGGGGGCGCTGCTCGTGTCGGACGACCCCGACAAGCAGCGAGCCGGGGGCTGGCTCGCCACGGCGACCATCGTGGGCGTGTACCCCGCCAACATCGAGATGGCGATCCGCGCCGGTGCCCCCACGAACCCGAAGGCGATCGCCGCGTGGCTGCGCCTCCCGATGCAGCTCCCGATGATCGCGCAGGGGTGCTCGTTCACGAAGCCCTGACCGGACCGGGCGGTACCCTCGCCCGGTGACCTCGCCGACCATCTCCGAGACCTTCGACCCCACCGCGTGGAAGCCGGTCCCCGGGTTCGAGGACCTGCACGACATCACGTACCACCGAGCGGTGGACGTCGGCGCGGTCCGAGTGGCCTTCGACCGCCCCGAGGTGCGCAACGCGTTCCGGCCCGGCACCGTCGACGAGCTGTACCGCGTCCTCGACCACGCCCGCCAGAGCAGCGACGTGGGCTGCGTGCTGCTCACCGGCAACGGCCCGTCGCCCAAGGACGGTGGCTGGGCGTTCTGCTCGGGAGGAGACCAGCGGATCCGCGGCAAGGACGGCTACCGCTACGCGGAGGGCGACACCGCCGCCTCGATCGACCCGGCACGGTCCGGGCGGCTCCACATCCTCGAGGTGCAGCGGCTGATCCGCACCATGCCCAAGGTCGTCATCGCCTTGGTCAACGGCTGGGCGGCCGGCGGAGGCCACAGCCTCCACGTCGTCGCCGACCTCACCCTGGCATCGCGCGAGCACGCTCGCTTCAAGCAGACCGACGCCGACGTCGCCAGCTTCGACGGTGGGTTCGGCTCGGCGTACCTCGCTCGCCAGGTGGGCCAGAAGTTCGCGAGGGAGATCTTCTTCCTGGGCGACGTGTACACCGCCGACGACGCGCACCGCATGGGCATGGTGAACAAGGTCGTGGACCACGCCGACCTGGAGGCCGAAGGGCTCGCGTGGGCTCGCAAGATCCTGGGCAAGTCCCCCACCGCGCAGCGCATGCTCAAGTTCAGCTTCAACCTGATCGACGACGGGCTCGTGGGCCAGCAGGTGTTCGCTGGCGAGGCCACCCGCCTCGCCTACGGCACCGACGAGGCCGCCGAGGGGCGCGACTCGTTCCTCGAGAAGCGCGAGCCCGACTGGTCGCCCTACCCCTGGCACTACTGAACGGCTACCGGCGCTCCTCACTCCGCAGGTAGCTCGCCGCCAGCGCCGGCGGCGCCTTGGACAGCCAGGCGTCCTCGAGCAGCTCGCCGAACACCGAGCGGTCCACGACGTCGAGCTCGACCAGCACGGCGGGGTAGCCGTCGAAGTGCGGGATCGTGAAGACCCCGGCGTGACCGGCCGCGAGCACGGCCTCCTTCTCAGCGAGGTCGTCGGTGGCCAGCGAGGCGATCGTGCCCCTGGGGACCGGCGCGTCGCCGAAGCGCTTCACGTCCGCCTTGCTGAAGGGACGGATGGCGCAGAAGCCGGCGCCGGCCACGAGCCAGGTCCGTCGGTTCCACTTCGTGCCCTCCTCGACGCCGGGGAGCGCCGTCGCCAACGCCGCCACGTCGTCCTCGGTGAGCCCCACGCGCCGCGTCGCCATGGTCAACCGCCAGGGGTGGCGGCGAGCACGTCGATGGTGGCGAAGCCGTTGGTGAACGCGACCACGTCGCCGTCGAGCGAGCCCTCCGCGACGGTCGAGGTGCAGTCCTGTCCGGCCAAGGCCGCGGCCACGTCGCCGTCCAGGTCGGCGGGCACCTCGAGGAGCCCTCTGACCTCCCCCTCGGTGCAGCTCGGCACGTTGAGGTTGGTGACGTCGACCGCAGCATCGCCGGCGAGGAGCGAGGCGCGATGCGCCTCGACCCAATCGAGGATCATCGGCACCGCTGCGTCGTAGTCGAGCTCGCCCGCGGTGCCCTGGCTGGTGGCCAGCGCCGGGATGCCCCGCGCCACGGCCGCCCGCGCCGCGCCGACGGTGCCCGACACGTCGACCAGCGGACCGAGGTTCTGCCCGGCGTTGATCCCGGTGATGACCAGGTCGGGCTCGAGGCCCTGCTCGTCGATCGCCACCCGGATCGTGTCCGACGGGAAGCCGTCCACCGCGGTGGCCGGGTGCCCGCTCAGGGTCTGCACCTCGGAGGTGGCGACCGCCCCCTCGGTCTCTTGGCCCCCCGTGCCGCTCCGCTGGTCGAGCGGCGCGACCACCGTGATCTCGACGGCCTCCAGCGTCGCGAGGCCCTCCACCAGCGCATCGATCCCCGGCGCGTCGTAGCCGTCGTCGTTGCTCACCAAGATGTGCAGCGGCTCGGGCGGCGCGGCGGTCGTGGTCGCCTCGCCCGGCTCGGTCGACGAGGCGTCGCTGCCTCCATCGGAGGCGCACGAGGCGAGCGGCAGCAGCAGGGCGACAGCGACGAGCGCGCTGTGGCACATCCAGCGATGACGTGGGTTCCCCATGGCGGGCGAGCGTAGGACGCGGGCTCAGCGGGCGCCGCGGAGCAGCACCCCAGGGTGCTCGCCGGTCGCGACCCCATCCCGGAAGGTCACCGCGCCGGACTTCACCGTGGCGAGGTAGCCGTCGGCTCGCTGCAGGATCCGCCGCCCACCCGCCGGGAGGTCGGCGCGGACCTCGGGGCCGAGCAAGCGCAGGTTCTCGAAGTCGATGACGTTGACGTCGGCCACGTAGCCCGGGGCCAGGACGCCACGGTCCCCGAGGCCGTACAGCTCGGCGGTGGCGCGGGTCTGTCGCTCCACCACCAGCTCGAGCGGCAGACGCTCGCCGCGGGAGCGGTCTCGCACCCAGTGGGTGAGCATCCAGGTCGGCATGGACGCGTCGCAGATGGTGGCCACGTGGGCGCCGCCGTCGGCCAGGCCGAGCACGGCGGCCGGGTGCAGGAGCATCTCGCGGGTTGGTTCGGAGTCGCCGTCGCTGTAGTTGAGGATCGGCAGGTAGAGCAGGCCCTGGCCGTCGTTGGCAAGCATGGCGTCGAGCGCCACCTCGAGGATCGACCGGCCGTTGGCCGCGGCCACCGCGGCGATCGAAGCCTCGGGGCCGGGCTCGTAGTCGGGCGGATCGCCCAGCAGGAACGTGCGCTCGGCGGCGTGCTCCAACATCGCAGCGGCGGCCGGGTCGGGCTCCCAGCCCAGCAACGCCGCTCGACCCTCCGCGGTGGCGAGGTGGGCGGCCTTCTCGGCGCCCGTCCTCCCGGCGAGCGCCTGGTACGCCGGGGCTTGGTCGAAGAAGCAGTAGGTGGCATCGAAGCTCGAGAGGATCCCGGTGGGGCGGCCTGCGACCTGGGGCACCAGCCGGGCACCGGTGGCCACCGCCGCGGCAGACTCGGCGAGCAGCTCGCGCCACAGCTCGGGCGCGCTGTCGACCTGGAGCATCGCGAAGGTCACCGGCCTCCCGATCGCCTCGGCCAGCTTGCGCATCCAGGCCACCTCGGCGGCCGGCGCGGACACGTCCTCGCCCGCGACGCCCGCCGGGGCCAGCTCGAAGACGCCCGTGCCGAGCTCGCCCAGGACGCTGCCGATGCCGAACAGCTCGTCTTCCGCGGCGAACGTCCCGGGAACCGGCTCCCCGTCGATGGCCCGGTGGGCGATGGTCCGACTGGTGGAGAAGCCGAGCGCGCCGGCTTCGATCGCTTCCCTGACGATCGCCGCCATGGCCTCGATGTCGGCAGGGGTGGCCGGCTCGTTGCGAGCGCCGCGCTCGCCCATCACGTAGGCGCGCACGGCGCCGTGGGCGATCTGGGTCCCGACGTCGGTGGTCCAGCGCTTGCGATCCAGGGCGTCGAGGTACTCGGGGAACGTCTCCCACTCCCAGGTGATGCCCTCGGCCAGCGCGGTCCCGGGGATGTCCTCCACGCCCTCCATCAGCCCGATCAGCCAGTCGTGGCGATCCGGGGCGGCGGGAGCGAAGCCGACGCCGCAGTTGCCCATGACGAGGGTGGTGACGCCGTGCCAGGAGCTCGGAGCGAGGTCGTCGTCCCACGTGGCCTGACCGTCGTAGTGCGAGTGGATGTCGACCCACCCGGGCGTCACGAGCGCGCCGTCGGCCTCGATCTCGGTCGCTCCCCGATCATCGACCCGACCGACCGCGACGATGCGACCATCGTCGACCGCCACGTCTGCGGTACGTGCGTCGCTGCCCGTCCCGTCGACCACGGTTCCGCCGCGGATCACCAGCTCGTGCGCCATCGCGCTCCCCTGTCGTCGTCCCTGAGACGAGGCCACGCTACAAACCGCCGGGCCGCGGCGCTCGGGATCAGGTCGGCGATCATCGGACGGTGCAACGGATCGAGCGGCGAGCGCGTCACTGAAGCGATGGGCACCGCACCGCTCCCCGACGCCGCCGAACCCGAGGCGCGCTGGCCCGACGACCTGGTCGCCCTGTACCGCGACCGCTGGGAGGCCATGGTGCGCGTCGCCACGCTCCTGCTCGGCAGCCGGGCCGAAGCCGAAGAGGTCGTGCAGGAGGCGTTCGCGGCGCTGGCCCCCCGCTGGAGCGCCGTGGAGGTCCCGGCCGCCTACCTGCGTCGGAGCGTGGTCAACGGAGCCACCGGCGTGCTGCGCCGGCGCCGGACCGCCGAGGCCCACGTGCCCGACCCGCCACCTCCCGAGGCTCCCGACCAGCTGGTGGAGCTGCGGGACGTGCTGCTGGCGCTCCCCGAGCGTCAGCGCGCGGTGCTCGTGCTCCGCTACGTCGAAGGCCTCGACGACGACGCCATCGCCGCGACCCTGCGCTGCCGCCGCGCCACCGTGCGCTCGTCGGCCGCCCGGGGCCTCGCGGCCATCCGAAGGGAGCTGACGTGATCGACCTCCGCACCGACGACGGCATCAGCGAGGCGTTGCGTGCCATCGCCGCCTGGCCGCCACCCGAGCCTGACATCCGACCGATCTCCATCGCTCCCGTCCCGCCGGCCGCGCCGGCGGGACGGGAGCGGCGGGCGAGGTGGTCCGTCGCCGCCGCGATCTTGGCGATCGGCCTGCTGGCGGGTGCGCTGGTGCTGGCTGGCCGCGATCGCACCGTCGTCGCCGACGGCGCGTGGCGGACGATGGCCCCCAGCCCGCTCTCGCCTCGCTTCGCCCCGATCTCGCTCTGGATCGGCGACCGGCTCCTCGTGTGGGGCGGCCACGATGCCGAGGGCACCGAGCTCGCGGACGGCGCCACCTACGACCCGGCCACCGACCGCTGGAGCGAGATCGCCGACCAGCCGTTCCCGTACGAGCGCCGGGCCGGCTCGTCGATCGGCGCCACCGAGGGATGGTGGTCGACCTCCCCGACCCCCGGCACCTGGTTCCGGGGCAAGGCGTGGTTCGTGCTGACCTCGCCGGACGACCCATGGGGATGGGACCTCGTCACCTACGACCCGGCGGCCGACCGCTGGGAGCAGGTCGACCGTGCCCGCTTCGAGCAGCAGCCGAGCGACGCCTTGGTGATGACCGAGGGGACGGCGACCGTGCAGCAGCTCGCGTCGCTCGTCGTCCACGACGGTCGGCTGGTCGCGTTCGGCTGGCACTCGCAGCGCTACGCGTACGGCTGGGCGACGTTCGACCCGACCACCGGCGCGTGGGGCCCCTTCACCGGCGTGCCCGACAGCGGCCCGGACTACGGCCTCAACTGGGCGACCACGGGTCCCGTGCTGATGGCAGACCGCTACCTGGTCTGGGTGCCGAGCCAGCCCCTCGGCTCGGCACCACGCTCGGGCTTCTCCATCGACCTCGACACTGGCGAGGTGGTGGACCTCGACGCCCCGACCGATCGCAACCTCCAGTGGGTGTCGGGCTTCGCCGCCGACGGGGTCGCCATCGGCGGCTGGACGCCGGGCAACCTGGGCGACGGACGCCGCTACGCGTCCCGGCTCGACCCGGCCACGGGTCGCTGGACGCCGGTCGACGCCCTCAGCTCGGGCCCGGCGGAGGCCGCCGACGACGAGGGTGCGCCGGCCGTGGTCGCCACCAGCGACGGGACGGTCGTGGTGGCCGGGCTCGACCGTCCCTACGAGGTCGGCGGGATCCGCAGCACCCCCGGCGACCAGGTGCTCGTGGACGGACGGTGGCGACGCCTGCCCGAAGCGCCGATCGACCTGGCCCGGGCCGACCCCATCGCGGTCTGGACGGGCTCCGAGCTGCTCGTCTGGGGCGGGGCGGCGCTGGCCGAGGCCGGCGCGCCCACCGCCACCGTCCCGCTCGCCGACGGCGCCCGGTTCCTCCCGAGCTGACTACCAGGGGTCGATGCTCGGGCGCTTCTTCCCCGCGCGCGGCGCGGGCGGCGGGGCCAGGGCGATGGCGTGGCGCACCCGCGCCCGGGTCTCAGCAGGGTCGATCACGTCGTCGATCTCGAGGTGGGCCGCCATGTTGAGGGCTTGGCCGTGGCGGTACGCCGCCTCGACCATGCGGTCGAAGGCGGCCTGGCGCTCGGCCTCATCCTCGATGGCCTCCAGCTCGCGGCGGAACCCGAGCTTCACCGCGCCTTCGAGGCCCATGCCACCGAACTCGCCGGTGGGCCACGAGAGGGTGGCGACGGGCGCGTGGAAGCTCCCGCCGGCCATGGCCTGGGCGCCGAGCCCGTAGCCCTTGCGCAGCACCACCATCACGTACGGCACCGTCAGCGACGCGGCCGTGACGAACAGGCGCGAGAAGCGCCGCACCTGCGCTGCCTCCTCGGCCTCGGGCCCCACGAGGAAGCCGGGCGTGTCGCAGAGCGAGAGGACCGGCAGGTCGTGGGCATCGCAGAGCTGGAGGAAGCGGGCCGCCTTGTCGGCCGCCGGCGCGTCGATGGCGCCGCCCATCACCTTCGGATCGTTGGCGATCACGCCGAGCGGACGCCCTTCGATCCGCGCCAGGGCCGTGACGACCCCGGGGCCGTACGCCCGCCGGAGCTCGAGCACCGAGCCCACGTCCACGATCCCCGCCAGCGCTGCCCGAACCTCGTACACCCGCTTGCGCTGCTCGGGAACGACGTGGCGCAAGGCCTCGGCCGGAGGCGCCTCCCACCCGTCGATGGGCCCCTGGAAGTACGACAGGTAGCGCTTGGCGACCTCGACCGCCTCGGCCTCGTCGGCCACCGGGAGGTCGACCACGCCGTTTGCCGTCTGCACGTCGATGGGGCCGATGTCCTCGGGCCGCACCACCCCGAGGCCGCCGCCCTCGATCATCGCCGGCCCGCCCATGCCGATGTTCGAGTCGGCGGTGGCGATGACCGCGTCGCAGCAGCCGAGCAAGGCGGCGTTGCCGGCGAAGCACCGTCCGGCGGCGATGCCGACCGACGGCACGAGGCCCGAGAGCCGGGCGAACAGCTCGAACGCGCGCGTGTCGAGGCCAGCGATGACGGGCACGTCGGTGTCGCCGGGGCGGCCACCCCCACCCTCGGCGAACAGCACCACGGGGAGCCGCAGCCGCTCGATCAGCTCGATCAGGCGGTCCTTCTTGGCGTGGTTGCGCTGCCCCTGGGTGCCGGCGAGGACCGTGTAGTCGTAGGCGATCACCGCCGTGCGGGCCCGCTCGGGCCCGACGGCCTCGGCGTTCACCGTGCCCACCCCCGTGATCAGTCCGTCGGCCGGGGTCCTGGCCTGCAGCTCGTCGGTGGGCCGGCGCGACTCCTGGGCGGCGAACGCGAAGCCGCCCCACTCCTCGAACGAGCCCGGGTCGCAGAGGTCGGCCACGTTCTCGCGCGCCGTTCGCTGGCCCCGGCCGTGGCGCTTGGCCACCGCCTCGGGGCGGGCCGCGTCGTCGAGCAGCGCGCGTCGGCGGCGCAGCTCGGCGAGGTCCGCCCGGTCCCCGCCCGGCCCCGTCGCTGCGTCCTCGTCCGATCCCGGCGCGGACGGCTGCTCGTCGGCGGCGACGCCCACGACGCAGAGGAGCTCCTCGCCCTGCGCCACGGCTTGGCCCGGGGCGACGCGGAGGCGCTCGATGCGACCGTCGAGGTGGACCACGAGCGGGTGCTCCATCTTCATCACCTCGAGCACCACGACCTCCTGGCCCGAGCGGACCTCGTCGCCCTCGGCCACGGCGACCGACGAGACCGTCGCGGCCATCGGGGCGAGCAGGCGGTGGGTGGTGGGATCGGGACCGGCCATGGGCGATGGGCTACCACGCCAGACTGGGGGCCACGCCGACCCCGACGACGGAGGTGGCCCGATGGCCGAGCTCGAACCGCTGCCCGAGGACTGGGACCGCGCCTTGGCGGTGGTGGCCCACCCCGACGACCTGGAGTACGGGGTCGCGTCGGCCATCGCCCGGTGGACGAGCCAGGGCAAGCACGTCGCGTACTGCCTGACGACCTCCGGCGAGGCGGGCATCGATTCGCTCCCGCCCGACGAGTGCGCGCGTGTCCGCCAGGCCGAGGAGCGCGCCTCGGCAGCTGCGGTCGGCGTCGCGGACGTGGAGTTCCTCGCCCACCCCGACGGGCTGGTGGAGGCCGGCCTGGCGCTGCGGCGCGACCTCGCCGCGGCCATCCGCCGCCATCGGCCCGACGTGGTCATCTCCATCAACTTCCGTGAGAGCTTCGGCGGGCCCGGCTTCAACCACGCCGACCACCGCAACACCGGGCTCGCGCTCCTCGACGCGGTCCGCGACGCGGCCAATCGCTGGCTGTTCGTGGGCGCCGGCGGGCCTCCGTGGGGCGGCGTGCGCTTCGCGGCGTTCGGCAACTCTCCCCGAGCCACCTACGGCGTGGACATCACCGACACCCTCGATCGGGGGATCGCGTCGCTCTCCGAGCATCGCGCCTACTTGGAGGCGCTGCCGCCGGGCACGGCCGGCACCGACCCGGACCCGTTCCTGCGGAGCATGGCCGAGCAGGTCGGCCCCCGGCTCGGCGCCCGCTACGCCGTGGCGTTCGAGGTGGTGCCGCTGTAGCGAGGTGCCGGGTCAGGCGCCGTCCGCGGGGAACCGGCGGACCGACTCCAAGAAGCGGTGGACCGCTCCGACGGTGAAGAGGGTGCGCGGCGAGTCGAAGATCTCGAACGCGTGCTGCGCGCCGGGGAGCTCGGCGAACGCGACCGGGCGCTTCGACTCCGAGCGCAGCATGGCCACGAACGACCGGGCCTGCTCCACCGGGACGAGCGAGTCGTTCGAGCCGTGGATCACGAAGAACGGCGGCGCATCGGGGCCGACCCACGTCATCGTCGAGGCGTGGTCCCAGATCTCGGGCGCGTCGTCCTTGGTCACCTTGAGCACCAGCCGCGAGAGCATGCCGTCCATGTCGGAGCGCCCCGAACCGTCGCGGTTGGTCCAGTCGTACACGCCGTAGAACGGGACCGCCGCGGCCACCGACGTGTCCGCGTCCTCGAAGCCGGGCTGGAACATCGGTTCGTTGGCGGTGAGGGCCGCGAGCGAGCAGAGGTGACCGCCCGCCGACCCGCCGGTGATGCACACGAAGTCGGGGTCGCCGCCGTAGTCCGCGATGTTGGTCTTGACCCACGCCAGCGCCCGCTTCACGTCGACGATGTGGTCCGGCCAGGTGGCGCGAGGGCTCAACCGGTAGTTGATCGACACCCCGACCCAGCCTTGGTCGGCGAGGTGGGCGAGCAGGGGCATCCCCTGCTGCTCCTTGTTGCCGATGACCCACGCACCGCCGTGGACCTGCACGATGACCGGCGCCTTGGCATCGGCAGGGAGGTCGGGCCGCTTCCAGATGTCGAGCTCGTTGCGCCTCCCGGCGTCGCCGTAGGCCAGGTCTCGGTGGCCGGGGTCGACGTAGCGCTGGCGCCAGCGGCGCACCGGGCCCGCGGCCACGCGGCGCCGGACCACCACCGGGTCCGACGTCGGGACCGGGAGGGTGCCGTCGACCAGCGCGTCGCCCAACCCCTCCTCCAACGCCTCCTCGAACACCGCACCGGCCTGGGTGCCCTGCTTCCACACCTTGGCGAGCGCGGCCCAGGACCCGAGCGACAGCGCGAGGGCCGCCCAACCCTGCGGCCGGCGCAGCGCCCCCTTGCGCACGAACAGGAAGGAGGCGACCGCTTGCCACGCGATCACGTGGAGCGGCAGCTCGGAGGTCAACCAGCCGGGGAAGAAGGCGAGCACGCTCGCACGCCCCCGCCGCGACAGGGGCCGGACGGCGTTCGCCGTGTTCAACGCCCCGAGCGATGCCGACGCCAGGTAGGCCGTGGCAGCGAGGTCGGTGGGTTCTGGCGAAGCGGAGCGGTCTCGACACGGCATCGCCCCAGTCTCGCCGCCCGGCCGCACCCGGAGCCACGTGGGCCTCGCCCCTGCCACCAACGGCGGCGGGACCTGCCACCGACGGCGGGCACGGAGCACCTCAGGGCAGGCGCCAGAGCTCGGCGTAGGGGACCCCGCCGATCCGCACGGTCTCCACCCATCGGCCGTCGCGCACGGCCAGGTCGTAGATCGGCAGCGTCCTCCGCTGGCGGTGGCGGACCTCCACGATCACGTAGGTGGCGACGGACGCCGCCCGGGGATCGTCGGCCCGCACGAGCTGGCCGCACGGCAACGCGATCCGCAGGGGGTAGCGCACCGCGATCGTGACCTCGGGGCATCGCGGCCCCTCGATCCGCTCGATCGTCTGCCCGAGCCGCTCCACGCCCTCGCCCCACCCGAGCGAGAGCCACGCCTCGGTCCGCCGCGCCCCCACCAAGGGGTCGGCGTAGGCGCTGCCGTAGGGCGCGACCGCGAGCGCGGCACCGGCGAGCGCCACCACCGCGACGGCCGCCGCGCTCCGACGCACGGTGGGGCTCGGCCGCACGGCCTCGACGAGCTGCACCACGACGATCCCGATCGCCAGCGCGAGGAACGGCCACAGGGGCAAGAGGTACCGGTCGAAGACGCGGGGCTGGCGCTCCAGGTACGCGAGGTACGGCAGCGGTGCGAGCACGAGCAAGGCCACGACCCGGCGACGAGGCGCCGCTGCCGGCCAGCGCCGAGCGACGAGGGCCACCGCGATCGCGAGGACCGCGACGCTCCCGGCCAACGCCATCCACGGCGTCAGGCGCACGAGCAGGCTGACCGGCACGAAGAGCCGTCGCTCCGCCAGCGGCGCCCACGGCGCGACCGGCGCTGCGGTCGTGGTCAGCTCCGCCGCCTGGCGCATCCGCTCCACCTGGGTCATCGGCGACGTCCACAGCGCCGGCCAGAGCACCAGGGCGGTGCTCGACGCGGCGAGGACCCATCCGCCGACCCCGGCGGCGAGCCCGCGCAGGCGAGCACGCCGCGACCGCCCACCCCCGCCATGGATCCGGTCCACGAGCTCCACGCCGACGATCGCGAGGAGCGGGGGCGCGAGCACGGGGATGGCGTTGAGCTTGGTGAGGAGCGCGAGCGCGGACGCGACGCCCGACACGGCCACCAGCGCTCCCCGAGCGCGGGGCTCCGCGGGGTCGGTGGACCAGACCGACGCCATGGCCGCCACCACGCCCAGCGCGGCGAACATCGTGACCAGCGAATCGGTGTGGAGCAGGTTGCCGTGACCGGCGAGGAACGGATCGGTGGCCAACAGGGCCCCGGCGATCAGCGATGCCCTGGCACCCACCAGGCGCGAGGCGATCCAGACCAGGGCCCCGAGCGCGAGGGACGCGGCCACCGCCTCCACGGCGCGGCCGGCCCGTAGCACCGCGGGGCTCGCGGTCGAGGGGCCGTGGACGGGGGCGATGAGCCCCACCGCTCCTGCCCCTTCGGCCACCGCCCGGCCGACGGCCCCCGACCACATCACGGTGACCCCGGGCATCGTCGTGACGGCACGGCCGTCACCGGGCGTCGCTCGGTCGAGGTCGCCCGAGCGGAGGGCATCGACGAACTGGTCGGTGCGGGCGAGCCACAGCGGTTCGTCGTAGGTCTCGGTGGTTGGCCCGGGGGCCCAGATCCGCACGAGCGCGCCCAGGACCACGATGCCGAGCACCCACCGCCGCCCACGCCGGCCCTGGAGCCGCCCGTTCACCGCCGGTGGAGCGCACGACCGATAGGACGGATCGTCTGCACTGCCACGACACCCGGGAGGTGCGCCGAGGAGACCCGATGACGGGCGCCGTCGAGATGCGACTCATCTGGCGCCGGTTCCCGACGCCGAGACCGACGCCGCTACTCCACGAGTCGCAGACCCCCGGGCGCGATCGACGCCTCCGGGTGCGCGAGGTCCACGATGAACTCCGTGCGGTGCGCCGGGAACACGTACTCGCCGATGAGGACCGCACGCCCGCCCTCCTCCGCCGTGACCCGCTCGCACACGAGGACCGGCGAGCCCACCGGCACCTGCAGGAGCTCGGCGTCGACCTCGCTCGCTGCGTCGGCGCCGATCGTCTGGGTCGCGCCGCCGAGGGCGATCGGCAGCAGCTCGTAGAACGACCGCTCCTGCACCTGCGCCCGGCTCAGGTGGGCCCCGAGCTCCTCGGGGCACCACACGGTGACCCGTGCGAACGGTTCGCCATCCGCGAGGTTGAGCCGCACCACCTTGAGCGCCTTGTCGATGCCGAGGCGGGCTCGAACGCCGGCGGGCGGTCGCACGAAGGCGAACTCCAGGATCCGCCGCTCCGAGTCTCGGCCCTCCGCAGCGAGCTGGCCCTCGATGGTGCCGAGGTGGGCGAGGGTCTGGCGCACGGGGCTTCCGGCCACGAACCAACCGAAGCCCTGCCGGGAGTCCACCAGGCCCTCCGCTCGCAGGAGCTCGAGCGCCTTGCGAACCGTGACCCGAGAGGCGCTGTAGCGTCCGGACAGCTCTGCTTCAGACGGGAGCAGGCGCCCCACCGCCACCTCGCCGCCCTCGACGCGGCGACGAAGGTCATCGGCGATCTCTCGGTAGCGGATGGTGCGCACTTGTCTCATAGTTGTATGCTTTGGGTGTCGACGCAAGCCGTCGGCACCGCCGCCATCGAACCCGAGGTGATCCCATGGCCGTGACCGCATCCACCCCCATCGAGCTCGTGAACGCGGTGTACGCCAAGCTCCCCGATCGGGTCGAGCTCGGCCGCCAGCGCCTCGGCAAGCCGCTGACCCTCACCGAGAAGATCCTCCTCAACCACCTGCGCGACCCCGAGACCGGCGGCCTCGAGCGCGGCGTCAGCTACACCGACTTCGACCCGGACCGCATCGCCATGCAGGACGCCACGGCCCAGATGGCGCTGCTGCAGTTCATGACCGCCGGCCTCCCCCAGGTGGCCGCCCCCACCACGGTGCACTGCGACCACCTCATCCAGGCGAAGGTCGGCGCCCAGATCGACCTCGGCGTCGCCATCGACACGAACAAGGAGGTCTACGACTTCCTCGAGAGCGTGTCGGCCAAGTACGGCATCGGCTTCTGGGGCCCGGGCTCGGGCATCATCCACCAGGTCGTGCTCGAGCAGTACGCCTTCCCCGGCGGGATGATGATCGGCACCGACAGCCACACGCCCAACGCCGGCGGCCTCGGCATGGTGGCCATCGGCGTGGGCGGCGCCGACGCCGTCGACGTCATGACCGGCTTCCCGTTCAACGTCCGGTTCCCCAAGGTCATCGGGGTGCACCTCACCGGGCGCCTCACCGGCTGGAGCTCGCCCAAGGACGTGATCCTCGAGGTCGCCCGCATCCTCACCGTGAAGGGCGGCACGGGGGCCATCGTCGAGTACTTCGGCCCCGGCGCGGAGTCGATCTCGGCCACCGGCAAGGCCACCATCTGCAACATGGGTGCCGAGATCGGCGCCACCACCTCGGTGTTCGCCTACGACGACAGCCACGACGCCTACCTCCGGGCCACCCGACGCGCCGAGATCGCCGACGCGGCGAAGGGCGTGGCCGACCACCTCCGGCCCGACCCCGAGGTCTACGAGCGTCCCCACGACTTCTACGACCAGGTGATCGAGATCGACCTCGATGCCCTCGCCCCGCTGATCAACGGGCCCCACTCCCCCGACTACGCCCACAAGGTCAGCGAGATCGGTGCCACCGCCGCCGAGCAGGAGTGGCCGATCGAGATCAGCGCAGCGCTCATCGGCAGCTGCACCAACTCGTCCTACGAGGACATCACCCGGGCCGCGTCCATCGCTCGCCAGGCCTACGCGAAGGGCCTCACGGCCAAGACGAAGCTCCTCATCACCCCCGGTTCCGAGCAGGTCCGGGCCACGATCGAGCGCGACGGGCTGCTCGCCGACCTCGAGGCCATCGGTGGCGAGGTGCTCGCCAACGCGTGCGGGCCGTGCATCGGCCAGTGGTCGCGGCCCGACATGGACCCCGAGACCAAGAACACCATCGTCAACAGCTACAACCGGAACTTCCCGAAGCGCAACGACGGCTCGCCCAACACGCTGAGCTTCGTGACCTCGCCCGACACGGTCATCGCGCTCGCCCTGGCCGGCCGCCTCGACTTCAACCCCGCCACCGACTCGCTCACCACCCTCGACGGCGAGCAGGTGAAGCTCGACGAGCCGGTCGGGATCACCCTTCCCGAAGCCGGCTTCGATCCAGGCCAGAACACCTTCACCGCGCCGCCCGAGGACGGATCCGCGGTCGACGTGAAGGTGTCGCCCACCTCCGAGCGCCTGCAGCTGCTCACCGCGTTCGAGCCCTGGGACGGCCAGGACTTCGTGGAGCTGCCGATCCTGCTGAAGGCGCTCGGCAAGTGCACCACCGACCACATCTCGATGGCCGGCCCGTGGCTGAAGTACCGCGGCCACCTCGAGAACATCTCGGGCAACCTGTTCCTCGGCGTCATCAACGCGTTCACCGAGGCCGACGGCTTCGGCAAGGACCCGCTCGACGGCGAGACCAAGCGGTTCCCCGAGATCGCCAAGCACCTCGGCGAGGCGGGCGTCGGCTGGGTCGCCGTCGGCGACGAGAACTACGGCGAAGGCAGCTCTCGCGAGCACGCCGCCATGGAACCCCGGTTCCGCGGCGCCAAGGTGATCCTCGTGCGCAGCTTCGCCCGGATCCACGAGACCAACCTGAAGAAGCAGGGCGTCCTGCCGCTCACCTTCGCCGACCCCGCCACCTACGACCAGATCGGCGAGGACGACAAGCTCTCGTTCCTCGGGCTGGCCGAGCTCGAACCGGGCAAGCCGGTGCGGTGCGAGATCGTGAAGCCCGACGGCACCACGGTCGAGTTCGAGGCGAACCACACCATGAACGAGGAGCAGCTGGAGTGGTTCCGAGCCGGCGGCGCCCTGAACATCATCCGCCAGAAGATGGGCGTCTGATGCCGAAGGGCAAGCGAACCCCCGAAGCGTCTGCCGACGACCTCGCCCTGTTCGCGTCCTTCGTTCGGTCCGAGGAGCGCAAGGCCAAGGACGAGAAGCGAAGGGCCCGTGATGAGCGGCGCCAGGCCGGCGAGCACCAGCGGCTCGTCCAGGCCAAGGACGCTGCCGCCGCTGAGGTCAAGCGCCTCCGCTCGTCGGATCGAGCCACCGCGGAGCAGCGAGCGGCCGCCGACGACGCCTACCGCGTCGCCCTCGCCGCCGTGGTGGCCCACGAGACGGGAGCCGCTCCCGAGTGGGCACCGCCCCCCGCCGCGGATTCGCCCGATTCGCCCGATGCGCCGTCCGCCGGCGAGGAGCCGGCACCGCCCGGCGACGCCGACGATGCACCAGCGGCGTCGGAGGAAGCGACCGACGAGCCCGCCGCCGACGGGACCGCCGACTAGGAGCGAGGCGGGATCTCCACCGCCACGTACACCGCCTCGTCCAACCCATCGAGCAAGGCCGCGGCATCGGCCGGATCGATCGGCGAACGGGTCGCCTGCCCGTCGGCGATCGCCCGGAGGACTCGGCTGTCGAACATCGCCAGGCGGGCGTCGGCCAGCACCCGATCGGCCTCCCCCGCTCGGTCGCCATCGGCGGCACGCACCTGGGCGAGCGCGTCGGGCTCCAGCACGACCTGCTCGCCCTCGTCGAGCCCCGCCAGCACCTCCTGGGCCTCGGCCACCCACGCGTCGGCCCTCGCCCGGTCGTCCAAGCCGATGCCGAGCACGGCGATGGGCGCGACCGCTGGCGCGAGCATCCCGTCCTGGGTGCCCACGAGGCGCACCCACCGGTCGGGCTCGTCGGTGGGCTGGAGGGCCCACACGCCGCTCGTGCCCCCGGTGTAGCTCGCGGGCACGCGCACCGAGCCGCCGCCGACCACCAGCCGCCGCCACAGCTCGGGCCCGCCGGCGAAGAGGCCATCGGGCCCTTCGAAGTCGATGTGGGTCAGGTCGGATCCCACGGCATCGTGCACCTGACCCGACACGGTCGCCACCGAGCGCCAGTCGTCGAGCGCGTCAGGTCGCGGCGTCGTGGGCGCGGCGAGCGTCGCCGCCGCGAGCGCCACCGCCACCACCGCGCTGGCGAGGACCGACGACCGGGCGAGCGACGGATCGGACCACAGCCCGCTCCCCGACCTGCCTTGGCCGACCCCCGCGGGGAGCTGCGGGACCAGCGCGGCGACCCCGATCCCGAGCGAGAACCACACGACCATCGACACCGGCCAGAGCCAGCGCACGAAGGAGATGCCCACCGGGGGGGCCGGGGAGATCACCAGGGTCATCCCCGCCGCCACGAGCGCCACCCACGAGGTCCCCAGGAGCGCGGCACGACCCGGGTCGCGCCGCGCCTGGCGCACCGCCGCCACGGTGGAGGCGACCAGCACGACGAGCACGACCAGCGCGATCGCTCGATCGACCGGCCCGATCCGGTGGTAGTCGAACACCGAACCGAGGCGTTGGAGCCAGAGCGGGGGCACGGTGAACGCCCGGGTCAGCATGTCGAGGGCGTAGCCCGCGCCGTTGCGATCGCTCTCCTGACCGAAGCTCCTGATGATCAGCGCCACGTTCCCCTGCGGGCCGAGGAGCTGGTTCGCGGCCGGTCCGATCCACGAGACGGCGATCGCCCCGACAGTCGCGAGGAACGACCAGCGCCACCGCCGCGCGACGCCGCTCCCGTGGCGGACCCAGTCCGCGGCGACGCCGCCACCGAGCGCCCACGCTCCGAGGAGGAGGCCGAGCAGCACCATGGACAGGTGGGCCTGCGCGACGAACGACGCCGCGACGGCCGCGACCGGGAGGCAGCGTCGACGTCCGGCGACGGTGGCCGCCGAGGCGACCACCAGCAGCACGATGGGATGGAGCGCCACGTGGGGGTTCCAGTCGTCCCACAGGAGCGGGGCGCCGAGCCCGAACCCCAACGCCGCGCAGCAGGCCGCGAACCAGCCCGTCGCCACCCGCGACGCGAGTCGATCCACGATCACGACCGCCAGCGCGACCGACCACACGTTGACCAGCGCCACCCCGAGGACCAGGCCCGCCGGGGAACCGCCGAGCAACCGCGAGGGCACGGTCAGGGCCACGAACTCGCCTGGCCCCAGGTGGTTCGCGAAGACCTCGCTACCGTCGTCGAGCTCCACGGGCATGGTCGAGGGCATGCCCACCGACGGCGGGTGCGTGGACAGCACCCGGTGCGCGTTGAGCCCGATGAGCGATCGGTCGCCCGTCGGCGTGTAGTGGTGCGTGACGGCCCAGAGGCAGCTCACCACGATGGGAAGCGCCGCAACGGCCACGAGCAGCCAGAGGATCCTTCTCTCGCCATCGCGCTCGCGGACCCGCACCCGACCTCCAGGGGATGAGGCCGCTTCGCCTCGCTCCCGAGGGTACCGGAGCGCCGCCGAGCGCCGAGCAGCCCGGCGCCGGTAGCGTCGGTCCCATGCCTCGTGCTCCCCGTCTCCGGTTCGTCGCCCTCGCCACGGTCGCCTCCCTGTGGCTCGCCGCCTGCGGCGTCAGCAGCGGCGAGCTCGCCACCACCTCCGCGGCCACGCCCACCACCACGCGCTCGGCCCCCGCCGACGCGCCGACCACCACCGAGGGGAAGGCCACCACCACGACCGAGGCGGACAACACGCCGACCACCGCCCCCTCGAGCGGCCAGCAGCAGGCCATGGTCGACGCCTACGTGGAGATGGGCTTCACCGAGGACGAGGCCGGCTGCCTCGCCCAGCACATCACCGGCGGCGCGGAGTTCGACCCCACGGACACCACGCAGATGATGGACCTCATCAACGAGTGCGACATCTCGATGACGCGGCTCATGGACATCACCGAGTCCCTTGGCGGCGGCGACATGAACGAGACCATGAAGAACAGCCTGGCCGCCGGTCTGCGGGCGAGCGGCCTCACCGACGAGCAGGCCGATTGCGTGGCCGGGGCCTACGTCGACACCTACGGCACCGACACGTCGAAGGCCAGCGATCCGACCGCGCTGCTCGGCCTGTTCTCGACGTGCGGCATCGACCCCACCCAGCTCGGGGGCTGAGCCAGAGGGCCAACGCCGCGGGTCAGTCCTTCCCCGGGCGGCGATCCACCTCGGCGTCGGGATCGCCCTGGTAGTTGGCCGGGAGGGTCCGGGCGAGCTCGTCCGCCGTCGGCTCATGGGCGCGCCGCGCCTCGGCGGGCAGCAGGTCGACGAGCGCCGACATGATGGCCTCGGTGTCGGCGTCGAGGTCTTCGTGCTCGAGCGGCACCGGCTCGCCCACGCGGATGCGCACCGTGGGCGGGTGCCCGACGGCGAGGACGTCGGGGGTGCGGGCGTTGCGCGGCCACACCTTCTCGGTTCCCCACAGGCCGATCGGCACCACGGGAGCCCCGCTCATCGCGGCGAGCTTGGCCGCGCCCCACCGCCCCTTGAGCACCGGGTCGAAGAACGCACGACCCCTCGGGATGGTGCCCTGCGGCATGATCGCCACCACCTCGCCCGCATCGAGCGCCTCCTTCGCCGCCCGAAGCGGTTCGTCGGACCCCGAGCCACGCTCCACCCGGATGCCACCGAGCGCGGTGACCACCTGGCCCACCAGCGGCGCGTCGAACACCTCCTTCTTGCCGAGGAAGCGCACCGGCCGGCCAGCTTGGGCGAGCGCCCAACCGATCGCGAGGGGGTCGAAGTAGGAACGGTGGTTGCCGACCAGGATCGCCGGGCCCTCCGTGGGGATCCGCTCGACCCCGCCGACGTCGAACCGAACCCAGGGGAACAGCTGGGGGCGAGCGAGCAGGTGCAGCGCTCGCTGCGGCTCGATCCCGGCGAGCTTGGGGACCCCGGCCGGCACGTCGAAGAACTGGGTGGGCCAGCGCCGCACGGCCGCGACCACCCGCAGCCGAGGGTCAGGGTTGACCGCGGTGGGGTTGCGAACGGCGGAGAGCAGGGGGATGTCGTACACCGAGTCCGAGTACGCCCAGCTCGATGCGACGTCGACCCCGTGGCGGGCGGCCCAGTCGCGCACGGCGGCGAGCTTGCCGGGCCCCCACACGAAGAAGCCGTCGACCGACCCGTCGTAGCGCCCATCGGACTCGCCGTAGCGGGTGGCGATCACGTCGTCCATCCCAAGGGCCTCCGCCAGCGGCGACACCAGGTCGTAGGGCGAGGTGGTGGCCATCACGACCTTGCGCCCCGCCTCCCGGTGCTGGGCGATCGCGCCCTTCGCGAAGCCGGGGACCTCCTCGATCAGCAGCTGCGCCGCCAAGCGCCCAGCCTCCTGCACCAGCGAGCGGTCCCACCCCGACGCTGCCCGCGCCATCTGCCGGGTGGCGATCATCGAGGGCAGCGTCTCGCCCACGACGTCGAAGAACTTGAAGACGAGGCCCTCGCCGGGGATCGAGCGGTCGGGCAAGACGCCGACGCGCTTGAGCATCGTCGAGAACATCGGACCGCTGGCGCCACGCAGCAGGGTCCGGTCGAGGTCGAAGAACGCCGCGGGTTGCGCAGGCCGAGCCGGTGCCATGGGCCGAGCCTAGGGTGCGCCCATGCCGGACCCGCTCGACGAGTACCCGATCCACCAGGCCCCGCTGTCGATGGCCCACGTGGCGTCGTCGGACCGCAACGCCTACGACCGCTGCTACTTCAACGCCCACGGCCGCAGCGGCGACCCGTTCCTGGTCACCGGCCTCGGGATCTACCCCAACCTCGGCGTCATCGACGCCTACGCCTCCGTCCGGGTGGGGCGACGCCAGATCACCGTGCGCGCCTCCGACTCGCTCGACGGGCACGACCGGCTGGCACCGGCCGTGGGGCCGTTCCGCATCGAGGTGCAGGAGCCGCTCGAGCGGGTGCGGTTCACCTGCGACGGCGACGACCACGGGGTGGGCTTCGACCTCACCTGGGAAGGCTCGTTCCCGGCGGTCGACGAGGAGCCCCACGAGTGGCGGTCTGGCCCAGCACGGCGGATCGCCCTCGACGCCCAGCGATTCGCCCAGGTCGGCACCTGGGAGGGCGAGCTGCGCGTCGACGGCACCACCCACCAGGTCACCCGCGATCGCTGGGTCGGCAGCCGCGACCGCTCCTGGGGCATCCGCCCGAGCGGCGAGCCCGAGCCGCCTGGGCGATCGGCCGACGACCCCATCGAGGGGTTCTGGTGGCTCTACGTGCCGCTGCGGTTCGAGCGGTTCGCCGTCGTGGTGATCGTACAGGAGGACCCCGACGGCTACCGCGTCCTCAACGACGCGGTCCGCATCTGGCCGGCATCCGCCGGCCGTCGACCCGAGCAGCTCGGCTGGCCGAGGGTCGAGGTCCACTACCGACCAGGAACCCGCGAGCCGACCGGCGCGACGATCGGGCTCACCGCCGGCGACGGGACCCCCCTGGTGTTGGAGGTGGAGTCCCTGGGCTTCGTCGCGCTCAACGCGGGCACCGGCTACGGCGGCGACCCCACCTGGAGCCACGGCACCTGGAAGGGCCGCGACTGGATCGAGGGGGTGGACCTCGACCTCGACGAGCCCGCCGTGGCGTCGATGATCCCGTTCGGCCTGCTCGACCACGTCGGGCGGGCCACCCTCGACGGCGAGGAGGGCTGGGGCTTGTTCGAGCACGGCACGTTCGGCCGCCACGACCCCAGCGGCTTCGTCGACTTCGGCTCGGTCGCGCCGTAGTCGACGACGGTGCTCGCGATCGCGAGCGCGTGACGGGTGGCACGCTGAGGGGAAAACAAGACCGACCGGCCAGGGGGAGGCCGGTCGGTCGTACGGTCTGAGCAGCAGGGGAACCGCTCGACCCGTCGCTCGAGGCTCGGGAGGGGGACCCAAGCGCCTCGGCGGTCTTGATGCACGCATCATAAACAGTTGCAAGCAATCGTTCCAACAGTTGCTACCGATATCTGCCATCATGGCGAGCGATGGATCTCCGACAGCTCTCGGCCCTGACCGCGGTCGCCGACCACCGCAGCTTCTCGGCCGCGGCCCGGGCGCTGCACACGGTCCAGTCCAACGTCTCCACGCACATCGCGAACCTCGAGCGCGAGCTCGGCACCGAGCTCGTCGACCGGAGCACCGGTCAGCTCACCGAAGCCGGCACGGCGGTGGTCGACCGTGCCCGTCGGGTGCAGGCCGAGCTCGAAGCCCTCGCAGCCGACGTCGCCGCCGCCAAGGGCGAGATCGCGGGGCTCGTGCGCGTCGGGGTCATCGGGACCACCGGGCGCTGGCTGGTCCCACGCCTCCTGCACGCGCTGGCCGATGCCCACCCCCTCGTGCGGCTCGTCGTCGTCGACGCCACCACCACCTCGCTGCTCCCCCAGCTCGCCAACGGCACCCTCGACCTGGCCCTGGTGAACCTCCCGGCCACCCATCCCGACGTCGACACCGAGGTCCTCTTCGAGGAGGAGCACGTGGTCCTGGTGACCGCCGACCACCCCCTCGCCGACCGGGACGAGATCCACCTCGCCGACCTCGCCGACGTCCCGCTCCTCCTCGAGCCCTCCGGAACCGGGTTCCGCGACGACCTGGACGCCGACGCGGCCCGCGCCGGCGTGACCCTGTCCGCGCAGGCCGAGATCGATGGCATGCGGTTGCTGGCATCGCTCGCCTACGAGGGCTTCGGCGCGGCGATCCTCCCCGCGAGCGCCGTGGTCGAGTGGTCCGACGGCAGCTGGCGCGCCGTCTCGCTCCGGGGCACCACCCCCCGCGGCGTGGGCCTCGCCACCCCCCGCCGTGGACGCATGACCGCCCCAGCGAGGGCCGCGACCGACGTGCTCCGGCAGGTGGTGGCGGCCGAGGTCCCTCAGCGCCACCGCCTCCACCTCCCCGCCGCCTCGCGCTAGCGGTTCCTCCCCGGGTTCAGGGCCGGTACGATCGCTCCTGGAAGCACGGCCGGGGGATCACCGGAGACGAACCGGCCAACGCTGATCGCAACCCGAAGAGGCAGGAAGACGCGTGGCCGAAAGCGTGACCATCACCGACAACCGGACCGGAGAGTCCATCGAGATCCCCATCGTGAACGGGGGTGTCGACGCCGGGGCGTGGAAGAAGCTCCTCGGCAACATCTGGTTCGCCGATCCGGGGTTCACCCAGACGGCAGCCACGGAGTCCGCCATCACCGAGCTCGACGGCGAGGCGGGGATCCTGCGCTACCGCGGCTACCCCATCGAGCAGCTGGCCGAGCACTCCACCTACCTCGAGGTCGCCTACCTGCTGATCTACGGCGAGCTGCCCACCACCGAGCAGTTCGAGGAGTGGAAGCACGAGATCACCTACCACACGTTCATCCACGAGAACGTGCGCAAGCGCTTCATGGAGGGCTTCCACCACGACGCCC
>JBDIAX010000029.1:0-45501 GCA_039812605.1 Acidimicrobiia bacterium | reverse complement strand
GCTGTAGCCCAATTCAGGCTATGGGGCTACGTTGGCCGCAGGGCAACGAGCATGGGGTGGAGAACGGTGGGGACCAGTCCGAGCGGACAAGAAGCGTGCAACGTCACCCCCGCATCAGGCAGGGCGAACCGTGCCACGCACCCCTCGCAGCATCGGTCACTCCGCTGGCGAAGCTCGCTGCTCGTCGCAACGACCATCGGCGTTGTCGGCCTTCTTGGCGTCGCCTGCTCGGGCAGCAGCGATCGCTCGACACCCGCTGGCGAGACGGCCCTGGAGGGTCCGGCCGACGGCGAGGCGCAATGTCTCGACCCCCGAGGCGACGTGCTGTGGCGCACCGGCCGGGGCGCACAGAGCACGCTCCAGACATCGAACGGGCGGGCCGTGGACATCACCGATGTCACCGTCTCGGTCACTGACGGCAGCCTCGTCTTGCGGCTGGACTTCTTCTCCGCGCCGTTCGAGTACGACAGCGGCACCCTCTACGCCTACGACATCGGCATCTACCGACCGGGCAATGGCGATCCCCTCGACCGCAAGCTGTACACGATGTACGTCGGAAGCGACGGCATCGGCTCCCCCGGCAACCCCACCCGGACCCAACGGTTCAGCGGCACCGACGGCGACATCACCTCCGCCGAGTTCGAGATCCAGGATCGGCACATCACCGCGACCGTCCCGATCGAGGACCTGCCCAGCCTGCCGTCGCGATTCGAGTTCAGCGCCCACGCCAACTTCACCGTGCAGTTCTCCGACACGCCGACTCCCGGCCTTTGGGACGACTCCTGCCCCTTCACCAACGACCCAGACGGCGCAATGGATGGCGTACAACTGCCGACCTTCCCGTCACCGCGCGCAACCACCACCACGACCCGACCCTCTACTCCGACGAGCGAACCGGATGCCGCGACAACATCCTCGACGGCCCCGTCGGACTACCCCACCCTCCCGCCCGCGACCTCCCCATCAGCGGTCCCGGTCTGCGAAGAGGAGCCACAGGTGGACGGCCGAGGCTTCACCCTCGGAACCTGCGCCGACGGCACGAGCATCAACCGCACGGCCTGGGCCTGGTACGCCCAGTACTTCCCGACGCTGCTCGCCCTCCCCGCCGACGCCTCGACCAACGACATCACCGACGCCGCGTGGAGCACCGCCTGCACCACGCTCGAAGCAAGCTTCTCCCAAGTCGGCTCCGTCCTCGATGCCGTCGCCACCTACCACGGCTGGGACGACACCCGCTGGCAAGGCTGGGACGCAGGCAACGCCGACGGGTCACGCTCCTGCTGACAGCTACGCCGATGGGTCTCCCTCCGCTACTCGGAGCGGTCGCTGGTCTCGACCCGCGGCCGGACGGGGGACGGTTCCTGCTCCAGCGATGGAGCAGTTCGTCGCGCGAGGTCGTAGTCCTCCGGGTGGACCTCGGGTCGCACCCACTCCGGTGACGGAGTGACCTCGGGGCCATCTGATGCTGAGAGGGCAATCGCAACTCGATGCATCAGCCACCAAAGCCTGGCAAGCCGGAGGCCCGCGAAGGTGACCAGGCCAACCAGTGCGGCGACGCGACGATGCTCCGGCTGACTTTCCAGGAGAAACAAGGCGGCGAACCCAACCGTTGTTGCGGCAAGACCGCCGAGGCTGCTCAGCATGAGGCGAGAGAGTCTGGGACCCACGGCGGCGTACACCCCGCTGAGTCGGTCGTTGGGTGTAACCGTGAGCACGAGGGTCAACGCGATGCCCGACACGCCGAGCATGACGCCATCGACTGCTGCAAGGGTCTGAATCCACGCCCCTTGCTGCGAAGCCGATACCGGATCTTGCGGCTTCGCCATCAACGTCGCTGCAACGGACAGGGCCGTCAGTAGGTAGTCCCATCCCGGTTGCTCGATCCAGCGATCCATGAGCGGTCGCAGGAATTTCATCGGTTCAGGAACCCGAACGGGCTGACGCGACTGCGGCCTCGATCGCCGGTCGCTCCATCTCGTAGGCGCGAAACAGCGCATCGGCAGCCTCTGACGGCCCGACTCGCTTCGAGTTGACCAGAGGTACCTTGACAGGCTGCTGGACCGTGGCACGGAGCAGGTTGATGGGTCGCTTCAAGCCCGCAACCTCCACCCGAGCCGCCTCGAAGTCCGGTAGCACAGCCACCAGTGCCTCGATCTCGTCGCGTAGCTGACGTGCCCACACCTCGCGCCCTTCGACCACGCTGGACCGAAGCTCGACGCCGATCTCGTCGCTCCGTCCACCGATCTCGCTCGCGGATCGCAGGGCCGCGGCGACCCGAGGTGAGTGGCGGTCGATCGCCGGGATGCGGTCCTTCCGAATACGCATGTACAGGCTGCGCAGCTTCGATGGCTGTCGATCCAGTTGTAAGAGAGCGTCCGCTTCGCGCAGAGCGAACAGACCGCACGAGTAGCCACCGATCAAGGTGAGCCAGTTCCCGATCTTGGCGAAACCTGGGGCCTTCGAGGAGGTCCGCACCAGGCCAACCACATCGTTCGGGAAGAACGCTGCGTAGGCAGCATCGACCAATGCCTCCCCTTCTCGCATCATCAACTCGTTGATCTCGCCCTTGTACTCGGCGATCGGTCGAGCCAAGTTGTCTCGGTAATAAGCCCCCAGAATTGGCTCCGGTCCATCCGAATGGACGAGACAGAAGGTCTCGCCTCCGAATAGGTCCTCCCTGATGCGGTACGTCTCGCTCGCGGGATCGGCGAGCGTGATGGTGTCGAGCACCTCGGCGAGCGGGTACGACCCAAGTTCGAACGGCTTCGCCTCCCCATTCACAGGGGCGACTGGTTCGAGCGAATAGAAGTACACCGTCAGGGACTTGTTGATCACCGCCACCCTGCCGAGGGTAGATCTGCCGTAACGAAGCGCGAGGGATGGCAGGGCGTGGCATGACCACAGCATCCCCAACCCCACCGACAGTCCCGGCTCATTCCGCAGCAAATGACCTATTTGCTGCGGTACTCTGTGGGTGGCCTGAGAGAACCGCCAGGACAGTCGAGCCTCCAGTGGGAACGACTCGGGCGCGTTTTCTGCGACACAAAGCCACGGAGGGCTAATGGCGAGGTCGAACGGCAAGGTGGTCGCCCTGCGGCCGGACACGATCACGATCGAGGCGGCGGCGCGCAGGTTCCTGTCCGAACGTGACCTCGCCCCCTCGACCCGTCGCGTCTACGGAGCCACCCTCGATGCGCTCGCCGCCAACCTTGGCCCCGACACCCCTCTCACCGAACTGACTGCCGCGGCGATCGAGGCCCACCTGCGGGAGCGGTACAAGAACGGCACCGCCTCGACGTTCAACCGAGTGGTCGCGACGCTGCGGTCGTTCTTCGGCTGGGCGCTGCGCCGCCGCCTCATCGCCACCGACCCGACCGACGAGCTTGAGCGCCGCACCGAACGGCGCACCGCCCGACAGGCCACCACCCAGCGAGCCATCGGCTACCCCGACCTCGATGCCCTCTGGTCTCGCAAGGACATCGCCCTGCGGGAGAAGCTGCTCTGGCGGATGCTCTATGAGACCGCTGGTCGCGCTTCCGAAGTGCTGAGCCTGAACGTCGATGACCTGGACCAGGCCGAGCGAAGCGCGACGGTCGTCGGCAAGGGCGGCGGCGTTGAGACCTTGCACTGGGCGACCGGCACCGCCCGGCTCCTTCCCCGCTACCTCGGGGGCCGGACCACCGGCCCGGTGTTCCTCGCGGACCGGCCACCGCGAATCGCGGCGGCGAAGGCCGACCTCGACCCCACCAGCGGGCACGCCCGCCTCTCGTATCGGCGTGCTGCTGAGGTGTTCACGTACGCGTCGGGTGGTTGGACCCTGCATCAGCTTCGCCACTCCGCCATCACCCACCTGGCCGAGGAAGGTGTCGATGTGGCCCTGCTGCGGGCCAAGTCTCGCCATGCGTCACTGCGGAGCTTGGAGCGGTACGTCCGGCCGTCGGAGGCATCGGTGGCGAAGCTCACCGCCCAGCACGATCGCGCACGGCGTCGGTAGGGCATCGCCCTAGGACGCGTCATCGGACACTACGAGTCACCAGTCGTCGTCCTCGTCTCCGTCGCCTCGATACAGCACCTCCCAGAAGTCGCTGTCTCCGCGGTCGGCGGCATCTGCACACTCGGGGCACGCGCGCACATCCGTGAGCAGGAGGCCCGTCGCATGGTCCTCCACCATCCGCAGTGTCCCGGAGGGGAGTCGTTCACCACAGAAGCGGCACTCCTCGCTGCACTTCCTGTGGACGAAGATGTTGGGTTCATCCTCCTCGTACCAGGAGTCTTCGTCGCCACCACCGGAGACGACTGGCACCGACTCGATCTGCTCGGCTGGACCGAACGGGAGACGACAGACTGGACAGTATTCAGGAACAGCGGATGGGGCCGTGACCTCCAGCCCAACCCACGCCTCGGCTGTTGTTGCGTCGATACCCGCCTCGATCCAGGGCCGGGCGGTCTCCGCCGTGAAGTCATGGAGGTCCCAATCGGAAGCAGCCTCGGCATCTACCCCCGCAGCGACCCAGGGTTGGGCTTCGGCCGGGGACAAGAGGCGGCGATCCCACTCCGACGCCTCACGCGCCGAGATGCCCATCGCGTGCCAACGACCAGCGTCCTCCGGGTCGATGCCGACCAGCCGCCAAGGCCGCGACTCATCTGGGTCGATCTCGGTCGCGGCCCACTCCGACCAGTCGTCCACACCAAGGCCCTCGGCCATCCATGCCTCGGCCTTGTCGGTCGAGCAGCCGAGCTTCTGCCACTCTGTCGCCGCCGTGGGCGAGATCGACACCTCCGCCCATTGGCCTGCATCTGCGGCAGAGATTCCGACCTCCCGCCATCGGGATGCGTCCAAGAGCGTGCGGCCCGCTTCCAGCCACGCGCCGAGATCACTAGGCGTCCAACCAGCCCGGCGAAACAGGGCGGCGTCACTTGCTTCAACATCGAGGTAGGCCCATTCCACCGAGGAATCAGCGTCGAAGCCTGCGTCGAGCCAGGCGAGCAGGTCTTCCAGCGACCAGCCCTGTTCAGTCCAGTCCGCGATGGATTCGTCCGGCCAGCCCCCTCGACGCAGGCGGCGGATCTTCTTGCTCGCCTCCGCGTGCTGAGTAGCCCGGTCTATGTCGGCCGTGCAGAGGAACCGCCTGTTGAGCAGGCGACCGTGCTCGGCGCAGGTCCAGCGTCCACACTCGCGGCACGCTCCCACGGCGAGCAGACCGCACCTGCACAGAGGCGGTGACTGCGATGCCGTCTCCGCGTTCCTGGAAGCGATGGTCGCGATCCTCCGTCGTCTGCCCCACCGCTACTTGCGGTGGGGGTCGTTTCCTTGGTTCATTACCGAGCGCGTGCGTGCCATGCTCTGGCGCAGCCGCTCATTCTCGGCCTCCTCGCGAAGCCAGACGTGCTTCTGCTGTTCCACCGCCTCCTTCGCCGCTCTCAACCGTTCAGCCTCGGCTGCTTCCGCTGCTAGCGCCTCGGGTGATCGCCGGACATGAGCGGTCAGTCGAGCGACAATCGAGCCGGGATCACGCTTGAGCCGGGCCGTGATCGCCTCCGCTTCGTGCGCCGAGCGGGGCACCCTCGATGACTTTTTGGCCTTTGCCTTCTTCGCCATCCCGATTCTCCAGCAATCAGAAGTTCACGCGGGCGTAGTCAGCGCGGGCGCTCGAAACGGTCATAGCCGGTCGCCCAGGGGGAGTTCACCGATCTGCCCAGCGATGGTCCCTCCTCCGGGGTTGATGGCGAGCCAGCAGACGAGGTGCACGTCATCGGCAGTGATCTCGGGGAGAGGTTCTGGTGGAGGACTGGGTTCCAGTCCGAGTTCGGTTGCGGTCTGGTTGACGAGCCGAACCTGATCCACTGGGGTCTGGTTGGTGCCGAGCGCGGCTCGGATGAGCCGGACCACACGCTCGGGCCAGGGAGTCTGGAGCGAGTCGATGAGGTATTCGGCCGCTTCTTGGGTCATCTCCGGGGGCTTGTGCTCCCGCACGAGTTCGGCGGCTCGGTGCATCGCAAGCGGAACGGCCGGTGCGAGGTTCGCCGGGTCTGCGGCCTTGTTCCACTCGGCCACGATGTCGGGCATCGCAGCGGCCCAAGCCCCGTAGGCCCCGGCGTAGGTCTCGTCGTCCAGGTCGCGAACCGTGTCCCATCCGTCGATCGGCCGGGCGAGGTCGAGGCAGGCGAGGGTGTCCCGGATCGGCTCCGCTCCCTCCGCAGTGGAGATGAAGCGGAACATGGGACGTGGGTGGTCGGCCACTCGGGCACAGAAGACGTAGCCGGGCGGGTCATACGGCCGCTGAACCGTCATCCCGGACCCTGATCCCCAGGGAAGTCCTTGGATTTCCGGCAGTCGGCCGTACTTGTCGATGGCTTCGCGGAGAGCTTGGCGGTACTCCTCGCCCGAGAGTGCGGACCGGCTGGTGGCCCCGCGCTCGAATAGGCTGGCGTCCTCCTGGCGGAGGCGTTCGATCTCCTCACGAGTGTCGGCAAGGTTGACCTCGTTGGTCTTGCTGCCGGGAAGGACCTCGACCACGCCGACCGCTGCGGCTGCCTGGGCGATCTTGGCGTGCAGGCGAGCTTCGAGGCCGAGGAGGTCATCGAGTTGTGCATCGGGGAACACGCATCGGAGGAACACCTCTGCGTGGGTCGAACCGATTCGGTCGATGCGGCCGTGGCGCTGCACCAATCGCATGGGGTTCCAGGGCAGGTCGTAGTTGAGGATGTGCCGCGCCTGTTGGAGGTTGACGCCTTCGGCCAGAACGTCGGTGGCGACCACGATGTCGTGGAGGTCGTCGTCGCGGCCTTCGGGTGCATCGGTGGTTCGTGGAGCGAAGCCCCACAGCACGTCGTCCTTGTTCCCCGACCCGCCTGAGATGGCGACCACCCGCCCGCGGTACGCAGCAAGCCGATCGTCGCGTTCGACGACTTCGGCGAGGTGTTCCGCCACCCAGTCCACGGTGTCTGCGAAGTAGGAGAAGATCAGGATCTTGCGCTTGTCGCGCTCGTCGGTTTCACCCACGCCCTCGGCCGCGGCCTCTGCGGCGATGGCGGCGATCTCCTCGACCAAGGCTTCGAGCTTCGGGTCTTGGGCTTGGGTCACCAGAGCGGCTTCGTCAGCGAACGCGAGGAGCAGGTCGCGGTCAGCGACGACATCGAGTGCCAGGGCCTCTTGGTCGTATTCCTCAGCGTCATCGAGGACATCGACGTGACGGTCCTGGTAGGCGTCCACCTGGTCGGTGTCGTCGCTGTCGGTTGCCACCCAGTCCGCAAGTGCTGCGCCGGTGGCGACTCGGCCGGAGTCGAGCAGCGACAAGAAGGCATCGTGGCTTGCGGCCATCTTGCGGCAGGTCGAGGCGAAGGCGTGGGCGGAGGACTCGAACCGCTTCAACAGGCCAGAGCGCAAGAGACCTGCCAACTGGACCTCGTGAGCCTCCACGTCGTTGTCGAGCCTGTACTGGCTCGGCGCATAGCGGGCAAGAGTGAGGACGGTCGGATCGCCAGGTTCAGCAGGAGTGCCGTCGAGGGCGTGCTCGAACCGCTCGAAAAAGCCCGGAAGCACGGCGTCAAGGTCGTAGGACACCTTCCGCACCCGCGGCGTGGGGAACACGATCGGGGTCTGCTTGCCGTCGATGGTCACCGTGTCGTTGCGGTAGTAGGTCTTGACGAACTCTCGGGTCCGTCGGACCGCGATGGCGTCGAGGATGTCAAAAAGGTGTTCTGGAGAGAGGTCGTCGGGGTTCATCGCCATTGCCGCGGCGAAGTGATCCCTGAGCGACTTGATCCCGGCGTCGGCGAACACGGCGTCGTTTCGCAGGAAGTAGCCCAGCAGGTAGTACAGGTCCCACAGCGAGTTGTTCACCGGCGTCGCCGTGAGCAGCACGAGGTCCCGAGGGGGTGACCCGGCCAGCAGCCTTCGGAGCGCGTTCGCTCGAAGGGTCGATGGGTTGCGGAGGTTGTGGGCTTCGTCTACCACGACCATTGCGAACTCACGCCAGTAGTCACCGAGATGCACGCCGGTGCCGGTATCGGGGTTGAGGCGCTTGTCGTCCGCAAGCTGCTCGAACGACACTCGGCGGACGTTGAGGTTGTGACGGTCGAAGAACTTGGCCCACGGACCGTCTCGGAGGGTGGCCGGTGCGATCAGCAGCACGCGCTGGCGGCGCTCCTCAACTGCACGTCGGATCAACTCACCGGCGAGGAAGGTCTTGCCCAGACCGACCTCATCGGCGATCACCACACCGTGATGGTCATCGAGGATGCGCTGCGCCCGCCACAGCCCGTCTCGCTGGAACGTCGTCAGCTTGATCTTGGGGGCCTCGGTCTCCTCGGCCTCCTGATCGAGTTCGGTGCCGTACCGCTCCCACAGCATCCGAAGGAACACCAGATAGGGCGGATGCTCCGCGAACCGGGTCCGGTAGAAGCCAGCCAGGTCGAACGGCTCGGCCTGACCCCACAGGTCCTCGTACCAGTCCGCCACCTGCCCGACGACATGCGGCTCGTAGCGCCCCAGGTTCAACTCGATGTTGGTCGCCAGCCCCGCGTAAGTGAAGTTCGACGAGCCAGCGATCACACCCTCGTTGTCGGTCGTCACCATGAACGCCTTGCCATGGAGGAAGCCGTTCTCCAGACGCCGCACTTGTACGTCGCCGGACTCCAGCCACGCCACCAACCTGCGCGCCGTAGCGTCCGCCTCGGTGGTGAAACCGAGCAGATCTCGATCCTCCGCCATCGTCCGGGCATGACCTTCGAGCGACCGCTGGAGTCGTGCTCGTGCAGCCCGAGCGGGACTTGCCGGATCGCTCAGCGGCCGTCGAAGCCGATCCCGCTGCTCAGGCTCCGCCCCCAGCAAGATCCGCACCGGCCCGCACGCCTCCAACGCATCGGCCAGCAGACCAAAGCCTCCGGGGTTGAAGTACGCCGTGGCAATCGCCACCTCAGGCGGATCAGACCACTTCTCCGCCAGGCCGCTCAAGAAGCCCGCCAACGCGTCAGCTACCCGCTCGCCGGGACGGTTCGTGGCGAAGTCAGGTTTAGGAACCGTTGCCATCAGGCCGACTCCGCCTGGTAGTTACGACAAGCTCCCGCCAGGATCTGGTAGTCACCGTCCGGGATCGGCACAAGCGCCCGCCGGACGTAGTTAAACCATGCCTCCTTCTTCCGGATGAAGCTGAGTTCAGGTACCAGCGGGGCAAAAGGAGCACCGGACCGGAGTGGAAACTCGACGTCAAGGTCGAACGGGCAGGTCCATGGGAACGTATGCCCTTCGATCGTCATCGGAGCACGCGAGGGCGAACCCGTCGCATGTCCAACACCCACGATCGAGGCGCGATCACGCGTCGGGTTATGAAATGCACCGCGTGTGACGTACAGGGCTACACCGTCGCCGCTCTTGATCCGCTCCGCATGAACATCGTCTCGGAACCCCATCTCTCGGGACCCAACAACCCGCTCGGCCCAAGTCCGCTCGCCCAGGACAAAGAGCCACGCACGCCCACCACTCATGCCGTCCCCCGAAACGGTTGAACCTGGCGAAGGTACTCCTCGAAGTCCCATCCGTTGTGGAAGGTTCCGAAGACTTCAGCCACGTCCTGGTCGTTCAATCCGTATAGGTCGCAGCAGATCGCGTCGATCTCCGCTCGCGCGGCCGTGACGTCTGTTGTTGCTGCATCTGGGTGACCAACAGCCTTGGCCCACTCAAGAAGTTGGCGATCACGTACGACCAGCGACGCTACCAACGCTTCGATTCGAACCCGGCGACTGTCGTTCCGACCGGGCTGTGGAATCGGCAGCGCGTTCAGCAGGTCATAGTTGAGATGCCCCTCGACCACCCTTCTCGCATACCAGTCGAGCGGGATGGAGGAGAGGATACCGAGAAGATATGCCTCATCGCGTGCATCTCCCCGCACTCGCAGGAGGTATGGATCAAGATGGGTCGTGAAGACCCCTCCCGGAACGAGGGAGGCGATGACAGTCCGCTGATTCGTTCGGTTGGTGATGTCGCGGAATGAGATGCGAGGATGCTTGCACGGCAGCGTCGATGGGTCTCTGGCCCACTCGTGGCTGAACTCGGAGAAGGCCGAACGCCGATTCCGCTGCTGCCTGATCCGCTTTTCCAAGAGGTACGGGATGACCTCATCTGGATCGGCCCATCCCAAGTGTGTACCTGTGTCCGACACCCAATGGTCAAAGGACTCGCCCTTGTACACAGGCCAACCTTCATGAGCGGCGTGACCCGTCCAGTAGCCCTTGTCGTCCGTTGCATGAAGCTCTCGGGTCGGTCGGAATCGGTATCCATCGACGGCAGCATCCAGGCGCGGAGAATCGAGGAACTTCGCGAAGACTCCGGCCGACCGCGGGGAAGGAAAGAGCGGAAACGCGAGCGTTGGCGACCACTCGACAAACGAGTCCCCCTCGAAGGATGTGCCAGGCAACTCAACGCCCGACTCGTACTCAGCGAAGGACCGAAATGGACCACGCATGGTGATGGTTCGACCTCCGGAGTCTCGCTGATAGGCGATGAGCGCAATCGCCTTCCGAGTATCCATGTCATCGAAGGCCCAGCCTCCTGCGTTGTACAGGGTGGTCACATCCAGCACTTGGCCTCGACGGACGACCTCCTCCCTCCAAGGCTTGGTTCCCGCCCCGACAAGAAGCGTCCGCGGCATGACCATCCCGAAGAAGCCCTCCGAACGAGTGAGGGCGTACATTCTCCACCCGAACGCCTTGTAGAGGTCGGGATCACCTGACCCCATGCCTGCGTACGGGCCATTGAAGAGCGCGACCTTGAGCCGATTGGCGTACTCGATCTCATCCAAGAGTTCCTGTGCTAGGTCTGGCCGACGCTTCTCCAGGTCACTGATCAGAGCCTCGCGATCGGTCGGCTCCATGTTCTTGACTCCGGGATAGCGGATGGCCCAGAAGCTCGGCCGCTCAACCTTGACCTTCTCCCATGGCGGATTTCCAAGGATGCAGTCAAAGCCAGGGGGCTGGCGCAGGAAGACTTCGGGGAAAGCTATGGGGAAGTGAATCGAGCCAAGCTCGCTTACCAGCGAAGAGGATGACTCAAGCATGGGATCGCGAGCGATCGACTCCTCGGAGACAGTCGTCGGCACCACCGCCTTGCCGAGGCGGGCGGCGATGAGCACATCGAACAACTGGCGTGCCGGTTCGACCGCCTGGAGGGCGTCGGCGTGTGCTTGTCGCGCCTCAGCGATGTCGGCAGCCGTGCGCTCGGTGATCGTGGCTAGGCGGCGAAGCGCCGTGGCCGACCGTGCCAGGAAGTCCTCGATCGGTCCTCGGAAGAGTGAGATGTTGCCCGTCTTGGCTGCCTGAGGGTCGAGCATGTGCAGAGCTTCGTCGAGGGTGCCGATGCCTGTGAGCGAATCGCCCTGACGAAGCGAGTGATCCAGAAACGAGAGCGGCAGACCCGGCACGAACGTGTGAATCCAGATGGCGAGCCGGGCAAGCTCGACTGCGATCCGATTGCGGTCCACGCCGTACACGCACCGTCGGGCGACCTGCCGCCGAAGCAGGCTGGTGGTCTCGATTTCCATCCCATCAGCGAGATCACCGAGGTGTTCACGCGCCGCCTCCCGAAGCAGGGCCAGTTCCTTGTTCACCGCCGGGATCGGGTTGAGTGCCAGGAAGTTCGCGAGCCGGGCCTCGATGCGGTCCACCGCTGCCACGAGGAAGTGGCCCGATCCCATGGCGAGATCGACGCATCGGAAGTCGAAGAACGCCTCGGCTGCCTTCGCGTCGTCCCCATCATCCAGGTGTTCCTTCACCCGCACCAGGTGAGCATCGAGAGCGGGTTCCAGGGCGTGGTCAAGCAGGTGCTCAACGGCGAAGGGCTTGGTGAAGTAGCTGCCAGTTGCCTTGCGCTCGCCGGATCGGTTGTGGAAGTAGACCTCGCCCTGATGAACCTCCACCGCGTCGCTCGTCGCTGCGGGGACGTAGTTGTCCTTGGCGTCGAGCGCGAGGTCGGTCTGAGCGATGGACAACATCGACTCCAGCAGGCCCTCGTAGATGGTGCCGAACTCTCGGACGGAGAGGCTGCGGAAGTCCACTGGTCCGATCACGTCATCCTGGCCCACGTCCACGAGAAGGCTGGAGAGCGCAGGGCCGAACTCAGCGTCGGTGAGCCTGATGTCTGCGAGCGCAGCACCGGCGCGGTTAACGGCCGGGTCTGACGAGAAGAGTCCGCCGTTGTAGGCGGGCAGGCCCCAGGCGCGGTTGCCCTTGTCCACCCCGCGCCAGAGTTGAGTCACGTCCTCCCAATGGTCTTCGGTGTGGGTCTCGAACTCGACGGTCCCCTTCACCCGGTCATCGGCGAGGTGACGGGCGATCTGTTTGAGCGAGTGCGTCTGGTAGTTCGAGTTCGTTCGGTACGGCAGCAGATCGCGGTCCTCGCCGTAGGCGACGAACAGGAGCCGAAAGAGCACCACGAGGGTTTGCTCGTAGGCGAACCCCAAGTCCTCATCGCTGAGGTCGAAGGGGTCGCCCATGCGGCGAGCGATCGCCGTAGCCAAGGCTGGGACCGCCTCGAAGTAGACCCGCTGCCGCAACCTGGATGCCAGGTCCGCAGCGAAGATCTCCGAGTCGCCAAGGATCTGCTCGACCGTGCCGCCTTCCCGAAGGGCGTCGGAGCCAAAGAGGAGCGGCACATACCCTGCGGCCTGGTCTGGGAGCAGGGCCAGGTTCACCTCGACGAAGGTCTCTGATCGCCCCTTCCTGCCCACGCCGGTGTCCGGCCGTGCTGCGTAGAGACGGATCTCGCGGCCTCTTGTCAGCACGACCCAGGGAAGGTTCTCGTTGTCAGCGACGGCCAGCGCGTGAGACACCGCCGTCGTGCCGTTGAAGCCCTCCGACACCTCTTCGAAGGTTTCGCCCTCCTCAAGAAACACGGCGACGGCCCGCTTCGACCCTCCGGCGATCGTGAGCACGTTCGAGCGCACCGAGAGGGAGTCCACCTTGAAGCCCAGACGCTCGATCAGGCCCCGTCCAGAAAGGCCAAGCATGTGCTTCCCAGCCACGCACGCCGCGTCCCAGTCATGCCGTCGGGGAACACCATTCCGAAGCTCCTGAGCCGCCAACAGCCCGGCGTTGCGCAGGCCTGGCAGGTCGCTCTCCGCCTCGGGGATCATGGCAACGAGGAAGCGGATCGCTGCGTGACGGGTCGGCTCGGCCAGCGCAGCGTCAGCAAGGCGCTCAACCTGGCTCAGGTCTAGGCCCGAGATGAACGGTGGATGCTCGCCTACGGGACCGCAAACCGCGGCCTTCATGTGCCCGCCGTCGTCGTAACCAATTACGACAAGTACTGGACTTGGACGCTTCGCCTGTCGCAGCGTCCAGAGCTTGCGCACGTCCTCCGCCTTCGGACGCGTTCCGGCCGAGGCGACGGCGACCTCCAGAGCGTTTGGCCCAGGACCGATGAACACGCAGTGCGGAGTCAGGGAGCGTGGCGTCCCCTCGGGGGCGGACCAACCCAGCGGCTCACGACTCTCGATGAACTCGTCCCACCACTCCGCCACAAGCTCCCCCTCGTCCTGGCGCTACCGCCAAGCAGCGTAGAGGGCACCGCGCGCCGGTGTCGGACGGTGGAACCAGCGGAGATCGCCTTGCGACTCGCCCAGGTCGCTTCGTCGGGGGGGGTCAGGTCCGGGGCGGCGACTTCTTTCGGTTGCCTGCTTTACGCACCTGGTCGCACTCGGGCGCGTGGCAGTAGGTCTGGTCGCTGCGTGCCGCCCCGAACACGTTCATGCAGTGACGGCACAGACGAAGGCGGTAGGTGCCAGCGACGGCTGCGACGACTTGAAGCACGAGTGTGCCGAATAGTGATGAGGCCGCAACTGAGATGCCCACGTCGTTGCGCAGCCCGGTGCTCTCGCTCGTGGCGGTCAAGTCCGCCTTCTGACTCAGACGCTCTCCGGTGAGGGGATCGTGTCGAGCGTCGGAGGTCCACATGAAGCTGGGTCTGACTGCTGCAAGGTCGAGCCACCTCCGAAGGAGGTGGCTCAAGGCGGCTTGAGGCCGGTTCCAGATCCTTGAGGTGGCGATGCCTCCGACCTCGATGGGGCCACCATCGCCCTTCGACCCTTGCGCGACGCGGCTCCGTTCCGGCCATCGGCCCGACGGGCCGTATTCCTCAGCAGGAAGCGCGAAGTCGGGGAAGTACTCGCTGAGCACTGACCAAACCTCCGGGGTGGGCCGCTTGCCGTGGCGGGTGAGGTCGCAGGCCACCATCACGGCTTTCGTCTGCGCGGCGTAGTGCCTCCAACGCTCTAGCGACTCTCCAGCGCCCCAACCTCGCTCCGTGCTCAGGGGCGGACAGACCTTGATGCCACGGTTCAAGTCGAGGGAGATCTCCTGGCGTAGGTGGGCCTGCGGAAGGCCGTGCTTGCACAGGCCGAGGATGCCGTACCTCGCTGCGAACGTCTCGATCTCGCCGTCGGCTGCCGTCGCCAGACGGGTGAACAGGAACAGCAGATCATTGAGGGGATCGAGCGTGGTCCGACTGGTCCGCAGCGTGCTCGCCTCCCAGTGGAGGTGACCCTTGAGGGCAACGACTGCCTCGGGGATCTGGAGCGGCAACGAGACGGACCGCGATGTGGGCCAAGACCGGAGCGAGCCGGGCGTGCCCGGAGCGGGTCGTTGTGTCGCTTTTTGGGGACCGATTTCCTCAACCGTAGAGCGTCATGCGGCTTCATGCTGGATCACGAACATCCGCTACCGCTGGAGGCGATCCCAGTGCCAGTGCCTACTCCTCTTGCTCACCGAATCCCCACTGCCGCTGGCCGTGTCGATGTCTCGGTCTCGACCATGCGCCGCTGGATCGCCCGCGGGTGGCTCCCCGCCTCCGAGATCAACGGTGTCGTGCTCGTGACCGAGGACGACCTCATGCGCTTCGTCCGCGAGCACCGACGCTCCTAGACGCAAGAGCCGGACCCATCTGCGGCAGCCACCGCGGGTCCGGCCCAATCGACCAACACCCGTCAACTCCCAGCACGAGAGAAAGAGGAGTAATGCTCGACAACGCAGACGATAGCGGGGCGGGTTCACCGCCGCCCTCGCCCAACGACCTCCCGGCCGGTGAAGCCGCGCTGATCTACGCCAGGTTGGGGTTGTTCGTGGTCCCGCTCAACAGCGTTCACGCGGACGGGACCTGCCGCTGCCCAAGGGGCGCGGCCTGCAAGTCCGCTGGCAAGCACCCAGTCGGCAGGCTGGCCCCGAAGGGCTACCGGGACGCGTCCAGGTACGGGCCGACCATCCAGCGATGGTGGCGGATCTGCCCCGAGGCGAACATCGGCATCGTCACCGGGCCGAGCGGGATCGCGTCGCTCGACATCGACCCCCGCAACAACGGCGACGAGAGCTTCAAGGCACTGGTCGCGGAGCACGGTCCCATCCCCGAGACCCTGCACCTGCGGACGGGAGGCGGAGGGAGCCAGTTCATCTTCGCGGACCCCGAGCGCACGGTGAAGAAGGTGACCCCGATGCGGGGCATCGACATCCTTGGGGGCGGTTGCTTGTTCGTCGCTGCCCCGTCGCTCCACCGCAGCGGCGGCATCTACGGCTGGGAGAACTGGGGCCTCCCGCTGGCCCAGGTTCCGACCTGGATGGTGGAGGCCCAGCCATGACCCCTTCGCCCTACGGCAAGGCTGTGCTGTCCCGAGAGCTTCGCCGGGTGCGCAACTCCAGGCCCGGCACCCGCAACGACACGCTCAACCGCGCCTCGTTCTCGCTGGGCACGCTGGTGGCCTCGGGCCACCTTGACGAGGACTCCGTGGTCTCGGCTCTCACCGATGCCGCGCTGATCACCACCCCCAACGCCAAGGACGACGATCCCCTGGCCGACCACGAGATCGCGGCCACCATCGCATCTGGGATGACCGCTGGGATGGCGCAGCCCCGAGATGTGCCCGACGGTTTCAGCGACCGCGCTGACTTCCTCGATCAGATCGACCTCATCGTCCGAATCTTCAATGCCACCTCAATGGGCGGGTGGAAGGGGCGACGGATGAAGCGACTGTTCCCCGGCATCCTCCAGATCGCGTACGAAACCGGAGGCCCACGGAACCTTGCGCTCGCGATCTCGAAGCTCGTCATCTACTCCGGTTGGCCCAACCGCGGCGGCATCGCCAAGGGACTCGCGGACCTCGTGGATGCCGGGTGGTTGAGCGTTCGCGCTCCTGGTGGCCCTGGTCATTCCACTCGCTACGACATCCACCTCCCCGAGGCGATGAAGGCGTTGCAAGAGCAGGACGCCCCCACCCCTCTCAACCCTGGTCAGTGGTGTCGTCCTGATGCTGCAACGGTTGGACACGATGCAGCACGTCCCAAAGGGCTTGGCCCCGCGGGGATGCGGATCTGGCAGTACCTGTCCACCGCCGTTGGCGAGTGGTACAAGCAAGCCGAGGTCGCTCGGGCACTCGGCCTCCACGCCAGCACCATCAGCCGACACCTCAGATCAGATCGCCCCCTGGCTCGTCTCGGGCTGATCGAGCGCGACGAACGAGGCCGGGTCCGAGCTACCCAGGCCGCTGGCCTGAACTCGCTCGACAACGCAGCCAAGAAGCTGTTCACCCTCGGACAAAGAGACCGCGATCGCGACCGCACGGTGCGCTACTTCCAGGCCGAGGGGTACCTCACCGACGACCTCCACTGGATCAACCCTGCGGACGGAACCATCGGCCGTCGTGCCCACTGGCTCGCCCCGGAGAACGCCCGCGAACGGCTTCGCCAAGCCGAAAACCCCTTCCCCGGCCAGGCGACGGCATGACACCCCAGAACCCCATCGGCTGCGCCTCCAGGCGCTGCTCGTGCGATGGCTTCGTGCCGCCGCCTAAGCGTCCGATCTGTGCCTGCTGCGGCCACGGCGTGAGCTTCCACGACCTCCAGCCCGCCGCCTGCAACTCCTACGGATGCCGCGGCTGCACCGGATGGACCCCTCTCCCAGCCGACCACTGCCGCCGTTGTCATCACCCCCAGGCACAGCACCAAGACACGACGAGACCCAACACCCCCGCCGGACCACCGGCCACCACCGTCCAGGAGGACGCACCATGACCACCATCACGAACAACGACTGCGTGAAGCAGCGGCTCAGGAACCTTGACTTCCCCGGCGAGGTGGACAGCCACGAAGCTCGCGACTGGCTGGCGGAGACCATCAGCGACGCCCTCGACGAGGCCAAGGCCGAGCGCAGCTTCACCGACGATGAGGACCTGCCCGCGCAGGAGCGGCGTGTCACCGCTCTGAGCGATTCGCTCGCGCTTGTTCGGACGTACCAGGCCACCGCACCGCTGGTCGAGAAGGCGCGGGTGCTCTGCGTGGCCGACCGTGCCCGAGGGCTTCGCCCCAACACAATCAGCCCGCTGTTCGTCCTCGCCCTCCACCGGCCCCAAGACGACCTCGACGCGTGGATCAACGAGTGGACCACCTGGGCCATCTCCGTCGAAGGACTGGAGGGAGCGGCATGACCACCAAGCAACGCACCGTGACGATCCCTGGGATGAACGGCGACCCGGCACAGACCATCACCGTCGAGGTCACCAAGGTCGAATCTCCACCCCAGGTGATCACTGTGGCGCTCACGCCCGTCACCGGGCCGCACCAGGGGTACCTCAACCCGCCCAGCCACGAAGCCACCCCTGAGGCCGACGGGGATGAGCCATGAGGGAACCAGGCGAACTCCGTACCACCCGCCTTCCCGCCAGTCGGGTGACCCAGGCACGGACGCGCCTCAACCGCATTCTGATCGGAGCGACGATGATCCGCGAACGCCAGATCACGATGCTGCGCAAGGGCCAGACCCCCGCCATTGTCGCGCAGATCCTCGGAGACGGCCCCGACCGTCCGCCTCCACGCGCCCTCGACCTCGATGGAGCCAGAGCATCTAGGGCACGCCTGAACCGCCTTCGCAAAGCGGCCCGGACTCTCCCGGCCAACCACCCTCTCCTCGTCGCTCTGGACCGCGCCCCGGTGACCACCGCCGCCTTCGGCCTCGGGATGAACGCCCGACACACGCTCCACGATGACCTGGGTGACGACCACCCCGACATCGCACTGCTCAAGTTCGCAGAGGCCATCGAGAGCGAGATCGCCTCCGATGTCAGCAGCCACAAGGCCCCGTCGCCCGAGGGCAGTCTCGACGCTCAAGCTATGGCTGCGATGGCCCGCCGAGTCGCTGCCCAGCCCTATGGTGATTCGTGACGGCGCTGGTAGCCCAAGGACGTGGCATCGTCCTCGTCCGCGATCCAATCCGCCACCACAGCTTCTGGCTTCCACTCGATCTCCACCCGCCCAGGATCGAAGCGATTCCCGCCCCGGTGCTTGGCGGGGGAGACCAGGACCCGCTCGATGAAGCACCGCAGTAGCTCCCTACGCTCCAGCACAGACATCTCGTCCCACATGCGCTCGAAGTCGCCCCCGACGATCCAGTTCACGTCGCGCTTAGGTGTGTGCTGCGCGGCTTCCTGCCGGGCGAGGTCGGCTTCGGCAGACTCGCGCTGTTCCTGGAGTTCCAGCCACAGGCGTGCGTAGTCCTCGGCGCTGACCGTCCGCTCCTTGAACCGGGCGTCAGCAAGCTCAGACTGGGCCTGAACCGCCGCCTGCGCCCGATCCAGCGCCGCTTGGCGGTCGATAGCGAGCGCATCCGCATGGTCAGTCTCGGGATCGAGTGTCCCGGCCAGCATCAGGAGTCGGACCTGTGCAAAGAAGCGGTCCCGCACGACCTCATCCAGGCTGTTCTCGCTTGCCGACACCCCACCGCAGTTGGTCTCGCCGTCAGTCTTTCGGCACTGGTAGCGAACGAACGTGGGCTTCGTTGGATCGTTCGGGTGGGCGACCTGCCCCAGGTTCATGCGTCCACCGCAGCGACCGCAGCGAGCCAAGCCACTGAGCAGGTGAGGCCGACCCTTCGGCGGAACAGGATTACGCCGAAGCCGCTCGATCAGCCGGAGTCCTGTCGCCTCATCGAGGATCGGCTCGAACGCTCCGCGATGCTCCTCACCGTTGTGAACGCGGATGCCTCGGAGGTGCGGCTGCCGGAGCATCTGGCCCAGGCTTGTCCCGAGCCATGCGCTGTCGGTCGTCGTACGTAGACCTTGAGCGTTGAGCCATCGGGCGAGGGAGCCAAGGGTCTCCCCGGCAATGACCCGCTCTGCGACTTGGCGGATGGCTTCCGCCTCGCGCGCCACCAGCGTGCCGTCCATGTTGCGCCCGAACGCACGGAAGCCGCCCTTGACGTACTTGCCGCTGATCGCGTCGGCCCTGTTCTTTGCGAGCCGACGCTGTGAGTTCGCCTCCGACTCCATTTGAGCGATCGCGCCGATGATCGTCGCGATCAGGGCACCGACGCTCGTAGAGGTGTCGATGCCATCACCTGGGCAGACCAAGGCGACGCCAAGATCCCGGAACTCATCCACGAGGCGGGCCAACTCGGCCACCCGCCGCCCCACGCGGTCGATCTTGAAGGCGACCACGGCGTCGGCCTCGCCGTCCCGCACCCGGCCGAGCATCGCCTCGTACTCGGGTCGGACGGTCGCCTTGGTGAAGGCAGACCTATCTCGGTCCACGAACTCACCGGCCACCTCCCAGCCCATCGTCTGGCAGTGGGAGCGACAGAACTCCAGTTGCCGATCGGGTGCCTCTGACCCCAGGTCCCGGTCGATACTGATTCGGGCGTAGATGAACGCCCGGCGAGTCGCCGCCGTGGTCATCGAGTGAGTCTATTCCTTCTGGCGTTTAGATGCTCTCGATGGGCCGAGGAGCGCCAGCCAGTAGCGCTCCACGTACGGGGATCGCAGGTCGTGGCCGACCGCGTCGACCACGGGGTCGTGCCACGGCGTGACGTGCAGCTGCTCGAGGGGGAGCGAGAAGGGGAGCGCTGGTCTGGACATCGGTACCTCCGGGTGACGTTCTCGGTGTGCGTCGTGTGGTTTCCTGCAACTACATCGCGCGGCGGGGCGCGCGGCAAGGGCTGCGACGCAACTGGCGCAGCCGGCGCCGGGAGCATCGGCGGCGATCGGCGAGCGGGTGGTCAGGCCCGCCGGCGGAGCCACCTCGAACCAGATGGGATCAGCGGACCTCGAACGCCACGGAGAACGGATGGCCCCAGTGCGCCACCCGTTGGTCGCGCCACTCCTCCGAGCCGGAGCGTGTGGCGTAGGTGCTCACGCCCGAGCACGAGTTGGTGCCCACGGTGGGGCACGAGAAGCGCACCTCGACCGGGTCCGCGTCGACGTCGGTGCGGCGGTAGGTGGCCCAGCCATCGGAGCCGGCAGCTCCCAGGAGATCCTGCAACCAGAACCGGCCCTCGGTCCCCGCCGCCACCAGAGCGGGAGGCGGGACCACCCACGTGCCGTGCGCGGCGCCGTGGTCGACGAGCTCAAGGTCGTGCGCGCCGGCGGTGTTGTCGAGGACCACGTAGCACGAGTAGTCGTGGCCCCGGCTCCCGACCACACGGGTCCTCGGCGCGTCCATGGGCTCGATGGCGTCGCCGACCGCCCACACGGCGGCGTCGGCGCCCTCCGGCTCGGTGTCGACCACGACGAAGGTCACGTGCTGCGGATCGACGTCACGCTGCTGGTCGGGGAGCGACGGGCAGTCGAACCCCGAGTTCACGTACTCGACGAGCGAATCCTCGAGGCCGCCGATGGGGGCGTGGGTGTGGCCCATCACCACGAGGTCGGCACCGTGCTCGAGCGCTCGTCGCTGCGCGAACCAGCCGAGGTAGGTGCCGTCCGCGTCGGCCATCGTCGAGCGGTACGCCACCCCTTGGCCGACGATCCCGCCGCCGTGGGCCTCGGCCCACCGAGTCCACACGTCGATGTACTCGCGCCGCGCCTCGCGGAGCGTCGCGGTGGAGCCGTCGGGCATGAGGATCGGCTCGTCGAGCGTCACCTTGGTGGTGCCGCTGACGATGTCGATGAGCCCCGCCGAGATCGAGGCGGCGCCGATCCCTCCGGCCACCGCGCCGAGCGCGCCCAGGTCGAGCCCGTTCGGGGCGCCCTGGCCGGCGAGGTCGGCCACGGTCTGGCCGGGCCCGAGGTCGCGCGTCCACGCCGTCGCCACCGCCCGGGTCACGAAGTAGCCCAGCGGGAGCGGCGCCCACGGCGATAGCTCGGACGGTGCGTTGAAGAGGGTGTGGTGGTGCCCGTGCTCGAGCAAGACGTCGTCCGTCGGCCGGTAGACGCCCTCGGCGAAGCGAAGCGCCCGACCGCTGCGGCCGCTTTGCACCATCGCCGCCTCCTCCGCGGTCACGCCCATGTCGTGGTTGCCCGGGATGTAGGTGACGGCCCCGTCGAGCGCGTCGAGGCACGCGGCGATGGACCCGTCGGGGCCGAGCACGTCGGGGTGGGCCGCGACGATGTCGGCGAACGTGGGCGGCACCATCGAGGCCGGGTAGGTCCACAGGTCGACCACGTCGCCGAGCAGCACCAGCTCGCGGATGTGGGCAGCCTGCTCGACCACCCAGCGCAGGATCCGATCGAGCGGCTCGCCGTGCACCGACGGCTGGAACCACACCGTGGGGACGTCGGTGCCGAGGTGGATGTCGCTCAGGACGATGATGTGGCGCTTCGACCCCGGGAGCGTGTGGTCGCCGCTCATCGGGCCCCTCCTCGGCGTGCCGGGTCGCGTCGGGAGTGGTCGGTCATGGTCGGTCCTGCGGGACGATGGGCCCGACCAACGTACCCGTGGCAACCGATACCATCACCGATCCGGCCTCGCGCGGCCGCCTCGGTTCCGACGCCGAACTGGGGACGAGCAGGAGGAGGACTCGGTTGAAGGTCGTGGTGACGGGGGCTGCGGGCTTCGTCGGTTCGCACCTGACGGAGGCACTGCTCGACGCGGGTCACGAGGTCGTCGGCGTCGATTGCTTCACGGACTACTACGCACGGGCGGAGAAGGAGGCCAACGTTGCCGCCGTCCGAGCGCATCCCGCGTTCCGGTTGGTCGAGGCCGACCTTCGGGACGCTCCCCTCGAGCCGATCCTTGCGGGAGCCGATGCGGTGGTCAACGAGGCGGCGACCCCAGGGCTCGCCCTCGGCTGGAGCGAGTTCGAGCTCTACCGGGCCAACAACCTCTCGGCGGTCGGGCGGCTGATCGACGCGTCGCTCGCGCAGGGAGTCGGCCACTTCGTGCAAGCGTCGACCTCCTCGGTCTACGGGGTCGACGCCACCGGGCCCGAGGACGGGCAGGTGCTTCCCGTCTCGCCCTACGGCGTGACCAAGCTCGCGGCTGAGCACCTGCTGCGAGCCCGCCGCGAGGCGCACGGCTTGCCGCTGACCATCCTGCGGTACTTCTCCATCTACGGTCCGCGCCAGCGTCCCGACATGGCCTACCGCACGTTCTGCGAGCGCCTCCTGCGCGGCGAGGCGATCACGGTGTACGGCGACGGTGCGCAGAGCCGGAGCAACACGTACGTGTCCGACTGCGTCGCCGCCACCCTGGCTGCGCTCGGGCGGGAGCCTCGGGGGGCAACCCTGAACATCGGCGGAGGACGGGAGATCGCGTTGAGCGAGGCCATCGATGTCCTTGCCGACGAACTCGGCGTGGATCCGGTCATCGAGCACCGACCGGCCCGCGAGGGCGACCAACGCCGCACCGTCGCCGACATCGGTCGGGCCCGCGAGCTGCTGGACTGGGAGCCATCGGTCGATCCAGCGGAAGGGCTGGTCGCCGAGCTCCGGTGGGTGCGGGATCGTCTCGCCTGCGTCGACGCCACCTGACGGCGACGCGGCGGACGCCGCTCGACCGGTCGAGGCGGGAATGGCGCGCTTGGACCGAATGTTGACCTCCTAGGTAGGGTTTTCCCGCCGACCACCCGCCACCGAAGGCACACGAGGACACCATGGCCAGCTTCCGAGACCTGCTTGCCTCCACGAAGGCATCGATCCGAGAGGTCACCACCGCCGAAGCCGACGAGCTTCGCCAGGCCGAGGGCGCCGTCGTGCTCGACGTCCGCGAGCCCGACGAGTACGAACAGGGTGCGATCCCCGGCTCGATGCACATCCCTCGCGGCACGCTCGAGACCAACATCGAGATGCGCCTGCCCGACCACAGCACCCCGCTGGTGGTCATCTGCGCCGGCGGCACCCGCTCGGCCTTCGCGGCCAAGACGCTGAACGAGCTCGGCTACGGCGACGTGGTGTCGGTGATGGGTGGGTTCAACCAGTGGAAGGACGAAGGGCGCGAGTGGCGGATCCCCGCGGCCCTGTCTGCCGAGCAGCGCAACCGCTACAAGCGCCACCTGTTGCTGCCCGAGGTGGGCGAGACCGGCCAGCAGGAGCTGCTGGCCGCCAAGGTACTGCTGCTCGGCGCCGGAGGCCTCGGGTCACCCGCCGCGCTCTACCTCGCGGCCGCCGGCGTCGGCACGATCGGCATCATCGACATGGACGTCGTCGACGAGTCGAACCTCCAGCGCCAGATCCTCCACAACCTGGATCGGGTCGGCGAGCGCAAGGTCGATTCCGCCAAGAAGACGCTCACCTTGCTCAACTCCGACGTCAACGTCGTGACCTACGACGTGCGCCTCGATGCCTCGAACGTGGTGGAGATCCTCGACGGCTACGACGTCGTGGTCGACGGCACCGACAACTTCCCCACCCGCTTCATGGTCAACGACGCGTCGGTGAAGCTCGGCATCCCCGTCGTGCACGGTTCGATCTTCCGGTTCGAGGGCATGGTCACCGTGTTCGACCCCAAGAACGGGCCCACCTACCGCGACATGGTCCCCGAGCCCCCGCCCGCCGAGCTCGCCCCGAGCTGCGCGGAGGCCGGGGTCCTGGGCGTGCTGCCCGGCATCGTGGGCAGCATCCAGGCGATCGAGACCATCAAGCTGCTGCTCGGGCTGGGCGACCCGCTCATCGGCCGGCTCCTGGCATACGACTCCCTCGAGCAGAGCTTCCGGGAGTACAAGGTGCAGGTCGACCCCACCAACGAGATCACCTACGAGAACCGCGACCGCATCGTCGTCGCGGAGCTCGACGGCCTCTGCGCGCCGCTCCCGCTACAGCCACCGCCTGGCTGATCACGCGGCCTCGGGACCGAGCAGGAGGGTCGCACCTCCGTCCGGTCGGGGCACCAGCAGGGCCAGCAGGATCTGGACCTCGCCGTCCTCGTCCCTGAGCTCGAGGCGCCCGCGCCGGACGCCGTCATCATCGATCTCGGTGTCGTAGCTGATCGCCGCGCCGGTGGCCACCCACATCATCGTCAGGGTGTCGGCCACGCTGCTGCCACGCCATCCGTCCGGTTCGAGGCGGGCGGCCCAGGCAGGTGCGGCGATGGTCTCCCAGATGCCGCTGGGGTCGGTGTCGGCGCGCAGCACCGGCCCTGCGCAGCGAGCGGCGAGGGCCTCGAGGTGCGCGTCGATGTCGGTGCACGGTGCCGGCGGCGGGGCCCCTTCGATGACCACAGGCACCGCTGCGGCCGGTGCGGTGTGGGCGCGTGCGAGCTCGCCCACGCCCTCGACAACGGTCGTCCAGGTCGCTCGTCGCCTCCCCGTGAGCGCGTCGCCCCGGCGCTGGTCGGCCTCCGAGAGCGAGGCGGCCGCCTGTTCGATGGCCGCCGACCCGGCGCGACGGAGGTCGAACCGCGCCGGCGAGTCGACCCAGATGACGGAGACGTCGAGGCCGCGGCGCTCGGCCTCTTCGAGGACAGGGCCCAGCTGGTCCACGTTGCTCGCCATCAGGCAGAACACCAGCTCTGGAGCCACGCCGGTCTCGCGACCTATCTGCTGGAGGCGGTCGAGGTTGGCCAGGACGCGCGCCACCTCGCCTCCGACCCGGATCGCCCGGTAGGCCGCGGGGTCGAACGCGTCGATCGAGACGAGCACACGCATCCGGAGGTCCCGCACGTAGGCTGCCCCGCGCTCGGTCAGGTGTGTCCCGTTCGTCGTCACGGTCACCTCGCACCCGGTGCCGAGCTCCACCAGGTCGTCCCAGACGCGCTGCGCCTCGCTCGACAGGAACGGCTCGCCACCCTTGAAGTGGATCGAGCGCAGGTGGGGGAGGACCTGGCGCAGCTCGGCGAAGAAGTCGTCGTCGTAGGCGTGGGGGAGGGGCGCTCGCCCCTCTCGCGCCGTGCGGATCAGCGACGACAGATCGCCGTTGCACATCGTGCACTGGAGGTTGCACCGGTTGGACAGGGCCAGGTCGAGGTGCTGGGGCCAGGCCGGGTCGGCCTCGGAGGTGGCGAACCGGTCGTAGTCGCGAGCGAAGGAGGTGGCCTCGTCGCCAGGCGCGGACGGCTCGCACCCATCGCAGCCCAGGTGGAAGTCGCTGGCCTCGAGCGCCCGTCGAACCTCGGCGAGGCGTGCGCCGTGCCAGATCTCGAGCAGCGGTTGGCGCCGTGGGCCGGTCACCGACCCGACCGGTCGGCCACTCGCGCAGCACGGTAGGACCACGCCATCGGGCCGGAGGTAGAGGCCGGCGTGCGGAGCGGAGCAGGCGGAGGCGATGAGGTCGACGCTAGCGAGGACACCGGCGAGGTAGGTGCCCCGGGCGGTGCGATTGGGGCTGCGAGACTGCGCCGATGGACGTGTTGGTGTGCACCACCCAGGTCCCCTTCATGCGGGGTGGGCTCGAGATGATGGTGGAGAACCTCGTCGACGCGCTCGGCGCGGCCGGCCATCGGGCCGAGACCGTGGCGGTGCCGGCAGCGTGGGATCGCGAGCGCCTGTTCGACGCGCCCACCGCGTGGCGGATGCTGCCGCTCGACGCCGACATCGTGATCCCGGTGAACTTCCCGGCCTACTTCGCCCGCCATCCCCGCAAGGTCCTCTGGCTCGCGCACCAGCACCGTGCCGCCTATGACGGCCTCGGCCAGTCGTGGAGCGACCTCGCCCTCGACGATGCGAGCCTCGAAGCCCATCGCCAGCTCGTCGATTGGGACGGCCGCGTGCTCGCGGAGTGCCTCAGCCGGTTCACCATCTCCGGCGTCGTGGCCGAGCGGATGCGACGGTTCAACGGGCTCGACGCGACGCCCCTCTACCAGCCACCACCGCTGGCCGACCGTCTCCGACCCCGCGACCCGGGCCGCGCCGGCACGCACATCCTGTGCCCCACGCGCCTCGAGGCGAACAAGCGGCCCGGGCTCTTCCTCGACGGGCTGGCGTCGATGGACGCGTCCGTGGACGGCGTGCTCACCGGCACCGGATCGCTGCGCGACGACCTCCAGGCCAGCGCGGAGCGACTGGGCCTCAGCCAGCGGCTCACCATGCCCGGGTTCGTCTCCGACGACCAGCTCGTCGACCTCTTCCGCGACGCGCTCGCGGTGGTGTACGCCCCCTACGACGAGGACTACGGGTTCGTGACCCTCCAGGCGTTCCTCGCCGGGGTCCCGGTGGTCACCACCGACGACAGCGGCGGCGTGCTCGAGTGGGTCGAGCACGGGGTCACCGGCCTCGTCACCGACGGATCGCCCGACGGCCTCGGTCGGGCGCTCGATCGGCTCGTGGCCGATCCCGAGCTCGCGGCGAGCCTCGGAGCAGCCGGCCGGGCCCGGGTCCGCGACCTCAGCTGGGAGCACGTCGTGCGCACCCTCCTGGGCGGCACGCCGCGGTGACCGATCGACCCACCCTCGCGCTCCTCTCCGGGGCGGGCGCGTCGGCGCGGTCGGTGCCCCTCCTCGGCTTGCTCGGTCGTCACGCCGACGTCGTGTCGTGGCACCGACGAGGCGATGCCAGCCCGGACGCCGTCCTGGTCACGTCGGTCGATCTCCTTCCTGAGCTCGCCGACGCCGACGCCGACGCCGACGTGCCGGTCGGTGTCTGGATCCACCACCACGACGAGATCGATCGGGCGCTCGGTGCAGGGGTCGCGGTCGTGCTCACCACGCAGGCCGAGCTCGTGGCCCGTGGTGCCGTGCTCGTCCCCGCGGTCGGCATCGAGGTCGACCGGTGGCCGATGGTCGCGCCCGTCGTCCGCGCCCGTGGCCGGCTGGCCGCCGGGCTCCCGGAGCGCCACGTGGTCCACGTGGAGCCGGGCAGCGAGCCCGACGGCGGCGACCGAGCGCTCGCGCTCGCCTCCGCGGTGGTCGTGAGCGGTCCGCCCACCTTGCTCGCGCTCGCGCTCGGCGCTCCCACGGTCACGAGCGCCGACACCGCCCGCCGCCTCGGCGCTCGTCCCGGTCGCGACGTCGAGGTCGCCTCGAGCGCGCAGCACGCCGCGGCGATCGCCGAGGAGATCGCGGCCGACGACACCCGAGCGGCATCGCTCTCGGTTCGAGCACGACGCTGCGCCGAGCACCACCTCGACCTGGGGCGTCCGGCCCAGGTGGTGGCATCGCGGCTCGGCCTCGACCCCTCGACCGCCAGCGCCGCTGGCTCCCTCGTGGATCGGCGCCTGGGTGAGCTCCGCACTCCAGCGCCCTCGCCGGTGCGGCGTCGCGCCGCGGCCGCGGTGGCGGTCCTGCAGGGCGATGGGGAAGGATCGAGCGCGTGAGCGACCAGGTCCCCGCGGCAGGTGGATGGAAGGCGAAGGCGAAGCGCGTCGCCGCACCGGCGGTGCAGCGCGCCCGCGACGAGGTGGTTCGGGTCACCGGGTCCGAGGTGGAGGCCCTCCGAGCGGAGGTGGCGGACCTGCGCGCCGAGCTCGAGCGCCAGCGGGCCGAGCACGCCGCCGCCCTCGCGGCTCTCAACGAGGAGCTCGCTGCCCTCACCGAGCCCACCGCTCGCCGTCGCTAGCCGGCGCTCGGTTCTCGGTGTGGAACTGGTCGTGGAGCGTGCACGCCCACACCGAGGACGGCGTCGCAGGCGCGAGGGCTCGGCGTGCGAGCGGGAGTGGCTGGGCTAGGAGAAGCGGGCGCGGTACTCGTCGGTGGCGTACACCCAGCTGGCGATCGACGTGAGGGTCGTCTGATCGTTCGCGAGGCTGCTCACGAAGAGGTCGAACGCGGCGGCGTCGGGTGCTCGCTGGAGCAGCGCCTCGTAGGTGCCGATGACCCAGATCGCATCGTTGGTCTTGCGGAGGTACTCGCTCGATTGCGAGAAGTTCGCCATCACCTGGCCGCGGCTGGTGCCCCCATCGATCCGGGTGGTCCAGTACGTGAGGCCCCCCGCGTCCGCAGCCCGCCCGAGCACGTTGCGGTAGACGCGGTCCACGAACGCCGCGCTCGACAGGGTCCCGTACCGGTTCTTGAACTCCGACGACGCGGCGAAGGAGTTCGAGATCGAGGTGATCGTGCGGCCCTCGCCGCGGCGGTTCAGCCAGTACGTGAGGCCGTTGTGGTCCGGGTTTCGCAGGAAGTACGCCCGGTAGAGCCGGGTGACCGCGTGCACTCGGTTGTCGGCCTCGTTCGAGACCATCAGGTTGGCCACGAACTGGCCTGGCGTCCACGTCTGGCCGACTCGTGCCGTCCAGTACGTGAGGTCGCTCGTCGTGGGCTCGCGCTTGAGGATGTCGCGGTACTGCTGGGTCACGAGCTGGGACGCCGTCGCGAAGGGCGCGTAGGCGCCGGTGGGAGGGGCGGTCGTGGTGGTGGTCGGCGCGGTGGTCGTGGTCGTCGTGGCGCCCTGCGCGGCCTTCGCCTCCTGGCGGATCGCCTGGATGTCGTCGTACAGGTACTCGCCGGGGCATGCCGTGTAGCCGACGTCGCGGTGGCCGATCACCCGTCCGATCGTCACCGAGGTCCCTGCGGCGTACCGGTTGGAGCCGCCGCTCGTGACCGTGACGGTGCCGGTGGGGTCGATCCCGTACAGGCCGAGCTTCCACCCGATGAGCTGCGCCGCCGACGACAGCGCCGCGGCGCTGGGGGTCCCGACGGTGGGCGACGCTCCGGGCTCGTACTGGCCGAGGAACGACACGCCCACGCTCCCGGTGTTGAACCCTTGGGCGTGACCGCCGACGATCGGGTTGTCGACACCTCCCGAGCGTCCTTCCCAGATCCGGCCGAAGCGATCGACGACGAAGTTGTAGGCGATGTCGCACCAGCCGTTGGTGCCCGTGTGGTACGTGTAGATCGACGCCAGCAAGGCGGGCACGTCGGACGACGCGTAGGTGTTCGAGTTCACCGTGTGGTGGACCACGGCGAACTTCACCCCGCCGCTCGCGCTCACCGGTCCGGTGGAGCAGCCGCTGTTCGTCGACACCCACCCCTTGCTGGTGTAGGCGGTGCGGGGCTGGATGGTGGGGCGTGCCGCCTCGGCGCCGGCGGCCGGGGTGGTCAGCGAGGTGCCGCCGCTGCTCGGCTCCTCGTAGCGCATCGGTTGCACCTCGAGGTCCTGGAGGTCGCCTGCCACGACGCGGACCTGGATGCGGTCGACCCCGTCGATGCCGAACCACGCCATGCCGCCCGCGTCACGGCCACCGCCGTCGGGCCCGTCCTGGGCATCGGCCGCGAGCTCGGTCCACTCGGTCCACGTGTCGCCGACGAGGCCACGGACCTCGACGATGCCGTCATCTGCCCCGAGCCAGCTCGCGGCGACCGATTGCGTGCCGTCGTCCACGTCGAGGTCGGCCGACCATCCCGGCGTCGCCGCGGACGGCGCCGCTTGCTCGGCGCTCGTCGCGAGCGACGATCCGCTGTCGGCGCTGGCTGGTGCCGTGGCGATCCCCTCGGCGCCGGTCAAGGTCAGGATCTCCGTGTGCATCTCGCCGGCGCGGGCCGGTTCGGCGTCGATCGGCAGCCCGGCGAGCCCGGCCCAGGCCACGGCAGCGCCGAGCGCGGTGGCCGCCATGCGCCGCCGTCGGCTCCTGATCGCTCGGTTGGTGCGGTTGGTGCGGTGGGTGTCGGGCACGGGCCATCTCCCAGAGGTCGCGGGTGCCACCATGTGATGCATCGGCACGAACGCCGACTTCTTCAACCTGACGAGGTATCCCGTCACGTGACTCAGTCCTCAGGCAGCGCCGAGATGACGCTGCGCGTCGCATTCGACGTCACCTCCCTGCTCGAGGCCCGCACCGGGGTCGGCGCGATGGCCGCGGCGCTGCTCGACGGCTTGGCCCGGCGCCCCGACCTGTCGCTCGACGCGTTCGCGGTCTCGTGGCGCGGCCGCGACCGCATCGGCGAGGTCGTGCCCGCGGGGGTGGCTGCTCATGCCCGGCCATTCCCGGCGCGCCTCGCCCGGGCCGCCTGGGCGCGTTCCGACGTGCCCACGGTTCGAGCCTTGGCGGGGCGGTTCGACGTCGTCCACGGCCCGAACTTCGTGGTCCCGCCTGGGGGCGGGGCCGCGGAGGTGGTCACCGTGCACGACCTCACGGCGGTGCGGTTCCCGGAGATGTGCACCGCCGACGTCTTGCAGTGGCCTCCGCTGCTGCGCCGGGCCGCTCGGCGCGGGGCCTGGGTGCACACGGTGAGCGAGCACGTGGGGAACGAGGTGCGGTCCGCGTTCCCCGAGTTGGGCGACCGGGTGGTGGCGGTGCCCAACGGGGTCGATCCGCCCCCGATGCCCACCCCGGCCTCCGATGCTGCCGCCGGCCGCGCCCTCGCCGGTGCCGACCGCTTCGTCCTGGCGCTCGGAACGGTGGATCCCCGCAAGGACCTGCCGACGCTCGTCGCTGCGTTCGATCAGGTCGCGGCGCACGAGCCCGACCTGCGCTTGGTGATCGCCGGCGCTGACGGCCTCGCAGCGAGCGAGCTGTCGGCGGCGATCGCCGCCTCGCCCCACCGTGACCGTGTGGTGCGCACCGGGCGCATCGGCACCGACGAGCGATGGGCGCTGCTGCGGGGCGCCTCGGTGGTGGCGTACCCCAGCCGCTACGAGGGCTTCGGCCTGGTGCCGCTCGAGGCCATGTCGGTGGGCGTTCCGGTCGTGGCCACGGCGGTCGGAGCGATCCCCGAGGTCGTCGGCGAGGCTGCGCTGCTCGTCGCCGAGCGCGACGCCGAGGCGCTGGCCGATGCGATCCACCGGGTGCTGACCGACGAGGCCTTGGCGGCGTCGCTCGTCGCCGCCGGCTCCGATCGGGTGGCCCGCTTCAGCTGGGATCGGTCGGTGGAGGGCGTCGCCGCGCTCTACCGCCGCGCTGCCGCCGCCCGCTGACCGCCTGCCACCCCGTTCTGCGCTTCGTTCCGCTCGCTGGGCGCCCGTCGCTGAGCGCAGAAGGTCAGGACGGAGCGGGGGTGCTCGTGGGGTCGACGCCGGCCTGCGCGGGGTCGGGCTGGTCGTGGAAGAAGTGGATCACCGTCGGCTCGAGCGCGACCGTGCCGCGGGCTCGGCCCGGAGCCATCACCTCGAACCGCTCCACGTGGTCGCGTCGGTCGTACACCTCGCCGCCGTTGCGGCTCATCGCCACCACGGCGATCGTGTACGTGCCGTCGAGCAGGGGGACTCGTGGAAGGTCGAAGCACACGGCGCCGACGCCGTCGACGGCGTGGATCGGCTGCTCGAGCGCTTGGGTGTCGGACCCGTAGATCACCTCGCCCTGGAGGTTCGCGAACTCGAACGCGAAGCAGATGTCGGTGATCCGCTGCGTGGCCACGTAGTCGATGCGCAAGCGCATCGGCTGGTTCGGGAGCAGGTACTTCTGCTCGGGGTCGGGGTACTCGGCCCGGATGGTGGTGACGGCGAGCGGGCGGTCGACCCGCACGACGGGCACCGAGGCCGACGGAGGCCCCGAGTACTGGGGCTCGATGGCGGGCGGGGCGGCATCACCCTCGGGCAGCAAGGCGATGCCTCGGGCGGCGAGGGTCTCGCGCAGCACCCGGATCGCCTCGCCCGGCTCCGCGACGTCGACCAGGTGCCCGTGGTCGAGGACGGCGGCACGGTCGGCGATCTGGCGGACGAGGTCGGCGGCGTGGGACACCACGAGGATCGTTCGGCCGTCGCCCTGGAGCTGGCGAACCCGATCGATGCACTTGCGCTGGAACGACTCGTCGCCCACCGAGAGCACCTCGTCGACCAGCAGGATCTCCGGCTCGACGTTGATGGCCACCGAGAACCCGAGCCGGGCGTACATGCCCGACGAGTAGTGCTTCACCTGCTGGTCGATGAAGTCGCTGAGCTCGGCGAACTCGACGATGTCGTCGAAGATGCGATCGACCTGGGTCTTGGAGAAGCCCAGGATCGAGCCGTTGAGGTAGATGTTCTCGCGGCCGGTGAGGTCGGGGTGGAACCCGGCGCCGAGCTCGAGGAGGGCCGCCAGCCGGCCGCGGGTGGCGAGCCGGCCCGAGGAGGGACGCAGGGTGCCGGCGATGCACTTGAGCATCGTGGACTTCCCGGAGCCGTTGTGGCCGAGGAGCGCGAACGTCTCGCCCTGCTGGACCTCGAAGGAGACGTCGTCGAGGGCCTTGAACACGATGTGGGGGTTGCGCCCGGCCCGGATCAGGCGCTCCTTCGCGGACTGGCCGCCCTCTTGGTAGACCTTGAACGACTTGGTGACGTTCGCGACCTCGATCGCCGCGGCCATCAGATCTCCTCGGCGAAGTTGTCTTCGAGCCGGCTGAACAGCGCGAGCGCGCCGTAGAGCATCACGAGCGAGACGCCGAGCGCGATGCCGAGGTGGGTCACGTACCAGCCGAAGTGGTGCGGGGGCAGCACGGCGGCCTCGGACGGGTTCGACCAGTCCGGGTTGTACAGCATCCGCTGGAACGACACGACCACCGTGATCATGGGGTTGAGGTGCAGCATCCACTCCGAGCCGGCACCGAAGCGCTCCTCGAACTTCGTGGCGAAGTGGCCGTAGGGGTACGCGATCGCCGACAGCCAGAACCACGCCAGCAGCGCCACCTCGAGGAGGTGCTGCGTGTCACGCAGGTAGACGTTGACCGCGGAGAGCCCGACGGCGAGCGCGGTGCAGAGCACGAGGGTCACGACGAAGGCCAGCAGGAGGACCGGGAGGTACTCCAGGTCGGGCGGGCGCCGGAACACGAGCATCGCCGCGAGCAGCACCAGCCCCTGGAGCGCGAAGTGCACCACCGCGGCGAACACCGAGGCCAAGACCAGCGATTCGCGGGGGAACCACACCTTGGTCACGAGCTGGGCGTTCGAGGTGATCGCGATGGTGCCCTGGCTGAGCCCGGAGCTGAAGAGGTTCCACGCGAGGAGCCCGGCGAGGAAGAACATGCCGTAGTACGGCACCTTGACCTCGCTGATGATGTTGAAGACGATCGAGAAGACCACCAGGTACATCAGCGGGTTCAGCAGCGACCACAGGAACCCGAGGATGCTGTTCTTGTACTTGACCTTCAGCTCCTTGCGGGTGAGGTTCCCGATGAGCTCGCGGTACTGCCAGAGGTGGCGGATCCGCTCGAAGGGCGTGGGGCGCTTGCTGACCTCGAGCGCGGGCGACAGCTGGGCCCGGTCGGGGACCATCGCGTCGTGGGAGGACGCCGGCGGTTGGAGGGTGGGGGCGACTCGGGGCACGGCTCGTCAAGGCTACTTCGGGGCCGTCGGATCGACGATGTCGGCGATGACGTCGGCGAGGTCGGCGCCCAGGGCCCGCCAGTCGTAGCGCTCCACCACGAGGCGCCTCGCGGCGGCGGCCCGGGCCTGGGCCGCGTCGGGGTCGTCGAGCACCGAGCGCACCGCAGCGGCGAGCTCGGCGGGCTCGGCCAACAGGAGGTGCTCCCCGTCGTGGGCGTCGATGCCGCGAACCCCGAACGGGGTGGACACCACAGGGATGCCGACGGCGAAGTACTCGAGCAGCTTGAGGTTCGTGCCTGAGCCCAGGCGCATCGGGTTGAGGGCCACGTCGGCCGCTCGCAGCAGCAGGTCCTTCGCTCGGGAGCTCACCTTGCCGGCGAACACCAGGTTCGGGGGAACGACGCGGTGCTCGAACGCGTGGCCGTGGTGGCCGACCGACAAGACGAGCACGTCGGGGATCTGGGGGGCCAGCTCGATGAGCAGCTCGGCGGCGTCGAGGTTCGGTGGATGCCAGGAGCCGAAGAAGACCGCGAGGTGCTCGGGGCGTCGGTGGGCGCTGCCTGCCCGCCAGTACTGCTCGAGCCAGCGGCGACCGGCGGCTCGACGCTCGAGCGGCGTCGGCACGGTCACGTCGGTGACCGTGCCGTTGGGGATCACCCGGGCCCGCAGGTCGTGGCCGACCTCGCTGGCCAGGGCATCGAGATCGATGGTCGAGCAGGTGGTGACCCGGTCGGCGACCTCGAGCGCTCGCCGTTCGAGCGCCACCACCTGGTCGAGCATGTCCCTGCCGGTGGGCGTGTCCGGATACACGCTGGCCTTCAGCTCGGCTTCGACGTTGTAGGCGTCGTACACCACCGGTAGGTCGACCTCCGCCGCCTCGAGCACGGGGAGCAGGTAGGGCTCGGCCAAGATCACGGCGCTCGCTCCGGACGCGGCTCGTCGCACCGCGTCGAGGTACGCGGGCGTGAGGTCGATGGCGCGAGCCGCGAGCAGGTCGGCCACGGGGAGCTGCACCTCGGCGCTGCGCTCCTCGCCGAGCGCGGAGTGGCGCGACGACCGGGGAACGACGACCTGGGTCAGGCCCGGTGCCAGCTCCGTCCGGGACGGGAGCAACCCGAAGTCGACCAGCGCGACGATCTCGACGGGGCGGTGGAGGGCCAGGTTGCCGTACAGGTTGCGGGCCCGGAGCTGGCCTCCGTGGCTCGGGTCGTCGATCGCGAAGGTGGTGAGGACCACCACTCGGTCGGGGCTGCGCGGGTCGTCGGGATCGGGCCTCAGCGCGGCTTCCCAGCGGGCCGCCTGCTCCTCGGGCGTGTAGCGGTCCTCGCCGAGCAAGGCGTCGATGGCCGCGTCCCAGGTGACCTGGGCCTCACGAGCGCGGGCGGCCTCGCCGAGCTGGTGGGCGAGGCCGCGGTCGCGCACCAGCCGGGCCAGCGCCGCACCCACCGCCTCGGGGGTCGGCCGGGCCACCAGACCGGTGACCCCGTCGACCACGAACTCCGTGGGCCCGCCGGCGTCGGTGCAGGTGACGACGGGGGTCCCCTGGGAGAACGCCTCCAAGGTGACGAGCCCCTGGTCCTCGTCGGCGGGCACGAAGGGCACGGCGAGCGCTCCGGCGTACAGGCCGGGCAGGTCGGCGTCGTCGACGCGCCCGAGGAAGCGGATGCGTGGATCCCCCGCCGCGAGCGCCTCGAGCTCGGCCCGGCACGGACCGGTGCCGGCCATGCGCAGCTCGATGTCGCCGGGCACGCTCGCCATCGCCCGCACCAGCAGGTCGTGGCGCTTGGGGCCGTCGAGGCGCGAGCAGGTGAACAGGTAGTCGACCTCGGGATCGGTGGGCTCGGCGGGCTCGAGGTGGCCGGGGAACGGGACCACCCGCGGCGTCACCGACGTCGGGAAGTAGCGCTCGCGCCGCGCCACCGTCTCTGACAGCGACAGGTACTGCTGGACCTCGCCGGGGGCCATGGCGATGGCGTCGAGCCAGCGGATGGCGGTGCGGGCGAACGGGCCGGGGAAGGCGAAGTCCGGATGGTCCGGGCCGAGGGCGGCGAGGGCGTTGTGCCAGCGCTCGAAGAACTCGTCGAAGGCGCCACGGTGGTGCGCCTGGCGCATCAGGTGGAGCATCGCGAACGTGTGGTCGGCCGGGTTCGGGACCTGCTCGGGCAGCCCCAGCAGGTGGTAGGTGTCGTACAGGCCCCGGAGCGGGTGCATCATCCAGATCGTCTTGTGCGGGTGGTGCACCATCCAGGCCGGGTACTTCGCCACCACGATGCGGTCGTAGGCGCTCAGGTCGAGCTGCGCGAACGTCTCGTACGCCGCCAGCAGGTCGACGAGGTTGTCCTCCACCACCGGCACCGTGACCAGCTCGGCCTCGTGCGGGGTCAGCTCCTCGATGGCGGCACGGGTGCCGGCGAGGGCGCGCTCGGCGCCGCCGATCGTGGGTGGCACCGCTGCGGGAGCGACCAGGGCGATCCTCATGACAGCACCCGCTCGACGCCATCTCGGAACTCGTCGGCGGCGTGATCCCACGACAGCTCAGCGGCGCGGTCGAGGCCGTTGCGGCCCAGCTCCGTCGCGAGGTCGGGGTCGTCGTGGAGGCGCCGCACGGCGGCGGCGATCGCGGCGGGGGTGGGGTCCACCACCAGCCCGGTGCGCCCGTCCTCCACCAGCTCCGCCAGCCCGCCACCGTCGCGGCACACGATCACCGGGGTGGCCCGCGCCATCGCCTCGATCGCGGTGAGGCCGTAGTCCTCGTCGAGGGCCGGGGCCACGACGCAGGTGGCGGTGGCGAACGCAGCGGCGAGCTCGCTGCCCCCGAGGCGCCCGGCGATGGAGACTGGGCTAGGTGCGGGCTCGTCGATCGGGGGCGCGCCGAGACCGGTGTTGCGCCAGAGGTCGTCCGCGGTGAGCTCGTCCACGGCGATCTCACCGGTGGCGAGGCGGTGGTCGAGCGACTCGACCCACGCGCGACGACCGCCGGTGCCGACCACGGTGGTCTCCACGTCGCCCAGGAGGTGGGCTGCGGCGACGACGAGCTCGGTCCGCTTCGGGAACTCGAGCCGTCCGACGCAGAGCGCGCCTCGACGCCCGGCTGGTGCGGGGTCTCCGCCGACGGGGACCATCGGGCCGGCGTGGAAGACGGAGGCGTCGGTGATGCCATCGAAGGTCGCCAGCCGGCGCGCCACCACCTCGGACCCAGCGAGGAACCACCCCACCCGATCGAGCGCGGGACGATCGAGCTCGCGCACGAGTCGGCCTGCCTCGCGGTGCACCTGCTCGTCGGGGGCGAACCCGGCGGCGAGGAAGGGCTCCTCGAGGTCGTAGTACACGCGGTGGTGGTGGTAGAAGAGCGACACGTGGCGGGGGTGGTCGATGGCGAACGACGGCGGCTGGGTGGACACGACGACGTCGTGGCGGCGCAGATCGAGGCGATCGAAGCGGTCTCGGGCCCACAGGTAGCGGAAGTACTCGGGCGCGGCCTCCCACACCGCTCGCGGGATGTCGAGTCCGGCCACCTCGGCGCGGGGCGGGACGGCGTCGACCACGACGCGCGCCACCTCCCAGCCCGAGGCGCGCGCCGCGGCCTCCAGGCGGTCCACCACCAGTTCGAGGCCCCCGGTGACGCCGACGTCGGGCTTGACGAAGGCCAGGCGAAGTGGGCGCACGGCGCGTGCGTCGCTCAAGCGCCGGGGTCGGTGCGTGCCGCCAGCGCCTCGTCGAGCCGAGCCGCGAGCGCGTCGGCGCGGGCGGTGGCCTCGGCGGCGGTGGCCTCGGCGCGGGCCAGTGCCGCTTCCAGGGTCGCCTGGCGGTCGCGCAGCACCCGCAGGTCCTCGATGACGACGTCGAGGGTGAGGTCGGCGGTGGCGACGCCCGCCTGGACCCGGTTCGCGTGCTGCTCGCCCGACTCCACCCGGTAGGCGAGGTTCTCGACCGCGGCAGCGAGGCCGTCCATCGCTTGGAGCAGCGCCCGGTTGAACGGCACCTGGTCTCCGGTGATCAGGTGGCCCACCCGGTGCGCCGCCTGCTTGAGCGGACGGAGGCGGACGCCCGCGGGGAGCTCCGTGCCGGCGTGGGCGTGGGGCAGCGCCTCGATCAGGCGGTCGCGCGCGTAGTGCACGGCGTCGGTGCCGGGGGGCTGCTCGATGCCCCCGGCTTCGACCCGCTCCTTCGCCAGGTGGAGGTAGCGCAGCACCTCGTCGGTGTCGGTCATCGGGGCGGAGGCTACCTGAACGCGCAGGAGGGACCCGCCGAAGCGGGTCCCTCCTGGCAGGGGATCTCGTTGGGTCGAGCGGCTGCTCAGGCAGCCCGGGCCACGAGCTCGCGGGCCTGCTTGACCAGGTCCTTCGCCTGCTCGGGGAGCTTGTCCTCGAGCTGCGAGAGCAGGGACTCGAAGCGGCCCTCGATGGTGGAGAGGCGCTCTTCGAGGACCTTCACGCGCTCCTCGACCAGCTCGGACACGTTGTCGAACGAGTCCTTGGCCGAGGCGAGGCCCTTGTCGGCCGAGCCCTTGGCGTCGTCGAGCTGGGCGGTGAGGGTCTTGGTGAGCTCCACGCGCTGCACCTGCAGCTTCTGGAAGGCGATCACGCCAGCGCCGACGGCCACGTAGAAGGCGTCGCGGGCGGTGTCGGTGACGGTGTCGAGGGTGAGGTCGGCCATCGTTGGCTCCTGGGTGTGGTGGGGGGTTGCTACGACTCGCGGAAGTCCCGGAGGACTCCCTTGGTGCTGCCTATGCTACGCACTTTGTTAAACAGTTGCAAGCACTTGGGGTGGGCAGTGACCGATGTCGCAGCGAGTGCACCATGCCCCGATCCGGACGGGGGCGGGCGGTAGCCTCGCCGCATCGTGGATGCAGCAAACCCGTCGGCGGTGACCGCCGACCCGACGGCCGAGGTGCCCGCGACGGCGCCACCGCTCGTCGCCGTGCTGGTGGCCCACGATCCGGGCGAGTGGTTCGAGGATACGCTCGGGTCGCTGCGCGACCAGACGTACCGCAACCTCGCGGTGCTCGTGGTCGATGCCAGCAGCGAGGAAGAGCTCTCGCCGCGGATCGCCGAGGTGCTCCCCGAGGCCCGGGTCCACCGCCTCGACCGCAACCCGGGGTTCGGCGCGGCCGCCAACGTGGTGCGCGACCTGGTCGACGGGGCTGCGTTCTACGCCTTCATCCACGACGACGTGGCCCTCGAGCCCGATTCGCTGCGCGCCCTGGTGGAGGAGGCGTACCGTTCGAACGCCGGCATCATCGGGCCGAAGCTCGTCGACTGGGACGACCCCCGGCGGCTGCTGCAGGTCGGGCTCGGCGCCGACAAGACGGGCGCCATCGCCGCGATGAACGAGCGGGGCGAGCTCGACCAGGAGCAGCACGACGCCATCCGAGACGTGTTCGCCATCCCCGGCGGCTGCACGGTCATCCGCGCCGACCTGTTCGACGCGCTCGAAGGCTTCGATCCCGAGATCGACGGTCTCGGCGACGACGTCGACCTCTGCTGGCGCGCCCATGCCCTGGGCGCACGGGTGCTCGTGGCCCCCGTCACCGCGGTCCGCCACCGCGAAGCTCGAGCGGAGCGGCTCGAGGTCGACGACCGTCGACGCCGCCAGGCCCGGGCCCGGCTGCGCAGCTCGCTCGTCTGCTACGGCTGGTGGCACCGGCTCCGCGTCCTGCCCCAGGCGCTGGTGTTCGCGCTCGTCGAGGCGATCGCCGCCGTGTTCTCCGGGCACCCTCGCCAGGCTGCCGACGTGTTGGGGGCATGGCCCTGGAACCTGCGCCGCTACGGCTCGATCCGAGCCCGCCGGCGCGCCCTCAAGGCCAAGCGCACCGTTGCCGATCGCGAGGTGCGAGACCTCCAGGTGCGCGGCTCCGCCCGCCTCAGCGCGTTCGTGCGCGCCCGGCTCCACGGACGCGACGAACGGGTCAGCTCGGTCTCACGGTCCTCGCGCGACCTCGCTGGTGCCGTGCGCGACGGCAGCCGTCAGCTCACCGTGGCGTTCGCCGTGGTGCTCGTGGTGCTCGTGCTGCTCAGCTCCCGCGACCTCATCCTCCACGGGGTGCCGGCGATCGGCCAGTTCTCCCGGTTCCCGGACTCGCCCGGCACGCTGCTCTCGGCCTGGTGGAGCGGCTGGCGGCGTGCCGGCCTCGGCTCGCCCGGCGCCCAGCCCACCGGCGACCTCGTGGTCGGCTCGCTCGGGTACCTCCTGCTCGGTGCCACGGGCCTGCTGCGAACCCTGCTGATCATCGGCACGGTCCCGATCGGCGCGCTCGGCGCATGGCGCCTCGCCAAGCCGATCGGGTCACGACGAGCGTCGGTGGCGAGCCTCGCGCTGTACCTCGCCATCCCCGTGCCCTACAACGCGCTGGCCAGCGGTTCGTGGGGCGGGCTGCTCGTGTACGCGGTCGCTCCCTGGCTGCTCCTCGCGCTCGGTCGGGCGAGCGGTGCCGCGCCGTTCGGTCCCGCGGGTGCCGACCCGAGCGAGCCCGCCGCGCAGCTTCCCCGGCGATCGCCGCTGCAGTCCGTGTTCGGGCTGGCGCTGGCGCTGGCGCTGGTGAGCTGCCTCGTGCCGTTCATCCTCGTCATCGCCATCGGGGTCGCCGTCGCGCTCACCGTCGGGTCGATCCTGTGCTTCCGGGTGATCGGCCTCGGTCGGATGCTGCTGGCGGCTGGCGGGGCCATCGGCCTGGCGCTCGCGCTCCACCTGCCGTGGAGCCTCGACCTGCTCACCGGCCGCTCGCCGTGGGAGTCGCTGGCCGGGGTCTCGAGCACCGTCGCCACACCGCTGACGCTCGGCGAGATCCTCCGGTTCGAGACCGGCCCCTGGGGCGCGCCACCGCTGGGATGGGCGCTGCTGCTCGCCGGTGCGCTCCCGGTGATCATCGGCCGATCGTGGCGGCTCGAGTGGGCGGTGCGGGCCTGGATGGTCGCCCTCGGCGGCTGGGGGGCTCTGTGGGCGTCGCAGCAGGGTCACCTGCCGCTCCACCTGCCCGCCCCCGAGGTCGTGCTCGCTCCGGTGGCCGCCGCGCTGGGGTTCGCGGCCGCGCTCGGCCTCGCGTCGTTCGAGACCGACCTGCGCGCCTACCACTTCGGCTGGCGCCAGGTGCTCTCGGTGCTCGCCGCGCTCGGCGTGGTGCTCGGCGCGGCTCCCCTGGCCGGCGGGTTGCTCGACGGTCGCTGGCGAACGCCCCACAACGACTTCGTCAGCGCGCTCGACCAGCTGGTCGAGCCCACCGACGACGGTGCGTTCCGCGTCGTGTGGCTCGGCGACCCGGACCACCTGCCGGTGCGCGGCTGGCGCTACAACGATCAGCTCGCCATCGGCACCTCCGACGACGGGCCGCCCACCATCCGCGAGCGGTTCGTGGTGCCCGAGGCCGGGGCGACCCCGCTGATCGCCGACGCGTTCGAGCTGGGTCAGGACCACCGCACGAACCGGCTCGGCCGCCTGCTCGCCCCGATGGGCATCCGCTACGTGGTCGTGCAGAACCAGCTCGCGCCGTCCGGCGACGTGGACGCCGTCGACGGCACCGTCCCGGTCCTCGACATGCTCGCCCAGCAGCTCGATCTGGCGCGCGTTCCCGTCACCGACGGCATCACCATCTACCGGAACCTCGCGTGGGCGCCGTCGCGCTCGGTCCTGCCCGCACGCGAGGGCGATCGCACCACGTGGACCGACGCCGTGGCCGACGACCTGTCCGGCGCCAGCCCCGCGCTGGTCCTCGACGACGGCGCGGTCGACGCGAAGGGCACCGTGGCCGAGGCCGGCGACCTGCTCGTGGCGAGCACGGCCGACGCCGACTGGCACGCTCGCGTCGACGGCGTGGCCCTTCGCCGCACCGAGGCGTACGGGTGGGCCAACCAGTTCGACGCCACCGCCACGGGCTCGGCGACGCTCACCTACGACACCTCGCTCGGCCACCGGGCGGCCGCGGTGGGCCAGGTCCTGCTGTGGCTCCTGGCCATCGTGGCGTGGCGACGCTCGCGGTCGGCCCCCGGCCGCAAGGTCGGCGATCCGAGCGACGCCAGCGAGTCCGTCGCGTCGGTCGAGCCGGTCGAGGCCGGCGTGTCGGAAGGGGAGGGCTGATGGCACGAGCGCGACGACGGCGCAGTCGCCTGACCCCCCGGCGCTGGCTCCCGTTCGTCGCGCTCTGCGCCCTCGTGGCCGGTGCCGCGGTGGTCGAGGCCGACACCCCGAAGCTGGCCCCCGAGCAGCTCGATCGTTCGCTGGACGTGGCGACGCTGGCCACCGTCACCGCGGCCGACGCCTTGTCCACCGCCTGGTACTGCAGCGGTGGCACCGCGTCGGGTGACGGCATCGCCGAGCTGTCCGTGGTGCTCGCGAACGATGCGCCCGAGGGCGCGACGGCGGAGATCACCTTCTTCGCGGACGACGCCGACGCCGCGGCCCAGCCGCGGGTCGTCGATGTTCCGGCGCACGGTCGCGCTCGACTGCGCGCCGGCGAGATCGTCGACGCCGATTGGGTCGGCGCCCTCGTCGAGGTTCGCGGCGGTCGGGTGGCGGTCGACCGGGAGGTCACCGGTCCGCTCGGCTTCGACGCATCCTCGTGCTCCACGGTCGCGGCCGACGACTGGTTCGTCGCGTCCGGTGCCACCGTCCGCGGCGCGGAGCAGTACCTGTCGATCTTCAACCCGTTCCCCGACACGGCCAGCGTCGACGTCACCTTCACCACCGACACCGGTCGCCGGGCTCCCCGGGAGCTCCAGGGCCTGTCGGTCCCCGGCCAAAGCGTGCGGGTCGTGGTGGTGGGTGAGCTGGTCACCGACCGAGCCACCTTCGCGGCGCGGGTGCGCGCCCGCCTGGGTCGGGTGGTGGTGGACCGGGTGCAGACCTACGACGGCACCGGCGACGCCATCACCACCGGTTCGGGCGACACCGAGGTCACCACGCCGCCGCCCAAGGGCCTGGTGTCGGTGGCTGCCTCGCCGCTGCGGGCCGATCGGTGGGTGATCCCGAGCGCCCGCGTGGGCGAGGGCATCCGGACCCAGGTCGCGATCTACAACCCGAGCTCCGAAGCGGCGGAGGTCGACGTCGTCCTGCACTACCAGGAGCCCGACCGGCACGTGGAGCTGGCACCGGTCGAGCTCACGGTGCGCGCCGGCCGTCAGGTCGTGGTGGACCTCAACTCGATCGCCGGCATCGAGCCCGACACGGACCTCTGGATCGACGTGCAGTCGCTCGAGGGTCAGCCGGTGGTGGCAGAGCGGGTGAGCTCGTTCGGCGATCCGTCGCCTCGCGTCGGCGTCGCCACCGCCCTCGGCAGCCCGGTGGTGGCGTCGCGATGGATGGTGACCCAGGCGGGCTCCACCCAGACCCGCACAGGATCGGTGCAGGTGGCGAACCCCGGCCCGACCGATGCCAAGGTGCGGATCTTCGTCCTCGAGCGCAACGATCGTCGGGAGCTCACCACGGCCGACGTCACCATCGCGGCGGGCGACCGTCGTGCGATCGACCTCGAGGGCGCGGGCGCGGCGGCAACCGTGGTGGTGGAGGCCGATGCACCGGTGGTGGTCGGATCCTCGCTCGTCATGCTCGACGGCGCGGGCATCAGCCTCGAGCCCGGGTTCGCGTACCCCGAGACGGTCGAGGCGCTCCCGCCGGTGGCCTGACGCCCGCTCCCGCCGGTGGCCTGACGCCCGCTCCCGCTGGCGAACTGTGGACCGCGCTCGGTCCCCCGCCACACTGGAGGGGTGTTAGCGGTCGTCCTCGTGCTCGTCGTCGCTGCGGTCGCCGTCTCGGTGGCCGCGCTGGTGCGGGCTCGGACCACCCCCGAGCCCGAGCGCGGCCCCACCTGGCACGTGCCGACCCTGGTCGATCGCCGAGACTTCGATCGGCCCGACGCCTCGTGGGCGGTGCTCGCCTTCACGTCCTCGACGTGCCTCGCGTGCGCCGACGTCTGGGAGAAGTGCGAGCCGCTGACCTCCGACGCGGTCGCCGTGCAACGGGTGGACTCGATCGAGCGCAAGGACCTCCACGACCGCTACGGCGTGGATGCGGTCCCGATGGTCCTGCTCGTGGACGAGGTCGGTTCGGTGCGCAAGGACTTCATCGGTCCCACCACCGCCACCGATCTGTGGTCGGCGCTCGCCGAGCTTCGTGAGCCCGGCTCGGTGCCCCCGTCCTGCGACGGCGACATCTGCGGCTGACCGCCGCCGTCGCCCCCGGCCGGTTCACGCACCGGCTGGTTCAGGCACCGGCCTCGACAACTTCGTATGGGAATAGGCCCTCATGGTGCCGTTCCCATACGAAGTTGGGACGCGGGCGGCAGCCGCGACGGGCCGGCCACTGCCGACCGGCCGCCGGGCTCAGGGCGCCGGGCTCAGGGCTCGGACGGGATGGGCGTGGGCTCGAGGGTGGCCGGCGCGCCCGACGCGCCGAGATCGCACAGGCGGCGCACCTCGGCGCCATCGATGGTCTCGTACTCGAGGAGGCTGCGCGCGACGAGGTCGAGGCCGTTGCGATGCTCGGTGAGGAGGTCCTCGCAGCGCTGCTCGCAGGCCCGCAGGATCTTCTCGACCTCCTGGTCGATGACCCGAGCGGTCTCGTCGGAGTAGTCGCGGGCGTTGCCCATGAGGTCCTCGCCGAGGAACACCTGGCCGTTCGAGCCCCAGGCCATCGGGCCGATCTTGTCGCTCATGCCCCACTCGCGGACCATCTTGCGGGCCCGTTCGGTGGACACGACGAGGTCGTTGTTGGCACCGGTGGACACCACGCCGAACACGAGCCGCTCGGCGATGCGCCCGCCCATGGCGACCACGATCGACTGCTCGAGGTACTCCTGGTTGTAGGAGTGACGATCCTCGGCCGGCAGCTGCTGGGTGACCCCGAGCGCCATGCCCATCGGCAGGATCGTGACCTTGTGCACGGGGTCCGCCTCCTCGAGGATCGTGGCGCACACGGCGTGGCCGGCCTCGTGGTACGCGGTGAGCTCCTTCTCCTTGTCGGAGAGCGCCATCGACTCACGTCGCTGACCCATGAGCACCCGGTCGCGGGCGTACTCGAAGTCTTCCTTCGTGATCATCTCGGCACCGCGGCGAACCGCGTAGAGGGCGGCCTCGTTCACCAGGTTGGCGAGCTCGGCGCCCGACATGCCGGGGGTGCCGCGGGCGACCACGGCGAGGTCGACATCGGGGCTGATCCGCTTGGACTTGGCGTGCACGCGCAAGATGGCGAGGCGCTCGGCCTGCTCGGGCAGGGGAACGACGACCTGGCGGTCGAAGCGGCCCGGGCGCAGCAGGGCAGGGTCGAGCACGTCGGGCCGGTTGGTGGCCGCGATCATCACGATGCCCTCGGTGGCCTCGAAGCCGTCCATCTCGCTCAGCATCTGGTTGAGCGTCTGCTCTCGCTCGTCGTGGCCGCCGCCGAGGCCGGCGCCGCGCTTGCGGCCGATCGAGTCGATCTCGTCCACGAAGATGATCGCCCGGCCCATCTTGCGGGCCGACTGGAACAGGTCGCGCACGCGGCTGGCGCCGACGCCCACGAACATCTCCATGAAGTCCGAGCCGCTCACCGACAGGAACGGCACCCCGGCCTCGCCGGCCACGGCGCGGGCGATGAGGGTCTTGCCGGTGCCGGGCGGGCCGACGAGCAGCACGCCCTTCGGGATCCGGGCGCCGATCTGGCCGAACTTCTCCGGGTACTTGAGGAAGTCAACGACCTCTCGGATCTCGGTCTTCACGCCCTCGTAGCCGGCGACGTCGGCGAACGTGGTGCCGGGTCGCTCGGTGCTGTAGGTCTTCGCCCGCGACCGACCGATCGACATGATGTTGCCCATCTGGCCCTGGGCCCGGCGCTGCATCAGCACGAAGACGCCGATGATCAGCATCGGGAACAGCAGGATCGGCAGCCAGGTCGCCAGGAAGCCGGCCTCGTGGGTCTGCGGCTTGAGGTCGACGTCGTGCTCGGCGAGCAGGTCGAGGTCGGCGGTCGGGAAGGGGATGAGGCCCGTGGTGTGGAACGACTCGGCGCCGTCGGGACCCTTGCCGTCTTCGTAGTCGCCCGAGATGTGGCCGGTGGAGTTGTCGTACTCGATCGACTTCACGTTGCCCTTGGTCACCTGCTCGAGGAAGGCGCTGTAGGACAGGTCCTTGCCGTCGCCGGTGCCCTGGCTGATCAGGAACAGGAGCCCGACCAGGGCCGCGAGCCCGATCGCCCACGCCGCCCAGCGGGCGGGGCCGGTGAGGCGTGGGGCGCTGAAGCCGGGGCCGCCA
>JBDIAX010000028.1:0-45929 GCA_039812605.1 Acidimicrobiia bacterium | reverse complement strand
ACCTTCGACATCGACGCCAACGGCATCGTGCACGTGTCCGCCAAGGACAAGGGCACCGGCAAGGAGCAGTCGATGACCATCACCGGCCAGTCCTCGCTGAGCAAGGACCAGATCGACCAGATGGTGCGCGACGCCGAGGCCCACGCCGCGGAGGACGCCGCCCGCAAGGAGGAGGCCGACGTCCGCAACCAGGCCGACACGCTCGTGTACCAGACCGAGAAGCTGCTCAAGGAGCAGGGCGAGAAGGTCACCGGCGCCGAGAAGGACGCCGTCGAGTCGGCGCTCGGCCGACTGAAGAGCGCGGTCGAGGGCTCCGACCTCGAAGCGATCAAGTCGGGCGTGGAGGAGGTGTCCACCACCTCGCAGGCCTTCGCCCAGAAGCTCTACGAGGCCACCGCCACCGAGAACGCCGGAACCTACGACGCGGGCGCGGCCGCGGGTGCCGGCGCCACCGGTGCCGACGACGATGACGTGGTCGACGCCGAGGTCATCGACGAGGACGGCGAGGGCTGATGTCCGACGCCGACACCACCCCCGAGGCTGCCCAGGCCGAGGCGGAGGTCGTGGCTGGCGCCGTGCCCGAGACCGACGCGGTCGCGGGCACGGCGGCTGCCGCCGAGGCGCTCTCGGTCGAGGAGCTCGTCGAGCTGCTCGAGGCCACCACCGCCGAGCGCGACGAGTACCTCGACCTCGCGCGCCGCACCCAGGCCGAGTTCGAGAACTACCGCAAGCGCGTCGCCAACCAGGCCGCCGACGACATCTCCCGCGCCACCGCCGGGCTCGTGGAGCAGCTGCTCCCGGTGCTCGACGCGTGCGACGGGGCCATCTCCCACGGTGCCGCCGAGGTCGAGCCGATCTTCGCCGCGCTGCTCCAGACCTTGGAGAAGCAGGGCCTCGCGCGCGTGGACCCCGTCGGCGAGGCGTTCGACCCGAACCTCCACGAGGCCGTCATGCACGAGCCTGCGGAGGACGGCGACGAGGGCACCGTGGTGTCCGACGTCATGCGACCCGGCTACTCGTGGAAGGGGCTGGTGGTCCGGCCGGCCATGGTCAAGGTCCGAGGCTGAGCCATGGTGGCCAACGCTCCCCGTGAGTGGTTCGAGAAGGACTACTACGCCGTGCTCGGCGTCTCGAAGGACGCCGACGCGAAGGAGATCACGCGCGCCTATCGCAAGCTCGCGCGCGAGAACCACCCCGATGCCAAGCCCGGCGATGCCGCGGCCGAGGAGCGGTTCAAGGAGATCTCCACCGCGTACGACGTGGTGGGCGATGCCGACAAGCGCAAGGACTACGACGAGGTCCGCGCCCTCGGCCCCATGGGCTTCGGCGGCCCTGGAGGTCCTGGCGGTGGCGGGGGCGGCGGCTTCCGGCCCGGTCCCGATGGCTCGTTCACCTTCGACATGGGCGGTGCCGGGATGGGCGACATCCTCGGCAACCTCTTCGGCGGGGGCGGCGCCATGGGGGGTCGGCGAGGCCGTCGCGCCCCTACCGGGCCCCAGCGCGGCGCCGACCTCGAGGCCGAGCTGCACCTCGGCTTCACCGATGCCGTCGCCGGCCTGTCCACCACCCTCAACATCGTCAGCGACGCGGTGTGCAGCACCTGCCACGGCAGCGGCGCCGAGCCCGGGACCACCCCGATCGCGTGCCCGATCTGCGGAGGACGGGGCGTCATCGACGATGACCAGGGCATGTTCGCGATGTCTCGCCCGTGCCCGTCGTGCGGTGGCTCGGGGGTCCGCATCGAGCACCCCTGCCACACCTGCCACGGAAGCGGCGTCGAGCGCCGTCCGCGAGACATCAAGGTGCGCATCCCCGCCGGGGTCCACGACGGCCAGAAGATCCGCCTGAAGGGCCGCGGCGATCCCGGCCGCCAGGGGGGCCAACCCGGCGACCTCTACGTCACCTGTCGCGTCGCCCCGCACCCGATCTTCTCGATGGACGGCCGCAACCTCAAGGTCACCGTGCCGATCACGTTCGCCGAGGCCGCGCTGGGGGCAGACATCGAGGTCCCCACGGTCGAGGGCGGGCGGGTGAAGCTGCGGATCCCCGCCGGCACCCGCACCGGCCGCACGTTCCGCGTGAAGGGTCGGGGCGTGCCCGCGGCGAAGGGAGCGGGCGACCTGATGGCCACGGTCGAGGTCGCGGTCCCTGCGAAGCTGTCCGACGAGGAGCGCGCGGCCATCGAAGCCCTCGCGTCCGCCTCGGTGGCGTCGCCCAGAGAGCACCTGTTCACCTCGTAGCGAGGGAGGAAGCCGATGAGCCGATCTCGAGACCACGCCGTGTACGTCATCTCGGTGGCCGCGGAGCTGGCTGGCGTGCACCCCCAGACGCTGCGCATCTACGAGCGCAAGGGCCTCGTGGATCCCGCGCGCACCCAAGGTGGCAGCCGTCGCTACAGCGACGCGGACATCGATCTGCTCAAGCGCATCCAGGACCTCACCAACGCCGGGCTCAACCTGGCGGGCGTCGAGCGGGTCCTCGGCCTCGAGGAGGAGCTGCGCGAGGTGCGCGCCGAGCTGGAGCGGACTCGTGAAGCAGCCCGCAAGGCGATCACCGAAGCCGAGCGCAAGGCCCGCTACGACCTCGTCCCCGTCCACCAGTCCGTGGTGCTCTACGAGGGCAAGCGCCGCCGCTGACCGACTGGAGCCGGAGCGTGGCGCCCACGTCCGCCCGAACCCGTCAGCGCACCACGCACAGGGTCGCGTCGCCGTAGGCGCCCACCGGGTCGCATCCCGTCGGAACCTCGTCGGTCAGGGTCACCACGTGGACCTCGATCGCCTCGGGGTCGTGGAAGCGGCGCTGGCGGTCCGAGAAGCGGTCGTCGAACGGGCCGCGCGCGCCGACCCGCACGCCGCGGCGCTCCAGCTCCCACGCCACCTTGAGCGACTTGGGGACCGAGTGCTCGAAAGCGGGTGCCAGGATCACGCCGTGGTCGCCCGCCTCGGCGGCGATGGCGGCCACCGTGGGGGTGGGCTCGGGGTCGGCGCCGAAGCCGATCACCTTCGTGGAGGTGGTGGCGATGATCACGATGGCCACGATGGCCGCGAGCCCGGTGGCGGCCAGGTCGACGACGGCGCGGGCACCCGCGAACCTCGAGCGGGCGGCGGCGAGCGCCACCAGCGCGACCCCCAGCCACAGCGCGAGGCCGGCGCCGGCCGCTCCGGCGAGCAGGTACGGCCGGAACTGGCTGCTGATGCGCACCGCCGAGATCGCGAACATCGCGGTGGCGACGAGGGAGGTGCGGCACAGCTGGATCCCGAGCTGGCGCCCGCGGGCGATCCCCTCGGGCAGCTTGGCCGCGCCTGCGCTGGGCGAGCGTCGCCGGGTGGCGCCGAGCAGGCCGAAGGCGAGGAGGATCCCGAACGTCGCGTCGTTCGCCACCGTGGGCTCGTGGTCGCGCCCGAGGGCGACGGCGACCCCGGCCCACGAGGCGATGCCGCTCGACGACAGCGAGTGGATCGACCCCAGCTGCTCGAGCGCGGCCCCGGGGGTGAGGTTCGCCCCGATGCCCTCCAGCGAGCCCGCTGGGCCGTGGCCGGTGCGGAAGTAGGTGGCCGTCGAACCGAGGTTGCCGGTGCCCGCGACCTGGTCGATCAGGGGAGGGACCCAGGGGACGACCAGGGCGATGGCGAGCACCGCCCAGTGGCGCGCTCGGAGGTGGGGGCCGCCTTCGGCCGCGAGCTTCCGGCGGCGGAGCAGGCCGCCGACGAGCGCGGCCAGGACGACGGCACCGCCGATCGCGAAGGTGCCGAGGTGGCACTGCGCGACGAAGCTCCCGCAGAGGACCGCCGTGGCGATGGAGCTGACGGATCCTCGTTCGAGGGCATCGGCGGTGCACACCAGGCCGAGGGCCAGCGGAAGGATCAAGACCGTGGGGTTCCACGGTGCGACCAGCCCGGGGATCCCGAGCTGGTGGACGCCGATGGCCAGGATCGCGACCGCCACCGTCGCGGCGGTGGCGTCGGCCGTTCGCCAGGTGCGGACCACGATCCCGACGATGCAGGCCGCGCCGAGGACGGCGACGGCGAAGGGGAGCGACGCCGGCTTGGAGCCGCTGGCGGCGTAGAAGGGCGCGGCCCAGTAGAACCAGAGCGGGCCCGGGTGGAAGAACCCGAGGCGCGACCACGCGCCCACCCGCTGGGCGCCGTGCGCCGCGCTCGATGTGGCCAGGACCGTCTCCCACAGGTCGGGCATGAGCGGCACGGTTCGGCGGCGGAGCTGGCTGAGCCCGGCGGCCAGCAGGCCCCAGCACAGCATCGCGGCGAGCACGACGGGGATGAGCGCCGAGGGGTCCCTCGGGGTGCGGACACCTTCGCGGTCGCCGGCGTCGGGCGCGCCACCGGGGGAACCTCGACTCGCCCGTGTGGCGAGGTCGTCGGGGCCTGGCGCTTCGGCGTCCGGGGTGGGTGCCTCCGCCATGGCGCCGGAGGCTAGGTCCTCCGGTCGAGGCGCGGGAGCGAGGCGGTGGTTGACCGTCGTTCGAAGGCGCCGGTACGGTCCGGCCGCCGGTCGTCGACACCGGTGGAGCGAGACCATCGATGGCAGCCGGCGAACCAGACGAGTCGAACCGTGAGGCGGTGTCGTGGTCGCGGCTCCGACTCGAGCGGCTTCGGCCCCACGTGTTCGCGCTGGCGGTGCTGGTGGGGTTCGCCACGATGGCGTGGGCGCACCGCTGGCTGCACGAGGACGGGCTCATCAACCTCCGGGTGATCCAGAACCTCCTCGCCGGGAGGGGCCCCGTGTACAACGCGGGCGAGCGGGTGGAGGCCTTCACCAGCCCGGCACAGGTCGCGATCGTGAGCCTGGCGAGCATCGTCACCCTCGGCCAGGTCCCGCTCGACGCGCTGGTCCTCTTGGTGGGCGTGGCGCTCTCGGTGAGCGGCCTGTGGCTCGCGATGCGCGGGGCGGTGCACCTGTGGGGGCTCGGCGAGCGAGGTCGCTCCCTGCTCCCGGTTGGCGCGCTGGCGTTCGCGGCCGTCCCGCTCTCGTGGGACTTCGCCACCTCCGGTCACGAGGGGAGCGTGGGCTACGCGTGGATCGGAGCGGCCGCGTACGTGCTCGGCCGGCGCGTCGCCGCGCTCCGGTCCGGCACCGAGGTGCGGATCGACCGTGGCCGGTGGGAGCTGGTGGTGCTCGGCTCCGGGGCGCTGGTGCGCCCGGAGTACGCGCTCTTCACCGTGTCGTTCGTGGTGGCGTGGGCGGTGCTGCACCGGGGCGCGGCGGGCGCTCGCTGGTCGGCCGCGGCCTGGGCGTTCGGGCCCACCGTCGCGTACCAGGTCTTCCGGATGGGCTACTTCGCGCTGGTCGTGCCGAACACCGCGCTGGCCAAGCTCGGCGGCCCCTTCGGGGCCTCCGAGGGCTGGTACTACCTGCGTGCGTTCGTGGGGCCGTTCTGGCTGTGGGTCGGCCTCGGCGCGGTCGCCGTGCTGCTCGGCCGACGGCTGGCCTCGGCGTCGTCGGACCAGCGGGTCGCGGTGGCGGCGCTGGTCGTTCCGGCGCTGCTCACCATCGGCTACCTCGTGTCGATCGGCGGCGACTACGTGAACGGTCGGCTCCTCGTCGTTCCCTTCTTCGCGCTGCTCGCGCCGGTGTCGCTCCTCGACGGCTCGGACTTCGTCGATCGCTCGGGCGGGCTGCGGTGGGTGCCCGCCGGGCTGGGCGCGGTGCTGGTGCTGTGGGCCACGCTCACCGCCACCTCGCTGCGTCCGCCCTGGGATGCGAAGGGCAACGACTTCCTCGACGTGCGGTACGACGCGCGCGAGCTCGCCATCCAGCGGTGGGTGGGCGAGCCGCCCACCACGATCGAGGACTACCGAGACACGTTCCTCGCCGGTCCGATCAAGACGCTGGCCACCCAGCTCCCGAGCACCGACGGCGGGATCCTCGTGCTCGATGATCCCTACTACGGCCAGGTCGTGCTGCTGCCTGCCGAGGACGGTCCGGTGATCGCGAGCACCACGATCGGCGCGCTCGGCACCGTCGGCGGCATCGACGTGCGGATCATCGACCGCCTCGCGCTGGCCGACCCGATCGCCAGCCACCTCCCCGTCACCGGAACCACGGCCGGGCACCTCCGCAAGCTGTCGAACGCGTGGGTGTACGGCCGGCTCGGCATCGAGGCCGATCCGGCTTCCGCCGCGGCGGTCCGGGCGCTCTCGTGCGGCGACCTCCAGCGCCTGCTCGACGACACCACCGGGCCGATGGGCCCGGGCCGGTTCCTCTCGAACATCCTCCACGCCCCCGGGAACACGACCATCTCGATCCCCGCCGATCCCGAGGAGGCCGTCGATGCGTTCTGCTGATCGCGGCGACCGTCGCTGGTGGTGGATCGTGGGCTCGCTGGCCCTGCTGGGTCTCGTGGTCGGTCGGGTGGCGATCGACGACGCCGGCGGGCTCGACGATCTCCGCGAGCGTGGTGAAGCAGCCGCGAAGGGCACCGCCGGGAAGCAGGCGGGCACGACGTGCGTGGGGTGGCCCCTCGCGCTCACGCCCACTGGTCGGCCGGCCGACGTCGACGGCGCACTGGTCGTCTGGGGCGACCGGGCGGCGTTCCACGTCCGCAACCCAGCCGCGACGGCGGTCTCGCTCGAGGTGCGGGTCGAGGGCGGCAAGCCGAGGAGCGTGACCGGCACCACCTCGGAGGCCGACGACGACCACCTCCTGTTCCAGGTTCCTGCCGACGGGGACGTGTCGTTCACCACGTCGTGCTCGACCACCTCGATGACCCTCGAGGCGACGGGCGGCGGCGTGCGGCAGTTCGCGTTCGGCGATGGCCTCCAGCCGAACCCGGTGGTGCTGGAGAAGCAGGCCGCGTCGTAGGCGTTCGGCCCTCCGTGGGCGAGCGCAGGGGTCAGCTGTCGGGGGTGACCATCTCGATCACGATCGGGAACGGTGCGGCGGCCGACTTCGAGCCCGTCTTGATGAGCGCCCCGTCGAGCGGTGCGCCATCGGGGCCGTTGAGCGTGAACACCAGCTTGTTGGCGTAGAAGCCGGGGTTGAAGTCGATGCCGACCAGCGGTCGGTCGGTGGGCAGCGTGAAGGTCGCGGACTTGCCGTTCAGCGTGATCTCGCCCGCATCCTCGATCGCCAGCACGGCCTTGCCGAGGTTGTCGTTGCTGGTGAGCGTGCCGGTGATCGCGGGCACGCCAGCGCCGTTGACGACCCAGAGGTGCCAGCCGTCGAAGTCGCTCCAGATGTAGGCGCCGGGCTCCGCCGTCGGGGTGACCTCGCCGGCGGGGACCTTGGTCGTGCCCAACCCGGCGGGGCGGCCGCGGACCTCCGCGGGCCAGCCCTTCGCGGCGGGCTCGGCGTCGGTGCCGGATGTGCCGTCGGTCTGCTCGGTGCTGTCGTCCTTCTTCGAGCTCGCGTCGTCGTCGCCGCCCCGCTTGGTGAGCACCACGATGCCGACGATGAGCAGGACCAGGACCACGAGGCCGATCTGCGCGATCCGCACCGCCTGCTGGCGGGGCTCGCCTGCGTCGATCGAGGACCAGATGTCGTCGCCGTCGCCGTCGCCGTCGCCTGAGGTGCCGAGCTCCTTGCTGGAGGTGTCGGTGGCGTCGGCGGTGTCGGCCGCGTTCGACGGTTCGTCGCCCGTGGGTGTCTCGCTCACGGCGTCGTCGTGCTCGTTGTCGGCCACGAGGTCGTTCCTTCGTTCATCGAGGGCTCCGCCGGACGTGCGGATCGCCGAGCGTTCCACGTCGTGGCGAGGGCGTCAACGCCGATGGCGGCGAGCACCACGAGTCCGACCTCGCCGGCTGAACGGTAGCGAGACGTGCCGAACGTGATCACCGCGCCGGCGACGCCGGCGGCGAGCGGGGCCAGCAGCGGGAGGAGGTGCCGACGCGAGCGTGGCGGGCGGAGGAACGCCACCGATGCCAGGGCGTAGCCGGCCCAGGTGGCGATCGTGGCGGCCCAGAGCACCGGGCGCTCGCGGCTCTCGCGCTCGTCCTCGGCCGCGATCTGGGTGGCCGGGGGGTAGACGCTCAGGGTGCGAGCGGCGCGAGCGGCGAGCACCACGGGCCATCGCCCACGGTGGGCGGCGATGTAGGCGCCGGCCTGCTCGCGGTAGAGGCGTCCGATCTCGGACTCGTCCTCCATGGCGCTGAGGTGCGCTTGGTTGATGCGCTCCGCGCAGAACAGGTTCCAGTAGCCGGTGTTGGGGCCGTACCAGACCTCGTCGCACTGGGCGTACGCGAGCGACACGTCGATGCCGGTCGCGAGGGTGACCGGGTGCTCGAACCGCACGAGGTTCCACCCCACCCACGGCCCCAGGACCATGGTGCACCAGAGGAGCGCGGCCCCGATGCGGCGCGCCGCCTCGCGGTTCGTGCCCGGCGCCACCAGGCAGAGGGGCACGACGAGCAGGGGGATGAGCAGGATCAGCTCGCTGCGCACGAGGGCGGCCATCGCCGCGGCCCCACCCAGCCACGCGGCCCGCACGATCCCGGGCTCGTCCCAGAAGCGGTAGGCCAGGAGCAGGACCACCACTGTGATCAGCTGGCCCGGCGTCTCGGCCATCGCGGAGGGGTCGAAGGACCAGAACCCTGGGTGCACCGCCGCGATGGCGGCCGCGACGAGGCCCACGCGTCGTCCCGCGAGCCGCCGTCCCAGCACGGCGATCAGCACCACCGTGGCCGTGCCCACGAAGCATCCGAGGAGCTGCTGCTGGTGCGCGGTGGTCAGGCCGACCTGCTGGCCGAGCGCGAGGAGCAGGGTGTTGCCAGGTGGGTGGATGGCGCCTTCGGTCACCTTGCGGTGGAAGAACCACGCGTCGGGGTCGATGAACCCGAGGCCTTCGCGAAGGAAGCGCGCCCGGCCCACGTAGACGGGCCCGTCGTAGACGAGGCCCTCGTCGAAGCGCCAGACGATCGCGTACGTGAGTCGGATCGCCAGGGCGACCGCAGCGATGATCCCCACGAGCAGGGGGAACGGCCGGGGCGCCCCGTGGGCAGGGGTGTCGTCGCCCTCGGTCTCGGTGACGGCACCCGTGGCTTCCATGCGGCGACACCTTGCCACCTCCACGGCCTCGCCTGAGGCGCTCGGTACCATTTCGCCGATGTCGTCGCCCGAGGCCCACTCCGCGACCGTCCGCTCGCCCGGGCAGGTGGGCGCGGTGGCGGTGGGTGCGGTGGTCTCGATGGTGGGCTTCCGGGTCGGGATCTTGCGCGGAGGCCTGGTCGGCGTCGACCTCGGGCTCGCCCTGCTGGGGTGGTGGGCGGCTGGTCGGTTGGGATCGGAGGACCGCCCGGCCGAGGTGATCGGCGCGATCTGGCGGCGGGCCTGGCCGGCGTTGCTGGTGGCGGTGGGGCTCGCGGTGGTGTGGGCGCTCACCACCGCGGCGACCCGCTACGACGCGGTGGTCCGCGGGCAGGCGCTGGGCCTGGCCGGTGGCTACGGGAACTGGCACCTGCTCGCGCTCGGCCCTCCGGAGGAGCTCGCCACCCGCAACGTCACGCCGCTGCAGTCGCTGTGGCCGTGGTCCGTGGTGCTCCAGTCCCTCGCGGTGCTCCTCGTCCTGCACCTCGCATCGCGCCCGATGGCTCGCCAGCGGCCCGAGGCGCGGGATCCGCTCGCCGTCGCGGCGGCCGTGGCGGGCGCGGTCGCGCTCGCCGTGGCGTTGGCGATGCTTGCCGCCGGCGCCTCGGGCCAAGCGCTCCTGCTGGCCACGCCGGGGTGCGCGGCGGCGCTGCTCCTCGGTGCAGCGGTGGGGGCCTCGGGGCCGACGAGCCTGTCGAGCTCGATCCGGGCCATCGCCTTCGGCCTGCGGTGGTTCGCTGCAGTCGGGCTCGCGGCGCTCGCGCTGGTCGCGGAGCCCGGCGATGGGATCGGGTCGGTGGCCCCGCTCGTCGCACCGGTGCTCGCGGCGGTGCTGGTGGCCGGCACGGTGCCGTGGCCGCCCGGACGTCGGTCGCGCGCGGCAGCCCCCGACATCGATCCCTGGACCGCGCTGGTCGCGGTCGCCGTGCTCCACGGACCCGCGATCGCGCTCCTCGCCGGCCCGGGCTCGAGCGTGCCGCCTGCCATCGGCGCGCTGGTCGGCGTGGCGATCGCGCTGGTCCTCGCCGCGCTCGTCGCGCTCGCCTGCGGTCGGCTCTCGTGGGAGCGGCTGGCGATCGACCGGCGACGCGTCCTCCTGCCGCCGCTCGCGGTCCTGCTGGTGGTCGTGCTGTTCTCGGCGACCGGTGCGTTCCACTGGGCCGGACCCACCCCCCGGTCCGGATCCTCGATAGGTGGGCCGTAGGATCGCCCCGCCCGCGCCGCCCCGTCGGCACCTTGTCCCATGAGCGCTGACCCTCCCGCGACCGCCACCGCCGCCGATCGGCTTCCTCGCTCGGCCCCCGAGGGCGACGCGCCCTCGCGCCCGACGCCTCGCCGGTGGCGCCCGGCACCGATCCACCGGGTGCGCGACCTCGAGCCCCGTGACCTGCGGATCTTCGTGGGCATCGTGGTGGTCCTCGGGCTCCTGCCGATCCTGAGCGCCGTCGTCGTGCTGACCCAGGGGTGGCGCCCGTCGGGCGACAACGCGCTCATCGGCCTGCGGGCGCGAGACGTGCTCACCGGCCACCTTCCGCTCGTCGGCCAACCGAGCACGGGCGAGAACTTCGGCAGCGGCGTCGAGTCGAACCACCCCGGGCCGATCGAGTTCTACGTGATCGCGCCGTTCCGAGCCGTGCTGGGCGCGTCGGTCGGGCTGGCCGTCGGGGCGGCGGCGATCAACGCCGCCGCGCTCGTCGCCATCGGGTGGCTGTCGTTCCGTCGGGGTCACCTTCCGTTGCTCGGGATCTCGGCGTTCGCCTCGCTCCTCCTCGTGCGATCGCTCGGCGGGAACTTCCTCCACGACCCGCTGTCGTCGAACGTCGGGGCGCTGATGGCCCTCGCCCTGCTGTTCGCGTGCTGGTCGATCGTCGCGGGCGACCTGCGCACGCTGCCGCTGTTCGTGGCCATCGGGTCCTTCACCCTCCAAGACCACCTGAGCTTCCTCGGCACCGGCGCGCCCGTCGTGCTGCTCGCGGTCGGGGTCGGGACCTGGTGGTTGGCGCGCATCCGTCGGCGAGCGTCCGACACCACCTGGGTCCGACCGACCTTGGCGTGGTCTGTCGGGCTGGCCGCGATCGTCTGGCTCCCGGTGGCCCTCGACCAGCTGTTCGGGTCGCACAACCTGACCGCCATCTTCCAGACCTTCACCACCGGCGACGGTGAGCCGTCCGGGCTCGGCTTCGGCAGCGGTCGCCTCGCCGAGGCCCTCGCCCCGTGGCCGATCTTCATGCGGAAGGTCGCGGTCTTGGGCTGGCTCCACACCCCGTCGACGGTCGAGCTCGTGACCGGCTACCTCGTGCTCGTGGTCGTCGTCGGCCTGGGGGTGGTGGCCTGGCGCCGACTGCGCACCGACCTGACCGCGATGGTGGTCGTCGTGGCGTTCGCCGCCCTCTCCGGCCTCTACACGGCGATCAACCTCCCCGACGGCGCGGGGGTGAAGGCGGCCAACCTGCGATGGATGTGGACGGTGTCCGCGTTCGCGTGGATCGCGCTGGCGTGGCTGGCCTGGGAGCTGATGCCCCGGTTCGCTCGGGAGGTGGTCGGCGTGCCGGCGGCCGGCTTCGGTGCCGTCGCCACGTTCGTGCTGCTGCTCTCGGTGGTCTCGTCGATCGAGCTGAGCACCGACCGCGACGGCCTCCTCGCCAAGGACATCACGCGGCTCACCGGCAACGTCGAGCGCGAGCTGGCGCGAGGCACGTACCGGGTCACCTACGAAGGGGGTCCGGTGGTGCTCAGCATCGGCCCCGCGCTCGTGCACGACCTCGAGCAGCGTGGCGACCGCGTTTACCTCGACATCGGCCCGTTCACTCGCGCCTACGGTGAGCACCGTGAGTTCGACGACCAGCCGATCGACGGCACGATCTTCGTGACCACCGAGGCGGCCACCGCCTATCCGGAGGGGACCAAGCTGCTCGCGCGCCAGACGGTGCGGGTCAACGCGAACGACGAGGAGACCCAGACCGTCCGCGTCTACCTTCAGACGGGCGAGCCGTGAGCGGTCGGAGCCGTCAGACGGTCGCCATCTGGGTGGGTGCCGGCATCGCGGTCCTGGTGGTCGTTGCCGTGCTGCTGACCACGCTCGGGTCGGGCAGCAGCAGCACCAGCGCGCCCCCGGCCACGGTCCCGGGGCCCACCATCCCGCTCGCCTCCTCCGAGGCGACGCAGCTGCTGTTGGAGCTCCCCGTGCCCGATGGCGACTACGACGCGTTCTGCGATGCCGCTCGGGAGCTGGGCACCGACGTCGATCCCGACGATCCGATGGCGTTGCTGCGGGTCGTGCTCGACTCCGACCTCGACGCGCTGATCGCCGGGGCTCCCGAGGGTCTGGTGGGCCCGCTGACGCGTCTGCGCGACGAGGGCCCGGGCGTGACCACCGTGCTGGACCAGGTCGACTCGATCGCCGAGCTGACCCCAGCCGATCTCCCCGAGGGCTTCCTCCGGGACTTCGGCGTCGTGATGCGCGCCACGCTCAGCCACTGCTACGACGTCGTGGTGCCGACCACGTCGCTCGCGCCGAGCGACGCCGGCTCCGGGGGCTGAGGCCGTCAAGTGGTTGTTCGAGTTGGCGGTGGAGCTGGCGGGCGATGTAGCGCTTGAAGCAGCGGAATCGCAGAGGTCCGGTCGTCGATTCCGCTGCGACCAAGCGTCGTCCAGTGCTCACACGACGTCGATGGATTGTGCCGTTGACTGATTCGGACAATTCGGACAATTCGGACAATTCGGACAATTCGGACAATAGGTCTTCGGAGTCAGCGAATATCCGAGACTCATCAGTGGCATCTATTGACATGCGTCCGCGATGCTGCTGTCCTACGGCCATGGCGGCCAACACACGACGGGTTCAATTGAAGTGCGCGGCGGCACTCGGCGCGGCCCTCTTCTACGCATTGCAGCCCGCTGCTCCCGCAGCGGCCACCGTGAAGGAGGTGAAGGCGAACGTCTACGTCGCCTCTCCGTACTGCACCGAGGGCAAGGCGACTCTGGAGTCGGTGTACTACGGCGGCGCGGAGCTCCGGAGCCGAACCGCACGCACCGACAACGTGACCGGCATGCAGTACCCCGTCGGGACGTTCTGCTATGGAGCTGTCAGCCGGCCTGCCGGGTACATCCGAGCTGGCGGGATTCTGCTGCACGAGAACGAATGGTGCGTCGTCGACGAGTTCAGGTACACGACTACGAGCACTGACACCGTGCAGAAGGGCGTGGGCTTTCACGACCAGGACCTGCCATGCGGCAACGGCTACTACAAGTACACCTCCATTAGCGAGGTCCTCAATGGATCCTGGAACGGCGGGCCCTTGACCACGGGCCAGCTCTATTTCACCAAGTAGGCCCGCAGCCTTCGGCGGCGGAGTAATCAAGGCATTCCCAGAGGAGAGATCGTGACTCGAACTGCAGCGCATCGTGTGGGAACCGTGGCCGTTGGCCTACTCGCCTTCGGGTCGGGGCTATTCGTCGTATCGCAGGCCTCGGCCAACGATGACGGGGGCCGTCCTGCAAGGCAGGGCTATGACCCGATGCCTCGCGCAATCACGGGCCCAGACGGCAAGCAGCGCCTTGATGGCTGTGGCAACCCGGTGATGGTCAGCGAGGAGCAGATCCGGGACGCTATGGCCGCTGCGCCTGAGCCACCCCGTGATGAGGAGCTCGACGCAAAGATGCGCAGAATCCAGGAGAGCATCGTCGACGAGTTCATGCAGGACCACGGTGATCAACCCCTCTCGGAGGAGGACGGCCAGGCGTTGTCCAAGGCAATCGACCAGGCCTTCCTCGACGCCGGAATCGACACCGTCCTTGGCGATCCCAAGGCCGAGGTGGCCGTCGAGCCCTACACCAAGGACGACTACGCCAGGTCCGAGCAGGTCTTCGACTCGCTCGTAGCGTCGGAGAGCGCTCGACTGGGTTGCGACTAGGCCTCGATCGCCCAGGTCTGCGCGGATTCGGCGGAGTGGACACCACTCTTCAACAGAGCGCCGAGTCGTGGCTCGTAGACCTGTGTGCCGAGGGGATCTTCGCGACCGCCGGTCAGCTGTCGGTCCGCCTGGCTACTGGGCCCGAGTTCGACTTGGCGGTTGGGCACGATCTGAATGGGCGGACGCTAACCGCGAACCATGTCAGCGAGGTCTTCTGCCTCACGAAGCCGCTGGTAGCGATGGCGGCAGTGCTTGCCTGCGAGTCCGCGAAGGTCGGCCTTGATCACCCGGTCGGTGAGCTTCTGCCGGCGCTGCAGCCTTCCGTAGGTCGGCTCACGGTCACCCAGATCGTCAACCACGACGCTGGTCTCAAGGCTCCCCCCGCTCTCACCTGGATGATCGACGACCCCGATGAACGGCCTGATCTCGCCTCGCTCCGCATCGAGTCCGGGAGGGCGGCGTACAGCGAGATCTCAGGGTGGCTGGTTCTGACTGAGCTCATCACAAGGCTCACTGGCGAATCGCCGGCGTCCTACGTGCGTTCTGCAGTAACGGAACCTCTCGAGATCAGGGCCACGGTTCTGCTCACCGGCGAGGATGCCGCGGAGGCGGCTCGATCTGGCCGGCTCATGGGTGCAGTTGGGGGACTGCCATCGGACGCCATCCCGATGCTCCATGCCTTCTCCAACCGATACCAGCGAGGCGTGGGTCCGGTCCTCGGGGGATGGTCGACGGCTTCAGCGCTGGCGACCTTCTACTCGGCCCTCGGCATGGCTGTAGCCAGGGGAACTGCGTCTCCCGGCTTACCTAGCCCGCCGACCCTGCGGTCCATCCTCGCAGCCCGGCGAGACCTCACCTTCGACGAGACCTGGGGTCGTCCAGCGTCTTTCGGTCTCGGCATGGAGGTCATCGAGGATGGTGACGGCGACCCCGAGGTGTTGCAGCTGAGAAGCGCCACAACCACAGCTCACGCCTGGGTCGACCTCACAACCGGCGACGCCGGAGTCGTCATCGCCAACGGCGCGATGCTGTCGAACGCGGACCGAGATGAGCTCGACCGGTCGCTTGCAAGTGCGATTGGACGGTAGGAGGCCCGATGGAGCGTTCAGACCTACTCGAGGTGATGCGTTCCGCCGCCGGTGCCCAGCATCTGGACGGGCCGCGAGGCATCTCCGTCCCTGACGGCCACAAGCCATGGACAAACGGATGGATCGACGGCCTCCGGGTGGACTGGGGCGATGGTCAACCACTCGACATCGTCGGGGTCCCTGCGGACTCGGCGGTCGGACTCTCCGAGCGGTTCAGCCCGTGTGACCTTCGCGTTGAGCTGCATGGCCTTCCAAACGACCGGTCTCACTCGTACCACCTCTCCTATCGGGATGGGCGGATCTGCCACGGATCGCTCGACACCTCGGCGCCAAGCGGCTCCGTGTCGATGGATTGGCAGGACCTCTTGGATTGGTCGTGCGGTGGTGCATTTCTGGTTGGCGCGCGGGTGCTTGATCCCGAGGTGATCACCGGAGACGTCTGCGTCCTCTCCTTCTTCGAGGGCGTTCTGCAGCTCCTCGAGGGCTGGCAAACGAACCAGCGCCGTGCTGCGGTTCACCGACTCGCTTGGCAGCAGGCTCTCAGCGAGGCCGCCTAGGGCGTTCCCGTTCCCTGGGTGGGCTGCCTGGACGAGTCCCGCTTGAGCCACATGGGCTGCCCAGCGTCGTCGAGGATCTTTGCGACGGGATCTCCCTCGCTTCGAAGAGTGGCCTGCTGCGAAACCGACTGTGACGGGACGCACCAGGCGGCTACCTGGTGGTCAAGCTCCTGAGCAGGCCAGTCGCTCCGGCCGGGCCGGTGCCGACAGCAACGACGGGACAAGTCGGGCCAAAGGCACGGAGCCAGTCAGGCGAAGGGTCACGACCGCTGCTGTCGGCGACAGCCCAGCACGAACGCCCGGCCCTCGCTGATCTTCACAGTCAGCCGTTGGCGGTGTTGAGCTGGAGGCCCAGCGGCGAGCGGACGGTTCGGGCCGAGGTGCCCACCCGCAGCGGCGCGTCGCCCGTGATGGTGACCACCATCGTGGTTCCGTAGAAGCCGGAGCTGAAGTCGACGCCCACCACGGGCTCGTCGGCGCCGCCGCGGGCGAGGCGGAAGCTGTTGCGGTCGACCTCCAGGTCGGGCTCGCCGCCCACCTGGTCGACGCGCGGGAAGTCGGCGTCGAGCACGACCTCGGCGCTGGAGTCGCCGACGTCGCCCACCGCCCACAGGTGCCAGCCGTTGAAGTCGTTGAACAGGTAGTAGCCGGGATCGAGCTCGGGGAGCTCGGCGGGCGGTGCCGCGCCGTCGAGCCCGAGCGGACCGGGCCGACCCTTCACGATCGCCGGCCAGGAGCTGACGGCCTCGCCGTCGGCCGCGGCGGAGGTGGTGGTGCCGTCGTCGGTCGCCCCGGTGGCCGTGGTGGCGTCCGACGCGGGCTCGCTCGACGTGAGCTTGCCGACGGGGCGCTGGCGGGATCCGTCGTCGCCCCGTCCGATGATCGCGATCGCCGCGGCGCCGATGCCGACGGCGAGCAGTGCGCCGCCGATCACCATCCGCGCTCGACGCCGACGGGCGACGGGAGCCCGGTCGGGCGCGGGCGCGGGCTCGGCCTGGTGCTCGGCCTCGGCGTCGGCGGACATGGCTGCATCGTAGGAGCCGCGGCGCCCGCAGGCCGGATCCACATTCGCGAAGAAGTTGAGCGAATCGCTATCAACTTTGCTGTTGGTGAGGTATGATCTTCCCCATGGCATTGGACCCCAACCGCTGGACCCTGAAGACCCAGGAAGCCTTCAACGCGGCGATCACGCGCGCCACCTCCGACGCGAACCCCGAGGTCACCCCCGATCACCTGGTGGTGGCGCTGCTCGGCCAGTCCGAGGGCGTGGTGCTGCCCATCCTCGAGAAGGTGGGGGCGTCGCCGGCGTCGCTGCGCAACCGCGCGGAGGACGCGCTCGCCAAGCTGCCGAAGGCCTATGGCGGGGGCGAGCCCCGGCTGTCCCGTGCGCTCAGCAACATCGTGGAGCTGGCCGACGCCCAGCGGGCGGAGCTGCACGACGAGTACCTCTCCACCGAGCACCTCCTCCTCGCGCTGTCGGGCCAGCTCGACCTCGATCGCGAGCAGCTGCTCCTCGCCCTGCAGTCGGTGCGCGGCAGCCACCGCGTCACCAGCCAGAACCCCGAAGACCAGTACCAGGCGCTCGAGAAGTACGGCCGCGACCTCACCGAGGCGGCGCGCCAGGGCAAGCTCGATCCGGTCATCGGGCGCGACGAGGAGATCCGCCGCACCATCCAGGTGCTCAGCCGCCGCACCAAGAACAACCCGGTGCTGATCGGCGAGCCCGGCGTCGGCAAGACCGCCATCGTGGAGGGCCTCGCGCGGCGCATCGTGGAGGGCGACGTCCCCGAGGGCCTGAAGAACAAGCGGCTGATCTCGCTCGACCTCGTCGGCATGGTGGCGGGCGCCAAGTTCCGAGGCGAGTTCGAGGAGCGGCTCAAGGCCGTGCTCAAGGAGATCACCGACTCCGACGGCGAGGTCATCACCTTCATCGACGAGCTCCACACCATCGTCGGCGCCGGCAAGGCCGAGGGCGCGAGCGACGCCGGGCAGATGATCAAGCCGATGCTGGCCCGCGGCGAGCTGCGCATGATCGGCGCCACCACGCTCGAGGAGTTCCGCAAGTTCATCGAGACCGACGCCGCGCTCGAGCGCCGGTTCCAGCAGGTGTTCGTCGGCCAGCCGTCGGTGGAGGACTCCATCGCCATCCTGCGTGGGCTGAAGGAGCGCTACGAGGTGCACCACGGCGTGCGCATCCAAGACGCCGCCCTCGTCGCCGCCGCGGTGCTGTCGGATCGCTACATCACGGGCCGCTTCCTGCCCGACAAGGCCATCGACCTGGTCGACGAGGCGGCATCGAAGCTGCGCATCGAGATCGATTCGCTGCCCACCGAGATCGATGTCGTCGAGCGGCGCATCCGCCAGCTCGAGATCGAGCGCGTCGCGCTCGCCAAGGAGGAGGACGCGGCGTCGAAGGAGCGCCTCGCCTCCCTGGACGAGGAGCTCGCCAACCTGAGCGAGCAGTCCATGTCGATGAAGGCCCACTGGCAGGGCGAGAAGGACGCCATCGCCCACATCCGCGAGCTCAAGGAGCAGCTCGAGGCCAAGCGCAGCGAGGTCGAGCGCGAGCCCGACCTGGAGAAGGCGGCGGAGATCCGCTACGGCCAGATCCCCCAGCTCGAGCGCCAGGTCGACGAGGCCACCGAGCGCCTCGCCGAGCTGCAGGGCACCCAGCAGATGCTGAAGGAGGAGGTCGACGAGGAAGACGTCGCCGAGGTCGTGTCCAAGTGGACGGGCGTTCCCGTCACCCGCCTCATGGAGGGCGAGGTGCAGAAGCTCGTCCGCATGGAGGAGGTGCTCCACGAGCGCGTCATCGGCCAAGACGAGGCGGTGGTCGCCGTCGCCAACGCCATCCGCCGCTCCCGTGCCGGGCTCTCCGATCCGCACCGGCCCATCGGGTCGTTCCTGTTCCTCGGCCCCACCGGCGTGGGCAAGACCGAGCTCGCCCGGACGCTGGCCGACTTCCTCTTCGACGACGAGCGGGCCATGGTCCGCATCGACATGAGCGAGTACATGGAGAAGCACGCCGTGTCGCGCCTCGTGGGAGCGCCTCCCGGCTATGTCGGGTACGACCAGGGTGGCCAGCTCACCGAGGCCGTTCGTCGTCGGCCGTACGCCGTGATCCTCCTCGACGAGATCGAGAAGGCCCACCCCGACGTCTTCAACATCCTCCTGCAGGTGCTCGACGACGGCCGGCTCACCGACGGCCAGGGGCGCACGGTGGACTTCACCAACACCGTCCTGATCATGACGAGCAACCTGCCCGGGGATCCGCTCACGCTGTTCAAGCCCGAGTTCGTGAACCGCATCGACGAGATCGTGCGCTTCCGGGCGCTCACCACCGAAGACCTCTCGAAGATCGTCGACATCCAGCTCGCATCGCTGCGCGATCGACTCGAGCAGCGACGCATCCACCTCGTGGTCACGCCCGAGGCGGAGGTCGTGCTGGCCCGCGACGGGTTCGACCCGGCGTTCGGCGCCCGTCCGCTGAAGCGGGTGATCCAGCGCGAGGTCGGCGACCGCTTGGCGGTCATGCTGCTCGACGGCACGGTCGTCGACGGCGACACCGTCACCGTCGACGAAGGCCCCGAGAGCACCGTCGAGCTCCACGTCGGCTGACCCGGCGATGGCCGGCGTTCTGTGTGCGGTTCGGTGACACGGACGTCCTGAAACCGCACGCGGTTCGACGCGAGACCGGTCGCGCGTGCGGCCGGTCCCTACGCTGGATCCGATGTCCGATTCCGCTCCCCGTGGCCCTCGACGTCCACCCCGCCCCGGAGGCGATGGCGGTTCGCGCCCGGCCGGTGGCGGCCCGGCCCGTCCGCCTCGCGCTGCGGGCCCGTCGCGCCCTCCCCGGCCGCCCCGCTCGCCGCAGGCGCGCGGCGGTCCGGCGCGCGCCGCCGCTCCTTCGCCCGCCACGGTTCCTGCTCCTCCCTCCACGACCCGCCCGTCGTCGACGGTCGCGGGGCTGGCGGAGCACGCTCGGTCCGAGCGTCAGCGCACCGGGCGCCAGCGCGAGGTGCAGCGCAACCGGCTGATCGCGGGCGGTGGCCTGCTGCTCGTGCTCGTCCTGATCGCCTGGGGCTGCTCGGCCATCCGCGGCGACGACGGGGGTTCGACCTCCACCACGGCGTCGGGCGCCGATGCGAAGGGGAGCGACGACCCGGCGAAGGCCACCACCGTCGCGCCCACCGTGGCGGGCGTCGCCGGCGAGACCAGCTACTCGGGCTGGGTCGACCCGGCGAGCTCGGGCCAGCCGTGGAGCACCGACGTCGTGGGCCAGCTGACCTTCCGCGGCAACCCCACCCGCTCGTACTACGGCCTCGGCCCCGTGCCGACGGACCCGAAGATCCGCTGGCACTTCCCCGAGAGCGGCGGGATGTGCGGGCAGTCCGCGGTCGGCAACACGCCTCACAGCTGGTGCGGCTCCGGTTGGACCGGCCAACCCGCGGTGTGGGAGCAGGACGGGAAGACCTGGATCGCGGTCGGCACCTACGACAAGCACATCCACTTCTTCGACCCCGAGACCGGCGAGGACCTCCTCGAGCCGTTCGACATGGGCGACATCATCAAGGGATCGGTCACCAAGGACCCCGACGGGTTCCCGCTCCTGTACTCGGGCAGCCGAGCCGACTTCCACATCCTCGGCCTCGACCGTCCCGACGGGAAGGCCGCCGACCTGTGGTCCATGAGCGCCGACAACGTGTCGCCGGTGAACGGGTGGAACGACGACTGGGACAGCTCGCCCCTCGTGATCGACGACTACCTGTTCGAGGGGGGCGAGAACGGGCAGTGGTACATCTTCAAGCTCAACCGGGCGACCGGCGCCGACGGCCTGGTGACGGTGGATCCGCAGCTGGTCTTCAACGCTCCGGGCTGGGACGAGCAGCTCACCTCCGACCTCGCCGGCTCGGGCAGCCGGGTGAAGGACACGTCGATCGAGAACTCGCTCGCCATCTCGGGCAACACCGTCTACTTCGCCAACTCCGGCGGCCTCGTGCAGGGGTGGGACATCTCGGGCGTGAAGGAGGGGAAGGACCCGACTCGGGTGTTCCGCTTCTGGACCGGCGACGACACCGACGCGTCGATCGTGATCGACGCGAAGGGGATGCTCTACGTGGCGTCCGAGCGCGAGCGGGCGTCGAGCTACGCCCGCGACGACGAGGTCGGTCAGCTGATGAAGCTCGACCCGACGAAGCCCGACGACCCGCTCGTGTGGAAGGTGAACGATCCGGCGTCGGGGGCGCCCAGCGCGGCCTCGGGAAGCTGCGAGGAGTCGGCCTGCTACGGGATCTGGGCCACGCCGGCGATCTACGGCGGCATGGTCTACGTGGGCACCAACCACGGCCGGATCTTGGGCGTCGACCAGGAGAGCGGCGACATCGTGTGGGAGAAGAAGCTCCCGGGGCCCACCTGGCAGTCGCCGGTGGTGGTGGATGACGTGCTCATCCAGGGTGACTGCAGCGGGGTGCTCCACGCATACGACGTGTCGGACCCGTCGGTGGACCCGCCGGAGCTGTGGTCGGTGCAGGTGGAGGGGTGCATCGAGTCGACCCCGACGGTGTTCAAGGGCGGCATCTACTTCGGCGCCCGCGGCGGCAAGTTCTACGCCCTCGCCGACGAGTAGCGGCGAAGATCAGTCGCTGGCGATGGCGTCGAGCACGTTGAGCTTGGCGGCTCGGCGAGCCGGCCGGAACGAGGCGAGCACGCCGAGCACCCAGCCGAAGACCACCACGGTGACCATCCCGCCGACGGGGACCGCGAACTCGGTGATGCCCTGGCTCTTCAGGGCCCGGACCATCGTGTAGCTGAGCCCGATGCCCAGCGCGATGCCGATCACGGTGCCCATCAGGGCCACGATCGTGGCCTCCCAGCGCACCGAGGATCGAAGTTGGCTGCGGGTCATGCCCACCGCGCGCAGCAGACCCAGCTCCCTCGTGCGCTCGTGGATGCTGAGCGAGAGCGTGTTGGCGATGCCGATGAGGGCGATGACGATGGACACGGCGAGCAGGGCGTAGATCATGATCAGCAGCGAGCTGATCGACTGCACGATGCCCTGGGTGAACTGCTCGCGGTCTTGCACCTTCATCGTCGGGTACGCCTTCAAGACGTCCTTGATGGGCTGGCGCAGCGCCTCGACGTCGGTGCCCGGCTTGGCGAGGATGCCGAGCTGGTAGTCGGCCGGTTCGGTCGACAGGGAGTCGATCGTGCTTCGCGAGACGGTCCACTGGCCGAGCAGCGCAGGTTCGTTGCTGAGCGCCTCGACGGTGAGGGTCGCCTTCTGGTTGGTGGCCGACACGACCTCGAGCTGGTCGCCGATGGCGAGGTCGTCATCCTTGGCGACCGCGGCGTCGACGATGATCCCGGTGTCGGTGAGGTCGGTGAGCTTGCCTTGGGCCATGCGCGCGGTGAACACGTCCTCGAAGGTGGAGGTGTCGATTCCGGCCATGAACGCGTTCGGGGTGTCTCCGTTCGGCAAGGTGAGGTGCACCTGCGCGATGCCGATGGCCGTGACGGTCTGCACGCCGTCGATGTCGGCGATGTCGCGGCTGACCTGGGGGCTCACGCCCGAGAGCGTGAACTGGTTGACCGGCAGGACGATGTAGTCGCCCTTGAAGCCCGAGCCGATGGCGGTGTTCACCGAGCGCTGCGCCGAGCTGGCGAAGATCGTGATGAACGCGACCAGGGCCACGCCGATGATGAGCGCGGAGGCCGTGGCTGAGGTCCGCCGCGGGCTTCGCACGGCGTTCTGGCGGGCGAGGGTGCCGGTGATCCCCTTGATGAGCGGCAGCGGCGAGCCCACCAGGCGTGCGATGGGGCCGGCGATGAGCGGGCCGGCGGTGAGCACGGCGAACACGAGCAGGGCGAGCCCGCCGCCGACCCACGGGATGACCTTCGAGCTCGGATCGGACCGGAACGCCGGGGCGATGAGCACGCTGCCGGCAACGAGCAGGAGCGCGGCGCCGGCGATGCGGACCCGTGAGGTGCCCGTGCGGTCGACCGCCACATCTCGGAGCGCGGCGATGGGGGCGACGCGGGTGGCGCGCACCGCCGGGCCGATGGCGGCGATGGCGGTGAGCACGAGCCCGGCGGCGATGGCACCTGCGGCGACCGTCGGCTCGACCACGAGGGAGGCCTGGGGCATGTCGAGGCCGGTGGCGGTCAGCCCGGTGAAGGCGAGCTGCGCGAGGGCCACGCCGGCGAGGAGCCCCAAGCCGGCGGAGACCGTGCCGATCACCGCCGCCTCGAGCAGCACCGAGCCGAGCACCTGGCTGCGAGCAGCGCCGAGCGCCCGCAACAGGGCCAGCTCCCTCGTGCGCTGCGCCACGAGGATGTTGAACGTGTTGGAGATGATGAACCAGCCGACGAACAAGGCGATGCAGGCGAAGATGAGCAGCAGCTTCGAGAAGAACCCGAAGCCATCCTTGACGTCGCTGGCGTTCTCCTGGGCGGCCTGCTCGCCGGTGACGACGTCGATCGTCGTGCCGAGGTCAGCCTTCTCGAGGTTGGCGACGACCTGCTCGGGGGTGACGCCCTCGTCCGCTCGGACCGAGATGGTCGTGAGCTTCCCCGCTTGGCCGGTGAGCTCCTGCGCCTGGGCGAGGGTCGTGCCGACGTAGATCGATCCGCCCGCCGAATCGGCGTCGCCGAACTTGGAGGTCCCCACCAGCTTGAGCTTCACCGTGCCCTTCGGCGTGATGATCCGCACCTGGTCGCCGATCTCGAAGTCCCCGTTCCTCGCTCCGGCGCGGTCGATGATGACCTCACCGGCGCGCTCGGGGGCTCGGCCCTGGTCGACCTCGTAGGAGTTCAGCTCGGGGTCGGGGTCCCAGGTGCCCACGATCGTGGGTGGCCCGAAGCCTCCGCCCATCGGCTCGCCGCCGTGGTCGAGCAGGGTGAGCAGGACCGAGTCGATCGAGCCTTCGGCGTTGGCGACGCCGTCGACCGCCCGGACCTTGTCGACGAGGGTGTCGTCGAGGGGGGCTCGCTGGGCGCCGCCGAAGTCGGCCTCGAACAGCACCTTTCCGCGCACGACGGCGTCGACCTTCCCGCCGAGGTTGCCGAAGAGGTCGTCGAACACCCGGTTGACGGTGGAGGTGAGCACCAGGGTGCCGGCCATGAAGGCGACGCCGAGGATGACCGCGACGCAGGTGGAGATGAGGCGTCGCTTGTGCGACCAGAGGGAGCGGAGGGTGTGGCGGACCACGTCAGTCTCCGAAGGTCTTCATGAAGTCGACGACGGCCTCGGTGGTGGGGTTCGCGATCTCGTTGACGATGTTGCCGTCGGCCAGGATCAGCACGCGGTCCGCGTGGGAGGCGGCGACGGGATCGTGGGTGACCATCACGATGGTCTGGCCGAGGTCGTTCACCGCGTTGCGCATGAACGTGAGGATCTCCCCGCTCGAGCGCGAGTCCAGGTTGCCGGTGGGCTCGTCGGCGAAGACGATGGCCGGCTTGCTGGCCAGGGCGCGCGCCACCGCGACGCGTTGCTGCTGGCCGCCCGAGAGCTCGCTCGGCCGGTGGCTGAGGCGGTCGCGCAGCCCGACGGTGTCCACGATGCGATCCACCCAGGCCTGGTCTGGTTGGGCGCCGGCGAGCGACATCGGCAGCACGATGTTCTCCTCGGCCGACAGCGTCGGGATCAGGTTGAACGACTGGAAGATGAACCCCACCCGGTCGCGGCGGAGCTTGGTGAGGTCCTTCTCCTTGAGCTTGGTGAGGTCGGTGCCCTCGATCCACACGCTGCCGCTCGTGAGCTCGTCGAGCCCGGCGAGGCAGTGCATGAGCGTGGACTTGCCCGAGCCAGACGGGCCCATGATCGCCGTGAACTGCCCGGCGGCGAAGTCGACCGTGACGCCGGCGAGGGCGAACACCTGCGTGTCTCCGACGCCGTAGGTCTTGACGGCATCGATGGCGCGGGCGGCGACGCCGTCGGGAGCGGGCGACCACGGGGCCGCAGCCGATGGGGGCGTGGTGGTGCTCATGGATCTCCAGGCATGGGGAGCGTTCTCGGGAGGTCTGACCGTGCAGCGCACGCGCACGCATCGGTGGACGCGCCGAACGGGAACCCAAGCACGGTACCCGGCGGGGCTGACAGCGAGGCGGTCCGGTCAGGCTTCGTCGCTGGCGAGGACCTGGTAGAGCCGCTTGCGAGCATCGGTGAGGATCTCCACCGCCTTGGCCTGCTGGGCGGGCGTGCCCACCCGGAAGACCTGCTTCACGGCGCCCATCGTGGAGCCGAGCACCTCTCGGAGCTCGAACACCGCCGGATCGGTGCCGGCGACGAAGGCCTCCCACGGTGCGGGGCCCTCGCGCTCGTCCACCGCGGTGCGGCCGGCATCGGTGAGCTCGAAGCGGCGCTTGGCATCGACCTCCTCCGAGCGCACCAGGCCCTCTTCCTCGAGCATGGTGAGGGTCGGGTAGACCGAGCCGGGGCTCGGCTGCCAAGCGCCGCCCGTGCGTTCGCCGAGCTCCTGGATCATCTCGTAGCCGTGCATGGGCTTCTCGGCGAGGAGGCCGAGCAGCGCGTTGCGCACGTCGCCGCGGCGGGCACGGCCACCGGGTCGACCTCGTCGAGCGCCGGGGAAGGGACCGCCGAAGGGCCCCCCGGGCCCGCCGCCGCGCCCACCCCGGCCGCGGAAGGGGTGGCCGCCGCGCTCGTCGCGCTCGGGCCAGGTGTCGAAGGCCGCTCGGCGGCCGTTGGGTCGTTCGCTCTCGAACATGGCTTCTCCTTGGAAGGTCTGCACCGATCATCTCGATCAGTTGCGATGCGGTCACGATATATCGCGATAGCCCGTGAGGCAACCCCCACCTGCAACTCGGCACGGAAGGTGGACACGGGTGTCCACCTCTCGTGCCAAGAACGAGGGGAAAGCCCGGACGCGGCCGGATCTGGAGCGAGGTTGCGGGCGGGTCTGGAGCGAGGGCGGGAACGGGTGGGAGCGCGGGCTGGCGCGGCAAGTAGGCTCGCCCCTCGGTCTGATCGCCGTCCGTGAGGAGCAGGGCCGTGCCAGCGACCGTCGTGGTCGGTACCCAGTGGGGTGACGAGGGCAAGGGGAAGTTCACCGACCTCGTCGCCCGAGAGATGGAGCTCGTGGTCCGCTACCAGGGCGGCCACAACGCGGGCCACACCCTCGTGGTCGACGGCGAGAGCTTCGCCCTCCAGCTGTGTCCGAGCGGGATCCTCTACGACCACATCACGCCCGTCATCGGCAACGGCGTGGTGGTCGACCCCCGCGTGCTCATCGCCGAGATGGACATGCTCCTGTCGAAGGGCGTCGACCCCAACCGCCTCAAGGTCAGCGGCAACGCCCACCTGATCCTCCCGTACCACCAGGAGATCGATCGCCTCACCGAGCGTCGCCTGGGCAGTCGCAAGCTCGGCACCACCAAGCGCGGCATCGGCCCCGCCTACGCCGACAAGTCGAGCCGGGTGGGCCTGCGGGTGCAGGACCTGCTCGACCCCAAGATCTTCCGCCAGAAGCTCGAGGTGCTGGCGAAGGAGAAGAACGCGGTCCTCGCCAAGGTCTTCAACCAGCTCCCGCTCGACCCGGGAGAGATCGCGGACGAGTACCTCGACGTGTGCCGGCCGCGGCTCGAGCCTCACATCGCCGACACGGTGAGCTTGGTCCACGAGGCGCTCGAGCGTGGCGAGGGGGTGCTCTTCGAGGGTGCCCAGGCCACGTTCCTCGATCTCGACCACGGCACCTACCCGTTCGTCACGTCGTCGAACCCGGTGGCCGGCGGCGTGTGCACCGGCGCCGGCGTCGGCCCCCGCTACATCGACCGGGTGATCGGCGTGGCCAAGGCGTACGTCACCCGCGTGGGCACCGGCCCGTTCCCCACCGAGCTCGCCATCTCCGGCGAGGCGGTCGGCGGCAAGGACCGCGAGCTGGCCGACGCCGAGGAGATCCGCCTCGGCGACCACTTCGTGGACGTCGGCCACGAGTACGGCACCAACTCCGGTCGCCGTCGTCGGCCGGGCTGGTTCGACGCCGTCATGCTGCGCCAGGCGGTGCGGCTCAACTCCCTCTCCGAGCTGGCCATCACCAAGCTCGACATCCTCGACACGCTCGACACCGTGAAGGTGTGCGTGGCCTACGACGTCCGTGGCGAGCGGGTCACCCACCTGCCCTACCACCAGAGCGACCTCCACGCCGCCGTGCCGATCTACGAGGAGCTCCCCGGCTGGAAGACCGACCTCTCGCAGATCACCGAGGTCCACGAGCTGCCGGCGGCGGCGGAGGCGTACCTTTCCTTCCTCGAGGAACAGGTCGGCGTCCCCGTCACGCTGGTGGGCGTCGGTCCTGGCCGAGAGCAGTTCGTGCAGCGCAACGCCTGACCGCCTCGGTCCGGCAGGGGAGGGTCGTGTCGTGAAGGTCGTCGTCGTCGGGTCCGGAGGCCGCGAGCACGCCCTCGCCACCGTGCTGGGGCGTGATGCCGAGGTCGTGGTGACCCCCGGCAACCCGGCCATCCCCGGCTCGGTGCCCACCCCGGTCGAGGAGCTGGTCGCCGCCGGCGACGTGGACCTCGTCGTGTTCGGCCCCGAGCAGCCGTTGGTTGCGGGGCGCGCCGATCGCTTGCGTGCTGGCGGTGCGCGGGTCTTCGGCCCCGGTGCCGACGGTGCTCAGCTCGAAGGCTCGAAGGCCTACATGAAGCTGATCGCCGAGGAGGCGAAGCTCCCCACGGCGGCGTGGCGGTCGTTCACGAGCGACGAGGTCTCCCAGGCGGTCGACTACCTCGCGACGGTGCAGCCCCCCTACGTCGTGAAGACCGACGGGCTCGCCGCGGGCAAGGGGGTGCTCGTCACGGACTCGCTCGCCGATGCTGCCGCCGACGTGCGGGGCAAGCTCGAGGGCGACCGGTTCGGCGCGGCCGGCCAGCAGATCGTGATCGAGGAGGGCCTCGTCGGGCCCGAGATCTCGGTGTTCGCCGTGTGCGACGGGCAGCGTGCGGTCTGCCTGCCCGCCGCCCAGGACTTCAAGCGGGTGGGCGACGGTGACGCCGGACCCAACACGGGGGGCATGGGTGCCTGGAGCCCGGTGCCGCTGGTGCCCGAGGGCTTCGAGGACGAGGTGAACCGGGTGTTCATCGAGCCGACCCTGGCCGAGCTCCGCCAGCGCGGGATCGACTTCCGCGGCTGCCTATACGCCGGCTTCATCCTCACCGCCGACGGCCCGAAGCTCCTCGAGTACAACGTGCGCTTCGGCGACCCGGACTCCCAGGTCGTGCTCCTGCGGATGACCTCGAGCCTCACCGAGCTGCTGATCGCGGCGGCCGATGGCGATCTGACGAAGGTGCCGGCGCCGACCTTCGACGACACGGCCGCGGTGCTCGTGGTGGCCGCGTCGGAGGGCTACCCCGTGAACCCCCGGACCGGCGATGCGATCGAGGGGATCGACGATGCCCGGGCGGTCGAGGGCGTGACCGTGCTCGCCGCTGGGGTGGGCGAGCGAGACGGTGCCCTCACCACCGCCGGCGGACGGGTGCTGAACGTGGTCGGCATCGGCGACGACGTCGCGGACGCCCGCTCCCGGGCCTACGAGGCCATCGGCCACATCCGCTGGCCCGGCGAGCACCACCGCACCGACATCGCTGCCCAAGGCTGAGGTGCGGCGACGCTCAGGCGTCGTCTCCCTGCGGGTCGCGGTTCTGGAGCTCGCCCTTCACCTGCGACGACCACTCGTCGATGATCGCTCGGCGGCTGTCGTTGTCGCTTCCGTAGCAGTGGCAGATCATCACGGAGACCTCCACGTCGTCGAGGACGAACACCGTCCGGACGGTGTCGCTCTCGCGCACGATCGTGAGCCCGGCACGGTCGTCTCGCACCTCGACCGACGTCGCTTCGCCGCACAGGGCGGTCAGGTGCGCGGTGAGCACGTCCTTGGCGGCGTCGGCGTCGCGGTAGCGGTTGACGCTCACGAGCGCGAGGCGGTGCCTGGTCCCCCAGCGCACGTCGCGGCCCTCGACGAAGCCCGCGTCGATCATCACCTCTCGCAGCGCCCCCACGTCGACCATGCTCGATGGGTCTCGGTACTCATCGACGGACGTGAAGGTCCGTTCGGAGTCGGGCGGATCGTCGGCCCGCGAGCCGGTGGGGACGCCGGGGATGCGCCCCTCGGCCACATCGGCCACGGGGTCGGTCCCGTGGGGGAGGGTGGCCCACGGGCCCTTGGCGAGCTCGCGGCACGTGTCGGCTCCGCGGCCCGAGAGCCCGGCGGGGATGGGATCACCCGACTTGGGTGCCACGGTGGTCGGGGTCGCCGCCGCGGGAGGGTCGCCGTCGCCGCGCGGCCAGGCGTCGTGGCGGTGGTCGAAGGTCGTGCAGCCCGCCAGCGCGGCCGTCAGGGCGATGGCCAGGCCCGCTCGGCGGAGCACGGTCGAGAGGGTGGAGCGAGCGTCGAGAGCACCGAGATCCGCCATGGCTCGATGATCGCCTCCTCGCTCGGACACGTCCACTCCGGTCGGCACGAGCCTCCTCGGTCCTGAGCGATCGTGCCCGAGCCGACCGGGCGTCCCTGTCGCTGCTCGGACCGCCACCGGTAGCGTTGGTCCATGAGCACGGACGTCGCTGCCACCACCTCCGCCCTGCGCGCCACCTTCGACTCGGGCCGCACCACCGAGCTGGCGTGGCGCAAGCGCCAGCTCCAGGGGATCATCGACCTGGTCAAGCAGAACGAGCAGCAGATCCTCGACGCGCTCGCGCAGGACCTGGGCAAGCCGCCGTTCGACGCGTGGCTCACCGAGCTCAACCTGGTGAAGGACGAGGCCGGCCACGCCATCGCCCACCTCGGATCGTGGGCCAAGCGGGAGAAGGCCGCGGTGCCGCTCGTGGCGCAGCCGTCCTCGGCGTGGATCGAGCCTCAGCCGCTCGGTGTGGTGCTGATCATCTCGCCGTGGAACTACCCCGTGCAGCTCGCGCTGGCCCCGGCGATCGCCGCGCTCGCCGCGGGCAACGCCGTGGTGCTCAAGCCCTCGGAGCTCGCGCCGGCCACCTCCGCCGTGCTCGCCGACCTCGTGCCGCGCTACCTCGACCCCGACGCGGTCCGGGTGGTGGAGGGTGGCGTGGAGGCCACCACCGCGCTGCTCGAGCAACCGTGGGACCACATCTTGTTCACCGGCTCCACCCGCGTCGGCCAGGTGGTGATGGAGGCGGCGGCCAAGCACCTCACGCCGGTCACGTTGGAGCTTGGCGGCAAGAGCCCGACCATCGTGGCCGCCGACGCGAACCTCAAGGTGGCGGCGAAGCGCATCGCGTGGGGCAAGACCGTCAACGCCGGCCAGACCTGCATCGCGCCCGACTACGTGCTCGTCGAGTCGAAGGTGGCCAAGGCGTTCACCACGGCGCTCGCCGAGGAGTTGGCCGCGTTCCGCGACAAGGCCCCGGCCACCTCCATCGTGAACGCAGGGCACCTCGACCGGCTCGAGGGGCTGCTCGAGGGCCACAACGGCGACGAGCTCCTGCCCCGCAAGACCGACCGCGCCAGCCGGGTCATGGCCCCGGTGGTGATCCGCCAGCCCGACCTCGACTCCCCGCTCATGCAGGAGGAGATCTTCGGGCCGCTGATCCCCATCGTCGAGGTGGACTCGATCGACGACGCCATCGCCTTCGTCAAGGCCCGCCCCCGCCCGCTGGCGCTCTACCTCTTCACCGAGTCCGACGCGATCGAGCGCAAGGTGCTCACCCAGACCCACGCCGGCTCGGTGTGCATCAACCACGTGCTGTACCAGGTGTCGTCCACCTCGCTGCCCTTCGGCGGCATCGGCCCGAGCGGCATGGGGGCGTACCACGGCAAGGCCGGCTTCGACACGTTCACGCACCGCAAGGCGGTGATGAAGCGCCCGACGCGGATGGACGCCAGCTTCGCCTACCCCCCGTACCCCTCGCTCGTGCAGAAGGTCATCAAGACCCTCACCCGCTGGTAGCCCTCGGCGCTGCCCGGCGCTGGGGTAGAACTCGGGCTCCCCGGCTGCGAAGGAGCGCGCATGGACGTCGGAGTGTTCGTCCCCCTCGGCAACGGCAACGCCACCCCGGAGATCCTGCGGGCGGTGGGGCGCGGGGTGGAGGAGCGCGGGTTCGAGTCGATCTGGCTCCCCGAGCACGTCGTGCTGTTCGACGACTACGAGTCCCAGTACCCGTACTCGCCCGACGGTCGCTTCCCCGGCGAAGGCGACACCGGCATGCTCGAGCCGCTCACCGGCCTCACCTACCTCGCCGCAGTGACCGACCGCGTCCGCCTCGGCACCGCGATCTGCCTCGTTCCCCAGCGCAACCCCGTCTACACGGCCAAGGCCGTCACCGACCTCGACTCGATGTCGGGCGGCCGGGTCGAGTTCGGGGTCGGCGTCGGGTGGCTGCGCGAGGAGTTCGAGGCCGTCGCCATGCCGTTCGAGCACCGAGGCCAGCGCGCGGACGAGCACCTCGCGGTGATGAAGGCGCTGTGGACCGACGACGTGTCGGAGTTCCACGGGGAGCTGTACGACCTGCCGCCGTGTCGCATGTACCCCAAGCCGGTGCAGACCCCGCACCCGCCGATCCACGTCGGTGGCGAGAGCGACGCGGCGATGCGGCGGGTGGCGAGGCTCGGTCAGGGGTGGTTCTCGTTCAACCGGTTGCCGGGTGACCTCGCCGAGCCGCTCGGGCGCCTCGACGCCATCCTCGCCGAGCACGACCGCAGCCGCGACTCGGTGGTCGTCACCGTGTGCCCGTACTTCAACCCCGTCGACGCCGCTGCCGTCGAGGCCTACGCCGCCGCGGGGGTCGATCGGTTGGTCGTCCTGTGCCTCGCGTTCGACGTCGACACGCTCGAGGCGCAGCTCGACGGGCTCGTGGCCGAGGTCCTCGAGCCGGCCCGCGCGCTCGCCGGCTGACTCCGGCTCGTTCGGCGGGCCGGGGATCGGTGGGCCCGAGGTCGGTGGGCCCGAGGTCGGTGGGCCCGAGGTCGGTGGGCCCGAGGTCGGTGGTTCAGCCAGCCAGGGCGGCCAGCACCCCTTGGTGGAGGTGGGTGCGGATCGCGGCGACGTTCGGGCTGGCCTTGGGGGCGAGCTCCGCCGCCCGATCGATGGCCCGGGGGAGCACGTCGGCGTCGGCCGCGGCCTCGTCCACGATCCCCGCGGCGAGCGCGTCGGCCGCGCCGTAGCGGCGTCCGGTCACCATCGCCTCGTGCGCCGTGCGGGTGGGGAGCATCGCAGGGATCAGCGCGTTCATCCCAGGCGTGAACGGCATCCCGAGGTCCACCTCCGGTAGGCACCAGTAGCCCCGGTCGGCCCGCATGACCCGCACGTCGTGGCAGATGGCGATCATGGCGCCCGCCGCGAACGTGTGGCCGTTGAGGGCGGCCACGGTGTGGCACGGGAGCTCGAGGAACGACGCGAACAGGCGATGGACCCGCTCGAGGTACGGGAACATCTCGTCGGGGTTCGCGCCCAGCCAATCGAGGTCGAGGCCGTTCGAGAAGAACTTGCCCTCGCCCACGGTGACCAAGGCGCGCGGCCCCTCGGTGCCGGCGATGGTGGCCAGATGACCTTCGAGTTGGTCCAGAACCTCAGGACTGAGGCGGTTCTCGCCGACCTTCATGGACATGACGAAGACGTCGCCCTCGCGCTGCAGCTCGATCACGGCCTCGGACGGTACCTCCGTTCGCCCCTCGCGGTCGCGGGGCCGCCGCATCGGCCCAGCGATCGCCTCGCTGGTGGTCGTCGGGGCGGTCCTGGCGGGGTGCGGCGGCGGTAGCGCCGAGTCGAGCGACCCGGGGTCGACCACCACCACGACCGCCGCGCTGCCCGCCGCCTGCGCCGGCCCGCCGCTCACCCTCGACCTGCGAGCGGGTGGCGACCACGAAGCCGGTGGCGAGGACTTCGAGGTGAGCCGGGCGGTCGCGCTCCGGACACCGATCCTGCCCGGCGAGATGGCCTTCGACGGTGCCGGCCTCGCTGCGCTGCAGTCGAAGGCGGAGATCACGCCGCTCGCGGTCTACACCCTCTACCTCTCCGACTTCGCGATCGACGAAGAGGAGCTCACCGGTCGCGGCCTCGGGTACATCACCCCACCCGCCGGCAAGACGATCGGCCTCCTGTCGCTGGTGCCGGCGACCGAGGCCGGGCTCGCTGAGGGCGACGTCGTGCTGCCCGGCGAGCTCGGATACGAGACGAACACGACCTTCGCCCCGCTGACCCTCCAGGTGATCGCCGATGGCGACTCGCAGACGATGGCCTACACCGACATCGAGGGGCAGGCGAAGGTGCTGGTGCTCGACGACGACGAGCTGTGCGTCGACTTCGACGTGACCCTGACGAACCAGGACGAGGTCGTCTACGAGGGCAAGGGGACCGTCCTCGCGCCCGTGGTGCGCTCCGAGCCCGCCTTCTTCTTCACCTGACGCTCGTCGACGCCAGGCACCGAATCCCCCAGGATCCCCCGGATTCCCCCAGGTTCCCCCAGCGTCCCCCGAACGACCGCAGGACTGGTGCGGTGCGCCGCGGCAGGAGCAAGATCGCCGGGTGCGCGACGCGGCGTCCGCACGGCTGCTGGAGGTGGACGTCGTGAGCTGGGGAGAGATCGCGCTGGCCCTCGGATGCGTCGTGTTGGGCGCCGCGGTGCAGGCCACCATCGGGTTCGGGGCGTCGCTGGTGTCGATCCCGCTGCTCCTCCTGGTGAACCCCGCGCTCGTGCCGGGGCCGGCCGCGGTGGCGGGGCTGACCGTGAACCTCATCGGCATGCGAGCGGGGGTCGCCGACGCGGACTGGCGCGGGGTGCGGTGGGCCGCGGTCGGCCTGGTGCCGGGCACCCTCGTCGCGGCCTGGGCGCTGACGACCTTCTCCCGACCAGCGATCGCGGTGCTGTCCGCGGCGGCGGTGCTCGTGGCGGTGGGGGTCTCCGCGCTCGGCCTGCGGCCGGCCGGAGGACGGCGGGTGCTGCTCGCAGCCGGGGTGTTCAGCGGCTACCTCAACACCACCGCTGGGGTGGGCGGCCCCCCGATGGCGCTGGCCTACCAGGACGCGCCGGCGAAGGTGCTGCGCTCGACGCTGCCCAGCGTGTTCGTGGTGGCCACCGTGCTCTCGATGGTGATCCTCGTGCGGACGGGCTACCTGGACGCTCCCGACTGGCGGATCGGCCTGCTCCTCGCCCCGGGCGGGGCCGTGGGCTACGCGGTGGCCCAGGGCTGGGTGCACCGCATCGACGGCAGCCGCCTGCGCGGCGCCGTGCTCGTGGTGTCGGCCGTGTCCGCACTCGCGGCGCTCGCCCGGGTCCTGCTCTGAGCTGCCTGCCTCAGCGGCGGGCGACGGCGACGGCGAGGGCCCACCAGGCGAGCAGGCACGCCACCAGCAGCACACCCAGCTCCATCGGCGCTCGCCACGTTCCCTCGGCGAGGAACCACACCGGCCCGTCGACGCCGACCTGGTAGCGCCGCAGCAGGGTGAAGAGGGCGCCGACCTGGACGACGACGGCCACGGCGAGCGCGGCGCCCACCCCCGGTTGCGGCCACCTTCGGGGGATCGAGGCGCCAGCCAGGACGGGGACCAGCACGAGCGCGGGCAGGCCGTAGCGGCCCTGCCAGTTGGCGCCCACCGGCGCGACGGCCAGCGCCTGGAACGTCACCGGGATGGCCGTGGCGGCGAGCACCGCGAGGCCGAGCGACATCCGCTGCGATCGGTCGCCGCGCGCGAGCCCCGCGCCGATGAGCACGCTGACGACCGCGGCCCACGCTCCCCACAGGGGCCAGGGCAGCGGCGTGTCGAGCTCGCCGAAGTCGCCGATGGCCTGGCGGACGAACCGCCCGGTCTCGCCGATCGAGGTGACCACCGGCTCGTGGGTGAGGGCTTCGCCGGCGCCCCCGGTGGAGCGGGTGAGCGCCCAGCCCACCGCGAGCGCGGCGGTCAGCGCGGCCGCTCCGGCCGCGATCCGCAGGCCCGGGAGCTCCCGCCACGGCGGTCGGCGCTCGCCGAGCGACAGCCAGCCGAGCCCCACCGCCAGGAGCGCGAACCCGAGGGATGGGGTGCGCGCCAGCGAGCACGCCACGAACCCGATGGTGGCCCGACGGATCAGGCGCCCCCGCTCGGTCGGGTGTGCATCGCCGAGGGCGACGACCGCGGCGGCGGCGCACAGCGCGCCGGCGACCTCGACGCCGTTCGGGTTGACGACCCCGATGAGGTACCAGACCATGGGCGACATCGCGAGCGCCGCTCCGGCCAGGAGCCTCGACCGGCCTCCGCCCGAGGCGGCGGAGGCCAGCGTGGACGCGAGCAGCGCCGCACCGAGCGCGACGCCGATCGCCCGCATCCAGGCGAAGCCGGCCCGTGACGCCACGAAGCGGGTGGGGAGGCCGATGAGCAGGTAGTAGCCGGGCGGGTAGGTGCCCACGTAGGTCAGGGCATCCACCACCGCCGCCCGGCCCTCCACCGGGGAGGCGCAGCTCGCTGGCACCTCGCCCTGGCCGGCGAAGCACCGCTTGGTCTGCTTCGACGGCGTCGAGCTGTAGATCTCGGGGGTGTGCACGAGCGTCACGTCGCCGAGCTCGGTGCGCACGGTGGCGCCGTCGAGCTCGCCCAAGGCCACGGCCGCCGCCTTGGTGATGTGCGCCTGCTCGTCGGGGCCGCCGAGGGTCGGCACCGCGGCGGCCCAGGTCGCGCCGATCACCAGGCACAGCGCGAACCAGCGGAGCCACTCGCCCCACCCCGATCGAGGCGTCGCCCCGTCGCCGACCGTAGGAGCCGCCATGGCGTCCGACCCTACCGACCGGCTCGGCCGGGAACGGGACCGGGCCAGCCGCTGGGGCTGGCCCGGTGAGGTGGTGGTCGGAACCGGCGTCGATCCGGTGACCTTCCGCTTTTCAGGCGGACGCTCTGCCAACTGAGCTACCCGACCAAGGGTTCCGGGGCGAGGTGCCTCGGTATGAGCGGTCCCGACGGGATTTGAACCCGCGACCTCCGGCTTGACAGGCCGGCGTGCACTCCAAACTGCACCACGGGACCAGCTACCCCGTTGCCGGGGCGAGAGGGCACGCTACCGGTCGTCGTCCGCGGGTCGCAAACGTGAACGCGTCGTGGTCAGCCCGGGAGCTTCGGCATCGGGGCCTGGTCGAGCCATGCGGGGAAGAAGGTGCTGAGGTCGGTGCCCGACACCTCCGTGGCGAGGTCCTCGAAGTCCTGCGTGGTGGCCGACTCGCCACGGTGGTCGTGCACCCAGCGGGTCAGCAGGTCGAAGAACGCGTCGTCGCCGATGGTCTGGCGCAGGGCGTGGAGCACCACCGCGCCACCCTCGTAGATGAGCAGGTCGAAGGTCTGAGCGGCCCCGGTGTCGCGCACGGCGATGGTGCTGCTCTGGTACCGCTGCCAGGCATCGGCGGCTTGCTCGTCGACCGACGGCCCGCCGGCGTGCTCGCGCCACAGCCAGTCCGCGTAGGTGGCGAAGCCCTCGTTCAGCCACAGGTCCTCCCAGCTCTCGGGGCTGACCGCGTCGCCGAACCACTGGTGCGCCAGCTCGTGGGCGAGGGCGCCGACCTCGGTGCCGCCGATGGAATCCGTGCCGAACAGCGGTCGGGTCTGCACCTCCAGCGCCACGCCCAGCCCGACCGGCACCACGATGGCGCCGGAGTCGTCGCCGGGGTACGCGCCGAACCGGTCGGCGAAGAAGTCGAGGATCGCATCGTGGTGGTCGAACCCGGCCCGGGCCCGATCCGAGAGCGAGGTGGGGAAGGCGAAGGTGGACCGGATGCCGCCGTGCTCGGAGGTCACGAGGTCGTAGTCGCCGACGGCCGCGAGCACGAGGTAGCTCGCCATCGGCTCCTCCTCGCTCCACGTCCAGCGCGACCGGCCGTCCTCCTCCACCGGCCCATCGGTCTCGAGCCGGCCGTTGGAGATCCCCTCCACCCCTTCGGGCACGTCGAGGGTGACCCGCCAGGTGGCCTTGTCCGACGGGTGGTCGTTGCAGGGGACCCAGGTCGAGGTCCCGTTGGGCTCGGACATGGTGAACCACCCGCCATCGTCGTCGGGCTGCCAGCCGACGGAGATGCCGAACACGGGGAACGGCTCCTGGCTCGGTTCGCCGGCGTAGTCGATCTCCACCGAGACCGACTCGTGGGCGAGCAGCGGCTGCGCGGGGGTCAGCAGGATCTGGTCGTCATCGATCACCTGCACCTGCGCCGGCTCGCCGGCGACGTGCGCGTCGGTGACCTCCGGGCCGCGGAGGTCGAGCGTGAAGTCGCGCACCGCATCATCGCCGGAGGGGCGCAGCTCCATCACCACGTGGCCCTCGATCGCCGCCTCGCCCGGGTCCGCCTTCACCGTGACGTCGTAGGAGGCGACGTCGATGCGCGGATCGCCCAGGCCCGGGAACACGTCGTCGGGCACGTCGCTCGGGCGATCGTCGAAGTCGAGGGGCGGTGCGGTGGCCGGGGTGTCCCCGGTGGAGCTCGTGCGGTCTCCGGCGGCGGTGCTGCCCGACCGATCGCCGCGGTCGGTGGAGCACGCCGCGACGGACACGGTCAGCGCGAACGCGACGGCCAGCGAGACGACGCGCGTCGTCACCGCCGTCCGGCCGGCCCCGCGCACGTCAGGCTCCGAAGACCTGGTGCAGCTCCACCGGAGGGACCACCTCGAGCTGCTCGAAGGTGCACGACTCGCCCGTCCGGTCGGGGCGCCACCGTTGGAAGCGGGCACTGTGGCGGAACCGCCCGTTGTCGACCCGTTCGTAGGCCACCTCGGCGACCAGGTCGGGGTCGAGGGGCGTGAACGAGAGGTCCTTCTTGGCGTTCCACCGCGACGTCGCCCCCGGCAGGCGACCACCTTCGGCCGCCGCGTGGGCCGCCGCCTCCATCCAGTGGCCCCACGGGTGGCGGCCCAGGTCGTCGAGGACGTGCGGCGCGAGCTCCTCGCGCAGCTCCTTGCGGCGGGCGGCGGAGAACGACGACGCCACGCCCAGGTGGTGGAGGTTGCCGTCGTCGTCCCACAGGCCGAGCAGGAGCGACCCGGGGCCCGACCCGTCCTTGTGCTCGCGGAACCCGGCCACCACGCAGTCCGCGGTGCGCAGGTGCTTGACCTTGAGCGCCGCCCGCTTGTTCGGCTGGTACGTGCTCTCGGCGCCCTTGGCCATCACCCCGTCGAGGCCGGCGCCCTCGAAGCGCGAGAACCAGTCCGCGGCCAGCGCGCGGTCGAAGGTGCCCGGCGTGAGGTGGACCGACGGGGCGGGGTCCGCGAGGGCTCCCTCCAGCAGCGAACGCCGCTCCGACAGCGGCGCGCCCATCAGGTCGCGGTCGTCGAGGGCGACGAGGTCGAACGCCACGAAGCTCGCCGGGGTCTCGGCGGCCAGGCGGTTGACGCGCGACTCCGCCGGGTGGATGCGCTGCTGCAGCGCGTCGAAGTCGAGGCCGTCGGGCCCAGCGATCACGATCTCGCCGTCGACCACGCACCGCGCCGGGAGGCTGGCGCGCAGCGGGTCGAGCAGCTCGGGGAAGTAGCGGGTGAGGGGCTTGTCGTTGCGGCTGCCGAGCTCGATCTCGTCGCCGTCGCGGAACACCAGGCACCGGAACCCGTCCCACTTCGGCTCGAACCACCACGCCCCCGGCTCGGCGTCGGGGAGCGCCGGCGATGCCTTGGCGAGCATCGGTGGCAGGGGCGGCATCACCGGCAGATCCATGCCGGAAGGGTATGGGGTCAGTGCTTCGTCACGGCGGTCGGCGGCGCCACGGGGAGCTCGAGGGTGAGCGCCGTGACGTCGAGCGAACCGCCGAGGTGCGGCGACCCGTAGGCCGTGCTGGTGGCCACCAGCTGAAGGGTGACGGTGTGGCCGGCCTTCAGGTGGTGGGCGATCACCTCGAGGGGGACCTCGGTGGTGTGCTCCTCGCCGTCGAGCGTCACCTGGATCGGCGTGATCTGGTTGCCGAGCACGATCCCCGTGTCGTCGTCGACGAGCTGGGCGAACACCCTCCCGTCGGTCTCGCCCTCGGGAAGGGTGCCTCGGTAGGTGAGGGTGAGCTGGGGAGCGCCGAGCAGCAGCGCGTCGTCGTCCTGCTCGGCGCTCGTGGCCTCGATGGCCACGTCGGCCTCGGTCGGGGTGATGTCGGAGGTGATCCCGGCGAGCGGGTCGCCCTCCACGGCGGTCACCTCGCCGCCGCCGGAGCGGCTGTCGTCGTTCAGGTCCAGGCTGCCCGAGCCCTCGACCGAGATGGAGGTGCCGCCCTCGAGCGGCCACCCGGCGGCGGTCCAGCGCACGCCGTCCTGGTCGACGAGGTCGAGCAGGGGGACCTCGGGCGCCGAGCTGTCGCCCTTCACGTAGCGATCCAGCCAGGCGAAGCTGGCCTCGGCCACCCGGTCCGGGTCGCCGGCGTTCGTGAGGCACGTGCCGTGACCTCCGCAGAACCAGATCATCGCCACCGGCACGCCCTTCGACTGGAGCAGATCGTGGTTGGTGATGTCCTCGTCGAGGGTGAACAGGTTGTCGACCGTGCCGCCAACCAGGAGCGTGGGGACGTCGATCTGGCCGACGAGCTCGTCACCGGGGCCGCGGGAGAGGAACCACTCACGGTCCTCGTCGGACAGGGTCCCGGTGGCGATGCCCGAGGCGGAGGCGGAGGTGATGTGCGGGTCGAGCCGGTCCTCCGGGACGGTCGACGTGAGGATGTTCGCCCACCCGGTCTTCACCGTCTCGGCCTTGAACAGGCTGGTCTCGAGGGAGTGCCACGCGATGCCCGGCACGATGGCGTCCACCCGGCAGTCGATCCCGGCCACGGTGAGCTGGATGCCGCCGCCGTAGGAGAAGCCGACCATGCCGACGCGGGGGTCCCCGTCGCCATCGGTCTGCGCCTCGGGCTGCGCGGCCACGAAGTCGAGCATGAGCTGGACGTCGCGGCCCTCCTTGTCGGGGTCGTTCACCGTGGCGACCCCGCCGCTCTGGCCGAAGCCCCGGGGGTCCCAGGTGAGGACGTTGTAGCCGTGGTCCCAGATGCCGCCGATGGAGAGCGCGGCGAAGAGCGCGGCGCCCTCGGTGCTGGTGTCGCCCGGCAGGGACCAGCCCGGGCCCATGAGGATGGTGGGCGCCGGGTCGTCGGCGGTCGCGCCGTCCACGGGCATCCAGTGGAGGCGGATCTCGGTGCCGTCGTCGGAGGTGAGGGTGCGGTCGGTCGGCGTGCCGTCGACCGGCTCGACCTGGAGGTCGTCGCTCACCGCGCCCTGGTCGCACGCGTGGCCGGCGGACGCCGGGGCCGCGGTGCTGCCCGTGGCCCCGGCGGTCTCGGTGGTCTCGGTGGCCTTCGAGTCTCCGCCGCTCCCGGCGTCGGAGGCGCACGCAGCGAGGAGCACGACGGCGGCGACGGCGGCGGCCACGGCGTGGAGGTGGCGGCGGTGGGCGGGAGGTCGGCGCACGGGCCGTGAACCTACCGGCCGGCGGTCACGGCCGAACGCGTTCCTGGCGCGATTCGTCACCGCATGGGTGACCGACCGCGCCAGGTTCGTGGGTGGCCTGCTTCTTGGCGCGATTCGTCACGGCATGGGTGACAGATCGCGCCAGGTTCTCGTCGGGGTCAGAAGCGGGCGGCGTCGAGGAGCGTGTCGATCACCGAGCGGTCGCCGAGCACGTCGACCGACTCGAGCGGGCGCCGTCGCCAGAGCGCGAGCAGCAGGTCGGGTGCCGCGCCGCGGAGGGCGACGTCGCCCTTCGCGTGGGTGCGCTCCACCTCGACGCTGCCGTCGGCGAAGCGCAGCAGCCACTCGGCACCGTCCGCGGGCGCGGGGTCGTCGGTGCCGTGGACGTGGATCGAACGCCCATCGAGCGTGGCGGGGAGGCGGTCGAAGCGCTGACCGAAGCGGATCGCGAGGAAGAACGAGGCCCACTCGTCGATGCCGTCGGCGGCGCCGTCGACCGCCAGCAGATCGGGCGCAGGTCCGCCGGCGGCGTGCACCCCGTCCTGCACGTCGACCCGGTGCACCGAGACCTCCTGGGCCTGGCGGCGCATCCACCATCCGACCGAGCCCTGGCCGGCGAAGTTGAGGCACGGCTCGTCGGGGTCTCGGGCCTCGAACGCCGCCACCATCTCGTCGAGGCGGTCCCGGTAGCCATCGAGGCAGGCGGGACCCTTCGGCATCGGCTCCAGCCGCGGGATGTCGTCCATCGTCTGGTCGGGCCCGAGGGCCAGCGCGCCGGTCACCCAGGCATGCACGTTGCCGACGTGGCGCACGACCTTCTCGGCGTCCCAGCCGTCGATCGTGGGGATCGGCGCGCCGAGCGCGTCCGCTGGCGTCGCCGCGAGCCGTTCCCCCTCGGTCCGGATGATCTCGAGGTGGCGTGCGGGGTCCATCGCCGCATCCTGCCCGACGGCGCGAACGCGGGTCGATCGCGCACCGCAGGGGTTCGCGATCGACCCGAGTTGGGCCGCACGACGGTGACGCTCGTCGCAGTTGGGAGGGTCCGACGGTGCTGACGTAGCGTTCGCCACATGCCCGAGCACAGCATCCGTGAGCGCCTCGAAGACCTCAAGGCCCGCAAGGAGCAGGCCCGCACCCCCGGTTCGGAGCGGTCGATCCAGCGCCAGCACGACCGGGGGAAGATGCTCGCCCGGGAGCGGATCGAGCACCTGCTCGACGAGGGCTCGTTCCACGAGCTCGACATGCTCGCCCGCCACCGCAGCCCCGACGTGGGCGACCGTCCCTACACCGACGGCGTCATCACCGGGTGGGGCACCGTCGACGGTCGCAAGGTGTTCGTGTTCTCCCAGGACTTCACCCTGTTCGGTGGCGCCCTGGGCGAGGTCTTCGCCGAGAAGATCCACAAGGTGATGGACATGGCGCTGAAGGTGGGCGCGCCGGTGGTCGGCCTCAACGACGGCGCCGGTGCCCGCATCCAGGAGGGCCCGGTGTCGCTCGCCTCCTACGGCGGCATCTTCCACCGCAACGTGCTCGCCTCGGGCGTGACCCCGCAGATCAGCGTGATCATGGGCCCCTGCGCCGGCGGCGCCGTCTACAGCCCGGCGCTCACGGACTTCATCTTCATGGTCGAAGACACGTCCTACATGTTCATCACCGGCCCCGACGTCGTGAAGACGGTGACCGGCGAGGACGTCACCCAGCAGGACCTCGGCGGTGCCACCGCCCACGCCGCCAAGTCGGGCGTGGCCGCGTTCACCGCCGTCGACGACAAGGCCGTGCTCGACGACGTCCGCTTCCTGCTGTCGTTCCTCCCGCTCAACAACCTCGAGACCCCGCCGGTCATCGACTCGGGCGACCCGCACGATCGCGAGTGCCCCGAGCTCATCGACCTCATCCCCGACAGCGCCAACGTCCCCTACGACATGCGCAAGGTGATCGAGTCCGTCGCCGACGACAACGAGTTCTTCGAGTACTTCGGCAAGTGGGCCACCAACATCGTGTGCGGGTTCGTGCGCCTCGGTGGGCAGTCGGTGGGCGTGGTCGGCAACCAGCCCGCGGCCTACGCCGGCGTCCTCGACATCGACGCCTCCGAGAAGGCCGCCCGCTTCGTGCGCACCTGCGACGCCTTCAACATCCCGCTCGTCACCTTCGTCGACGTGCCCGGCTTCCTGCCCGGGGTCGACCAGGAGCACGACGGCATCATCCGCCATGGCGCCAAGCTGCTGTACGCCTACTGCGAGGCCACCGTGCCCCGCATCCAGATCATCACCCGCAAGGCCTACGGCGGCGCCTACGTGGTGATGGACTCGAAGTCGATCGGCTCCGACCTGGCCTACGCGTGGCCCTCGGCCGAGCTCGCCGTCATGGGCGCCACCGGTGCGGTCGAGATCCTGAACCGCAAGGACATCGCCGAGGCGGCGGACCCGGTGGCCAAGAAGGCCGAGCTGGTCGACGCCTACTCCGAGAAGTGGTGCAACCCGTACGTGGCGGCCGAGCGCGGCTACGTCGACGACGTGATCGACCCCGCCGACACCCGACGCCTGCTCATCGAGGGGCTCCAGATGCTCGAGTCCAAGAAGGAAGAGCTGCCCCCTCGCAAGCACGGGAACGTGCCCCTGTGAGCACCGGCGCGCCGAACGGCCTGCGGATCTCGCCCGAGCCGACCGACGAGGAGGTCGCGGCCATCGTGGCGGCGATCGACGTGACCTCCGCGCGCGGGGCGGCTGCCCCGGCCGAGGCCGAGGTGCCTCGCTGGCGCTGGTCGGGCCGCTGGTGGTCCAAGCCGGTGCCCGCTCGCCGCAACCGTCCCTGGTAGCTCGCTCCAGCTCGGGCCGGGTCGTCCGCTCGAGCCGGGTCGTCCGCTCGGGCTGGGTCGCCCGCTCGAGCCGAAATCTCCGTGCTGCGGGTCGTCGTGCGACCACGACCGCGGAGATTTCGGGGTGGGCGGGGCCGGGGTGCGGCCGAGGCCTCGGTAGGGTCCGGGGCGTGTCGCCCGCGCCGCTCGAGTTCCCGCCGTCGCCGGCCGAGCTCACCACGGTCGGCACCCGGGAAGCGGTGGTGTTCGAGGCAGGGCGAGCTCGGCGCTACGAGGGGTTCGAGCCGGACCACGGCTACGAGGTGGATGGGTTCACGCTCCGAACGCTCCCGGAGCGAGGCGAGCTGCTGGCCACCTTCGCCACGGTCAACGACGTGCACTTCGGCGAGACGGTCTGCGGGCTCATCGACGGCTCCGATGTGGGCCCGGTGTTCTCGGTGGGCCCCGACGAGGAACCGTTCCCCGAGGTGATGAACCGGGCCGCGGTCCGCGAGATCGCGGCGCTCGACCCCGCGGCGGTCGTGGTGAAGGGCGACCTCACGTCGAACGGCACGCAGGAGGAGTACGACGCCTTCCGGGCGGTCTACGAGCCGGCGTTCGGGGACCGCCTCACCGTGGTGCGCGGCAACCACGAGAGCTACCACCACGCGCCGTTCGCTGCCGTGGCGTTCCAGGAGGTGACGCTCGAGGGCGTGATCCTCGCGGTGATCGACACGTCGCTCGATGGCCGCACCCATGGCGCCGTCGGCGCCGACCAGCTCGAGCAGCTCGACGAGCTCGGGTCGCGCGCCGATCGCCCGGTGCTCGTGTTCGGCCACCACCACCTCGGCGACCCGCACTCCTCCGAGAAGGCCGACCGAGACTTCGGGATCGACCTCGATTCCTCCGCCGCGCTGGTGGAGGTGTTCGCCCATCGCCCTCGGCTGCGCGGATACTTCGCCGGCCACACCCACCGCAGCCGCGTGCGCCGGTTCGAGCCCGCCGGCGACGTGCCGTGGGTGGAGGTCGCGTGCGTGAAGGACTACCCGGGCATGTGGGCCGAGTACCGGGTGCACGAGGGTGCGATCCTCCAGATCGCCCATCGGATCGACGACCCTGCCGCGCTCGCCTGGACGGAGCAGACCCGGCACATGTACCACGGGCTCTACCACGACTACGCGTTCGGCCGGCTCGACGACCGGTGCTTCGCCCTCTCCACCTGATCCCCGAGGAGCCCCCGTGGCCGACCGACCCTTCGCCCACCCCGACGACCGCAGCTTCGACCCCGCGGAATCGACGGTCGCCTTCCGTGACGCCGCGCACTGGTGGCGCTCGCTCGTGGGCGGCGTCGACGACCACCAGTGGGACCAGAAGGGCTTGGGCGAGTGGACGGTGCGGGAGCTGGTCGCCCACGGCGCTCGGGCGTTCCGGACGGTGGCCGAGTACGCGGACGGCGAGGTGAAGGACCCGACGCCGATCGACACCGCGGCCGAGTACTTCCGCATCGTCCTGGCCGAGCAGACGCCCCACGTCCACATCGCGGCGCGGGCCAAGCGGGAGGCCGCGCTCGAGACCGACTGGGTGGCGGCCACCGACCGGTACTGGGAGTCCGCCGAGCGGGTCGTGGCGCGCCTCGAGCCGTGGGAGGAGCTGCACCTGTTCGTGGGCGAGATGCCGCTCGGCCAGTACCTCGCGACGCGGGTGGTGGAGCTGGTGGTGCACGGGCTGGACCTGTCCGCGGCGATCGGGATCCCCTCGCCGCCACCCCGTCGGTCGGCTCGCGTGGCGCTCGAGGTGCTGCTCGACCTGGCGTCGGTCGAGGACCTGGGCATGCTGGCGAAGGCGCTCACCGGCCGCTCTGGCTTGCGTCCCCTCGGCAACGTGCTCGGCTGATGGCCCCCGCGCCTCGCCCGTCCGCCACCGACGGCCCGCTGCACGACCTGCGCGTCGTCGACCTGGCCACCGTCGTGGCCGGTCCGGGGTGCGCGCGGTACCTGGCCGACTTCGGTGCGGACGTGATCAAGGTCGAGCGCCCGGGCTCGGGCGACACCACCCGCGCGATGGGGTGGACGCACCCCGACGACGACGTGACCCTGTGGTGGAAGCTCGCCGGGCGCAACAAGCGCTCGGTGGTGGCCGACCTCAAGGACCCCGACGGCCTCGCGCTCGTCCGCCGGCTCATCGACACGGCCGACGTGCTCGTCGAGAACTTCCGGCCGGGAACGCTCGAGCGCCTCGGGCTGGTGCCCGACGAGCTGATCGCCTCGAACCCGCGGCTGGTGATCACCCGGGTCACCGGCTTCGGCCAGGACGGCCCGTACGCGCAGCGCCCCGGCTTCGCCACGCTGGCCGAGGCGATGTCGGGGTTCGCCGCCATCAACGGCGAGCCCGACGGCGGCCCGCTGCTGCCCCCGATCGCCCTCACCGACGAGGTCACCGCCCTCACCGCCGCGTTCGCCACGATGGTCGCCCTCCACTCGGGTGTGGGTCAGGTCGTGGACGTCAACCTGCTCGAGTCGCTGTTCCAGCTCATGGGGCCGCTGATGTCGCTGTGGGAGCTGCGCGGCGAGCTGTCGCCTCGCCTGGGGTCGGGCATCGCGTACTCGGTGCCGCGGGGCACCTACCGGTGCGCGGACGGGAGGTGGGTGGCCATCTCGACGTCGGCCGAGTCGGTGGCGGTCCGGGTGATGGAGCTGATCGGGCTCGGCGACGACGCCCGCTTCGAGGGGTTCGCCGGGCGCATCGCCCACCGTGACGAGGTCGACCGGGTGCTGGGCGAGTGGTGCGCGGCCCGCCCGCTCGACGAGGTCCTGCGGGTGTTCGAGGAGGCGCACGCCGCGGCCGCTCCCGTCTACGACATGGCCGAGCTGGCCGATGACCCGCACCTGCAGGCCAGGGGCGCGGTGGTCGACCTCGACGGCACGCCCATGCAGGGCTTGGTCGCTCGCCTCTCGCGGACCCCGGGCCGCCTCCGCTGGGCGGGCCGGCCCCTGGGCGCCGACACCGACGACGTCCGCGCCGAGCTCGACGGCTGAGCTCGCCCCTCCTGCCCGAACCCCACCCCGAAATCTCGCTGGTACGGGTTGTGGTGCGACCCGGAACTACGAGATTTCGGGGTGGGGTTGGGGGGGTTGGGGGGTCAGGCGTCGCCGTCGAGGCCGGCGACGTAGACCCAGCGGCC
>JBDIAX010000027.1:0-51335 GCA_039812605.1 Acidimicrobiia bacterium | reverse complement strand
GACCTGCTGCGCCCACGGCTCGTCGAGTCGGCCCCGGCCCGCGTGGTGGTGGGGGCGTCGCTGGCCCACCGGTTCGCGCTGCGAGGCCTCGATCGAGGCGATCTCCAGGCTGAGCGTCGCTACCGCGGGTTCTCGGTCTACGGTCGCTCGAAGCTCGCGAACGTCCTGTTCGCCCGCGAGCTCGCCCGCCGGCTCGAGGGCACGGGCGTCGTGGTCAACGCGGTGCATCCGGGGAGCATCAACTCGAACTTCGCCGGCGACGGCGACACGGGCCTCATGGGGTGGGCCATCGCCCGGTTCGGTCGGTTCGTGCTCACGTCGCCGGAGAAGGGGGCCCGGACCCAGGTGCTCCTGGCGTCTTCGACGGAGCCGCGGGTGGTGGGGGCCACCGGCGGCTACTGGTCGCACGGCCGGCGGTGGCGGCCGTCGCGCAAGGCGCGGGATGCGAGCGAGGCGGCATGGCTGTGGGACGTGAGCGAGAAGCTGATCGCCGAGGCGGGGTGAGCCGCCCGACCCGCAAGCGCGCCGGCGCCCTCCGCGTCGTCGCCGGCGACCTGCGCGGCCGTCGCTTCGACGCCCCGCCCGGCACCGGGACCCGTCCGACGTCGGATCGGGTGCGCCAGGCGACCTTCAACGCGCTCGAGAGCATGGGCGCGGTGCACGGTGCCGTGGCGATCGACGCGTTCGCCGGGAGCGGTGCGCTGGGGATCGAGGCGCTGTCCCGAGGTGCAGCGAGCGTGACGTTCGTCGACACCGACCCCGCCGCGCTCGAGGTGGTCCGCTCGAACGTGCGCGTCCTCGGACTGGGGCCGCGCGCCGAGGTGGTGGCTCGCACGGCCGCCGTGGCGATCGAGGGGGGAGGGCCGTGGGACCTCGTCCTGCTGGACCCGCCCTACGCCCACGACGGCTGGGTCGATCTGCTCGAGGCGGTGGAGCGACGCCTCGCGCCCGAGGGCGTCGTGGTGATCGAGTCTGACCGAGAGGTGGACCTGCCCGGGGGGCTGGTGGGCGTTCGGACCAGGACCTACGGCGGTACGGTGGTTCGGTTCGCCGTCCGCTCCGGAGCAGCCACGTGACCCGCGTCCTCTATCCGGGATCGTTCGACCCCATCCACAACGGCCACCTGGAGCTGATCGAGGTCGCGTCCAAGCTGTTCGACTCGGTCGTGGTGGCCACCATCGGCAACCCCCAGAAGACCTCTGGCCTGTTCTCCCTCGACGAGCGACTCGACATGATCGCCGAGAGCGTCGCCCACCTCCCGAACGTCGAGGCTCGGTCGCACTCGAGCCTCGTGGTCGACCTCGCGCACGAGGTGGGTGCCGACTTCATCGTGAAGGGCCTCCGTGCGGTGTCGGACTTCGAGTCCGAGCTCCAGCAATCGCAGATGAACCTGGCGATCTCGGGTGTCCACACCCTGTTCATCCCGTCGGCCACCGAGCACTCGTTCGTGGCATCGAAGTGGATCCGGGAGATCTCCCGCTTCGGCGGAGACATCACCTCGATGGTCCCCGAGCCGGTCGCCGCCCGCCTCGCCCGCAAGCACGCCCCGTGACCCGGTCGCCGGGCCCCGAGCCCTGGCGCCAGCCCCTCCAGGAGGTCCCCCGCCCATGAGCTACGACGATCGCCCCTTCGACGCCGACACCGACGTCCCCGAGGAGGAGCAGCCCCCGCCTCGTCGAACCCTCGTGCGCGGACGCGGCCAGGTCGACGCCGAGGAGCTGCTCCGACGGGTCTCCGATCTCGTGGCCGCAGCCCGGCCGATGCCGCTGTCGGCCTCAGCGATGATCAACAAGGAGGAGGTGCTCGAGCTGCTCGAGGAGGCCATCGAACGCCTTCCGGACGAGCTGCGAGAGGCCCGCTGGCTGCGCAAGGAGCGCGAGGAGTACCTCGCGAAGATGCGGGCCGACGGCGACGAGATCACCGACGCGGCGCGCGCCCGGGCCGAGCAGATGGTGCAGCGCACCGAGGTGGTCAAGGCCGCTGAGCACCGCGCCCGTCGCATCGTCGAGTCCGCCGAGGCCGAGGCCCGACGGCTCCGCCTCGAGTGCGAGGACTTCTGCGACCAGAAGCTCGCCAGCTTCGAGATCGTGCTCGAGCGGACCCTGAAGCTCGTCGCCTCGGGCCGCGAGAAGCTCCAGGCCACGAACCTGGCGCAGCCCGAGCCGGAGCCTGCGCTCGAGGCCGGCGCTGCCGACGAGGCGTTCTTCGACCAGGACCGGCCATGAGCCGACGCCTCGACGCCCGGTCAGGACCTCCTGAGCTGCTGATCTCGGTCGTCGAGCTTCGGCGCCACCCCGGCTCCAGGCTGGTGGTCCACCAGCAGCTCCAGGCCGACGGCTTCTCCCTCTCGGACGTTCGCGTCCCCGACGGTGGCGAGGTGCGCTTCGACGGGGAGCTCGAGTCGATCCACGAGGGGGTGGTGCTCACCGGCCAGGCCACGGTGCCGTGGGTCGGGTCGTGCCGTCGCTGCCTCGGCGACGTCGGGGGCGACGCGGTGGTCGAGGTGCGGGAGGTGTACGAGGTGCACCCCACCGAGGGCGAGACCTGGCCGCTCGACCACGACCACGTGGACCTCGGACCGCTGCTCCACGACCTCGCCCTGCTGGCGCTCCCGCTGGCGCCGCTGTGCGCGGACGATTGCCAGGGGCCGGCACCGGACTCGTTCCCGGCCACGGTGGAGGGCAGCGAGCCCGCTCGCGCCGACGATGGTGGCGATCGGCCGCGCGATCCGAGGTGGGCGGCGCTCGACGACCTCGAGCTGTAGGCGCCGCGGCGGCGGCTCGCTTCGCCCCGGACCGGGTCCGCTCGCTACCATCGATCCCTCGCGTCCGGCGCACCGTTGCGCCCCGATCACCACCTCAGGACCACGACGATGGCTGTCCCCAAGAAGAAGACCTCCAAGTCCAAGAGCCGCAGCCGCCGGGCCTCCGCCTGGCGCCTCGACGCCCCGGCGCGCAGCGTGTGCCCCCGGTGCGGTTCGGCGAAGCTGCCCCACGTGGTCTGCGGGAACTGCGGCTGGTACCACGGCCGTCAGGCCATCGAGGTCGACTGAGCCACGCAGACAGGGCTCCTGTCGTGACCTCCACCGAACGGCTGCCCGTCGCGATCGACGCGATGGGTGGCGACAAGGCCCCCGCCGAGATCGTGGCGGGGGCTGTTCGCGCTCGTGACGAGCTCGGGGTGCCGGTCGTGCTCGTCGGCCGGCCCGAGGAGCTCGGCGATGTCGGCGGCCTCGAGGTGATCCCGGCGTCCGAGGTCATCGCCATGGACGCGGACCCTGGCAAGAGCGTGCGGACGATGAAGGACTCGTCGCTCGTGCGGGCGGCGGAGGCCGTGCGCGACGGCAAGGCGTGCGCCATGGTCTCCGCCGGCAACACGGGCGCCACCATGGCCTCCGCCCTCCTGCGGATGAAGCGCCTCCCCGGCGTCGGCCGGCCCGCCATCGCGACGCCCATCCCGTGCCCAGGGGCCGACACCCCGACGGTCCTGCTCGATGCTGGGGCGAACGCCGAGTGCACCTCGGAGTGGCTCGTGCAGTTCGCGCAGATGGGGTCCACCTACGCCCGCCACCGCTACGGCATCGCCGAGCCCAAGGTGGGTCTGCTGTCGATCGGCGAGGAGCCCACGAAGGGGACCCCGCTCGTGAAGGAGACCCACGCGCTGCTCGCGGAGGGGTCGTGGGCGGCGACCTGCGGCGGCACGTTCGTCGGCAACGTCGAGGGTCGCGACATCATGTCGACCGAGGTCGACGTCGTGGTCACCGACGGGTTCACCGGCAACGTCGTCTTGAAGACCCTCGAGGGCGGCATGCGCTCGCTCGTGAACGCGATCCTCGCCACGTTCGGCACCAGCGACGAGACCAAGGCCGCTGGCGAGGTGCTGTTCCCCGCGCTGCTGCCGCTCTACGGCCAGCTCGACCCGAACAACACGGGCGGGGCGATGCTCCTCGGCCTGAACGGGGTCTGCATCATCAGCCACGGGTCGTCGAACGCGACCGCCATCGTGAACGCGGTGAAGGTGGCCACCGAGATGGTCGACGCCGACCTGGTGGGGGCCGTCGCCTCCACGACCCGACCCGGCTGACCCGCCCGCCTAGCTGTCGAGCCAGGCCAGCAGGGAGGGCGGCACGGGCGCGCCCAGGTCTCGTCGGGAGGTGGCCGTCGCTCTGAGGAGGGCCAGCAGCTCCGCCTCGTCGCGGCCGTCGTCTGGTTGGACGTGCCCGGTGGCATCGCCGCCGAACAGCGTCGCGAGCGCGCCGCCGAGGCGCCGCAGCTGGACCCGGGTCTCGGTGAGGCTCACGGTGAGCTCTGCCGCCTCGGGCCCGAGGTCGAGCAGGAGGTCTGCGGCTCGCATCCACCCGTGGTCCATCGAGATCGCGATCAGCGCTGGGTCGATGGTCATCGAGTCGTGCACGTCGTAGGCGGGCACCACGAGGCGCACGGTCTCGGCCCAGCCGCCAGGCGGGCTGAGCTCCTTGCGCAGCGTCTCGTCGGGCCCGATCTCGGCGCTCACCCGGCGGAGGATGTCGAGCAGGCTGCGCTCGGCGAACGAGGCGATGGGCCGGACGCCCACCGACCCAGCCGACACCGCCACCACCCGGTCCACCTCGAGGTGGTGGACGAGGATCTCGAGCGGAAGGATCTCGCGGGCCCCGCCGTCGACGTAGTGCTCGTCGCCGAGGCGGACCGGAGGGAAGGCGATGGGGATCGAGGCCGACGCGAGCACCCCGTCGGCGAGCGACACCGGCTCGAGGCCGAGCGGGCGGTCGTGGCGGTCGTGCAGGTGCCCGTCCTCGGTGACGTAGCGGAGCTCGCCGGACTCGAGGCTCACCGCTCCCACCCGCAGGGCGATCCCCGACGTCGCGACGAGCTGGGCGTCGAGCTGATCTCGCAGCAGCGTCGCCACCGGGTCGATCGACAGGAGCGACTGCGCGGTGAGGGCTTCACGGACCGCGTCGAGCGCCCCATCGGTCTCCGGGGGCCGACGCACCAGGCTGCCCACCACCTTGGCGGCGACGCGCACCGCGTTCGTGCCGGTGGCGCCGTCGGCGAGGTGCCCGCGCACGGCGGCGGCCCACGACGCGGAGGCCTGGAGGCGGGTGAGCCACGGCTCGGGCTCCCACATGTCGGCGTTGATCCGAAGCGACCTCCACACCCGGTCCACCTCGTCGATGGCTCGCGGGCCGCCCGGGCGGTCGCCCTCGGCGAGCTTCGCGGCGTTGAGCGCCCCAGCAGAGTTGCCGGCGATGGCGACGGGAGCGATGGCGGCATGGTCGTACAGGAACCGCAGCACACCGGCTTCGAAGCTGCCGAGCGACCCGCCGCCGCTGATGGCGATGCCGACGCGCCGTCCGCCCAGGTCGGCTCGCAGCACCTCGAGCTGGTCGAGGGCGTGGTCGCCCCAACCCGCCTCGAGCTCGATGGCGGGCGGCGGCGTCGGCGCGGGGCGAAGGCCCGGACCGTCGAGGCGGGCCTCTGCCGCGGCGATCGCCAGGTCACGGGGGGTGGGGAGGTCCTCGGGATCGGGGAGCGGTGGGTGGTCTTCCGGCAGGAGGTCGGGGTCGTCGGCGTCGCTCATCGGCCCACCATCCTGCCGGACGGGCGGGGAGGCCGGGTCGAATTCCGACCGACGGTCGTTCACGAGCGCACAAAGTTCGCGACCCGCTACAGTCCCCGGCGGCCCATCCCCCGATCAGGAGCGCACCGTGCCCGCCGAGACCCACGTCGAACAGTCCCCGATGAGCCGTCAAGAGGTCTTCGAGCTCGTCCGCGACCGCCTCGCCGACATCCTCGAGACCGATCCGGCGGGCATCAAGGAGGGTGATTCGTTCGCCGATGACCTGGGCGCGGACTCGCTCGCGCTGATCGAGCTGGTCGAGGAGATCGAGGAGGAGCTCGGCGAGCGCTCCGTCGGCTTCCGCATCGAGGACGAGGACCTCGAGGACCTGAAGACGGTTCGCGACGCGGTCGACTACGTGTTCGAGAAGCTGAGCGGAAGCTCGGCGTGACCGACCCGGTGGGCGTGGATGGCGCCAGCGGTGCCCACGCCCACGCGTCGGCGAGCGCGAACGGCAGCGCTGCCGCGCTGCGCTACCCGATCGCCCCGGCGACGCTCGAAGCGTTCATGGGCCGCCTCGGCTACCGGTTCCACGACCCGAACCTGCTGGCGCAGGCGATGGCGCACCGCTCCTGGTGCGCCGAGAACGCGGGGCACGAGTCGAACGAGCGGCTCGAGTTCCTCGGCGACGCCGTGCTCGGACTGGTGGTCACCGATCACCTCCACCAGGTGCTCCCCGATGCTGGGGAGGGCCAGATGTCGCGCATCCGCGCCGCGGTGGTGTGCGCCCCCGCGCTCGCCGACATGGCGGTGGAGGTCGGTCTCGGCGAGGTGCTCCTGCTCGGCAAGGGGGAGGACGCGTCCGGCGGTCGCGCCCGTCCCTCGATCCTCGCCGATGCCATGGAGGCCACCTTCGGTGCGGTGCACCGCGACGGCGGCATCGGGGCGGCCTCCGACGTGGTCGGGCGCCTCGTCGAGCCCCGCCTCGCCACCGCGGGTGCACCCGATCCCAAGAGCCGGCTCCACGAGCTGGCGGCACGGCACCCCGATCGCTCCATCTCCTTCGAGATCACCGAGGAAGGCCCCGAGCACGACAAGACCTTCCGGGCCGTGGTCGTGATCGACGGGGTCGCGCTGGGCGAGGGCACGGGACGTTCGAAGAAGGAAGCGGAGCAGGCGGCGGCGAGCGTCACGTGGCTGCGGCTCGATGCGGAGACCGGGGCGATCGCCCCACGAGAGGAAGCAACCCATGGCTGAGCTCCCGGAGATGGAGACCCTCCGACGCGACCTGGATCGCGACATCGGGGGGAAGCGGATCAAGACCGTCGAGGTCCCTGGCTCCGGGGTGATCCCGCGCCACACGAACAAGAAGCAGTTCATCGGGCTGCTCGAAGGGACGAAGGTGGCCAGCGTCCAGCGTCGGGACCTGCTGCTCGTGGCCAAGCTGGACTCCGGCGACGCGCTGGTGATCGACATCTCCGGTGGCGGCCAGCTGCGGCGCCACGCCGCGAAGGACGAGGTCGACAAGCGCACGAAGGTGGTCGTCACCTTCACGCAGGGCGGCCAGCTCCGCGCCGTCGACGACACCGGCAACCTCGAGATGTTCGTGGTCGCGTTCGACGAGCTCCTCGAGGCCCGTCCCGAGCTGGGCGAGCTCGGTGTCGACATCCTCGACGAGCAGGTGTCGTGGACCTCGTTCGGCGAGCGCATGCTGCGCCACCGCGACGTGAAGCTGCGCAACCTGCTGCTGGACCGCACGGTCCTGGCCGGGGTCGGCCCCATCTACGCGGACGAGATCCTCCACGCGGCGGGGCTGCGCCCCGATCGAGCGGTGTCGTCGCTGTCCACCCAGGAGATCCGTCGCTTCTACCGAGCGGTGGTCGAGACCCTTCACGAGTCGGCGAAGCATCGGGGCGTCACCGCGAGCGACGGGCAGTACAGCGATCTCACCGGCAAGCCGGGAGGCTGGACCGACGAGCTCCAGGTGTTCGAGCGCGACGGCAAGGCGTGCCGTCGTTGCCGCTCGGTGGTCGTGAAGGTCCGACAGGGCGGCAAGCCCGTCTACCTCTGCGAGGACTGCCAGGTCTGAGACCAGCCCTGACACCACGCTACGTGGCATTTCAGGGTCTCCGCACGCCGCGTCGTGACGTCGAGCGGTGATCCTCACGCTACGAGTTGAAATCTGCGCTAAGGTCACGGACCGTGGCAGGTGGCAGCAGGCAGGACCCCGGATCCTCGGACCGTGGGGCCACGGAACCGATCACCCTCACCGACCCCGATGGCGCGGTCACGCGGGTCGCGCCCTGGTCCTCGTGGACCCGTGAGCAGGTGCGGGCCCCCGGCGGCGAGCCGGCGCTCGTCACCCGCCTGGACCAGGGGCAGCTGTGGTTCTCCGCCGGGCGTCGCCGCAGCCCGTGGCGCCACGAGGTCCACGTCGGGCCGGCGATCGTCTCCACGCCGCGAGGGCGCTTCCAGGCGGTGGCCGAGAGCGACGGCGGTGCCACGATCTCGTGCCTCGCGGGCCGAACCCGCGTGGTGGCGGGGCTGCGTGAACCGGTGCTGCTCGGACCCGATCAGAGCGCGGCCGTCTCGAGCGACGGCCGGACGCTCGTGGTCATGGACCGCGAGGCCGCGGATGGCACGACCGTCCCGGTGATCATCGATCTCACCGACGACGCCGACGAGGTGGTCGAGGGAGCGGAGGTGCCCCGGGAGGTCTCGGAGCTCGCGGCGATCGGCGCGCACGACGGCGGTGGCCGCCCGCTCGCCGTCGGCGTCGGCTCCTCGCTCGGCGAGGAGTCGATCGAGGAGGTCGACCCCGTGCCGAGCGCAGCAGCGGAGGACGGGGAGCCGCGCCCGGCTCGCCTGGGTTGGATCCCGGAGCTGGTCGCGGTGGCCGCGCTGGTCATGGTCCTGGTCTCGATGGTCTGGGTGTTCAGCACCGGCGGGGACGACACCGACACGGCCGCGCCGGTCACGGAGGCACCGACGGAGCCCACCAGCACCGATGTCGCCACCACCGCGGCACCGACGACCTCCACGCCCACGACCCAGACCACGGCCGCGACGACGCAGACCACCCAGACCACGTTGCCGCCGTTGGCCGCCGGGGCCTCGGCGCAGGGCGAGCTGCAGTCGTGCCGGCGCAGCGAGGGCGGCGTGACCGCCACGGTGCTGGTCACCCACCGCGGGGGCCCGGCGAGCAGCTTCGATGTCACGGCGGCGCTGGTCGACGCCGCGGGCGCCACCTACGCCACCGGCACCGTTCGCTCGCCCCTCATCGAGCCGGACGGCAGCGCCGAGGTCGAGGTGCCCGTGGCGTTCGATGGCCGGCCCGAGGGCTCCTGCGAGCTCGTCTCGGTCGTCGGCGGCTGATCCGACGCTCGATCAGCAGTGCTGGTCGTTGGAGCGCAGGTCGGGCATCACCGTCTTGCAGAACCGCGCTCCCACGAGGAGCGTGCCGCTCATGCGGGCACCGGCCAGGACCGTCCGGCGGAGGTTGGCGCCGCTCAGGTCGGCGTTGGAGAGGTTCGCCCGGGAGAGGTCGGCGCCGCTCAGGTTGGCCCCGCTCAAGTCGGCGCCGCTCAGGTCCACCCCCACGAGCCGGGCTTCGGCGAGGTGGGCGCCGGCCAGCTTCGCCTCCCGGAGCGACGCGGCGCGCAGGTCGATCGAGTAGAGGTTCGCGCCGTTGAGGCGGGCGTGGTCGAGGAGCGCTCCGGCACACTGCGCGAAGGGCTCCAGGCGGTACCCCTTGATGATCTTGGCTTCCGCCATCGATGCGTCCCTTCCCTCCCCAGGCGAACGTTAGCCAACGACAAACGACGCGCCGGAACCCCTCTGGCGAGCGATCCGACGGGCGCCGCTAGGGTGTCCGACCGGCCCGAACGTGTGGAGTCGCGTTGTTCCTGAAGTCGTTGACCATCAAGGGGTTCAAGTCCTTCGCGGACGCGACGAACCTCCACATGGAGCCCGGGGTCACCGTCGTGGTGGGCCCCAACGGCAGCGGCAAGTCGAACGTCGTCGATGCCATCGGCTGGGTGCTCGGCGCCCAGGCGCCATCGGCCGTGCGGTCCCAGAAGATGGACGACGTGATCTTCGCGGGCACCCAGAAGCGCCAGGCGCTGGGGCGAGCCGAGGTGTCGCTCACGATCGACAACTCGGCGGGGTTGCTCCCCATCGAGTTCACCGAGGTCACCATCACCCGAACGCTCTTCCGCAGCGGCGACTCGGAGTACTCGATCAACGGCGTGCCCTGCCGGCTCCTCGACATCCAGGAGCTGCTGTCCGATTCTGGTGTGGGCCGCCAGCAGCACGTCATCATCAGCCAGGGCCAGATCGACGCGGTCCTGAACGCTCGTGCGGAGGATCGCCGCCTCATCATCGAGGAGGCGGCCGGTGTCTTGAAGTACCGGAGGCGCAAGGAGAAGGCGGAGCGCCGGCTCACCTCCACCGAGGGCAACCTCACCCGCTTGCAGGACCTGCTCCGCGAGGTCCGACGTCAGCTGCGGCCGCTCGAGAAGCAGGCCGACGCGGCCCGTCGCCACGGCGCGGTCGTCGAGGAGCTCACCCGCTTGCGGATCTTCCTGGCCGGCCAGGAGATCGCTCGGTTGCGGTCCCGCCTCGAACAGGGCCAGCGCAGCCGGATGGAGCTCGACGGGCGAGAGCGAGAGCTGCGCGCCGAGCTGCGTCGACTCGACGCCGACGTGATCGACACCGAGAGCCGCCTCTCCGCGATGGGCGGCGACGACCTGGGCGACGTGCTGGTGCGCTTCGAGTCGCTGCGTGAGCGCGCCCGGGGCCTCGTCGCGGTGCTCACCGAGCGCGAGCGGGGGATCGCCCGCGATCGGGAGGCGTTCGTCGACCAGGCGGTGGTCGCCTCGCTCGAGGCCGATGCAGCCCGGTTGCAGCAAGAGCTCGCCGACGTCGCCGAGGCCTCCGAGGCGCTCGCTCCCGACGCGCTCGCGCTCGAGCGAGGCGAGGCGGACCTCGAGCTGGCGCACCAAGACTTCCAGCGGGAGTGGGCCGAGGGCGTCGCCACGCCCACCGGCGCCGCCGCCGAGGTGCGTGGCGAGCTGCAAGCGGTGCGAGCGTCGGTGGAGCGCAGCGCGACCGAGTCGTCTCGGGCGGCATCGCGGGTGGCGAACCTGGACGCTCGCATCGAGCGGCTGGCTGGGGAGCTCGAGCGGCTGCGCGGCGAGGCGCAGGCGGCCGAGCAGCAGGCCGAGCCGCTGGCGGAGGCGCGGGTGGCGGCGGAGCAGGCCCGTGCGGACGCCGCGCAGGCGCTCGAGCGCGCCGACGAGCAGCGCCGAGCGGCAGAGGGCGATCGCCACTCGTGGAAGGCCCGTGCAGAGGCGCTCGCGCTGGCGCTCGACGAGGCGCGGGCTCGCGCCGGGGCCGAGCGGCTGGCCGACGTGCCGGGGATCGTGGGCACGCTCCTCGACGTGGTCGAGGTCGACGACGGTTGGCAGGCCGCGTTCGAAGCGGCCGTGGCCGACGCCGTGGCCGCGGTGGTGGTGGAGTCGGTGGACGCCGGCCGCCAAGCGCTCGCCGAGCTCCGAGCAGGCGACGCGTCGGGAGCCGTGCTGGCGTTGGGGGCGGGCTCGCGGGGTCCGTCGCTCACGGGCGGCCTTCGCTCGCACGTGCGGGGGATCCGGCCGGGGGTCGACGACCTGCTCGATGTCCTCGTCGGAGCCACCGAGGTGGCGGTGGACTGGACCGAGGCGGTCGACCGGGCCCTCGCCGACCCTGGCGTGGTGGTGGTGACCCGTGCCGGCGATCGGTTCGGTCCCTCGGGTTGGCGGGTGGGCGCGACAGGCGCCGGCGCCACGGGTGCCGCGCTCGCCGAGGCTGAGGCCCGTGCCGAGCAGGCGGCAGGGGAGGCCGAGGCTGCCGTGGCCGCGGCGGTCGCCGCTCGGAGCGCGAACGACGAGGCCCGGGCCGCCGACGCCGAAGCCGCCCGAGCGGTCGATCGCAACGCGGCCGCGGGGCGCGCGGCGAGCGATGCCCTGGCGCGCACCGAGCGCGACCACACCGATGCCGTCGCCGAGATCGAGACCCTGCGCCAGCAGGCGTCGGAGCTCGAGGATCGTGCTCGCCGAGACGTGGACCGCCAGAGCGAGCTCGAAGCCCGGCTTCCGGCGCTGGAGGCCGAGGAGGCCCACCTCGCCGAGCAGGGCCGGGCGATGGCTGAAGCGCGCAAGCGCCTCGAGGAGCGCTCGGCAGCGGTGGCCGCGCAGCGCAACGACGTCGAGGTCCGCACCGCGGGCATCGCCGAGCGGCGGCAGTTCCTCGAAGGCCGGATCGCGCAGCTCGACGAGCGGCTCTCGCGCCACGCTGTCCAGCGTCAGGAGGCCGAGGCCCGTCGGGTCGAGCTCGACCACCGTGGTGTCGCCACCACCCGCTTGAAGGACTTCGTGGGCGCTCGCCTCGCGGTGGTGGAGGGGGAGCTCTCCGGTCTGCGCGAACGGCGTCGCCAGCAGTCCGATGCCACCCGGGCCGTCACCGCCCGCCTCGATGCTCTGCGCAAGCAGCGCCAGGGTGCGGAGAAGGATCTCACGGAGCTGCGCGAGCGCATCCAGCGCGCCGAGATCGACGACGCCGAGATCCGCCTGCGCCTCGAGGCCGCGGTGGAGGCGGTGCGGCGCGACCTCGACACCGAGCCGGACGCGGCGATGGCGGCCACCGCTCCCGAGCTCTCCGAGAACGTGTCTGCCGCCGCTCGCGTGCGTGAGCTCGAGCGCGACCTGCGGATCATGGGGCCGATCAACCCGCTCGCCCTCGAGGAGTTCCAGGCCCTCCAGGAGCGCCACGAGTTCCTCCAGGCGCAGCTCGAGGACGTGAAGAGCTCGCGGCGCGACCTCGCCAAGGTCATCAAGGCCATCGATGCCGAGATCGTCAGCGTGTTCGCGGCGGCCTACGCCGATGTGTCGCAGAACTACCAGGACCTCTTCGAGACGCTGTTCCCCGGCGGCAAGGGCCGGCTCAAGCTCACCGATCCCGAGAACCTGCTCGACACCGGCATCGAGCTCGAGGCTCGGCCGTCGGGCAAGAACGTGCGGAAGCTGTCGCTGCTGTCGGGCGGCGAGCGCTCGCTCACCGCGCTGGCGTACCTGTTCGCGGTCTTCCGGGCCCGGCCCAGCCCCTTCTACGTGATGGACGAGGTCGAGGCCGCCCTCGACGACGTCAACCTCCACCGCTTCTTGGACCTCGTCCACGAGTTCCGCGAGGAAGCCCAGCTCATCATCGTCAGCCACCAGAAGCGCACGATGGAGGCGGCGGATTGCCTCTACGGCGTCACCATGCAGCCCGGTGGGTCGAGCAAGGTCGTCTCCGAGAAGGTCAAGAGCTAGGTCCAGCGCTGAGCGCGCCTCGCGTGTGTGCTGCCCGTCGGGCTCATCGATGAGGCCTGGCCCTCCCATGGTCCATCGCTTCCATCGCATATCGTCCTGTGCATGTCGGTGGAACCCTGGGAGATGGGCTGGAGTGCCGTGGAGGCACTTGGAACAGCGCTTGGCTTCCTCATCAGCTTCGTGCTGCTCCTCCTGGTGCTGCGTCAGCTGAAGTCTGATCGGACCACGCGCGAACTGGATCACGAGCGGCGACGAAAGGAGGGGACATTCGCCTGCTGGCAGGACATGCAGGAGTCGGCCCTCGGCGCTCGGCGGCTCCTGACCCGCAAGTACGGGCGGGACGAGATGACGGAGCAGGAGGCCCGGGAACTGCGGTCGAAGGCCACCACGCCTGGGGAAGATCGGGACGAGTACGCGGAGATCCTCTACAGTCTCCGGGAGTACCTCAATCGGCTGGAGCGCCTCGCTGTGGCGGTAGAGATGGAGGTCTACGACATCGATGTCGTAGACACGGTGGGCAACACCTCCGTTCGACGAGCATGGGAACGGAACCGGGCGTATGTGAAGCTCGTCCGCCAAGACAGCCCCGGCGGTCGCCAGTACGACGCGCTCGAACGTCTGCATGACCGGCTCAACAGCCGCCACCTTGAGCGACAGGCTGCCATCAGCGGTGGCGCCTCCCGCCCGATGGGACGAGGTCGCAAGCAGGACGGAGCGCGATAGGATGCTGAACGTGATGTTCGAGGAAGAGGAAGAGTAGGGCGGGCTGACGGCGGGCCCCCTACGGTCTCGTCGCCACCGTGCCCACCACCACCTCCGACACGTCCGCCAGCCCGAGCGCCTCGCCGCTGCGCGTGTGTCTCTCATGATCGTTCGGTGACTCCAGAAGCGCACCATGGAAGCGGCCGACTGCCTCTACGGCGTCACCATGCAACCCGGCGGCAGCTCGAAGGTGGTCAGCGAGAAGGTCAAGAGCTAGGCGGGTTGCGCGGGTCGCCCGACGGGCGCGTGGCCCAGGCGCAACCAGCCACCACGGCGGTGGGGATGGCGAGGAGCGCGACGCCGTGGCCTGCGATGGTGGCGGCAATCGCGCCGGCGACGTAGCTGGCCAGCACCACGGCGAGCACGGCGATGGCCACCCGTCGGCGGTGCTCGGTCGGCCGATCGGCACGATGGGCCGCGAGGACGATCTTCTCGCCGATCCTGACGATGGCTCCGGTGCCGTAGGTCGTGGCGACCGCGACCTCGCCGACCCGTCGGAGCGCGGCGGCCTGGAGCCCCATCGCGAGCCCGGCGACGAGCAGGACGGGGTAGTCGGCCGCTCGTGGCTCCGCGGTGAAGGCCAGCGACGCCACGGCCATCCAGGCCGTCAGGCCGGCGAGGAGCGCGGCTTCGGCCGCGAGCAGGGCCGTGGGCCGCACCGTTCGGTCTCGTACGACTTGGCGGTGGTGGTGGGCGGTCGCCACGACCACGCCCGCCGTGAACGCGCCGATCGTGAGCAGCGAGGCCAGCGCCGTTCGCCAGGCGCCGTCGCCCACGAAGATCCCGAGGTGGATGAGGTTCCCGCTCATGTTGGCGACGAACACGGGCGTCACGTTCACGTAGACGTGCGCATCGACGAACCCTGCCGCCGCAGCGAGGGCGACCGCCACCGCCAACGGGCCGGACGGGTGGTGGGTCGGTTCTGGCACGGCACGCTCCAGAGGGTCGTCGCCGGTTGTACCGACCGCGCCGGGTGTCGAGCGAATCGTGCGGTGCGCTCGCGGGCTGGGTCAGGTTGCGGCGGGGTTCGTGACCCGTTCGCAGCGGTTCGCGCCGACCACGGTCCAGCCGTCGGAGGTCTGCTCGCCGTCGGCCCGGGGGTGGTCGATGTCGACCTGGAGCCAGCGAGCGTGGTCCTCGTAGGGGTACCAGCGGTAGTTGCGACCGTCGCGCTCGAAGTCGGCGGCGGTCGGCGGAGGGGGCAGGTCCTCGCGCGACCGGCCGTAGCCGAGCGCCAGCTGCGCCGGGTCCTGCCCGGCCCACCAGTCGGCGAACGCCTCCTCGGGCGTGTCGAAGGTGGGTCCGATCACGCCCGCCAGGGTGCAGAAGCGACCGGTCCGCTGCGAGGCGAGGTGGCGAACCGCGACGAACGAGCCCGCCGCCACCACGAGCACCAGGACCGCGAGGACCCACGGTGCGCGCCGCCCGAGGATGCCCTTCGCCCCATGCCCACCTCGCACCTTCATGGCAGGTCCATCGGCGTCATCGGGGCGGAGGCTGAGGGCTACGTCTCCGGCGGACCGTCGGCGTCGGAGCGCCACTCGCCGGCCTCCGCCGCCGGGGGAGGGCTGCCAGGGGCCGAGGCCGCGGGTGGGAGCAGGACCTCGTTGCGGATCGCGGCGCGCCTGCGGCTGATCACGAGCCCCACGGCGATCGCGACGATCGCGACCCCGGGGATGCCCAGGATCAGCGAGATGAGGACGAGGTCGGTCAGCGCCAGCACCACGGTCGCTCACCGTACATCCGACGCTGCCCGGAGGCGTCCGATACCGTGCGGCTGGTCCGCGCGAGGGCGTGGCGAGGGGGAGACGATGCTGCGATCCGAGGACCGGTCGACGTCCACATCCACGTCGAGGCGAGGCCGGCGCCTCGCCGCGCTCGTCACGGCTGCGGCGCTGCTGGTGGGCCTCGCGCCCCAGCCAGCCGATGCCGCCGGGCTCAGCCTCCCGGTGGCCTTCGGGCAGCGGTTCCTCGGCAGCGCCTCGCCGGCGAAGTCGATGATCATCCCGCTGCGCTCGGAGATCGGCCCGATCAAGCCGCTCGCCATCGCCGGCATCCAGGGGGCGACGTTCGCCCCGATCAAGGACCCGGTCCTCGGCATCACGATCTTCTCGAGCTCCGAGGTCAAGCAGATCGTCCTCGACACCGTCACCGGGCTCAGCGACACCACGATCCTCGGCTTCAAGGTGAACTCGCTCGAGCAGTCGAACCCGACGGAGTTCACCGTGGGCGGCAACTGCGTCGGCGCGGACGGCGCCTCGACGAGCCTGTGCATCGCGACCATGGTGTTCAAGCCGACGACCGTGGGCCCGCGCACCGACAACATCAAGGCCGACATCACGATCACCCTCGGCATGGACGCCCTCGAGGACAGCCTGCGCGCCGCGCTCGACAACAACGGCATCAAGGGTCAGATCGTCAACATCCTCTACCCGGCGCTTCGGAGCAACGCGCAGTCCAGCCTCACCGACGGGATCGAAGGAGCGATGCTCGACCCGGTCCTGGTGGCCACGGGCACCGGCGTCGCCGGCCCGTTCAAGACGACCGACGCGTTCATCAGGCGCCAGTTCGCCGACTTCGCCCTCCGGCAGCCGACCGCGACCGAGATCTCGACGTGGACGAAGAACCTCGAGGCCAACCAGGCTCCGGCCACGCTCACCGACACGTTGCGAACCGCCAAGACCTGGGACGGCACCGTCGGTCCGGTCACCCGGCTCTACTCGGCGTACTTCCTGCGCTCGCCCGACAACAGCGGCATCCGGTACTGGACCTCGAAGAGCCGGTCGGGCACTCGCCTGTTCGCCATCTCCAGCACGTTCGCCGCGTCGAGCGAGTTCAACCGCCGGTACGGCGCGCTGAGCGACGCTGGCTTCGTCGGCCTCGTGTACCAGAACGTGCTGGGCCGCAGCCCCGACAGCGCCGGCCTCGCCTACTGGACCAGCAAGCTCCGCAACGGCTCGACCCGCGGGCGCGTGATGGTCGGCTTCAGCGAGTCGTCCGAGTACGTCCGCAAGCAGAGCGCCAACGTCGCGGTGGTCGAGATCTGGTTCGGGATGCTCAAGCGTGCGCCCTCGTCGGCCGAGCTCACCGGCTACGCCCAGCGGATCTCCAGCGGAACCCCGACCGCGACGATCGTCACCGAGGTCCTCGCCTCCACCGAGTACCGGACCCTCATCGAAGGTTCCTGAGCTCGGACCGGCCGGGCCTCAGGGCAGGCGGCTGAACCAGAGCTGCGAGAGCACGGCCGAAGCGAACAGCACGACGAGCGACGCGCCGACGAAGGTGCCGGTGATGTCGCGCAGCTCGGTGGTGTAGCCCACCGACGAGCCGATGTCCTTGTACACCGCCTTCAGCTCGTCCTGGGTCGCCGCGGTGAAGGCGGTGCCTCCGGTGGCGTTGGCGATCTTGGCGAGCGCTTCGGGGTTCACGGCCACCGACACCGGACCCTCCTCGCCGGGAAGCTCGATCACGCCGTCGGGGGTGCCGAACGAGATCGTGGACACCGGGACCTTGGCCTTCTTCGCTGCCGCGGCTGCCTCGGCATCGGGGCGACCGCTCGTGGTCTCGCCGTCGCTCATGAGCACGATCCGAGCCGGCACCTCCTCGCCATCGGGGCCGGGCGGCGCGGCCTTGATGGCGTCGAGCGAGGCGTAGATGGCCTCGCCGATGGCGGTGCGCTCCCCGAGGCGCAGCTGATCGATCGCGGCGAGGAGGCCCTCACGGTCCTGGGTCGGCGCGACCTTGACCACGGCCGAGCCGTTGAAGGTCACGAGGCCCACGTTGAGGCGCGGCGGCAGGAGGTTCACGAAGTCCTTCGCCGCGGCCTGGGCGGCCTGGAGGCGGTTGGGCGCCACGTCCTCGGCCTGCATCGACAGCGAGGTGTCGATGGCGAGGATGATGGTCGCCCGCTCGCGTGGGACGCGCTCGTTGCGCGCCGGCTTCGCGAACGCGCCGACCATGCCAGCGAGGGCGAGCAGCAGCAGCACGGCCGGCAGGTGTCGCCGGTAGCCCGGGCGCTTGGGGGCCACCGTATCGAGCAGCGCGAGGTTCGTGAACCGGACCGCGTACTTCGCCCGGCGCCGCTGCATCACCAGGTAGGAGACGCCGAGCGCGGCGACGCCCACGAGCAGCCACAGCCGGCCCGACTGCGTGAAGGTGATGGCGAGGACGGGGCTCATCGGGCCTCCCAGCCAGCGCGGCGAGCGTGGACCCGCTCGCGGCGCGAGGAGATGAAGCGGACGATGTCGAGCAGCCAGTCCTGATCGGTCCGCAAGATCAGGTGGTCGGCACCGGCGGCGCGGATGGTTCCCGCGATGGCCGCCCGCTGCTCGGCTGCGGCCGCGGCGTAGCGGTCGCGCAGCTTCTTCTTCGCGGTGGGCACCTCGCGGGTCTGGCCGGTGGCCGGATCGACGAGCGACAGCACCCCGACGTCGGGGAGGCTCAGCTCCCGGGGGTCGATGACCTCGACGGCGACCGTCTCGTGGCGCGTCGCCAGGCGCCGCAGCGCCGGGCCCCAGGTGTCGGGGTCGGCGAGGAAGTCCGACACCACGACGGCCAGGCCGCGGCGGCGGGCGAGCGCGGTGGTGTGCAAGATCGCGCCGGCGAGGTCGGTGGCGCCCTCCTCGGCCCGGGGGGTGCTGGTGAGCCGGTGCAACGTGGACATCAGGTGCACCCGGCCTCCCTTCGCCGGGATCACCGTGATGCCCGACGGCTGGGCCACCACGTTGCCGAACCGGTTGCCGGTGCGATTCGTGAGGAAGCCGATCGCCGCGGTGGCCGACACCGCGAGGTCGCGCTTCTCGCACCACGCGGTGCCGAAGTCCATCGACGCTCCGAGGTCGGTGACGACCCAGGTCTCGAGCTCGCGATCGGCGATGGTCTCGCGGACGTGGGGGTCGCGGAGCCGGGCCGTGACGTTCCAGTCGATGCGCCGGACGTCGTCGCCGGCTTGGTAGGCGCGCGTCTCGCCGAGCTCCGAGCCGTGGCCGGGGACGATGCCCTGGTACTCCCCGTGCAGGAGCCCGTCGAGCTTGTGGCTCACGGCGAGGTCGAGGCGGCGCAGCACCTCATCGGGGCCGGTGCGCGCGGTGCGCGGCGGGACGTTGGCGGGTGCGCTCACCTCAGCGCCCGCCTCCCGGTGCCGCCCAGTCGCCCGGCTCGGCGGCGGGTCGCGGCCCATCGGCCCCGGACGGGGTGCTCGAAGGCGGGAGCCACGCATCGGGGGTCGCCGCACCAGGGGCGGCGGGCATGCGGCCGGTGACGGGCGCCGGCGTCGACGGTCCCCACGGGCTGCCGGCGGCGGTGGTGGGCGACGGGGCCGCGGCGTGGTGCGCGCTCGGGTCCTGCGAGGGGGCGACGCGCGGCGCGGGGACGGTGGACAGCAGGCGGCCCAAGACGTCGTTCACCGTGACGTTGCGGGCGAGGGCTTCGTACGACAGCACGAGGCGGTGGCGGAAGATGTCGGGGGCGACGTCGTAGACGTCCTGGGGGAGCACGTACGAGCGCCCCCGGAGCAGGGCGAGCGCTCGGCCGCCCGCGATGAGGCCGAGGCTGGCTCGGGGCGACGCCCCGTACTGGAGGAACTCGCCGAGGTCGCCGAGGCCGAAGCGATCGGGCTCGCGCGAGGCGAACACGAGGTTGACGGCGTAGTCGATGACCTCGCGGGCCACGAAGATCCGATCGGCTTCGGCCTGGAGCTCACCGAGCGCCTCGATCGAGAGCGTCTCGGCCGGCTCCGGCGGCGCCACGCCCATGCGCTGGACGATCTCGATCTCCTCGCCGGGCGTGGGGTAGTCGACGACGATCTTCATGAGGAACCGGTCGCGCTGCGCTTCGGGCAGCGGGTACACCCCCTCCTGCTCGATCGGGTTCTGGGTGGCGAGCACGAGGAACGGCTCGGGAACCTCGAAGGTCTGGCCGCCGATCGACACCTGGTGCTCGGCCATGACCTCGAGGAGCGCGGACTGCACCTTGGCGGGCGCTCGGTTGATCTCGTCGGCCAGCACGAAGTTGGCGAAGACCGGGCCGAGCTCCACGTCGAACGTCTCGGTGCCGGCCCGGTAGATCCGGGTGCCCATCACATCTGCGGGGAGCAGGTCGGGGGTGAACTGGATGCGGGTGAACGAACCGCCGACGACCCGGGCGATGGTCTCGGCGGCCAGCGTCTTGGCGAGGCCGGGCACGCCCTCGAGCAGCGCGTGGCCGCGAGCGAGCAGGCAGACGAGGAGGCGCTCGACCACCCGATCCTGGCCGACGATCACCTTCTTGACCTCGAACAGGGTCTGCTCGAGGCGCTCTGCCGCAGCGGCGGACTCGGCCGCGGACATGGGCTGGGTCGTCATGGGGTGCTCCTCTGCGCACGTCTGGGGTGGGCCCACGGAACCAGCCGGAGCCGAAGGACAGCGTAAAGGTCCGTGGCTCGCACGCGTCCTCATCGGGGAGATCGGCACCGCACGGGGGCCCCGTCAGGGTTTCGCTCGCGTTTCTCGACGCGCAGGTACCGTCTCGACGATGCGGATCCTGGTCGTGGAGGACGAGGTCGAGCTGGCCGACGCCTTGGCCACCGGTCTGCGGCGCGAGGGCTACGCCGTCGATGTCGCGAACGACGTCGCCGGCGCGGTCGACCGCCTGGCGATCGCCCCCTACGACCTGCTGACGCTCGACCTGAACCTGCCCGACGGCGACGGTCTCGACCTGGTCCGCCGCATCCGCATGGACCCGATGCTGCGCCCGGTCGATGACGAGCCGGCTCCGCGGATCTTGATGCTCACCGCCCGCGACGGGGTGGGGGAGCGGGTCGTCGGCCTCGACGAGGGCGCGGACGACTACCTCGTCAAGCCGTTCGCGTTCTCGGAGCTCTCCGCTCGGGTCCGCAGCTTGCTGCGTCGCGATGCCGGGCGCACGGGGTCGGTGCTCACGGTCGGGGAGCTCGTCCTCGACACCGCTCGGTTCGAGGCATCCCGCCGGGGTCGCCTGCTCGACCTCACGGCCAAGGAGTTCGCCCTGCTGCGGTACTTCATGACCCACAGCGGGGAGGTGCTGAGCCAGGAGCACCTGCTGGAGCACGTGTGGGACGAGAACGCGGACCCCATGACGAACACCGTGCGGGTGACCGTCGGGACGCTGCGGCGCAAGCTCACGCGCGACGACGACCCGGAGCCGCCGATCGAGACCCTGATCGGCGCCGGCTATCGGCTGCGGCCGGACCTGCTCGCGGGAGCGGCGGGTGGCTGAGGAGCGAGATCGGGCGGGAGGCGTGCCGTACGTGCCGAACCCGGCAGCCGCGCGCTCGACCACCGGGGTCCCCGATGGCGAGCACATGTCGCTGCCGGCGCGACGGGCGGTGCAGGTGGCCGACGGCCTCCCGGACTGGTTGGGCTCGATCCGCTTCCGCCTGACGGCCCTCTACTCGCTGCTGCTGTTCGGGCTCGCGGCCTTCATGGTGGCGGGCCTCTACGCGGTGCTCGCCAGTCGGCTGCACGACGAGCGGCTGTACCGGACCTATCAGGTGGCCACGGTGGAGGAGGTGCCCGGCGGCGTGGTGCTGACCCCCACCGAGGTGCGGGCCAGCTACCGATCGGTCGAGGCCCTCGCCAACGAGCGAGCGCTGTCGCTGCTGCGCACGTACTCGCTCACGGCGCTCGCCATCCTCTTCCTGGCGAGCCTCGTGATCGGCTGGATCGTGGCCGGTCGCGTGCTCGCCCCGATCGGTCGCATCACGGCGGTCGCCCGCGACATCCAGGCCACCGACCTCTCCCGGCGCATCGACCTGCGCGGCCCGCCCGACGAGCTCAAGGAGCTGGCCGACACCTTCGACGACATGCTCGCCCGCCTCGACGGCGCGTTCGTCGGTCAGCAGCGATTCATCCAGGAGGCGTCCCACGAGCTGCGCAACCCGCTCGCCGTGATGCGCACGAACATCGAGGTCGCCCTGGCCGATCCCGATGCCGACCCGGTCGAGCTCCGGCGCGTCGCCGAGCTGGTCGGCGCCTCCGCCGCCCGCATGTCGAGGCTGGTGGACGACCTCCTCGTCTACGCGCGGCTCGGAGCTCCAGCTCGGGAGGTGCTACCGGTGGCGCTGGCCCCGCTGGTCGACGACGCGGCGGACGAGTTCCGCTCGTTGGCGGCCACCCGTCGCATCGAGCTGATCGTCGGGGTGGTCGGCGACCCTGTGGTCGACGGCGATCGCCTCGCGCTGCGCCAGGCGGTGGCCAACCTCCTGGCCAACGCGGTGCGCCTCGCTCCCGAGGGCACCCGGATCTGGCTCGATGCCGGCGTCGACCGCCAGGTGGCCTGGGTGCGCGTGACCGACGAGGGGCCCGGCATCTCCGACGAGGATCGGCCGCACGTGTTCGAGCGCTTCTGGCGTGGAGACAAGCAAGCCGCTCGCACCGAGGGACGCAGCGGCCTCGGCTTGGCCATCGTGGCCCAGATCGTGGCCGACCACGGCGGCGAGGCGGCGGTCGCTCCGACGGTCGAGGGCGGCTCGGTGTTCACCCTGCGGTTCCCGAGGTCGGGTTCCCAGGATCTTCCCGGCTGACGTTTACCGATCCTTTCGGGAGCCGCCCGTACCGTCGGCGCCGAAAGGAGGGACCGATGCCAGAGACCCCCGACCCTCGCAGCCCGTGGTCCCCAGACCCTCGCACCGCGCCGCTCCCGCCCGCTCGCCCGGCCGCCTCCCTCCCGAGCTCCCCGCCGCTCGCACCCCCGTCCGCACCGCACGGCCCGCCCGCTGCGGTCCCCACCGCCACGCACCGGGTTCCCGCCCCCGGTGCGTGGCCTCCTGGGCACGCCGGAGGCCCCCCTCCCTCATGGCCTCCGGCTGCCCCCAGCTCGATCGGCGCCTCCGGTGCTCCGACACCGCCGGAGGCGCCGACTCGCGCGCCGCGCCGAGGTGGCCGGGTGGCTGCGGCGGTCCTCGTGGCGGCGCTGCTCGCCGGGACGGCCGGCGGCGTGGCCGGCGCGACCCTCGCCGACGGTGGCTCGGTCACCGCTGGGGCCCAGGCGAAGGCGGTCGACACCACGCCCGTCGCGACCGCCGTTGGTCCCGTCGACGGCGACAGCACCGAACCGGCGGCCGCGGTGGCCGCCGCCCTGGGGCCCGCCGTGGTGCAGATCGAGACCCAGCAAGGCCTCGGCTCGGGCTTCGTGTACGACGCGTCGGGCCTGATCCTGACGGCCTCGCACGTCACCGACGGCGCCAGCCAGGTGCAGGTGCGCCTCGCCGACGGCACCAAGCTCACCGGCCAGGTGCTCGGTGAAGACGCCTCGACCGATGTGGCCGTCGTGAAGATCGATCCGCCCGACGGGCTCGCCGTCGCCACCCTCGCCACCGGCGTCGACATCCAGGTCGGCCAGATGGCCATCGCCATCGGGAGCCCGTTCGGCCTCGACCAGACGGTGACCGCAGGGATCGTGAGCGCGGTGGGCCGGTCGTCGGAGACGCCGGGCGGCGTCATCCCGGCGATCCAGACCGATGCCCCGATCAACTCCGGCAACTCGGGTGGCGCCCTGGCCGACCGCCAGGGCCGCGTGATCGGCATCAACGACTCGATCATCACGGGTGGCAGCGGCTCCACCGGCAACGTGGGCGTCGGGTTCGCCATCCCGATCGACATCGCCAAGGCGGTCGCCGACAAGATCGTGGCGGGGGAGTCCACCGCCGCCGGCTTCCTCGGGGTCGAGGGCGCCGATGCCACCGGCAACCGGGCTGGCGCCGCCATCACCTCGGTGCAGGCTGGGTCGCCCGCGGCCCTCGCCGGGCTCACCGCCGACGATGTGGTGATCGCCGCCGACGGGAACCAGGTGTCGTCGATGATCGACCTCGCCGCGGAGGTCCGCACCCGCCAACCCGGCGACGAGGTGGAGCTGAAGGTGGTGCGCGACGGCGAGGAGCGCACGGTGACCGTGACCCTCGGGACCGCCACCACCAACTGAGCCTGGTCCGACGGCGCCCCGTCGCTTCGGGAGCGGCAACGGGGCGCCGTCCGGGCCGTCGGTAGGATCGCCTCCGCCATGGAGCCCGTGATCCTGATCCTCATCGCCCTCGTCGTGCTGGTCGCGGCCGCGGCGGCCCTCGTCACCACCCGTCGGCGCAAGGAGCGCGTCGAGCTCGAGCCCCCGACGTCCACCACGGCCCCGACCACGCCGATCGAGCCGTCGGCCGAGGAGCGAGCCGGTGGCGCTGCAGTGGTCGAGGCCCCGGTGGTCGAGGCACCGGTGGTCGAAGCACCAGTGGTCGAGGCGCCGGCGAAGCGGCCCTCGTTCCGGGATCGCCTCGCCAAGGCCCGGTCCACGTTCGCCGGCTTCCTGGGGCGCTCGAAGATCGACCAGGACACCTGGGACGAGCTCGAGGAGGCGCTCATCCGAGCCGACCTCGGCATCGCTCCGGCCACCGACCTGCTCGAGCACCTCCAGGCTCGGGTGAAGGAGGAGGGCCTCGAGACCGGCGATCAGCTGGTCGAGGCGCTCAAGGACGAGATGAAGGCGCGCCTCGGGGGCGTCGACCGCTCGTTGAAGCTCGACGACGGGCAGACCAACGTCTGGCTCTTCGTCGGCGTGAACGGCGTCGGCAAGACCACCACCATCGGCAAGATCGGCAAGCGCCAAGCCGAGGACGGCAGGCGGGTCGTGATGGCTGCCGGCGACACGTTCCGCGCCGCGGCCGCGGAGCAGCTGGGCACCTGGGCCGAGCGCTCGGGCGCCGACCTGGTGCGCGGGGCGGAGGGCGGCGATCCCAGCGCCATCATCTTCGACGCCATCGAGTCCGCCGCCGCCAAGGGCGCCGACCTGGTGCTGGCCGACACCGCCGGCCGCCTCCACACCAAGAGCAACCTCATGGAGGAGCTCAAGAAGGTCCGGCGGGTGGCCAGCCGCGAGCCGGGCCACGTGACCGAGGTCCTCCTGGTCATCGACGCCACCACGGGCCAGAACGGCCTCGTGCAGGCGCGCCAGTTCACCGAGGCCACCGAGGTCACCGGCGTGGTGCTCACCAAGCTCGACGGGTCGGCGAAGGGCGGCATCGTGTTCGCCATCCAGTCTGAGCTCGGCATCCCGGTGAAGCTGGTGGGTCTCGGCGAGACGGCCGACGATCTGGTGGACTTCGACCCAGACGAGTTCGTCGACGCCCTGTTCTCGGCCTGACCCGGCCAGCGTCAACCCCCACCAGCGGAGGTCCCCCGTGATGAAGGTCCTGCTCCTGCCGATCAAGGCGATCGTCTTGTTCTTCAAGCTGTCCGGGGTGAAGGGCGGGCTCCTGTTCGGGCTCGGCGTCTTCGTCGGCCTGCTGGTCGCGCCCCAGACCGGGCCCGAGCTTCGCGCCCGCCTCCAGGCGCGCCTCGCCGGCGAGCGCGACCTCCCGGTGGAAGTCGACCTGGTGGTCTGAGCTGACGGGCCTGCGGCGGCTCGTCGGCGCCGCGAGAGCGGTCCGATAGCATCGCTCCGCCATGTTCGAATCGCTTTCCGATCGCTTCGACGGCATCTTCCGGAAGCTCCGCGGCAAGGGCCGCCTGAGCGAGGACGATGTCGACGAGGTCCTCCGTGAGATCCGCCTCGCCCTGCTCGAGGCCGACGTCAACTTCACCGTGGTCCGCGGGCTGGTCTCGCGCATCCGCGAGCGGGCCGTGGGCTTGGAGCTGCATGCCGCGCTCGACCCTGCCCAGCAGGTCATCGACATCGTCCACCAGGAGCTCATCGCCATCCTGGGCGGCGAGACGATCAAGATCACCTACGCGCCCAAGCCGCCCACCGTGGTGCTCATGGCGGGCCTCCAGGGCTCGGGCAAGACCACGACGTCGGCCAAGCTCGCCCGCTGGTTCAAGCAGCAGGGTCGCAACCCCATGCTCGTGGGCGCGGACCTCCAGCGCCCTGCGGCGGTCCAACAGCTCCGCACCCTCGCCCAGCAGGTCGACGTCCCGGTGTACTCGGCGGACGACGACGTGGTCGCCTCCGGCCAGGGCGATCCGGTCGCGGTGGCCCAGGGCTGCATCGCCGAGGCCAAGCGGCTCGGCAAGGACGTGGTGATCGTCGACACCGCCGGTCGCCTCGCCATCGACGCCGAGCTCATGGAGCAGGTGCGCCAGATCTCGGTGGCGACCGAGCCCAAGTACACGTTCCTCGTGGTCGACGCGATGACCGGCCAGGATGCCGTCACCGTCGCCGAGAACTTCCACGAGACCCTCGATCTCGACGGCGTCATCCTCACCAAGCTCGACGGCGATGCCCGCGGCGGTGCGGCGCTGTCGGTGAAGGAGGTGGTGGGCAAGCCCATCGCCTTCGCCAGCACCGGCGAGAAGCTCGACGACTTCGACCTGTTCCACCCCGATCGCCTCGCCGGGCGGATCCTCGGGATGGGCGACATCCTCACGCTCATCGACAAGGCCAAGGAGGCCTTCGACGAGCAGGAGGCCGAAGCCGCCGCCGCTCGGATGCTCGAGGGCCAGTTCACCCTCGAGGACTTCCTCGACCAGATGGCCCAGGTCAAGAAGATGGGCAACCTGGGCAACCTGATGAAGATGCTCCCGGGCATGCCCAAGGAGCTCCGCAACCAGGAGGTCGACGACCGCGAGCTGGCCAAGATCGAGGGGATCATCCACTCGATGACCCGCCAGGAGCGGCTCGACCCGAAGATCATCGACGGCTCGCGCAAGCTGCGCATCGCCAAGGGCGCAGGCGTCGACGTGACCACGGTGAACGCCCTGCTGAAGCAGTTCACCGAGATGCAGAAGATGATGAAGGGCATGGGCGCGGGCCTGCTCGGTGGGCGCAAGAAGAAGAAGGGCAAGGGCGCCAAGGGCGGCGGCCGGGTCACCCCGAAGGGCGGCAAGCCCCAGTTCGCGCTCCCGCCGTCGGGCGGTTCCACGCCCGAGTTCAAGCTCCCCGGCCTGTAGCCCGCGCCGTCAGCACCGCCTGCGCTTGCGTCTGACGGGGCGCAGCGACCACCATGGACCCCCGGCCTGAGCTCGGCTCGGCCCCAGTTCGCACCACCACCCGAAGACCGAAGGAAGACCCTCGTGGCCGTCAAGCTCCGCCTCATGCGGATGGGCAAGAAGAAGCAGCCCACCTACCGCGTCGTCGCCGCCGACTCGCGGTCGCCCCGCAACGGGCGGTTCATCGAGATCGTCGGCACCTACCAGCCGCGCCTCGAGCCCTCGGGCGTCGCCATCGACAACGAGAAGGCCATCAAGTGGCTGCGCAACGGCGCCCAGCCCACCGACACGGTCGAGCGCCTGCTCAAGATCTCCGGTGCCTGGGACGAGTTCAAGGGCGCCAAGGCTCCGGCGAAGGCCGCGGCCGAGTCGTGAGCGACGAGACCACCGAGACCGGCGCAGCGTCGGCTCCCAATGCCGAGCGCGTCCTCACCTACATCGTCCAGCAGGTGGTCGACAACCCCGACGCCGTCGAGGTGTCCGCCTCCGAGGGCCGTCGCGGCGGCCTCCAGCTCGACGTCCGCGTCGGCGACGGCGACATGGGCCGCGTCATCGGCAAGCGGGGCCGCATCGCCCAGTCGATCCGCACCGTCGTGCGCGCTGCGGCGGTGAAGGACGAGACCCAGCTCGACATCGAGTTCGTCGACTGAGCACCTCGCTGCCCGACCTCCTCGAGATCGGCCGCCTCGGCAAGGCCCACGGCCTCAAGGGCGAGCTCACCGCCGTCATCACCTCTGACCGCCCCGAGCGCACCGCGCCCGGGGCGGTGTGGTACCTGGGCGACCGCCCCATCGTGGTGTCGGCGATCCGGCCGTTCCAGCAGCGGTGGATCGTCGCGCTCGAGGGCGTGGGCGATCGCAACGCCGCCGAATCGCTCACCGGGCAGGTCGTGCTCGCCGAGCGCATCGACGATCCCGACGCGCTGTGGGTGCACGAGCTCGTCGGCGCGGAGGTCGTCACCCCCGATGGCCGGGCGTGGGGCCAGGTGGCCGCCGTGGTGGCCAACCCGGCGAGCGACCTGCTCGAGCTCGCCGACGGAACTCTGGTGCCGTCGGTGTTCGTGACCGACGCGTCGGGCCTGCCCGAGCGCGTGGTGGTCGATCCACCCGAGGGGCTCCTCGGCGGGCCCGCCTGAGGATCGGCCTCCTCACCGTCCCGCTGGGGTTTCGGGTGCAGAAGGCCACGCTGCGGGTGGGTTCCTGCACACGCCACGGGAGCGCCTGTCGCGGAGGTGGCTAGGGGAGCGGGTCCGCGAGCTCCTCGACGAGCCGCCGCTCGTCGTCGGTGAGGCCGCCGCGCTCGGCGATCAGGTCTGGGCGTCGAGCGGCGGTGCGGGCGAGCGCTTGGGCGCGGCGCCACCGCGCCACCCTGGCGTGGTTCCCGGAGCGCAGGACCGCAGGCACCTCCCAGCCGCGGAACTCGGCTGGTCGGGTGTACTGGGGGTACTCGAGCAGGCCGTCGCTGAAGGATTCGTCGTCGGCCGAGGTGTCGTTGCCCATGACGCCGGGCACGAGGCGACCGACCGCCTCGAGGATCACGAGGGCGGCGACCTCGCCGCCGGCGAGCACGTAGTCGCCGATGGAGATCTCGCCATCGCAGAGGTGGTCGGTGACCCGGGCATCGACGCCCTCGTAGCGGCCGCACAGCAGGCTGAACCCGCCGGTGGCCGCGAGCTCGCGGGCGTACGCCTGGTCGAGTCGTCGTCCACCGGGCCCGAGCAGGAGCAACGGGCGCGGGGGATCGACCTTCTCGACCGCGGCGAAGATCGGCTCGGCCATGAGCACCATCCCGGCACCTCCGCCGAACGGGGCGTCGTCGACCGACCGGTGGGGGTCGAGCGCTTCCGAGCGCAGGTCATGGGCGCGCACGTCGAGCAGGCCCCGCTCGCGCGCCTTGCCGAGCAGCGAGCGCGACGCGTGGCCCTCGATCAGGTCGGGGAAGATCGTGAAGACGTCGATGCGCACCGGGCCAGCGTGGCACAGCCGCGACCCGGGCCGGTTGGCTCCGCGCGGCCCGGCCCGGATAGCGTTGCCCTCCGCTGCGTGCGCCGCTTCGCGCTCGCCACCGCTCGCTCTTCAGGACACCAGTCGCATGAACCGCACCGACCTCATCGATCAGGCCAGCCTCCGCACCGACGTGCCGGACTTCGCGCCCGGCGACACCCTCAAGGTGCACGTCCGCGTGGTCGAGGGCAACAAGCAGCGCATCCAGGTGTTCCAGGGCGTCGTCATCCGCCGCCAGGGCGGGGGCGTGCAGGAGACCTTCACCGTCCGCAAGCTGTCCTACGGCGTCGGCGTCGAGCGCACCTTCCCGGTCCACTCGCCGATCATCGAGAAGATCGAGGTCTTCACCCGAGGCGACGTGCGCCGGGCGAAGCTCTACTACCTGCGCGATCGCGTCGGGAAGGCCGCCAAGGTCAAGGAGAAGCGCGACTTCTGAGTCGTGCTGCGGGACGGTCTCGTCCCGCCCCATCGTCAGACCCCCGCTCTACGATGGCTGCCGTGACCCATCCGACCCCGCGGTGGCGGGACGAGCCGAGGCGACGCCGATGAGCGCCGACGATCTCGAGCAGTACGAGGCGGAGATCGAGCACCAGCTCTTCCAGGAGTACCGAGACGTCTCGCCCACGTTCCAGTACGTGGTCGAGACCGAGCGCCGCTTCTACCTCGCCAACGCGGTCGAGCACACCGTCCACACCGAGGGCGGGCGCACCTGGGTCGAGCTCGTCCTGCGCGATGCGTGGGTCTGGGACATGTACCGGCAGACGCCGATGCGCTTCGTGCCATCGGTCCGGGTCGTCACGTTCAAGGACGTGAACATCGAGGAGCTCCCGAAGCAAGACCTGGCCTTGTGACGTCGAGCCGGCAGCGGCTGGGACGCCACGGCGAAGACCGGGCAGCGGCGTGGTACCGACGCGCCGGGTGGGAGGTGCTGGCGCGCAACTGGCGCTGCCGGGAGGGCGAGCTCGACCTGATCGTCGGCCGAGGGTCCACGGTGGTGATCTGCGAGGTGAAGGCTCGGTCGTCGCTCGACTACGGGCACCCGGCCGAGGCGGTCACGCTGGCGAAGCAGCGACGCATCCGGGCGTTGGCCGCTCGGTGGCTGGCCGAGGTGGAGCTGGCGGTGCGGCCCGAGGTGGTTCGCTTCGACGTGGCGGCGGTCCTGCCCGGTGAGGTGTCGGTGATCGAGGACGCGTTCTGAGCGTCGTGCGGCGGGGCCGGGGGTCAGCGGCGACGGCCGGTGGGGCGACGCCGAGCGCGGTGCTCCCAGCAGCCGTGGTGCCAGTGACGGCGTTCGTCGGGGGCGTCGATCGGCACCGCCACGCGGTGTCCGGTTCTGGCGGGGATCTCCTGCTGGCATCCGGGGCAGAGGTACGCCTTGCGCGCCTCGTAGGGCTGGACCCGCCGGACCTCGACCTCGTCGTCGGCCCAGGGCCACATCAGCCGAGGAAGGCCCAGGCGAGCAGCAGTGCGCAGACCACCACGGCACCGATCACCATGGCGTAGTCGGCCGGCGTCTTGGCCATCTTGCGGTGCGGGTTGAACCCCATCCGCCCACCCTACGGCGCCACGGGGAGACCACCGATAGGGTCGCCGGCCGTGAGCCGAGCCGCCCGCCCAGACGACACCGACGGTGTGCGCACGTCCCTCGATGGCGCCGTCGCCACGGTGACCTTGTCGAACCCCCGCCGCAAGAACGCCATCACCACGCCGATGTGGGGCGAGCTGGCGGCGGCGTTCCGGTGGATCGCGACCGACGTGGCCGTGCGCGCCGTGGTGGTCACGGGCGAGGGCGACGACTTCTGCTCCGGAGCAGATCTCTCCGCCGAAGGCCTCGGCCACCCGCTCTCGTACATGCGCTACGTCAACGACGCCTGCCTGGCGCTCGATGCCGTACCCCAGCCGATCGTCGCCCGCATCGATGGGGTGGCCGCAGGGGCTGGGCTGAACCTGGCTCTCGGCTGCGACCTGGTCGTGGCGTCCGAGCGGGCGCGGTTCTGCGAGATCTTCGCCCGCCGCGGCCTGTCGCTCGACTTCGGCGGTTCGTGGTTCCTGCCTCGCCGGGTGGGCCTCGCCAAGGCGAAGGAGCTCGCGCTCCTCGCGCCGATGCTCGACGCCCCGGAGGCGGAGCGCCTCGGCATGGTGAACCGGGTGGTGCCCGTCGCTGAGCTCGACGCGGCCGTCGGGGAGTGGGCGACGCAGCTCGCCGATGGCCCGCCGATCGCGCTCGCCCAGACCAAGGCGATGCTCGATGCCTCCTCGACCGCCACCCTGGCCGAGTCGCTGGCCGCGGAGGCGGCGGCGCAGACGGTCAACTTCGGCACGAAGGACACGCCGGAGGCGATCGCGGCGTTCCTCGAGAAGCGCAAGCCGGTGTTCCGGGGCCGCTGAGCCGAGGCGCGACCCGGATGGGGTGCGCCAGTTGCGTCGCACCCGGTTGCGGGGGGAGGCGCTTGCGGTAGGTTGCCTTCGCCGCCCTCGCGGCCCCGCCGAACCCGGCTCGCTCGTCCGCCAGCGTCCATGGCGAACCACCCCTGCTGCCCAGCGGCCCTCGGGCCCGAGGAGCACGAGCGTGTTCGCCAGCATCCCCTCCGCGGTCGCCGTCGGCATCGACGGCAGCCCCGTCGTGGTCGAGGTGCACGTCGGCCCTGGCCTGCCCGGCATGACGATCGTCGGGCTGCCCGACGCCTCGTGCCGAGAGGCGCGCGACCGGGTGCGCGCCGCGGTGGTCGCCTCGGGGCTGCCGTGGCCGAAGACCAAGGTCACCGTGAACCTGGCGCCATCGTCCACCCGGAAGGTGGGCAGCGGGCTGGACCTCGCCATCGCCGTGGGGGTGCTCGTCGCGTCGAAGGAGGTCGATCCCGAACGGGTGGGGTCGCTGGCGTTCCTTGGCGAGCTGGGCCTCGATGGGACGGTCCGGCCGATCCCCGCGGTGATCCCCCTGGTCGACGCGGTCCGTGCCGAGGAGGTCGTGGTTCCGGTTCCCTGCGCCCGAGACGCTTCGCTGGTCCAGGGGCCACTCGTGCGCGGCGTGCGCTGCCTGGGCGAGCTGGTGGCGGCGCTCAAGGGCGAGCGACCGTGGCCTGACCACGATCTGCCCCCACCACCGGTGGAGCCGCCTCTCAGCACGGACCTCGCCGACGTGCGTGGCCAGCCGGTCATGCGCCGCGCGATGGAGGTCGCTGCCGCTGGCGGCCACCACCTGCTGATGGTCGGCACGCCCGGCGCCGGCAAGACGATGCTCGCGGAGCGGTTGCCCGGCCTCTTGCCCCCGCTGGAGCGGACCCAGGCGATGGAGGTCTCGCGCATCCACTCGGCGGCGGGCCGCGTCCTCGGTGGGGGTCTCCTCCGGCGTCCGCCGTTCCAGGCCCCGCACCACTCGGCCACGCTGGTCTCGCTCGTCGGAGGCGGTACCGACGCCATGCGCCCGGGCCTGATCAGCCTCGCCCACGGCGGCGTCCTCTTCCTCGACGAGCTCTCGGAGTTCGCCCCGTCGGTCCTCGACGCGCTCCGGCAACCGATCGAGGAGGGAGCCGTGCGCGTGAGCCGTGCCCGCTTCAGCGCCGTGCTGCCCGCCCGCTTCCTGTTGGTGGCGGCGATGAACCCGTGCCCGTGCGGCGAGGGTGGCCGTCCCGGCGCGTGCAGCTGCACGGAGGCGGCGCTGATCCGCTATCGACGACGCCTGTCAGGGCCGCTGCTCGACCGCTTCGACCTTCGGGTCGACGTGGCCCGGCCCGAGGTCGACGACCTCCTCGGGAGCGAGCGCGGGGAAGGGACCGCAGCGGTCGCGGCCCGGGTTGCGGCGGCGCGCCAGCGGGCGGCGGCGCGAGGCGTCGAGGTGAACGCTCGGCTGGTCGGCAGCGACCTCGACCGGTGCGCGGCCCTCACCGAGGGCGCTCAGGCCTTGCTCGCTCGTTCGATCGAGGCGGGGAGGCTCACCGCGCGCGGGCTCGACCGCGTCCGTCGCGTCGCGCTCACGCTCTCGGACCTGGCCGGCCACGACGGGCCCCTGGGCACCGCGGAGGTGAGCTCGGCCCTGCAGCTGCGCGCCGACGTCTCGCTGCGCGCGGGGGTGGTGGCGAGGTGAGCACCTCTCTCGAGCCCTCGGAGCTGGCAGCGCTCGTCGCGCTCGCCGCGCTGCCCGGCATCGGACCGGGGTCTCTGCGCCGCTGGCTCGACAGCGGCACCGCGTCGCGAGGGTGGCGAGCCGCAGCGAGCGGGCGGATGGCAGCCGATCCGGTGCTCGCCACGTGTGCGGGTCGCCGGGGCGACGACGCGGGCCGCATGCTCGCGGCCGCCGCGGGGATCGATCCGGTCGCGCTCCTCGAACGTCACCGTGCGCTCGGCGTGGAGGTGCTCGTCCACGGCCATCGTGGCTACCCCGCGCGCCTCGTCGGCGATCCCTCGCCGCCGCCGCTGCTGTTCGTGAGCGGCGACCTGGCCGGGGTCGACGGGCCCACCGTGGCGATCGTCGGCACGCGCAACGCGACCCGTCTCGGGTGCGACACCGCAGGCGAGCTCGCGACCGACCTGGCTCGCTCCGGGGTGGGCATCGTGTCTGGCCTGGCGCTCGGGATCGATGGGGCCGCCCACGCGGCGCTCGTGGGGGCGCTGGACCGCGCCGGCGAGCCGAGCCGGGTGGGACGCCCGGTGGCGGTGGTGGCTGCTGGGCTCGATCGTCGCTACCCGCGAGCGCACGCGAGCCTGCACCGGGACGTCGTGCGCTGGGGTGCCGTGGTCGGAGAGGTCCCGCTCGGCGTCGGCCCGAGCCGCTGGCGGTTCCCCGCGCGCAACCGGATCATCGCGGGCCTGGCCGATGCCGTGGTGGTGGTCGAGAGTCGCTCGGCCGGTGGGTCGATGTCGACGGTGGCGGAAGCGCTCACGCGCGACCGCCCGGTGCTGGCGGTGCCGGGCCATCCCACCTCCCCGGCGGCGGCGGGCACCCTCGACCTCATCTACGACGGCGCCACGCCGGTGCGCGACGCCCACGACGTCCTGGTGGCGCTGGAGCTCGTGGGTGTGCGAGCACCCGCCTCGCCGCCGGTGGCGCCACTGCTCCCGGTCGAGGTCGACGAGGGGTGGGAGGCAGCGGTGCTCGCCGAGCTCACCGGCGGACCGCGCTCGTTGGGCGACCTGGTCCAACGGCTGGGGGCGCCGTTGGACGACCTCTCGGAGGTGCTCTTGCGCCTGGAGCTCGAGGGCGAGCTGACCCGATCGGGCACGTGGTTCGAGCGCCGCTCGACCCAACGCGGATCCGCCGTCGGGCGGCGGCGATGATCCGCACCCGTCGCGCTCTCGCGGCCACGGCGCGCCCCGGCCCGGTACGGTGGGGCCGTGAGCTGGGAGGTCGAGGGGTTCGAGCAGTCGCTGACCGCGGCCGCGGCCGCCACCACGTCCGCCTACCGCTCCGATCTCGTCGACTTCGTGAAGTGGGCCGATCGGACGGGCATCGATGGCCCTGCGGCGGTGGACCGCCGTGCGCTGCGCCGCTACCTCGTCGATCTCGCCGAGCGGCCGCGGCGCCCGCTGAGCCCGCGGTCGGTGGGTCGCCGCCTCTCGGCGCTGCGCGCCTACTTCCGTTGGCAGGTGCGCACGGGGAGGCTCAGCGCCGACCCGACGGTGGGCATCCGATCCCCGAAGCCCGGCGGACGGCTGCCGAAGGTGGTGACCGACGAGCACCTGCACGTTCTGCTCGACGAGCCGCTTCGCCATGCTGCGCTCGACCGCGGCGCAGACGAGGCCGTCGACCCGATCGATCGGGCGCGCGTGCTTCGCGACCAGGCCTGCCTCGAGCTGCTCTACGGCAGCGGGCTGCGCGTGTCGGAGCTGTGCGGCCTCCGCCTCGGCGACCTCGACCTCGCTGCCGCCCAGGTCACGGTGTGGGGCAAGGGCTCCAAGCAGCGATCGGTCCCGATGAGCGCGCCGTCGGTCGCCGCCGTGCGCACGTACCTCGCCGACGGGCGGCCGCTGCTCGTTGCCGGTGCCCTGGGCGAGCTCGTGTTCGCCAACCTGCGGGGCAACGCGCTCACGCCACGCGACGTGCGCCGCCTCCTCGATCGGCGCTCGCTCGAGCCCACCCATCCGCACGCGCTGCGGCACACCTTCGCCACCCACCTGCTCGACGGCGGCGCCGACCTGCGCAGCGTGCAGGAGCTGCTCGGCCACGAGGACCTCGCCACCACCCAGATCTACACGCACGTCAGCCGCGAGCGGCTGCGCGACGTCTTCGAACGGACCCATCCCCGTGCCTAGCGCGCCGACGGGACCGGGCCGATGAGCGGCGACGGGGTCGCCGAGCTCTGGGAGGCGTACCACCGCTCGCCCGGACGCCCGACTCGCGACCCGCTCATCGTCCACTACTCGCCGTTGGTCAAGTACGTGGCCGGTCGCGTCGCCGTCGGCCTGCCCCACAACGTGGAGCAGGCCGACCTCGTCAGCTACGGGATCTTCGGGCTCATCGATGCGATCGAGAAGTTCGACCCGAGTCGTGGCTTCAAGTTCGAGACCTACGCCATCTCCCGCATCAAGGGCGCGATCCTCGACGAGCTCCGCTCGATCGACTGGGTGCCGCGCTCGGTTCGGGCCAAGGGACGCGCCGTGGAGCGCGCCTTCTCCAAGCTCGAAGCCGAGCTCAAGCGCTCGCCCACCGAAGCCGAGCTCGCTGCCGAGCTCGAGATGTCCGACGCGCAGCTCCAGCAGGTGCTCGGCCAGCTGTCGCTCACGGGTGTGGCCGCCCTCGACGAGATGCTTGGCGACCGCAGCGACGCCACCACCCTCGCCGACACCATCCCCGACCGTGGCGACGGACCGGGGGCCCTCTTCGAGCGCAGCGAGCTGCGTGGACAGCTGGCCGAGGCCATCGAACGGATGCCCGAGCGCGAGAAGGTCGTGCTCACCCTCTACTACTTCGAGAACCTGACGCTGGCCCAGATCGGCGAGGTGCTCGGCGTCACCGAGAGCCGGGTCAGCCAGATCCACACCAAGTCGGTGCTGCAGCTCCGAAGCCGGCTCCAAGCCGCGCAGCGCGAGCTGGCCTGACCCCGCCCGACGGGGTCGACCGATGACCCCGTCGGGCGGTGCGGCGCGCCCTCGCGCTCGGGCGTGGCTCGCCGTGGTGGCGCTGGCCGTGGCCCCGATCGCCGGTTCGGTCGGGCTGGCTGCGGGCCTGCCGGCCTTCGCCGCGGCCGCCGCTCCGGAACAGGTCGCCTACCGGCCGCCCACCGACGGCCCCGTGCTCGACCCGTTCCGGCCCCCGCCCCGACCGTGGCTGGCGGGCAACCGGGGCATCGAGTACCGCACGGTCCCGGGCAGCGCGCTCACCGCGATCGGCGCCGGCACCGTCACCTTCGCGGGGCCGGTCGCCGGCCGCACCGTGATCTCCGTCCAGCACCCCGACGGGCTGCGGTCCTCGCTGACCGGGGTCGGCGCGCTCCTCGTCCGGGCCGGCGACCAGGTCGAAGGCGGTCAGGTGGTTGCGGCGGCCGAAGCCACGGTGCACCTCGGCGTCCGTCGTGGCGAGACCTACATCGACCCGGCGTCGCTGTGGGGGACCGATGGCCGAGGCGTGGTCTTCCTCGTGCCGCTCGACGGGGACGACACCTCGGTCGCCACCGCCCCCGCGCCCGCAGCCGGAGCGGACCTGCGCAGCGTCGTGCGCCACCTGCTCGAGCGAGGCGGGCCCGTGGTCTGGTGATCCACGGGACTCGCCCTCACCAGGCCGTCCACCACCTTGGGCGACGTCCGGGGTCGTCGCTACACTCGTACGTCGGCCCACCGCCCGGTGGGTCGCGTCCAGACCAGCCCGGTCCCCACCAACGGTCGCCTCCGGTTCCCCGGCGGCGCGAGGGAGCGGGCATCGCCAACCGTTGGAGAGGAGAGCCATGACGGAACCCGTCGTGACCATGAAGCAGCTGCTGGAGGCCCGAGTCCACTTCGGCCACCAGACCCGGCGCTGGAACCCCAAGATGAAGCGGTTCATCTTCGGTGAGCGCAACGGCATCTACATCATCGACCTGCAGCAGACCCTGCAGCGCCTCGAAGCCGCCTACACCATCGTGCGCGACACCGTCGCCGACGGCGGCTCGGTGCTGTTCGTCGGCACCAAGAAGCAGGCCCAGGACCCGATCCAGAGCTACGCCGAGAAGTGCGGCATGCCCTACATCAACGAGCGCTGGCTCGGCGGCATGCTCACCAACTTCGAGACCATGTCCAAGCGCGTCGCCAAGATGGCCGAGTACCGCCGCATGCGCGACTCGGGCGAGTTCGAGGCCATGCCCAAGAAGGAAGCGCTGCTGATCAGCCGCGAGCTGGCGAAGCTCGAGCGCAACCTCGGCGGCATCGCCCAGATGGAGAAGCTCCCCAGCCTGGTGTTCATCCTCGACACCAAGGAGGAGCACATCGCGGTGACCGAGGCCAACAAGCTCGGCATCCCGATCGTGGCCGTGGTCGACACCAACTGCGACCCCGACATCATCCAGTACGTCATCCCCGGCAACGACGACGCGATCCGCTCCGGCGCCCTCATGTGCCGCGTGATCGCCGATGCCGTCGAGGAGGGCCGCCTCATCGCGTCGAAGCGCCCCGGCGCGGCCCAGCCGCCCCGTGCCCGCTCCGCCGAGGAGGAGGCCGCCGTCGCCGCCCAGCAGGCCGAGGCCCGTCGCCAGGCCGCCGCTGCTGCGGCCGAGCGCGAGGCCCGCATCGCCGCTGCCGCCCAGCAGGCCGAGGCCCCCGCGGAGGAGGCGCCCGCCGCCGAGGCCCCTGCTGTCGAGGAGCCCGCCGCCGAGGCCGCTCCCGCCGAGACCGAGACCACCGAGGAGAGCACCCCGAATGCCTGAGTTCACCGCCAAGGACGTCCAAGCCCTGCGCCAGTCCACCGGCGCCGGCATGATGGACGCCAAGAAGGCGCTGCAGGAGAACGGGGGCGACCCCGAGGCCGCCGCCAAGTGGCTCCGGGAGAAGGGCCTGGCCAAGTCCGCGGCCCGCGAGGATCGCGACAACAGCCAGGGCACCGTGGCCGTGTCGCTCGTCGACGGCACCGCGGCCATCGCCCAGCTCAAGTGCGAGACCGACTTCGTCGCCAAGTCCGACCAGTTCTCGAACCTCGTCCAGGAGATCGCCACCATCGTCGCCATCGAAGGCGAGGGTGCGGCCGGCAAGAAGGACACCGAGATCGACGACCTCAAGGTCGTCCTCAAGGAGAACATCGAGCTCGGCGAGGTCGTCCGCTTCGAGGCAGCCGATGGCAACGTCATCGACACCTACGTCCACCGCCAGGACGGGCGCGGCGTGCTCGGCGTGATCGTCGAACTCGACGGCGGCACCCAGGAGCTGGCGCACGACATCGCCGTGCACATCGCCTTCACCAAGCCCAAGTACCTCACCAACGACGAGGTCCCCGAAGGCGAGGTGGCGAAGGAGCGCGAGACGCTGGAGTCGATCACCCGAGCAGAGGGCAAGCCCGAGCAAGCGATCGCGAAGATCGTCGAGGGCCGCCTCGGTGCCTGGTACAAGGATCAGGTGCTCATCGACCAGCCCTACGTGAAGGACGACAAGCAGACGATCGCCCAGCTGCTGGGCAGCGCCTCGATCGTCCGGTTCGCCCAGGTCTCGATCGGCGCCTGACGTGGTCGACGCCACCCCGGGGGGAACCGAGGCTTCGGTCACCGACTCGCGTTGGGATCGGATCGTCCTCAAGCTCTCCGGGGAGGCGTTCGCCGGCGCCGCCGCCTCGGGCATCGACGGCAGCGTCGTCCGCCAGCTCGCCCAGGAGATCGTCGACGCCCGCTCGATGGGGGTCGACGTCGCCGTGGTCATCGGCGGCGGCAACATCTGGCGGGGCATGACCGGCGCGGGCGCGGGCATGGACCGCGCCCAGGCCGACTACATGGGCATGCTCGCCACGGTCATCAACGCCCTGGCCCTCCAGGACACCCTCGAGCAGCTCGACCAGCCCACCCGGGTCATGACGGCGCTGCACATGGAGCAGATCGCCGAGCCCTACATCCGCCGTCGGGCGATGCGCCACCTCGAGAAGGGGAGGGTCGTCATCCTCGCCGGAGGCTTGGGCGCGCCCTTCTTCACCACCGACACCCCCGCCGCCCTCCGCGCCGCGGAGCTGTCGGCTGGCGCGGTCATCAAGGGCACCCACGGTGGCGTCGACGGCGTCTACACCGCCGATCCCCGCAAGGACCCGACGGCCACCAAGCTCGACGAGGTCACCTACATGGAGGTCCTCAACAAGGGCCTCGCGGTGATGGACCCCACGTCCATCACCTTCTGCATGGACAACGCCCTGCCGATCGTCGTGTACGACGCCATGAGCAGCGGGAACCTCCGGCGTGTCCTCACCGGTGAGCGGGGAGTCGGTACCCTGGTCCGGTGACCAGCAGCCGACCCGCAGACCGATGAGCGACGACATGGCGTCGATGGTGATCGACGACACGAAGGACCGCATGGCGCGCGCCGTGGACCGGGCCCGCCAGGAGTTCAGCACCATCCGCACCGGCCGGGCGGCGCCGGCGCTGGTCGAGAAGATCCAGGTCGAGTACTACGGCTCCGACGTCCCGCTGCAGCAGCTCGCCGGCTTCAGCGTGCCGGAGGCCCGGATGCTGGTCATCAGCCCGTTCGACAAGGGGGCGATGGGCGCGATCGAGAAGGCCATCCGCACCTCGGACCTGGGCCTGAACCCCAGCAACGACGGCAACAACATCCGCCTCACGTTCCCGCCGCTCACCGCCGAGCGTCGCAAGGAGTACGTGAAGATCGTGAAGGGCATGGCCGAGGATGGCCGCATCGCGGTGCGCAACCTCCGCCGGTCGGGACGCCAGGAGCTCGAGGGCTTCGAGAAGGACGGCGAGCTGTCCGAAGACGAGCTGGCCCGGGCCGAGAAGGCGCTCGACAAGGTCACCCATGCGGCCGAGGCGGAGATCGACGCGGCGTTGGCCCACAAGGAGCAGGAGCTGCTCGAAGACTGAGCAGGAGGCGACATGGACGACCAGCGAGGAAACCGACCCGACGAGCAGCCCGCAGACCCCTCCGAGGGCGTGCGCATCATCGGGGCAGACGAGGCGGCCGAGGCCATGGAGCGCGGCGACGTCGCGGCGCGCCGCACCGACGACGAGCTGCGCTTCGGCGACCGGCCACCGGCGCCGCCCGAAGGCCAACGGCCAGCCCTGCGGTTCCCGCTCGACGCGAGCGCGGATCCGAGCCGGATCGAGCGACCTCCCGTGCAGCCGGCGCCGGACCCCGTGACGGGGCCTGTGTCGCTCCCGCACTGGACCGAGCCGCCCACGGGCGAGGTGCCGGCGGTGCTGATCAACGACGACGGCCCGCTGATCCGCGACGACGAGGACGACCTCGACGCGTGGTCGTCGTTCGCGACCTCGACCCCCCGGTGGCGCGACGCGGACGATGACTGGGGCGACGATGGGTTCGTGGAGCAGTTGGCGAGCACGAGCGGCGAGGTCCGCGTCGGGGTGCTCGGCGATCAAGACGCCGAGCCCACGCACCACGAGTACTTCGGGTTCGAAGACATGGACGAACGGGTGGAGGAGCGCATGAGCGAGCCGAGCGGGGGGCCACGCTGGGAGGTCGGTGGCGACGACTGGAGCGCGTCGGAGGAGGGCGACGACACCGGCGGCACCTGGAGCAACGACGAAGGCTGGGACGAACAGCACGCCGACGACGCCGCCGATGACCCCCGCGGGGGGTTCGGACCGCCGCGCGGCCCCGACAACGGGGGCCGCAACATGCCGGTCGCCATCGGCGTGGGCGTCGGCCTCGCCGTGCTGGTGCTGCTGGCCCTCAAGCTGGGCCCTGGCATCGCGAACATCCTCGTCGCCGTTGCGCTCGGCATCGCCGCGGTGGAGTACTTCGACGTCCTTCGCCGGGTGGGCTGGGAGGCCGCCCGCGTCGTGGGCACCGTGGCTGCGGTCGCCATGCCCTTCGCGGTGTACTGGCGAGGCCTCGACGCCGTGCCGCTGGTGGGCTTCTTGACCATCGGCACGGTCCTGCTCTGGTACCTGGTCGGCGGCGGGGGAGAGGACCCGCGCGTCCTGGAGGGCTCCGGGGCGACGCTGCTCGGGGTGTTCTGGATCGGTGGCCTCGGCTCCGCGGCGAGCGCGATCTTGCTGCTCCCCGAGGGCCGTGGCTTGTTCATCGTCGCGGTGCTCGCCACGGTGGGCTACGACGTGGGGGGCCTGTTCATCGGCCGAGCCATCGGCCATCGGCCGCTCAGCGCGGCGAGCCCGAACAAGACCGTCGAGGGCCTGGTCGCGGGGATGGGGTGCGCGCTGGTCGTGACGCTCTTCGCCGTGGTCGCCGGGCTCGGTCCGTGGGACGGCGTCGGCGCGGCCCTCGTCCTCGGTGTGGGCGCGGCCATCGCGGCACCGCTCGGCGACCTCTGCCAGTCGATCCTCAAGCGGGACCTGGGCGTGAAGGACATGGGCTCGCTGCTGCCCGGCCACGGCGGGATGCTGGACCGCATCGATGCGATGCTGTTCGTGATGCCGGTCGTGCTCTGGCTCACGCTCGCCTTCGTCGGGTGACCACGGTCGCGATCGCCGGTTCCACCGGGTCGATCGGCACCCAGACGCTCGACGTCGTCGCCGCCGAGCCCGACCGCTGGGAGGTCGTGGCCCTCGGAGCGACGGGTCGCAACCTCGATCTGCTCGCCACGCAGGTGGCGGCCGTGCGACCCAAGGTCGTGGCCATCTCCGACGACGCGGCCCTTCCCGCGGCGACCGAGCGCCTGCGCCTGAGCGGCGTCGAGGTCCGCGGCGGCACCGATGGGCTCGCCTCGCTCGGTGCCGAAGCCGACGTGTGCGTCAACGGGGTGGTCGGGTTCGCGGGTCTCGAGGTCACGCTCGCAACCCTCGAAGCCGGACGACGCCTGGCGTTGGCGAACAAGGAGTCGCTCATCGCCGGCGGACCGGTGGTGCAGCGGGCCCGTCGCACGCCGGGCGCCGAGCTCGTCCCCGTCGACAGCGAGCACGGCGCCCTCCACCAGTGCCTCCGATCGCGCGACCCCCAGGGCCCCGCTCGGGTCGAGGCGCTGGTCCTCACCGCGAGCGGCGGCCCGTTCCGAGGCCGCACCAAGGACGAGCTCGCGTCGGTCACCGTCGAGGACGCCCTCGCTCACCCGACGTGGAGCATGGGCCCGAAGATCACGGTCGACTCGTCGACGCTGATGAACAAGGGCCTCGAGGTGATCGAGGCCCACGAGCTGTTCGGGGCGCCAGCGGGCGGCGACGGCGTGGGCATCGGGTTCGACGAGATCGAGGTCGTGGTCCACCCCCAGTCGGTGGTGCACTCGATGGTCACCTACACCGACGGCTCCACCATCGCCCAGCTGTCGATGCCCGACATGCGCCTGCCCATCGGCTACGCCCTGGCCTGGCCCGATCGCTCCGGCGCTGCCTTCGGCGCGATCGACTGGCGCAGCCTCGCCCGCCTCGACTTCGAGCCGCCGGACCTCGGCGCGTTCCCGTGCCTCGGGCTCGCGTACGCCGCGGGGCGCGCCGGCGGGTTGGCGCCGGCGTGGCTCAACGCCGCCAACGAGGAGGCCGTGGCCGCGTTCCTCGATGGGCGCGTCGCGTGGTCGGACATCGCGGCGGTGTGTGCCTCGGTCCTCGACCGCTTCGACGGCGCTCCCGCCGACGATGTGACCGCCGTCGTCGAGGCCGACCGCCGCGCTCGGCGAGAAGCCCGTAGCGTGATGGGGATCACCCCCGCCAACGAAGGCACGACCTGATGCTCGAGACCCCCCGTCCCCCCGACGCTGACGCGTCCGCGCCTCCTGCGCTGCCGGAGGGCTACGAGGGGACCGGACCCGTCGGCACCGCGCTGCGCACCCGCGGGCTCACGACCGACGTCGATCGCCCGAGCAGCGGGCCGCCGCGCTTCGCCGCCCTGCGCCTCGGCGTCATGGTGCTGGCGCTCGTCGCCCTGGGCATCTCGAACCCCTGGATGCTGGTCATGGTGCTGGCGGTGATCGTGATGATCACCCTGCACGAGCTGGGCCACTACCTCATGGCCAAGCGGGCGGGCATGCAGGTCACCGAGTTCTTCTTGGGCTTCGGGCCCAAGCTGTGGTCCACCCAGCGAGGCGAGACCGAGTACGGGATCAAGCTGATCCCGGCCGGCGCCTACGTGAAGATCCCCGGCATGGTGAACATCGACGAGGTCGATCCCGCCATCGAGGCCCGCACCTACCGGCAGAAGCCGTTCTGGGCACGCATCGGTGTGGCCGTGGCCGGCTCCGCGATGCACTTCGCCCTGGCCCTCGTCCTCATCTTCGTCGCCCTGGTGTTCATCGGCCAGCCTCACAAGTCGCTCACCGCGGATGTCGGCGACCGACCTGCGGTGCTCGAGGAGGTCATCCCGACCAGCGGCGGCGACGAAGCGGGGCTGGAGGTCGGCGACCAGGTCGTGGCCATCGACGGCCAGGAGATCGCGACCGCACGGGACCTCACCCGCGTGGTGCGGCCGCTGCGAGGCCAGACGGTGCCGATCACGGTCCTGCGCGACGGACAGGAGATCACCGCCGACGTCGACCTGCACGCATACACCTACGACGACGTCACGAGCTGCGGCATCGGCGTCGTGATGGCCCCGGCCCCGAACGAGCGCATGAACCCGGTCGAAGCGCTGTGGCAGACCCCCAAGCAGTTCGGGGAGATCGTGTGGATCTCCGCCAAGGGCCTCGGCCGCTTCTTCAGCCCGAGCGGCATCGGCGACTTCGCCTCGCAGGTCAGCAGCGCCCAAGACGACCGGACCACCCGCCAGGAGACCGAGAGCGCGGAGGAGGCCGATCCCTGCTCGGCCACCGCGGTGGCGACCTCGTCGAGCGGTGGCTCCGGCGAGAACCGCATCCTGTCGATCTACGGCCTCGTGCGCATCGGCTCCGACGTCGGCGGCGTCGACCCGGGGGCGCTCGTCGGGCTGTTCGCCTTGATCAACATCTTCATCGGCATGTTCAACCTCGTCCCGTTGCTGCCCTTCGACGGCGGCCACGTCTCCATCGCGGTCTACGAGAAGATCCAGGAGAAGCGCCGCAACTACGGCGAGCGCCGCTACTTCGCGGACGTGAGCCGCCTCCTGCCGCTCACCTACGGGGTCGTGATCCTGCTGGGGCTCCTGTTCATCACGAGCCTGTACCTCGACGTCGTCAACCCGATCGGCGGCTAGCGGTGGACGACGGCTCGATCTCGGTCGCGGAGCGCAAGCGCACCCGCTCGATCACCCTGGCCCACCCCTCCAACCCCGTGACGGTGGGTGGCGACGCCCCGATCTCGGTGCAGTCGATGACCACCACGAAGACGGCCGACGTCGACGGCACGATCCAGCAGATCTACGCCCTGTTCGGTGCTGGGGCCGACATCGTGCGCTGCACCTGCAACGACGCCGACGCCGCCGCCGGCCTGGCCCACATCATCCCCCGGTCGCCGGTGCCGATCATCGCGGACGTCCACAACAACCACCGCATGGCCCTCGCCGCGCTCGACGCGGGCGTCCACGGCCTGCGGCTCAACCCGGGCAACATCCGCAAGCCCGAGCACATCAAGCTCATCGCGGCCGAGGCCCGAGACCGCGGCGTGCCGATCCGCATCGGTGTGAACGGTGGTTCGCTCGATGAGCGGCTCTACCAGAAGTACGGCGGCAGGGTCACCCCCGAAGCGATGGTCGAGTCCGCGCAGATGGAACTCGCCTACTTCGACGAGGTCGGCTTCGACCAGGTGAAGATCTCCGTGAAGGCCTCGAGCGTGCCGCTCATGATCGAGGCCTACCGGCAGCTCTCCGAGGCCACCGACCACCCCCTCCACCTGGGCGTCACCGAGGCCGGCCCGCCGCCGGCAGGCGTGGTCAAGGCCACGGCGGGCATCGCTGCGCTGCTCGCGGAGGGCATCGGCGACACCATCCGCTACTCGCTCACCGCCGATCCCGTCGAGGAGGCGAAGGCCGGTCGGGTGCTGCTCGAGGCGATGGGCCTGCGCGAGCGCAAGGGCCTCGATCTCATCGCGTGTCCCTCCTGCGGGCGAGCGGAGGTCGACGTCATCCGCGTCGCCAGCGATGCCCAGGCTGCGCTCGAAGGCATGGAGATCCCGATCCAGGTGGCGGTCATGGGCTGCGTGGTGAACGGGCCGGGCGAGGCGCGCGACGCCGACCTGGGGATCGCCGCGGGCCGCAAGAAGGGCCACCTGTTCGTGAAGGGTCAGGTGGTGGCAGTGGTGCCCGAGGCGGAGATGGTGGAGGCCTTGGTGCACTGGGCCGGCACCATCGCGGAGGAAGGCATCGACGGGGCGCTCACCCATGCCGAGGCGGGTGCGGCCGAGGCGGCCGAGGCCGACCGAGCCGCGCTCCTCGACGAACAGGGAGCCGACGCCAACGCGTCCGAGCAGAAGGTCGACCTCATCCGCAAGCACCTCGCCGAGGGCTGACTCGGTCGCGTTCCCATCGTCGCGGGCGAGCAGGGTGGGCGGGCGCGGTGCAGGGACGGCGAGTCCCAACGGTCGGTCCACGGTCCCGGTGATGACGACCGGTGCTATGTGGTCGATGGCCCTCGGCCGCGGTTGGTGGTGGAGGTGCGCCCGAAGCACCCCGCTGAAACGCGAAGCGTCCGGTTGATCACAAGCTCAGCCCCAGTTCCACGGCAGCACGTCGGCGAGCGTGGGCTTCGGGTCGGCCAGGAACAGGTACCAGCCGGACGCGGCGATGGCCAGCGCGGTGAAGCCCCAAGCGACGGCCTTCACCCAGATCGGCTGCTGCTTGAGCTCGTCCACCTTGGCCTTGCGCTTGGCGTACTCGAGCATGCGCGCGGCCCACGGCAGCTCGCGGGCGAGGATGGTGAGGCCGATGATGACGGTGATGATCCCCTGACCGGGGAGCACGAGCATCGCCAGGCCAGCGATGAGGACGATGAAGCCGACCACGATCGTGCCGATGCGCACCACGACGTGGCGCTTCGCCTGTGCCTCCGTCTCCTCATGGCGGCCGGTGTCGAGCTCGGCCTGGATGGCGGCGTCGCGCAGCAGCTCGAACCGTTCGTGACGGTCGAGGTGGCCGTCGCCGTCGAGGTCGCCGAAGCGGTGTCCTCGCTCGGAGGCCGAGCCTGGCGTCGGGTCGGGAGCATCGGTTCGTGCGTCGGCGCGGGAGCCGTCGTCAGCGGTCGACATCGCTCGATGATCGCAGATCGTGGCGTCCCCGTCGGTGGGGCGCTCCCCAGCTACCTCTTCAGGGCGCGAGCAGGTCCCGTTCCTCCGGATGGCGCTCGAGGTAGCGCTTCACGTACGGGCACGTCGCCCGCACCGGGGTGCCCTCGTCGCGGGCGTCGGCGAGCGCCTTGGCGGCCAACTTGGCGGCCAAGCCCTGGCCCTCGTGCTCCTCGCGCACACCGGTGTGGGTGAAGTCCCGAGCGCCGTCAGCGTTCACCTCGTAGTCGAGCTCACCCGCTTCGGCGCCGTCGACGAACAGGCGGTACCGGCCGCCGTCGGCGTTGGTCTCGTGCGTGATCTCGATCTCCATCGGCCCAGGATGCCCGCGACGAGCCACGGCGCCGCAACCGGGTCGTAGCATCCCTCGATGCGCGCCGCCCCGATCCGCTCCGCCCTCGTCGTCGCCACGCTGGCGCTCGCCCTCCTCGCCGGCTGCGGCACCTCGGGCGGCTCCGACGCCAGCGACGATGACTCGAAGGCGGAGGGGACGACCACCGCGGCGACGACCGAGGAGGCGACCGTGCCGTCCGAGGACGAGGTGACCACCACCGAGGCCGAGGAGGAAGGCGCGACGACCACCACCGAGGCGTCGCCGGACGGCGACGAGATCTGCGGGCTCCTCGACGAGCTGAAGACCCTCGATGCGGAGGCGAACGACCTGGTGGCTGCCGGCGACTGGACGAGGATCCAGGCGTTCTACGTGGACAACACCGATGACCTGATCTCCCTGTACGACGATGCCATCGCCCTCGACACGGAGATCAGCGACGAGCTCGAGACGCTCCGATCGGTGAGCGAGTCCGCCGGCGACCTTGCCGAGGAGTCGACGAGCCTCATGGACTTCGGCACCAAGCTGGCCGCGCAGCCGGGCCTCGACGAGTCGAGCGCCGCGGCGCTGACCGCCAACGAGTTCTCCCAGGAGACCTGCGGGTTCCCCCTCGCGGGCTTCTGACCTCGCCCGGTACGGTTGCTCGCCATGGCCAAGGCACCCGTGCTCACCCCCCAGGCGGACGACTTCCCCCGCTGGTACCAGGACGTCCTCGCGAAGGCCGAGCTGGCCGACAACGGTCCGGTCCGGGGAACGATGGTCATCCGCCCGTACGGCTACTCGCTCTGGGAGCGGATGCAGGCCGAGGTCGACGCTCGCATCAAGGCGGCTGGTGCCGAGAACGCGTACTTCCCCCTGTTCATCCCCGAGGCCTACCTGACCCGAGAGGCCGAGCACGTGGAGGGCTTCAGCCCGGAGCTGGCGGTGGTCACGCACGCCGGCGGCGAGCAGCTCGAGGAGCCGGTGGTGGTGCGGCCGACCAGCGAGACGGTCATCGGCGAGTTCATGGCGAAGTGGGTGAACAGCTACCGGGACCTCCCGTTGCTGCTCAACCAGTGGGCCAACGTGGTCCGCTGGGAGAAGCGGACGCGGATCTTCCTCCGGACCTCGGAGTTCCTGTGGCAGGAGGGCCACACGGCGCACGCGACGGAGGCCGATGCGTCGGCCTACGCGCTGCGGATCCTCCACGACGTGTACCGCGACTTCATGGTGGAGGTGCTCGCCATCCCCGTGCTGATCGGGCGCAAGACCCGTGAGGAGCGCTTCGCAGGCGCCACCAACACGCTGGCCTGCGAGGCGATGATGGGCGACGGCAAGGCCCTCCAGATGGGCACCAGCCACGAGCTCGGCCAGAACTTCGCCAAGGTGTTCGACATCGCGTTCCAGGACGCCGAGGGCACCCAGCAGATCGCGTGGACCACCAGCTGGGGCGTGTCGACCCGGATGATGGGCGGGCTCATCATGTGCCACGGCGACGACGCCGGGCTCCGGATCCCGCCGCGCCTCGCCTCCACCCAGGTGGTGGTGCTGGTGATCAAGGATGCCGACGGTGCTGAGGAGGTCGCTGCCAAGCTGGTCGCCGACCTCCAGGGATCGGGCGTGCGAGCCAGGCTCGACGCCCGGACCGACACCTCCTTCGGCCGTCGGGCCACCGACTGGGAGCTCAAGGGCGTGCCCGTGCGCATCGAGGTGGGTCCCCGTGACCTCGCGAACGGCGAGGTCACGGTGGTGCGCCGAGACACGAGCGAGAAGGTCCAGCACCGCGTCGATTCGGTGGCGGCATCGGTCCCGGGCCTGCTCGACCAGATCCAACGCGATCTGCTCGCCGACGCCACCGCTCGCCGCGACGAGCGGACCGCGGAGGTGTCCACGATCGACGAGGCACGGGACGCCGCGCAGGTCGGCTTCGCCCGGATCCCGTGGGCGAACGTCGGCGAGGCTGGTGAGGCGAAGCTGGCCGAGGACGCGGTGACCGTGCGGTGCCTGCAGAGCGCGGACGGTGGGGTTCCCACCTCCGAGGACGAGCCGGGCGTGGTCGCGGTGGTGGCGCGCGCCTACTGAGGGCCGATCAGCTGCGGCGGATGGTCTTGCGTCCGTCGGTGGCGGTCCATCGGTCGATCACCAGCTGGTCGCCCTCGACGTGCACGGTGGCGACGGAGTCGAGCTCGACGCGGAAGAGGTAGCCGTCATCGGGCGCCTCGTCGATCCCCCGCTCGGCGAAGTAGGCGGTGAACACCGCGCGAGCCTCGTCCGCGGGGAGCTCTACAGCTCGCCCGGTCAGCTTGGCGTCAGCTTCGCCGGGCGCATCGGCGCCATCTTTGACCCGCCGCGACTCCCAGGGAACCGCGTGGAGGGCGAGGCGCGGGTCGCGCCGCAGGTCGTCGGCCTTGCGGGCGTCGGGCATGGACCCGAGGTGCAGCTCGCCGTCGACGAAGAACGGGTCGATCCCGCTCAGGCGAGGCGAGCCGTCGGCTCGGACCGTGCCCAGCACGCAGTTGGTGGTCGAGGTGAGGATGGCCTTGGCCCGAGCCTCCAGGTCGGGGGCGGCGGCGCGGAAGTCGCTCCAGGTCGTCATGGCTCCCATCATTGCCGTGGGTGTGCCGACCCCCGGCCAGGCGAGGTCGGTGTGACGCCCGTCATGCTCCGACGGGCGGTCGGAGAGGCGGATCCGCTATGCTCGACCTGCTGGCCTTCGGGCCGCGAGGCGTGGGCCTGGGCCCACGCTTCTTGTTTGTTTCGGCACGGTTCACCGCCGCGCCACCGCCAGGTTCCCCACGACCCCCGAGCCACGAGAGGAGGCGCCCCATGGACACCGCCGGCCGAGCCCGCGAGCTGGTCGCGCCCCTGGTGGCCGATGTGGGCGCTTCGCTCTACGACATCGACTTCAACGGTGGCGTGCTGCGCGTGACCGTCGAGCGCGAGGGGGGCGTCTCGCTCGACGTCATCGCCAAGCTCACGAGGGCCATCTCCCACGCCCTCGACGAGGCCGACCCCATCGCCGGCCACTACACGCTCGAGGTGTCGAGCCCGGGCCTCGAGCGCACGCTGCGCCGCCCGGAGCACTTCGCTGGCGCGGTCGGTTCGCTCGTCTCGCTCAAGCTCCGCGCTGGTGCCGAGGGCGACCGCCGCGTCAGGGGCACCCTCGTCACCGCCGACGACGACGCCATCGTCGTCGAGGTCGACGGCGAACCTCGCACCGTGGCGCTCGATCGCATCGAGCGCGCTCGCACCGTCTTCGAGTGGGGCCCGGCGGCCAAGCCGGGTGCCCGCTCCTCGTCCCCGTCACAGAAGAAGAAGGCAGCCAGGTCATGAACGAAGAACGCATGGAGGCGATCCGCACCCTCGCGGCCGAGAAGGGCATCGCGCCCGAGGTCTTGATGGGCGCGCTCGCGGACGCGCTGGAGACGGCGTACAAGCGGCTCCCCGGCGCCTACGAGTACGCGTGGGCGACCATCGATCCCGTGACCGGCGACATGCGCGTCACCGCCCAGGAGCTCGACGAGGAGGGCGAGCCCTTCGGGCCCGAGCTCGACGTCACCCCCGACCAGGCCACCCTCGGGCGCATCGCGGCACAGACCTTCAAGCAGGTGATGATGCAGCGCCTGCGCGAGGTCGATCGCGAGATGAAGTATGAGGAGTACGCGGGGCGCGAGGGCGACATCGTCACCGGCATCATCCAGCAGACCGATGCCCGCTACACGCTGCTCGACCTCGGTCGGGTCGAGGCGCTGCTGCCCCAGGCCGAGCAGGTGCCCTACGAGCGGCCCGAGAACAACAGCCGCCTCAAGGCCTACATCGTCGAGGTCCGCAAGACCGCGAAGGGCCCGCAGATCGTCGTGAGCCGCACGCACCCGGGCCTCATCAAGCGCCTGTTCGAGCTCGAGGTGCCCGAGATCGCCGACGGGATCGTCGAGATCAAGGCGTGCGCCCGCGAGCCCGGGCACCGCACCAAGATCGCCGTCTGGTCGAACGACCAGAACGTGGACCCCGTCGGCGCGTGCGTCGGTGCCCGTGGCGCCCGCGTGCGCATGGTGGTCAACGAGCTGCGTGGCGAGAAGATCGACATCGTCCCGTTCTCCGAGGACCTGCCCGACTTCGTGGCCAAGGCCCTCCAGCCGGCCAAGGTCAAGGAGGTCCGGATCCACGAGGACACCGGCACCGCCGAGGTCATCGTCCCCGACTACCAGCTGTCGCTCGCCATCGGCAAGGAGGGTCAGAACGCCCGCCTGGCCGCCCGCCTCACCGGCTGGCGCGTCGACATCAAGTCCGAGAGCCAGCTGGCCGAGGAGGAGTCGTACCAGAACGCCGACGAGTGGGCGCAGGGCGAGTGGGTGCTCAACGAGGCCGGCGAGCAGGTGTGGGTGCCCGCCGACGAGGGCGACGCCATGGTCGAGGGTGCCGGTGACGACGAGGGCGATGCCCCCGCGGACGAGGCACCGGCGGACGAGGCGCCGACCGAGGACGGCGATGCCGCCGACACGGCCGCCGAAGGCGGCGACGACGTCGGGTGACACCGCGGGCCCGGTCCGCACCTGCGTCGGCTGCCGACAGCGGCACGACCAGGCGGACCTGGTCCGCATCACCCGGTCAGACGAGGGATCGCTCCTCGTCGGGCGTACACTGCCCGGCCGAGGCGCCTGGCTCTGCCGGGCGTCCGCCTCCTGCCTCGACCTCGCCGTCCGGCGCAACGGGTTCGCCCGATCGCTTCGGGCACCGGTGAGCGCCACGGCGCTGGCGGAGCTCCGCTCGGCTCTCGACGCCGGCCAGGGGTCCTGACCACATCCAACTTCGTGCTCGGCCGGGTGGCTGCGCGAGACTGGAGAACCGTGCCCGGATTCCCGGGCGCGCCACGACGACCAGAACAGAAGGGCTGGCGAACCCACGTTGGCAGCAAAGATCCGCGTCCACGAGCTCGCGAAGGAGCTCGGTCTCACCAACAAGGAGACCTTGGACCTGTGCGTCGCGCTCGGCATCGCCGTGAAGACGCACTCATCGAGCATCGAGGACGCCCAGGCGGACCGCGTGCGACGCAAGGCGGAGCGTGAGGGGCTGGTCCGCGACGAGCAGCCCGAAGAGCCCAAGCCCGAGAAGAAGAAGTCGACCAAGCCGGCGGCCAAGGCCACGCCGAAGCCGGTGGCCGAGGAGCCGACGCCAGCGGTGGAGGCACCCCCGGCGGAGGCCCCCGCTGCGGAGGTTCCCGCCGA
>JBDIAX010000026.1:0-52197 GCA_039812605.1 Acidimicrobiia bacterium | reverse complement strand
ACGCTCGCGGCGCGCGGCACCCTCAAGACGCTCACCCTCACCGCCATCGAGGTCGAGGACTTCATCGCCCTGATGGGTGGCGGCGTCGGCACCGGCTGACCGCCCTCGATGCCCGCGCCAGGGCTGCGTCACCGTGTCAGATCGACGTCCCGGATCGGCGTCCCGGATCCGGGTCCCGGCGGTCCCGCGCCTCCGTTGCCCGGTGCATGGCCGGGAGCTCAGTACCACCACATGGCGTTGCGCCGTTCGCGGCGGACGTCGTCGCGGGTGAAGGTGACCGGCAGGACCTCGCCATCGCTGCGCCGCCGCACCCGGTAGCCGTCGCCGTCGGCGTCGTGGACCTCGAACCCGTTGGCCCACGACCGGTCGAACCCGGTCCGGACGTCCACCTTGGTGCCCGGTTCGAGCGGTGAGCGCACCGTGGGGTCGGTCGGGTCGGACACGCCGCCGAGGATAGAGGCGACCCCCGACCCGACCGTGGCACCGAGGATCCGCCCTTCCCCGCCCTGGAGCCGCCCCTGACTCCGTGGGGTGGGGTGGGGTGGGGACCGGTCACGTTCGGCTGGGGGCGACGTCGGGGGTCGTGGCGAGGCGGCGGGCGACGAGTCAATCGGCGGCGGTGTCGGAGCGACCTTCCGTCCAGGTGAACGTCGGGGTGACGACCACCTCCGTGCGCAGGCTGTTCGCGATGAAGCACTCGCGGTGGGCGACCTCGGCGAGGTGTTCGAGCCGGGCTCGATCCGGGCGGGCCCGACCGGTGTCGGCGAGGGTGACCGTCGGGTGCAGGTGGATGCGGACGATGCGCATCGGCGGGTCGTCTTCGGGCATCTCCGCGGTCGCCTCGTCCAGGTAGCCGACGACGTCGAGGCGGGCGCGTGCGGCCACCGCGAGGAACGCGAGGAGCTGGCACGAAGATGCGGCTGCCACGACGAGCTGCTCGGGGTTGAGGAGGGTGGGGTCGCCTCGGAAGGCGGGATCCGACGAGAGCACCAGGCGGGTGGCCGCGGGGATGGCCTCCACCTCGTGGGCGCGGTGGTACGCCTCGTAGCCGACCCCGGTGGACCCGGCCCATCGCAGCGAGGTGGCGTAGCGGTGCACCGCTGACATGGGCGCGGTCAACCCGTGTACGACGCCTCGCCCGACACCGGCACCGCGGCGGGCGCCTCGGTGCTCTGCGGGGAGGTGGTGGAGGTCGTGGTGGTCGTGGTCGTCGTCTCCTCGATCGGGAGCTGCACCGGCTCTCGGTCTTCGATGACGTCGGTGAAGTCGGTGGTCACCGCGCTCGTCGGGGCCGCGGTGGTGGCCATGGCCCGGAACTCGGTGGTGGCGCGCTCGGGCGTGATCGTCACGACGCTGTAGCCGCGGTAGCGGGGCTGCACGTAGCGGATCCACGGCACGAGGTCGGGCATGTCGTCGAAGAAGGCGGTGAGCGCGTCCTCGAAGCGGCTGGAGATGGAGGTGCACACGATCTCGTTGGCGATGTCGGGTGCGTCGTCGTCCTCTTCCATGCGGATCGACGCCGCGCCTGCGAGGTGGATGTCGCCGGACAGCACCAGGGGGTTGCGGACCTGGTGGTCGACCAGGCTCTGGAGGAGTCGCTTGCGGCTGGCGACGTAGCCGTCCCACTGATCGAAGTTGTAGATCGGGGCCGTCCTGGCGCCGATCGGAGTGGCGGTCATCACCGTCTGCTGGGCGATCACGTTCCAGCGAGCGGTGGTGGCGGCGAACTGGCCGTCGAGCCACGTCTCCTGCTCGCTGCCGAGCATCGATCGACTTGGGTCTCGGCGCTCGGGGATGTCGCCACCGACGGACTCGTTCGCTGGGTAGAGGGACCGGTACTGGCGGCCGTCGAGGACGAAGAACCGGACCAGGTCGGAGTGCTCCACGGTGCGGTGCAGCACGTAGTCGGGACTCGTCGGAGCGGGGAGGCGCAGCGGCTGGTGCTCGTACCAAGCTTGGAACGCGTCGCCGCGCCGGGCGCGGTAGGCGGCGATGGCGGCGGGGTCTCCGGCGTCCTCGCCGTCCTTGCCGTTGTCGCCGAGCACGTCGTTGGCGACCTCGTGGTCGTCCATCGTGATGATCCACGCGAACGCGGCGTGGGCGGCTTGGAGGTTGGCATCGCCCTTGTACAGCTCGTAGCGGGCCCGGTAGGTGGCGAGGTCGACCGACTCGGGGAGGCTGCTCGGCCGCGGCCCGCTGCTCTTCGGGCGCTCGTAGATGTAGTCCCCGACGAACAGGACCACGTCGAGGTCTTCGGTGGCGAGCGCGGCGTGGGCCGTGTAGTAGCCGTCGCTCCAGTTCTGGCAGCTGCAAAGGCCCAGCCGCACCTGCGCCGGGGTGACCCCGGCGCCGGGGAACGTCTTGGTCCTGCCCGTGGGGCTGGTGCGGCCGTCGACCGAGAACCGGTACCAGTAGGTGGTGTCGGCCGTGAGCCCGGTGGCGTCGACGTGCACCGAGTGGGCGAGCGCGGCGACCGCCGGGGCCGTCCCGGCCGCGACCACGCTCCCGAAGGCGTCGTCGGTGGCGATCTCCCAGTCGACGGCGATGTCGGCCCCCAGGTCCGAGGCATCGGGCGAGATGAGCCGGGTCCACAAGATGACGCTCGTGGCGGTGGGGTCGCCCGACGCGACCCCGAGCGGGAACAGGTCACCGGCTGGCAACGCCGCAGCACGGGCTCGCGCCGTGGCGAGCGCCCGGGGGTCGAGCAGCGCCACCCCCGCCGCCGCGAGCGAGGCGGCGAGGAACGCTCGGCGGCTGGTGCCGGTGGAAGCGGGTCGATCGGTCACGGGCGGAGCCCCCTCGTGTCGCGCTCGGTGGTGATCGGTCGCAGTGTCGCACAGCGACCGGCGACAACCGTCGAGCGTTCACGGTGGACCCAGCCGGTCAGCACCACGCCTCCTGTGCCCGCTCGCTCGGCGTGGATCGACCGCTGGGCCGCACGGGTGCCCCTCGAGCGGCGAGGCTGGCTCGGAGCCGGGCCTCCACCCGGTCCGCCTCGGACTTGGTCAGCGGGCGGTCGAGCTTCAGGAGCGCGGCGCCGGTGGGCGGCTCGGCGCAGCGGCCGTCGGACACGCCGGGAGGGTCGGGCACGTGGGCTTCGTGGGATGGGTTCGGGCGATCGGGTGGGAGGAATCGGCGCGGTCCGGCGCCGGGTTCCAGGCACCAGCCGTGATGGGTCTTCTGCCGGTGGCACCCAGGACAGAGGGGATCCTGGTTGGCGAGCGCCGTGATGGGGTCGGCGGCCCACGGTGTGCGGTGGTCGATCTCGATCGCGATGCTGCGATTGCAGGCGACGTTGGTGCAGCGCAGCCCGCCGGCTTCGATGGCGGTGCGCTGGTGGGCGTTGAGGCCGCGCCCGTGGTGGGCGACGTTCACGACGTCGCGACCGCGGCGAACGACGACGGCGAGGAACGGGTCGTCTCGGAGGATGGCCCGGGCGGTCTCGACCGAGATCGGCCCGACGCCGGCGATCTCGCACGTCTCGCCGGCGGTGGTGCGGCCTCGCAGCAGGGCGGCGTGATCGACGAGCACGATGACCTTGACGTTGTTGCCACCGGGCAGCCGGTTCGGCAGCCCGACGGTCTGCTCGGGGTTCCACGGCGGCCGCCAGGTGGTCGCTCGGGGGTCGGGGCCGGGGTCGGGAGGACCCGCGGGTGGCGGGGGCGCCGGAGCACGCTCAGGTTGTCGCTCCGACGTGGTCTCTGGCGCGCCGCCGCTGGGGCTGGGGGCCGGGCTCGCGGTGGGCGGTGGCGCGTGGTCGGGCGGGTGGACCGATGGCTCGGCGGAGGACGGGGACGCCCCGCCGCGCTTGGCCGCATCGAGGAAGGCGAGGAGGGCGAAGAACGCGTCGAAGCTGCGGTTCTCGTGGGTGGACCGGATGCCGTTGGCACGGTGGTGCCGGAAGATCAGCTCCTCGAACGGGCGAAGGAGCTCCTCGAAGCCAGCGGCCGCGTCCCCGGGACCGTAGAGGCGGGCCCAGAAGGCGCCCTCGGCATCGGTGCCGCGGCGCAGCGACCGGCGCTCGTGGATGCGGCGGCGTCGGGCCGCGTCGTCGGTTGCCGCCGCCTTCGCCTTGGCTGCCTTGTCGCGCAGTGCCTTGTGGGTGTCGTTGGCGGCAGCCGCGAGGAGATCGTCCTCCGCTCCGGGGTCGACCGATGCGGCGTCTGTCACCGCGTCGGCCTGCTCGGGCGAAAGATCGCCGCGGCGCATCGCGTCCTTCGTCTTGGGGAGTCGATCGGCCTTGCGGGCGGTGCCGAGCTGCCGGTGGGCCTCGCGGACCGAGATGCCGGTCTGCGCGGCCAACCAGTCGGCTGCCGACGCGTGGCCCTGGCCGCTCCAGGCATCGGTGCGGGCGACCCGCAGCGCCAGGAACATGCGTGCGGTCGCCGCCGCCTTCTCGACCACGGCGAAGTCCGCGACCGCCGCCGCGGCGGCCGCGCCAGACATCGCCTCGGGTGCCACCGCGGCAGCGACCCGCAGTGCGTGGGTCCGGAGGTCGGCGGTCGAGGTCACGATCATCACCCTATCGAACAGATGTTCGAGACGCAACCACATCACTCAGAACCTTCTGAGATGTCCGGTTCACACCTGAAATGGACAGGCAACACGTGAACTTCACCAGCCCCGCCGTGGCCGTGGCCGTGGTCGACTGGTCGAGTGACGGGACGACCGGGCGGCTCTCGGTGACGCGCAGCGGGCCGACGTCGGCGCCGGCGGTAGGTTTGGCCGGCGATGGCTGCTCCCTCCGCTCCGGTGCTCCGCAAGGCGCTGAAGCGCAAGGCGCCCGGGCTCGCGGTCGAGCGGGCGCTGTGGGAGGAGGGCCACGACGTGGTCGTCGGCATCGACGAGGTCGGGCGCGGCTCGTGGGCAGGTCCCCTCACGATCGGTGCCGTCGTGCTTCCCAAGGACCGGCGGGTCAACAAGGTGCGCGACTCCAAGCAGCTCACCGAGCGGGAGCGAGAGGCGCTCTTCGATCGGATCGCGGATTGGTGCGTGGCCTGGTCGGTCGGCCACGCCAGCCACACCGAGTGCGACGAGCTCGGCATGTCCGATGCGCAGCGCCTGGCTGCTCGGCGGGCCATCGAGGGCCTCGGGGTGCGGCCGGATCAGGTGCTGATCGACGGCAAGTGGGACTTTGTCGGCGGGGGCATCACCACGATGATCGTGAAGGGCGATGCGTCGTGCCTGTCGATCTCCGCGGCGTCGATCCTCGCCAAGGTCACCCGCGACCGCCTGATGCGCGAGGAGGACGAGAGCTACCCGGCCTACGACTTCGCATGGAACAAGGGCTACCCCTGCCCTCGCCACAAGCAGGCGCTCCGGGGCTTGGGTCCCAGCGCCATCCACCGGCGCAGCTGGGCGTTCATGGACGACATCCCGTGGACCGGCGCCGTGCGCTTCGAGCGTCCCGACCCCCAGGGCAGCCTGTTCTGACGGTGGTGCCGAACGCTGGGAGCGGAGGCCGCGAGCGCGCCGAACCCAGCTGGGCTAGGAACCCGCACCATGACCTCCACTGCCGAGTCGCCCGCAGTCCGGGCCGCTGCCCTGTTCGACCAGCTCGACGAGATCGGCGCGGCGGCGCCGCCCGGCGGATCCTTCGATGCCGAGGCCCTGCGTCTCATCGCCGATGCCGCCCTCGACGGTCTGGTGGTGCCGACGGAGGTGGGCGGGCGCGACCTCCCCCTCCTCGACGTGATGGACGTCTGGGCCGAGCTGGCACGGGCCGACGGGTCCATCGGGTGGGTGGCGTTCGCCCTCGACTCCGGACTGTCCTTCTTCGGCGCGTACCTGGGGGACGACGGCGCTGCCGAGCTGTTCGACGGTGGGCTGCCACGGCTGGCCGGTCAGTTCGCCCCGAACGGCACCGCGGTGGCCGACGGCGACGACTGGATCGTCGACGGCAGCTACCAGTTCGGATCTGGCATCGAGCTGGCCACCCACGCCGGGTGCGGGTTCTTGGCTGCGCCGCCGGGTGGTGGCGACCCCGCCTACCGGTTCGGCTGCTTGCCGGTCGGGGAGGTCCACCTCAGCGGCAACTGGGATGTGGTGGGCCTGCGCGCCACCCGCTCGGTGGACTACCGCCTTGAGCAGGCGCGTATCCCCGACCACCGGACCTTCGACTTCTTCGCCCCCATCTGCCACCGGGGGTCGGCCACCCATCGCTTCGGCGTGCTGCCGCTCACGGCGGTGGGCCACGCCGCCTGGGCCCTGGGCGTGACGAGGCGCGTCCTGGACGAGCTGCGGGTGGCCGCTCGCCGGGTGCGGATGGGGGCGGCGACCTCGATCGGCGACTCCGACCACGGCCTCATCACCATCGCCCGCCTCGAGTCGCGCTACCGGTCCTGTCGGGCGTGGGCGCGCGAGGCGTGCGAGCAGGCGGAGGCCGAGTGCGCGGCGACGGGCGACTTCCTCTCGGCGGCCACCGCGAACCTGGTGCGGCAGGCCAGCGCCCACGCCAACCAGGAGGCGGCCCGCATCGCTCAGGAGGCCTATCTCCTGGCTGGGACCTCGGCCCTTCGCGACGGCCCGCTGCAGCGAGGCTTCCGTGACCTGCACGCCGGTGCCCAGCACTTCTTCGCATCGAACGCCGCCGGCCTCGACTGGGCTCGCGGCCTGCTCCAGGAGGACTGACCTTGGACGACTTCACGGGGGTCGGAGCGGTCGTCACCGGCGGTGCGAGCGGCATCGGCCTGGGTCTGGCCACCGCGCTGCTCGAGGACGGGGCGCGTGGCGTGGCCGTGCTCGACGTCGAGGCGGCGGCGCTCGATGCCGCCGTGGCGCAGCTGCGGTCGGGGTTCCCCGACGCCACCGTGGTCGGCTTGACCTGCGACGTGGCCGACGCGACGGCGGTGGAGGCTGCTGCCGCCGAGGCCTGGGACGCGCTCGGTGGAGCGGAGGTCGTCTGCCTCAATGCCGGGGTGTTCGCCGGGGGCGCGGCGTGGGAGACGACCGAGGCCGACTGGGACTGGGTCCTCGGAGTGAACCTCCGCGGGGTCGTCAACGGGGTGCGGGCGTTCGTCCCCCGCCTCATCGAGGCGGGAGCGCCCGGGCACGTGGTGATCACCGCGTCCATCGCCGGCGTCGTCGCGGCGCCGGCCTCGGCGGTGTACTGCACCTCCAAGTTCGCGGCCGTCGGCCTGGCCGAGAGCCTCCACCACGACCTGCAGCTGGCCGGGGCCTCCCACGTGGCGGCGTCGGTGGTCTGTCCGGGCATGGTCGCCACCAACATCGACCACGGCGATCGCAACCGGCCGGCGTCGCTCGGCACGGCCACCGACACCGCCACCTCGCGACTGGCCACGGAGGCCATCGCCGAGACGTTGGGCGGGCCCGATGCGCTGTCGCCGCTGGAGGGCGCCCGCCACGCGCTGGCCCAGGTGAAGGCCGGTCGCTTCTACGCCACCACCCACGCCGGCGACCTGTGGGAGCGGCTCGTGGCCAACGAGAACGACGACCGCCTCGCTGGACGTCCGCCGCGCTTCCAGATGTACGAGTGACCGCCGGCGTCAGCCCTTGAGCAGGTCCTTGAAGGGGCTCTTCGAATCGATGCCGGGCTCCTTCGGCAAGCCGAGCACGCGCTCGCCGACGATGTTGCGCAGCGTCTCGTCGGATCCGCCGGCGATGCGCATGCCCGGGGTGCCGCACACGAACGTGGACCAGGCGAAGGTTCCCCACTCGCCCGTGTCTGCCGCCAGCCGCGGGCCGAGCACGTGGGCGACGAACTCGGCGGTGGCGGTGAGGTTGTTGGTGAGCGCGAGCTTGCCGATCGACAGCTCGGGGCCGGGAAGGCCGCCGGCCTTGAGCTTGGCGGCGGCGCGCAGGTTGGTGAACTTCGCGACCTGGAAGTTGGTGTAGAGCCGGGCCAGCTCGTCGCGCAGGACCGGGTCGTCGGCGAGGTCGAAGTGGCGCAGCATCTCGATGAGGCGGGTGGCGCTGGCGAGGCCCAGCCCGCCGCCACCCCCACCGCCGCCGATGGAGGCGCGCTCGTTCATCAAGGTGGTGAGGGCGACGGTCCAACCCTGGTTCACGTCGCCCAGGCGGTGGTGGTCGGGCACCCGCACCTCCTCGAAGAACACCTCGTTGAACGCGGCGCCGCCGGTCATCTGGCGCAGCGGTCGCACCTCCACGCCAGGAGCCTTCATGTCGACCACGAAGCCGGTGAGGCCCTTGTGCTTGGGAAGGTCGGGGTCGGTGCGGCAGATGATCTCGCCGATGTCGCTGTAGTGGGCGCCCGAGGTCCACACCTTCTGGCCGGTGATGACCCACTCGTCGCCGTCGCGCTCGGCCCGGCAGGTGAGCCCGGCGAGGTCGGAGCCCGCACCAGGCTCGGAGAACAGCTGGCAGCCGACCAGCTCGCCCGACCACATCTTGGGCAGGTAGGTGTGGGTCTCCGTGGTGCCGTGGGCCTGGATCGTGGGCGCCACCATGCCGAGCCCGATGCCGAAGAAGCTCTGCTTGGGCACGTCGTAGCGGGCTTCCAGCGAGCGGTAGGCGTTGGCGTAGGGGAGTGGGAGCCCTCGTCCGCCCAGCTCGGCGGACCCCGAGATCCAGTGCAGGTTCGCTGACGCTCGCTTGCCCAGCCAGGCCTTCGCGTCGGCGAGCTGCCGGGCCTCCTCCTCGGGGGTGATCTCCTCGAAGAGGGCGACGTCGTCGTCGCCCTCGCCCCACACGAACTCGGTGGCCTCAGCCTTCAGCTCCGCGTTGGCATCGAGGAACGTGCGGGCCTCGGCCTTGAACTCGTCGAGCGTGAGATCGGTCATCGTCGTCCCCTGTGCATGCATCCGCCGACCAACTTGACTGTTCGGTCAAGTTAGTCGGGTCGGGATGGCGGCGGTACCGTCGCCCGTCGTGGAGCGTCTGCGTCCGATCCCCGTCGCCGTGTTCTGCGGCCTGACGCTCCTGATCTGGACGAACCGCATCTGGTTGGCGTGGACCAACGACGAGGACACCGTCGCCGAGAAGCTGGTGTGGTCGCTGCCCATCACCCTGTTCGTGGTGGCCGCCGCGGCCATCGGGGTGGCGATGGTGCGCGGCGTCGACCGCCAGGCGCGGTGGTTCGTGCTCGCCGTGCGCACCTTCGCCGCGGCGACGATCGCGTACTGGGCGATCCGCCTGCCCTTCATCTGGGCGAACGACCACGGCCTCGAGCCCGACGAGGAGGTCGGCTTCAAGCTGGTGCACACCGTGCTGGCCGTCGTCTCGGCCGTCCCCGCCGCTCTGGCCTGGCGTTCGGTCGGCACGGATGCGTGACGCTGCCCGGCGTCAGCTCAAGCCGTCGGCGAGCGCCTTCGCCTCGGCCTCGGTGAAGCTGCCCGAGATCGTGAACGTGTCGTCCGCGAGGTCCGGACCGTTCACCGCCGGAGCAGACACCACCTCGCCGTCGACGACGATGGCCAGCTGACCGCGCCCGGCGCCGGTGCCATCGGTGCCCATCGCCGGGCACGACGGATCCGCGGCGTAGCACGCGTTGAACAGGTCGTTCATGGCGGCCGCGCTCGAAGGTCGAGCGGACACCTCCACCCCCCACGTCATGCTTCCCGACAGCGCCGCGTGGGCATCTTCGAGGTCCGCTCCGGTCGCTCCGGCGGGGCCGAGGGTGTAGCAGACCGCTCCGTCCTCGCTCTGGAAGGCCGTCCCCTGCAGGTCGGGGTCGGGCGCAGTTGGCGGCACCGTGGACGTCCCGAGGGGTGCCGTGGTGGTCGGAGCGGTGGTGGTCGTCGTCGGACTCGTCGTGCTCGTGTCTCCAGGGACGGCGATGGTCGTGGACGTGGGGGCGAACTGGTCTGTCATCGCCCCTTCGCCCGATGACATCCCCGCGGAGCCCTGCCCGGTCTCGCCGGAACCGTCGCCTCCCGAGGACGCGCAGGCCGTCATTGCGAGCACCGGCCGGAGCTCGAGATCGACGGTCACGTCGGTCGAACCCGCTGATCCCACCGAGTCGCCCCCGTCGCGGTGGCCCGCGAAGACGATGGCGAGTCCGGCGACGAGCGCGACCACCACGAGCACTGCTGCGATCCACGCCCATCGGCGTCCGCCGGAGGGGGCTGTCGGGAGCGGCCCCACATCGGCGGGTGGGTGCGGCGGACCGGATGCGGTCGGATCGCCGCCACGATCACCGAAGCCCGTCGTGTCTGCGCTGGCGGTGGGAGGTGAAGGAGGTGCAGCCCCGACGGCCACGGTCTCTCGGTCATCTTGCTCAGGCAGGGCAGCCGCGACCGTCGGTCGCGCGGCCGTGGGCGCCCCGGCGGCAGATTGCGCCTGCTGGCCCGGGCCGGAGCGGATGGCCTCGACGAGGGCGTGGACCTCGGCAGCCGACGTCGGACGCTCGCGCGGGTCCTTCGCCAGCAGGGTGAGGATGAGGTCGGCGAGGCCGAGCGGAACGCTCGGTGGCAACGGTGGCGGATCGTCCTGGAGGATGCGGACGAGTTGCGCAGCGGGAGACGCGTCGGTGTCGACCGAGAACGGCGGCCGGCCCGACGCGAGGGCGTACAGCGTGGCCCCGAGGGAGAAGAGGTCGGACTGGGCCGTGGCCCGCTCGCCGCGCAGGATCTCGGGGGCGGTGTAGGCGTAGGTACCGGTGAACGTGCCGGTGGTGGAGCGGGTGCCGTCAGTGAGGGTGGCGATGCCGAAGTCGCCCAGCAGGTGGTTCCCGCGGCGGTCGACGAGGACGTTGTCCGGCTTGACGTCGCGATGGAGCACCCCGGCCGCGTGAGCCGCCGCGAGGGCATCGCTGACCTGCGAGGCGACGGCGAGGACCCGTGTTGCGTCGAGCGACTCGCCTGCTCGGAGGTGCTCGCCGAGCGAGCCTCCCGGTACCAGCTCCATGACGAGGAACGGCTCGCCGCCAGGGGTCACCCCCGCGTCGTACAACGACACCACGTGGTGGTGCCAGGACAGCGCACCGATGGCGCGTGACTCGGCGCGGAAGCGCCGTTCGGCGGGGAAGCGCCGTTCGGCGGCAGCATCGACCGATTCGGCCGAGAGCACCTTGAGCGCGATGGTTCGGTCGACGGAGAGCTGGCGTGCTTCGTAGACGGTGCCGAAGCCGCCTCGCCCGATCACCCTGACGATCTCGTAGCCGGGTACGTCCGGCCACGAGCGCGGCGTCCCGTGGCTCACCACCCGCCTGGCCCTATCCGTGCTGAGGTCATCCAACTTCCCGTCGAGTCCGTCGACTAGCCGGCAATGTGGGTGACCGTGCCGTCGCCGCGGTTCACCACCCAGACATCGCCGTCGGTGACGGCGACGGCTGCCGGTTGGTGGCCGACCGGCAGCGTATCCGTCACTCGGTTGGTGTTGGGATCGATGCGAACGACGGTGTCATCGTCGCGGTTCGTCACCCACACGGCGCGGTCGTCGACAGCGATCGCCGAAGGCGTCGTTCCGACGTGCAGCGTGATCAGGATCTGACCGGTGCTCGGGTCGAGGCGGACCACCGAGTTGGATGATGCGTCGGTGACCCAGACACCGCCACCACCGACTGCGATCTCCCAGGGGTCGGCACCGACCCGGGTCGTCATGGTCGCCGTCCGCGAACTCACGTCTACTCGCGTCACCGTTCGGTCACCTCGGTTCACAACCCAGAGCGAACCATCGATCGCAGCGGCGACGGCCCATGGTTCGTTGCCGACCGGAACCATGGAGACCTCGTTGCCGTTCTCGGCCGAGATCTCCGTGATGCCGTCGGCCGCTTGGTCCGCGACCCAGATGGCGCCGTCGCTGACGGCCATTCCCTGGGGGCTGCCGCCAGCGATCGTGGTTCGACGGATCGTGGAGGTGGCCAAGTCGATTCGCAGCACTTGGGCTGACGCTGCGTCGGTCACCCAGAGGGCACTCGCGGTGGCTGCGATGGCACGCGGGGATGCGCCGACGTCGAGGAGGTCGCTGACGGTGCGGGTGGTGGGATCGATGCTGGCTACCCCGCGGTCGCCGGTGAGGCTCACCCAGGGCACGCCTTCGACGACGGTGATGGCAGATGGTTCGTCTCCGACCCAGATCGTGCCCTGCACCGAGGGGCCTGCTGGATCCGACGGAAGATGCGCGGACCCGGTCGTGGGGGAGCCGCTGCGCGTGCGCTGCACAGCCCAAGCGGTCGCGAGGACCAGCACGGCTGCCAGGACTCCGATCGCTGCGAGTCCAGGGCGGTGCCCGCGAGGTTGCTTCGCGGGAGGCCGCGCTGGCGGTTCCCCGTGGGTTGGCCCAGCCGTCAGCGGTGCGCGTGGGTCGATCGGCGTGGCCGAGGTCCGTGCGGTGTCTGTAGCTTCAGCGCTCCCGGAGCCTTCGGCCATCGAGCGGACCTCGTCCGCACTTGCGGGCCGCTGAACGGGGTCCTTGCTCATCAGTTGCACGATGAGGTGCTGCAGCGCATCCGGAATCGTGTCCGGTAGCGGTGGCATCGGTTCCTCGATCACCCGCCGGATGAGCGCGGCGGGAGACGAATCCTCCCTCGCGAACGGTGCACGACCTGTGGCCAGGGCATGGAGAGTGGCACCGAGTGAGTACAGGTCGGAGCGAACAGTGGCCCACTGGCCATCGAGGAGCTCCGGAGCGCAGTACGCGTACGTGCCGACGAACGAGCCGCTGCGTGACCGCGTGGCGTCGTCGAGGGTGGCGATGCCGAAGTCGCTCAGAACGTAGGTCCCTTGACGATCGACGAGGATGTTGTCGGGCTTGATGTCGCGGTGCAGCACACCGGCGTCGTGCGCGGCACCCAGCGCGCTCGAGATCTGGTGGGCGACCTCGGTGAGCGCCGGCGGGGAGAGCGTTCGTCCACGGAGTGATCCGCCATCGAGGAGCTCCATCACGAGGTACGGGTCGCCGTCGGGCGTCGTGCCGGCGTCGTAGAGCGATGCCACGTGGCGGTGCCACGACAGACCGCCGATCGTGCGCGCCTCCGCTCGGAACCGCCGTTGCCCATCGTCGCCAAGCGTTCTGGCATCGAGCACCTTGAGCGCGATGGTTCGGTCGACGGAGAGCTGGCGTGCTTCGTAGACGGTGCCGAAGCCGCCTCGCCCGATCACCCTGACGATCTCGTAGCCGGGTACGTCCGGCCACGAGCGCGGCGTCCCGTGGCTCACCACCCACCTCCCATCGCCGTGACGATACCCCTGGCCGAGCTGACGGTCCGGGTGGCCATCGCGGGTCGACCGCTGCTGCTGACCACGCCGATCGTCCCCGCGCTCGAGGGAGGGGTGCGGTCAGGTCTCGGCGAGGGGGGTCTCGTCGGCGCCGATGCTAGGGACGTCCTTGAAGCGGCCCTCGTGCTCGTTCCAGAGGTCGCGCACCACCACCTGGATCACGCCGGCGACGGGGATGGCGAGCAGCGCTCCCAGCAGACCGAAGACCTCGACGCCCACGAGCACCGACACCAGCACCCCGAGCGGGTTCACGTTCACCGTCTTGGCCATGACCGTGACCTGCAGGACGTTGTTCTCGAACTGTTGGTACACGATGAAGAACACGATGGTGGCGATGCCGGCCGCCGTGCCGTGGAGGAACGCGACCGCGATCGACGGGATGGCACCGAGCGTGGCGCCGACGAGGGGGATGAGGTCGGCGAAGGCCACCCAGAGGGCGAGGACCTCGGGGTAGGGGACGCCGGCGAGGCGCAGGAAGATGTAGGCGGCGATGCCCGCGATGACGCTGATGACGACGTTGCCGAACATGTAGCCAGACACGGCGCGCGCCGCGTCGGACGCGACGCGTCGGACCCGGTCTCGATGCCGGTCGGGCAGCACCTGCGCGAACGTCTCGCTCAGGTCGGGGCCGCCGAGGAGCAGCAGGATCGTGAGCACGATCACGGTGATGGCCGCCACGAGCCCGGAGAACACCGATCCCAGCACGGAGACCCCTCGGCTTCCGGCGGTGCTCAGCTGGTCCTCGATGGCCGCGCGGTTCTCCTCGTACTTCTTGTCGAGGTCGTACTTCTGGATGTACTCGCCGAGGGTTCCTTCGCCGTTCTTGGCGTCGTCGATCATCTCGGGCAGGTTGTCGGCGAACTTGCGGCCCTGGTCGATGAGCGGTCGCACGAACGCGTACGTCAGCCCGGTGAGCGAGGCGAAGGCGACGAGGCACACGAGCAGGGTGGCCACACCCCGGCGGACGTGGGCGCGGTGCTGCAGGAAGTCGACCGCCGGGGTCAGCACGACGGTGAAGAACAGGGCCACCAGCAGGTAGCTCACGACCTTCCAGAGCTTGGTGACCGCGAACACGCTGCCCGACAAGAGGAACAGCACGCTCCACACCACGACGGTGACCTTGGCGACGTAGCGGACGTCGACGGCGCGAGAAGGAGCCGCCGGCAGCTCGCCGGCCGGTTCCTCGGTGGCGCCGGCGGTCGGCTCGGCGGGTGGCTCGGTGGGAGCGGGCGGCACGGAACGACGGTACCGAGGGACTCGGAATGGCTGGGGGATGGGGGGCGAGGGCTACCATCGCCGACGCCATGGGTCAGTCGATCGTCGTCCTCCGCAAGCCCTCCTCGCAGCCCGGCGTCGTGCGCTACGAGACCAACCGGGCGCTCACCGGCATGGGCCACGAGCGCTACGTCGCCGGCACCGAGGTGTGGGGCGAGCGCCCGCCCGACGTGCTGGCCCGCCGCCTGCTCGCCGAGCCCTCGGTGGCCGCCGTGCACGTGAACGCCAACATCGTGACCATCGATCTAGCGAAGGGCTACACCGACGAGGGCCTCGACGAGGTCATCGAGAACCTGTACCGCTTCTACCCGGACCCGGTGGAGGGCGAGGGTGAGGGTGAGCCCGTGGCTGAGGCTGCGGCTGCCTCCGAGCCGGAGCCGGAGCCGGAGCTGGAGCCGGCGACCGAACCGTGAGCCGTCGCCTGGTCGCGCTGGCGGTGGCGGGTTCGCTCGCGGTCGGGGCGCTCCTGGCGGCGTGCGGGTCCGGCAGCGACGCTGGCGGCGACGTCGAGCTCAGCGCGGCGGGCGAGCGCGGCGCGGTCGTCGCGAAGGAGCAGGGCTGCATCAGCTGCCACACGGCCGATGGGTCCAAGAGCGTCGGTCCTACGTGGAAGGGCCTCGCCGGCTCCCAGGTCGAGCTCGAGGACGGCACGAAGCTCACCGCGGACGACGACTACCTGCGCGAGGCGATCCTCTTCTCTCGCGGCCAGGTGGTCGACGGCTACGCCAACATCATGCCGGTCTACGACGGCGAGCTCTCCGAGGCCGAGGTGGCCGACCTGCTCGCCTACCTCCACGACCTCGCGCCTGCCGCGGTGGCCGACGAGGGCAGCGCCGGGAGCTGACACCACCCACTTGCCATGATCGAACACATGTTCGATCATGGGTCGATGGCCGTTCCCACCCCCGATCTCGCCGTCCTCCGCCAGCTCGGCGATCGGGTCCGGCCGCTCAGCGCGGCAGCGGAGCGCACCTTGCCGGTGCCCGTGCCCCTAGCCGACCTGCTGCCCCAGCGCGGGCTTGTCCGTGGCACCACCGTGGCCACGTCCGGCGCGGCGGCCTCGAGCCTGGCCTACGCCTTGGTGGGCCCCGCGACGAGGGCGGGGTCGTGGTGCGCCACCGTGGGGGTGACCGACCTCGGGTTGGTCGCCGCCGCTGAGCTCGGGGTCGACCTCTCGCGCACCTTGGTGGTCGCCGATGGGGGGCCGCAGCGATGGGCCTCGTCGGTGGCGGCCCTGCTCGACGCGGTGGAGGTCGTGCTCGTGCGCCCGAGCCACGACGTCACCCCCACCACGCGCCGTCGCCTCATCGCCCGAGCCCGCGACCGCGGGGCGGTGCTGGTGCAGGTGGGCGGTCGGGCCTCGGTGTGGTCCGAGGGCCCCGACCTGACCCTCGCCACCCGCACGGTTCGCTGGGAGGGGATCGAGGTCGGTCACGGTCGACTTCGGGCGCGCTTGGTGGAGGTCGAGGTCTCGGGACGGCGTGGCGCCGACCGCCCGCGCCGGGCGTCGATCTGGTTGCCCGGCCCCGATGGCGCGATGGCCGCCGCGCCAGCTTCGCCAGCGTCGTCGTCCCCGGACCGGACCGCCGCCGATGGGTCGGCCCAGCCGGTCACGTGGCGCGAGGTCGGGTGATCGTGCAGGCCCGGGAAGACCTGCCCACCCGCACCCTGGTCGTCCACTGCCCGGACTGGTCGGTGCTCGCCTCGGACCCGGGGCCATCCGATCCGATCGTGGTCGTGCGGGCGAACCGGGTGGTAGCCGCGTCGATGGCGGCTCGTGCGGTCGGCGTGGAGGTCGGCTTGCGTCGCCGTGAGGCCCAGCGGCGCTGCCCCTCGGCCGAGGTGGTCGCCCACGATCCCGCTCGCGATGCACGGGCGTTCGAGGCGGTGGCCTCCTCGCTCGATGCCGTCACGCCGGGGGTGGAGGTCGTCGAGCCTGGGACGCTGGCCTTCGCCACCCGTGGCCCGTCGCGCTACTTCGGGGGTGACGGCGCCCTCGCCGAGCGGGTGGCGTGGATGGCCTCGGGCGCGCTCGGCGATCGTTGGCCCGTCCACGTCGGGGTGGCCGATGGGGCGTTCGCCGCGCTGCTCGCTGCCCATCGTGCTCGCGAGGTCGGCGCCGCCTCGGAGGTCGTGGCGGCGGGGGAGGGCGCGGCCTTCCTCGCTCCGCACCCCACCGCCGCCATCCTCCACGCGCTCGAGGTGCCGGAGGTCGTCGACGTCTGGCGCCGCCTCGGGCTGGCGACCTTGGGCCGGGTGGCCGAGCTCGCGGTGGCCGACGTCTCGGCCCGCTTCGGGCCCGCTGGCCTCGCCGCTCACCGCCTGGTCCGCGGCCTCGACCTCCGCCCGCTGTCGCTGCGCCTGCCAGCCCCCGACCACGCGGTGGCGGTGGAGCTCGACCCGCCGGTCGATCGGGTCGATCGGGCGGCGTTCGCCGCGCGCTCGCTCGCCGACGACCTCCACGGACGGCTCGCGGCCGCCGGCCTGGCGTGCATCCAGGTGCGGGTGGAGGCGCGCACCGAGCACGGGGAGGTCCTCGGCCGGCAGTGGCGCCACGAGGGCACGCTCTCGGCCGGCGCGCTCGCCGATCGGGTGCGGTGGCAGCTCGACGGTTGGCTCGCCGATGGCCCATCGCGGCCATCGGCCGGCTTGGTGCACCTCGGGCTGGTGCCGGTCGAGGTGGTGGCGGCCCGCGGTCGTCAGCTCGGCTTCTGGGGCGGCGAGACCCGCGTCGACGAACGGGTCGAGCGGGCCATCGCCCGGCTCCAAGCCCAGCTGGGCGCCGACGCGGTGGCGGTGCCCGAGGTCCGTGGCGGTCGCGGCCCGGGGGAGCGGGTGGTGCGCGTGCCCGCGGGGGCCGTGGACCTCGCCGAGGATCGTCCGGCGGCTTGCCTCGACTCGGTCGCTGAGCCGTGGCCTGGGCAGCTGCCGACGCCGGCGCCGGCGGTGGTGCTCGACCGGCCCGTGCCGGTGCAGGTGGTCGATGCCCAGGGTCGCTCGGTCGAGGTGTCGGGTCGATCCGAGCTGTCGGCGCCGCCCGTCGCGATGGTCCGCGACGGGCGAGCCCCAGCGCGGATCGCCGCTTGGTCGGGGCCGTGGGCCGCCGACGAGCGCTGGTGGGATCGCCACCAGCACCGTCGCCGGGTGCGGTTGCAGGTCGTCGACGAGGAGGGGGGCGCGCTGCTCCTCGCGCTCGAGGGCGGACGGTGGTGGGTCGAGGCCGCCTACGACTGAGGTGAATCTTCACCCCGAGTGCAAATAGTATGGTCGGCCTGATCGCCACCAAGGCGACCGAAGGGGAACCCGATGACCGACGCCACCGATGCGGTGGAGCTCGACGAGCTCCCACCCAACCCACCGCGATCCAAGCGCCTCCGCTACGGCGTGCTCGGCGGCGCGGTCCTGCTCGCGGCGGGCGCGGGAGCGTTCACGTGGAAGCAGGTGAAGCCGGTCGTCGAGTCGCGGAAGTACTCGAAGGTCACCTACGAGGTGCCCATCGCCCCCAAGCTCACCGCCACCGAGGGCGAGACCGTCTACCGGATCGACCCCACCAAGTCCTCGCTCACCTACGAGGTGCAAGAGGAGTTCGCCGGGCGTGACACCAGCACGGCCACCGGGGTCACCAACGGCATCGCCGGCGACATCGCCCTGAACGCGGACGACCTCTCGAAGAGCCGGGTCGGCGAGATCGTCGCGAACGTCGAGCAGTTCCACTCCGACAACAACCTGCGCGACGCCCGCATCCGCCAGGACTTCCTCGAGTCGAACCGGTACCCGCTCGCCAAGGTCGAGGTGCTCTCGGTCGACGGCCTCGACGGGAAGCTGGTCGAGGGCGAGGCCCACGACTTCACCATCACCGCCGGGGTGACCATCAAGGACCAGACGGTGAAGACCACCTTCGACGCCACCGCGACGTTCGACGGCGATGCCCTCACGGCCACCGCCACCACCACGGCGAAGCTCTCTCGCTTCGGCGCTGGCCCCATCCGCATCGCGGGCCTCGTCTCCACCGAGGACGACGTCAAGCTCACGCTGGAGCTCACCGCGCTCGACCCCACCGAGCACACGATCCCCACCACCATCACCGGCCCCGACGCCAAGGTGGCCAAGGACGCGCCATCGTTCGCCGAGACGGTGCAGCCGATCCTCGAGGCCAACTGCGTCTCGTGCCATGCCAAGGGCGAGATGGCGGCGGGCCACGTCGAGATCGACACTGCGGGCGACGCCCGGGCGATCTCGGCGGGCCTCAAGACCGTCACCGAGCTGCACTACATGCCGCCGTGGCCCGCCTCCGACGAGGGCGTGCCGCTCAAGTACGAGATGAAGCTCACCCAGGACGAGATCGACGCGATCGGCGCCTGGGCCGATGCCGGTGGCGTGCTCGACGTCCCCGACGACACGAAGCTCCAAGCTCCTGAGCAGAGCGACGTGCCGGTGCCCCGCCAAGACCTGGTCTTGGACCACGAGCCCTACCTCGGTTCGGTCGACAACACGAACGACTACCGCTGCTTCGTGCTCGACCCCGAGTTCACCGAGGCCACGTACCTCACGGGCACCACGTTCCTCACCAAGGGCGACCCGCAGCAGCTCCACCACGCGCAGCTGTTCCACATCAGCGCCGAGGAGAAGGAGGACGCCCTCTCCCGCAACGGCGCCGACGGGCAGCCCGGGTGGGCGTGCTACGGCGGGCCCCTCCTGCGCGGTCGCAGCCCCGGCAAGGTCCCCGGCCGTACCACCAAGGTTCGCGACGCCGGGTTCGCCGGGCAGGCGAACCTCGTCGGCGGCTGGGTGCCCGGCCAAGCGCCGGCCTCGTACCCGATGGACTCGGGCGTGCTGATGCAGCCGGGCGACGCGCTGGTGCTGCAGATCCACTACCACTTCACCGGCAAGGCCACCCCGGACTCCTCCACGATCGCCATCCAGGTCGAGGACGGAGACTCGGACCTCAAGGCGCTCCGGGTCGTGAACCCGCTCGGTCCGGTGGAGATCCCGTGCGCGCCGGAGGACCAGGACGCGCCGCTGTGCGATCGCGATGCCGCGCTCGCCGACAACGTGGAGCTGTATGGCCCCACCGGGGCGAGCAACGAGCGCGGACTGCTCGCCCTCTGCGGGAAGACGGCCGAGGAGCTCGCCGCCAACTTCGACGGTCGCACGGCGAGCACGTCGTGCGACTTGGTGGTGCCTGAGGACGGCACGATCGTGGCGGTCCTCGGCCACATGCACACGCTGGGGAGCACCTTCCGCCTCACCCTCGATCCGGACACGGCCGACGAGCAGATCCTCCTCGACATCCCGCGGTGGAGCTTCGACTGGCAGATGAACTACGCGCTCGAGACCCCCATCCACGTGGAGGCTGGTCAGCCGATCCGCCTCGATTGCTCGTGGGATCGCGAGGCCGACCCCAACCGGGCGCCGAAGTACATCGTGTTCGCGGAGGGCACCGAAGACGAGATGTGCTTCGCCACCTACGCGCTCATCCCCGACACCCAGGAGTAGGGTCTTCCACGTCAGATCACCTGACGTGGGGGCGGACATGAGGACGAGGGCGCTGCTCGTTGGGTTCTCGCTCGTTCTGGTGGCCGGTTGCGGCCGCTCGGATGGCAACGTGGCGACGAACCGCGACTCGGAGCGGAGCCTCGACAGCGCACCACCGAGCCGCGTGGTCGACCTGCCCGCTGGCCTCTCCAACGCGGTCGATGTGGCGGTGAGCGAGTCGCGCCAGGTGCTCATCGCTTCCCCCGAGGAGGAGCGCGAGCTTCGGTCGGTTTCCATCGTCGAAGTCGATGGAAGCCTGAGCCGCGTCGACGATCTCCCCGCTCTGCGCCGGGCATCGGCACTCGGTACCGCCGATGGGTTCGTGCTCGTTGGGTATGTGTGCGCGGGAGCGATGCAATCCAGTTCGAGGTGTCCGATGGGTGCGGCGGCCGAGCAGATCGATGATGTGACGCTGGTTGCGGTGTTCATCGATGATGGTGGGACAGTGGGCCCAGTCATCCGAGGGCCAGCGGGTCGCTCGGACCTCGTGGGGCTTCCGACGGCGAGGCCACATGGTGCGCTGGTTTCGGTCGATCATCGCCACTATGAGGTCGACGTCTCGGGCTTCCACCAGATCGAGGTTCCGGACCAGACCGCGGCGATCTGCGGACTGGGCGATGGCTCCATCGTTGCCCAACTCGTGGAGGAAGACCCCGACCGTCCCGATGATGAGCCTGCGACCGTGAGCTTCCGACGCCTGGATGGCGGCGCGTGGCAGGACGAGGGTGAGCCGTTCACCGTCACCAATGCGGCTGGGGACGTAGCTACCGCCAGCTGTGTCCCCGGCGGCATGGTCTTCCCCCAAGGGATCGCAAGTTCGGCGACGGGGTTGATGCTCGGTGACCGAGATGGTGAATCGACTGGTCCCAGCCTCGACGGTCGAGAGCCAGACCAAGCGATTGGCCTCGCTCCGTCAGGGGTGGTCGTCAGAGAGAACAGATACGCGGCGACTGTGGAACTCGTCAATTGGAGCGTCGGGACCGTCGATGCGAAGCGAGCGTTCCGAGGCGTGGTCGGAGCTGGTTGCAGTTGGGATGGAAGGGTTCTCGCCGTCCTTCATGATTCGGTTCTGACCATCGCGGAGGTCGAGTTGTGAAGATCCTGCGCCTGACGGTTCGGCTGGATGCGGCGTTCTCTTGGCCGCCGGCCAGGGCCAGAAGGCGTTCTGGGTTCTTGTGCAGGCAGTGCAAGTAGGCCCCAAGCCGCTCCCCGACACCCAGGAGTAGTCGCACCCCGATCCCGCGGTCTCGGTCCAGCACCGGCGAGACTCCTCGGATGCCGCCCGACGTCGCGCCCGACCAGCCTGCGATGGTCGCCGCCACCGAGCGGTGGTTCGTTCGGCGTGGCCTGCCGCACCTGATCGCGGACTACCGGGCGAGCGAGGACATCTTCACCCGGTCGCTCCCCGTGCTCGGGCTGGTCTTCCTCCTCGAGCTTCTCGGTGCCGCGAACCTCGAGTGGGGGTGGTTGGCGAACCTCGCCGCCCTCGCCGCTGCGGTGACCAGCGTGGTGGCGCTGTGGGCGTTGGTCAATCGATCGCGAGGTCGGCGCTGGTCGCGGCTGCCGGATCGGGTGGGGGCAGCGGAGCTTGCCGTGTTCCTCTTGGTGCCGCCGGTCCTTCCCCTGGTGTTCGGCGGTCAGGTCGGGTCCGCGGCGGTGAGCTTCGTCGCCAACGTGGCCCTGCTGGCCGTGGTGTACCTGGTCACCAGCTACGGCTTGGTCCCGATGACGCGCTGGGCGCTCGGCGAGACGAAGCGGGAGATCGGCACCGTGCTCGACCTGCTCGGTCGGGCGCTTCCGCTGCTGCTCCTCTTCTCGGTCGCGCTCTTCATCAACACCGAGGTGTGGCAGGTCGCGGCGTCGCTCGACGGTGTCCTGTTCTGGACGGCCGCCGGCTTCTTCGTGGTGGTCGGCACCGCGTTCCTCCTGGTTCGACTCCCCGGCGAGCTGAAGCGCCTCGGCGACCAGCTGGTCGGCGACGCGCTCGTCGAAGCGTGCGAGGACACGCCGATGGCGCCGGCGGCACGCGACCTCGTGGACCGGGGCGTGGCGGGCCCGCGGCCGCTGTCGCGGCGACAGCAGGGGAACGTGCTGCTGGTGCTGCTGTTCAGCCAGGCGGTGCAGATCGTGCTGGTGACGGTGGCGATCGGCGCGTTCTTCTTCGCGTTCGGGCTGGTGGCCATCCGACCTCCCGTGATCGATGCCTGGCTCGGCGACATCGGCACCGATGTGATCGCCCGGTTCGCGCTCGCCGGTCACGAGTTCGAGCTCACTCGCGCCCTGGTGCACGTGACGGGGTTCCTCGCGGTGCTGTCGGGCTTCTACTTCACGGTGTACGTGATCACCGATGCCACCTACCGCGAGGAGTTCCTGAGCGAGATCCTCGACGAGGTGCGCCAGTCGCTCGCCGTGCGCAACGCGTACCTCGCGCTCCTTTCGGCGTAGCCGATCGGATGGCTCAGGCCGTCGCCGCGACGAGCTCGTCTCGGCGGGAGGCGAAGCGCTTGCCGGCGCGCTCGATGCGGCTCATGCGCTTGAACAGCCGGTCGCGGGCCTGCTCGGCCTCGGCGCTCAGTCCCTCGAGCTTGTCGATGGCCCACTGGCGCACGATCACGGGCACGAGCACCGCGTCGTGGTGGACGAGGAAGTCGTAGATGCCGGCGCGGGCGATGGCGTGGGCGTGGGTCTCGAAGTCGATGATCCCGGTGCCGGGCATCTCGAAGTCGCGCACCTCGCGCTCGATGGCGAGCACCATCGCATCGGGGTCGACCGCGAGGGCGGCGGTGCCGAGGTCGCGGTAGAAGAGGTGGTGGCGGTTCTCGTCGGCGGCCACCCGCTTCATGACCTCGTAGCCGGCGCGGTCGTCGAGGAGCTTGCCGGTGTTGTGGTGGGCGACGCGGGTGGCGAGCTCCTGGAGGGTGACGTAGACGATGCCGTCGCACACGTCGTCCTTGCGAGGCACCTGACCGCCCTCCACCTGGGCCATGCGCGCCCGTTCGAGCGCGACCGGGTCGAGCGAGCGGGTGACGGTGAGGTAGTCACGGATCACGATGGAGTGGCGGCCCTCCTCAGCGGTCCAGCGCCGCACCCAGGTCCCCCACGCGCTGTCGGCGCCGTACAGCGACTCGATGGTGCGGAAGTAGTAGGGGAGGTTGTCCTCGGTGAGCAGGTTCACGAACAGCGACGAGCGCACCTCGGGTGCGAGGTCGACCTCGTTGGGATCCCACTCCTCGTCGGGCTCGAAGTCTCGGCCTCGGCTCCACGGGACGAGCTCGTGGGGGAACCACTCCTTGGAGCTGGCGAGGTGAGCGTCGAGCAGGCGACCGGCGACCGGTTCCAGCTCGGTGAGGAGTGCGACCTGATCCACGCGAACCAGCCTACCTACCGGTAGGTAGGGAGCGGAAGGCAGGTCGGCTCGTAGCTCGCGAGCGGTGCCTGCGTGTCAGACTCCGATCATGAACGCAGGGGGACGTGACGGTGAACGCTGGGTGCTGCCCGAGCTCGGGAGGCGGCGGTTCCTGATCGGGGCAGCGGCCGCCGCGGCCGCGATCACCACCGGGTGCGCGAGCGACGGCAGCGACGGGTCGGCGCCGACCGGTGGCACGTCGACCACGCTGGCGCCGGTCGATGCGGCGGCCGCGGCCCGACCTGAGGGGCTCGACGACCCGGTGTTCACGCTCGGCGTCGCCTCCGGCGACCCGACCCCCGAGGCCGTCATCCTCTGGACGCGGCTCGCTCCCGATCCCGTGGCCGACGACGGGCTCGGCGGCATGCCGGCCGACGACGTCGAGGTCGCCTGGGACCTCGCCCTCGACGAGGGCTTCGAGCAGCTCGTCCGCTCCGAGACGGTGACGGCCACCGCGGCCGACGGCCACGCCATCCACGTCGACGCCACGGGCCTCGCGCCAGCCACCACCTACTGGTACCGGTTCCGCCTGGGCGACGAGACCAGCACCGTCGGACGGACCCAGACCCTCCCCGACGGCAGCCCCGACCGGTTCGCTCTGGCGGTCGTCAACTGCCAGATGATGGAGACGGGGTACTACGCGGCCTACCGGCACCTCCAGGACGAGGAGGTCGACCTCGTCGTGCACCTGGGCGACTACATCTACGAGTACGCGGGCGGCACCGCGGGGTTCGATCCCGAGCAACGCCGCTCCGCCCCTGATCGCGGGCTCGTGTCGCTCGCCGACTTCCGCATCCGGTACGCGAGCTACAAGCTCGACGAGGACCTCGCCGGGGCCCACGCCCGCTTCCCGTTCGTGGCCACCTGGGACGACCACGAGGTGGTCAACAACTACATGGGCGACACGGCCCCGGGCGATGCCACGGTCCAGCGGGTGCAGGAGCGCAAGGCCGCGGCGTACCGCGCCTGGTGGGAGCACCTCCCGGTCCGGCTCGATCCTCCGGTCGGATCCGACCTGGCCGTCTATCGCGGGTTCGACATCGGCGACCTCGCCCGGCTCGTCGTGCTCGACGAGCGCCAGGATGCCGACGAGCCGCCGTGCCGCGACGAGATCGACATCCCCGGCCTCGACTACGGCAACTGCGACGCGGTCGAGGGCGAGGATCGGACACGCTTGGGACCCGAACAGGAGGCGTGGCTCGCCGACCAGCTGGAGACCAGCACGGCGACCTGGAACCTGATCGGCAACCCCGTGGTGCTGGCCGGCGTCGACGGCGGCACCGACGAGAGCGCCTACTACCTCGACACCTGGGACGGCTTCCCGCAGGCCCGTCGCCGGCTCATCGCCCAGCTCGCCGAGGTCGACAACCCGGTCGTGCTCACCGGCGACTACCACGCCGGGATGACCCTCGAGGTGCGAGCCGAGCCGTTCGACCAGAGCTCGAAGCTGGTGGCCCCCGAGTTCATGTCGCCGCCGATCTCGTCGCAGCTCTTCCCCGCCGACGTCAGCGCCCGCACGCCCCAGCTCCTCGAGCAGCTCAACGCCCACGGCTACCTGACCGTGGACGTGACCCCCGAGCAGCTCAGCGTCCGCTTCCGCACCTTGGACGACGTGCAGGACCCCGAGAGCGACATCGAGACCGCGTCGGTGTGGACGGTCGACGCCGGCGACCCCGAGCCCAAGCGCGCCTGATCAGCGGTCGCGGTCGGCGAGCACCCAGGCGCTGGCGCCGCTGATGGCGGCCACGGTGAGCACCGACGGCCAGGCGCCGATCTTCTTGGCGAGCGGGTGCGATGCCCCGAAGCCCCCGAGGTAGATGCCGGCGAGCACGGCGGTGGTGGCCGGCCCCCGACGCCGCAGCCACTGGCGCCCGGCGATCGCCCCACCGGCGAGCAGCACCGCGCCGCCGAGCTCTCGCTTCTTGGTCTCGCGGGCCACGTAGTACCCGCCGATCAGCGAACCGGCGACGATGGGAGCGGTGGGGACGGCCATGCGCCCGACCCTACGAGCGCTCAGGCGTCCGCGGCCACCCGGGTGCGCCAGTCCTCGAGGAGGTCGGTGAGGGTCTGGCCGATGGGGATCTCGGGCTCCCAGCCGGTGGCGTCGGTGAGGCGATCGTGGCTGCCGCGCAGCACCGGCACCTCGACGGGGCGGAGCAGCTCCGGGTCGGTCTCGAACCGCAGCGGGATGCGGGCCTGGGCGAGGAGCTGGTCGGCGAGGTCCTGCACGGCGAGGTCGACCCCCGAGCACACGTTGTAGACCTCGCCGGCCTGGCCCTTCTCCATGAGGAGCCGGTAGGCGCGCACGACGTCGCGGACGTCGGTGAAGTCGCGCCGCGCCGACAGGTCCCCGATCGGCAAGACGTCGGGCCCGCCGTCGCGCTCGGCCTTGGCGATCCGCGAGGCGATGGCCGGCGCCACGAACTTGTCGGTCTGGCCGGGGCCCAAGTGGTTGAAGGCCCGAACCCGCAGCACGGGCAGGCCCCGCCCGAGCCAGGCCTGCAGCCCGAGGTAGTCGGCAGCAACCTTCGAGGCCGCGTACGGGCTGGCTGGCCGCAACGAGGACTCCTCGGTGAGTGGCAGCTCGCTCGGCTCGACCTTGCCGTAGACATCCGCGCTCGACACGGCCAGCACTCGTTCGACGCCCGCGTCGACCGCAGCCGACAGCACGTTGAGGGTTCCTTCGGCGTTGGCTCGGAACGCCTCCACCGGCGCCTTCCACGATCCGCCGACGTCGGCCCAGCCGGCCAGGTGGTAGATCGCGGAGGGCCGCAGGTCGTCGAGGAGGCGGCCCACGGCGGCGGCATCGGTGATGTCGACGCCGGGCAGCGGTGAGCCCGGGATCTCGTGGCGGTCGACCCCGACGACCTCGTCACCGCACGCCTCGAGGTGCGCGGTGAGGTGGCGTCCGACGAAGCCGGCGGCGCCGGTGATCAAGACCCTGGCCCCCGACATGGAAGGCGAGTCTAGGCAGGGCCACCAACTACCCTTGCCCCGATGTCCGAGCGCCCGAGGTCGAAGCGAGGAGCACGTGGTGGGCTGTGACCTGTCGGTGCTCATGCCGGCCTACAACGAGGCCGAGAACCTCGCGGAGCTGATCCCGACCACGGCGGCGGCACTCGATCAGCTCGGTCGATCCTGGGAGATCCTGGTGATCGACGACGGCTCCACCGACGGCACCCGCACCGTGATGGCCGGGCTGCGCAGCCCCCAGGTGCGCTACATCCGCCTCCGTCGCAACTCGGGCAAGTCCGCCGCCCTCGCGATCGGCCTCGACCACGTCGCCGGCGAGCACGTCGTGCTCATGGACGCCGACGGCCAGGACGACCCGAACGAGCTGCCGAAGATGCTGGCCAAGCTCGACGAGGGCTACGACCTCGTCACCGGCAGCCGCGTCGGCGGTCGCCAGGACCGCTTCATCAAGCGCAACACGTCGAAGCTCTACAACGGGGCCACCGCGGCGGTCACCGGCGTGAAGATGAAGGACTTCAACTCGGGGTACAAGCTCATGACCCGCGAGCTGGCCGACAGCCTCGAGATGTACGGCGAGCTGCACCGCTACATCCCGGTGCTGGCGGTGTGGAACGGCTTCAAGGTCAGCGAGGTCACCGTCGAGCACCACGAGCGCATGCACGGCTCGTCCAAGTTCGGCCCGGCTCGGTTCTGGCGGGGCTTCCTCGACCTGGTCACGGTCAAGTTCCTCACCACCTACACCGCCCGCCCGTTCCACCTCTTCGGCGGCATCGGCTTCATCATCGGCAGCCTCGGGAGCGCGCTCCTGCTGTGGATGCTCGGGTCGAAGGTGCTCGGCCACGACATCGGCCAGCGCCCGGCCCTCCAGCTCGGGGTCCTGCTCGTGGTGGTGGCCGTGCAGATGGTGTCGCTCGGCCTGCTCGGCGAGCTCATGGTGAACCTGCGCCGGCGAGATCGGCTCGACTCGAGCGCCGAGGGAGACCTCGCGTGACCGCCACCGAGCGCCCCAAGTCGATCGGCCTCGCGCCCGGGCTCGACGACGCCGCAGCCGGCCAGGACGCCGCGAAGTACGGCACGTCGAACCCGGTGGTGCAGAAGCTGCTCGCCCGGTGGATGGGCACCATGCACGACGTCCTGGGCGACGTGTCGGGGGTGGTGGTCGACATCGGCATCGGCGAGGGGTTCGCCCTCGAGCGCATGTTCCCGGCCGACACGCCCGCCATCGGCCTCGAGTACCGCCACGACAAGGCCTTGGTCGCCGCCGAGAAGCTCGCAGCGGTGTCGGTGGTCCGGGGCGACGCCGGGGTGCTGCCGTTCCCCGACCGCTCCGCCGACCTCGTGACCTCCATCGAGGTGCTCGAGCACCTGCCCGGCTACGAGCAGGCGGTGGTGGAGATGGCGCGGATCTGCAGGGGCCGCTTGGTGGTGTCGGTGCCCTGGGAACCGTGGTTCCGCCTCGGCAACCTCGGGCGCGGCAAGAACGTGAAGCGCTGGGGCAACGACCCCGAGCACGTGAACTTCTTCTCGCCGTCGAAGCTGCGCGCCGCGCTCAGCCCGCACTTCGCCGACGTGAAGGTCACCAAGGCGTTCCCCTGGATCATCGCCGAGGCAACCGAGCCACGCTGATCGAGGGCGGGTCGACGAGGGAGGGATCGTCGTGGAGGGTGGAGGTGCGGGGTTCCCGGCGGTGCCGGGCTACGAGATCTCGCGGCTGATCGGCCGGGGCGGGTTCGCCGCGGTGTACGAGGCGCAGCAGGTGTCGGTGGGCCGTGCCGTGGCGCTGAAGGTGATGTCGGTGAGCGCGTTCGGCGAAGACACCGAGCGGCGCTTCCGTGCCGAGTGCCGATCCATCGGCGGCCTGTCCTGGCACCCGCACGTGGTGGCGCTCCACGATGCCGGCACCACCGGCGATGGCCTCCCGTTCCTGTCGATGGAGCTCCTGCCCGGCGGATCGCTCGGCGACCGGATGCGTCAGGGCGCGCTGGCGCCCGAGGAGGTCGTCGAGGTCGGCATCCAGGTGGCCGACGCCCTCGGAGCGGCCCACGACGCCGGGGTGCTGCACCGCGACGTGAAGCCCGAGAACCTGCTGATCGGCCGCCGGGGCGAGGTGCAGCTCACCGACTTCGGCATCGCCACGCTCAGCGACGGCACCCGCACCGCCACGGGAACCTTCACCGGCACCATCGCCTACACCCCTCCCGAGCTGCTGAAGGGGGAGCGGGCCACCGCCCGCTCCGACCTCTACTCGTTGGGCGCCACGCTCCACGCCCTGCTCACCGGTCGTGCCGCGTTCTCGACGGGCCAGGGCGACCCCCCCGCCGCGATCATGTGGCGGGTCGTGTCCGAGCCGCCCGCGCCGTTGCCCGACTCGGTGCCCGCGGCGCTGCGAGCCGTGCTCGAGCGGGCGATGAGCAAGGAGCCGAACGACCGCTTCGCCTCCGCCGCTGAGATGCAGGCGGCGCTGAGCTCGGCCCAGACCGAGCTCAGCGGCGGTGGGGCGGTGCCACCTGCGTACCCGCCCGATGCCCCGACGGTCGTGCCGGTGCCCGTACCACCGGTCGCTCCGGCGGCACCGGTCGTGACCCCGGCACCGGTCGCGGCCCCGCCTCCCGCTCCAGCGCCGGTTCCGGTCCCTCCCGCCCCCGCCGACGACCCCGCGCTCGACGCGCCCACGGTGGCGCGGCCTGCGACGGCGGGCGCTCCACCCGCGTGGGCGGCCGCTCCCGCCGCGTCGTCGGCTCCGCCAGGTGCCGCGACCTCGTTCGAGCCGGTCGCGGGCCCGCCGTCGGGGCCTCCCCCCGCGACCGCCGATGGGACCGACCCCGGAGGCGCCGCGGCGCCGCGGCGATGGGGTCGTTGGGCGGCGGTCGCCGCCGTGGTCCTCGTGGTTGCCCTGGTGGCCGCGGTGCTCGCGACCCGCTCGGGGGGTTCCGACGACACCCAGGTCGCGTCCAGCGGCAAGGCATCGAGCAAGGCGGCCGACGACGAGGGCCAAGGCTCCGAGGGCCAGCCTGCGGAGGAGCCCGCCGAACCCAAGCTTGCGTTCGTTGGCGACACCGACGCGGGCGATGCCTTGTCGGGAACGAGCTGGGTCTCGGATGTGGTGGGTGCAGACGGGTCGGTCTGGGTGCTCGCCTCGAGGGACCTGGGCGGCGATCAGGGGGAGAGCCAGGGGGTCCTGGTTCGCTACGACGAGGCCTCCGGCCGGTTCTCGGCGCCGGTGGACCTGCCGGGCTCCGCCGGCAGCATCGCCCTTGCGGATGGCGTGCTCTGGATCACTGGCGGGGTCTCCACGGACGAGGGGTATTGGTACTCGAGGTTGTGGCGCGTGGATCCCACGACCCTTGGCGTGGTCGCCACGCTCGAGGACGTTCCCTTCGGGAGCGTCTACTCCGACGGGGATGCACTGTTCGCCGCTGAAACGGGTGGATACGGCGACGACGGAACCGTCTATCCGGGCACCGTGTATGCCCTGGAGCCCTCGACCGGTGTGGTCCGCGATCAGGTGGAGGTGGGCGGAGCCATCGATGCCGTCACGGTTTCTGGCGGTGCGCTCTACGTGTCGCTGGCCACCGACGCGGATGAGGAGTACTACCCGCTGAAGACCCGCATCGATCGGATCGGTGGGGACCTCCAGGTGAGCACGGTGGTGCCCGATGCCGGCCCAGGGTACGCGTGGCCGCTCCGAGCCAACTCGAAGGTTCTGTGGGCGAGCGCCTACCGGACCGATACCGAGAGCCAGGAGCTGCGCACCTTCCGATTCGACGCGAGCGTGCTCGACTCCACCGACGACAGCTACACCGACTTCCTGCTCGAGGAGCGATCGGTGTGGACCTGGGACGGTTCGGTGGTGAAGCAGCTCGACGCGACCGGAACGAGGGAGCTCGGCTCGGTCACCACCGGGAGCAGCTGGAGCGGCGGGCGGTTCGTGCGGGCTGGCGATTCCCTGTACCTGGTGCACTGGACCTATGGCGATGGCGAGACCGTCTCGCTCGCGGGCGCGGGCATCGCTCGGCTCGACCGGACCACCGGCTGATCCAGCTCGGTCGTCACAGCTAGCGGTCTTCGCCGTCGACCTCGTCGAGGCGGGCGTCGGTGGTCTCGGCCGCCTGCGTGGCGGCTCGCTGGAGGTCGACCAGCTGCTCGCGCAGGGGGTCGACCTCCCACGCGATGAGCCGCCGGATGAGCCGCTTGATGGTGCTCACCCCCGGCCGGGCCGAGGTCGCCGGCGGCGGGGGGACCGGGCGGAGGCGGCGCAGCGGGCTGGCGACGTGGGGGACCGGTGCGGCGGCCTGGCCGTCGGTGGTGCGTGCCTGCACCCAGGTGCCGCGCTGGGCCGCGGCCCGACGGTCGACCTCGGCCTGGACGGCGGCGCGGTCGACGGTGCCGTCGAAGTGCCAGGTGGCGGCACTCGCCGCGGGCCGCTCGGCCCCGACCGTGGCGGCCATGGCCGCAGCGAGGCCCGCGTTGTCGTCGACCACCACGTTGCCCGGCACCTCGCCGATCTGGTCGGCGAGCCCGCCGACGCGCGTGGCGATCACGGGGCGGTGGTACAGCCGAGCTCGCTCGGCCACCGACGACGACCAGATGTGTCGGTACGGGAGCACGACGGTGTCCGCGGCCACGATCCAGCGATCGAACGCCTCGTCGCTCACGAAGCCGACGTGGAGGTGGACGCCGGGGATCTGGGCGGCGAGCGCCTCGAGCTCACGCCGGTGGCCGGCCGCGCTGTGGTCGTCGACGCGCACCGAGCCGACGATGTGCAGCGCCCCGCCTCGCTCGGCCAGGCCCCGGAACGCGGTGGCCGCTCGGTCGAAGCCCTTGTGGGGCTGGAGGAAGCCGATGCAGAGGAACACGTGCCCGTCGAGGTCGAGACCGAGCGAGCGGCGGGCGGCGGCCTGGTCGTCGGGCACCCGGGGCGTGAAGTCCTCCCCGTGGTCCACGAGGCGCACCTTCGCGGGGTCGACGCCGAAGCGCTCGACCATCATCCGTTCGTGGTCGGGCACGTGGACCGTGATCTCCGCCGCCGCCTGGAACACGGAGCGGGTGGCCTTGGCGGCTGCCGCGAACACGCGGTCGGCGACGAAGCCCGATCGGCTCGAGGCCTCCACCTGCTCGGACGCGGAGGCCCACCGGCGGTCGACCTCGTGCAGGCGGATCTCGACGGGTGGACCGCTGCGGAACGCCGCCGTCAGCGCCGTGCCGGTGGAGATCCGCGACGTGGGGGTAGACGGGTCCACGTAGAAGACGTCGGGGTGGAAGTGGACGATCACCCGGTCGAAGCCGCCCATGAGGCGGCGCAGCGCCTTCGCCCCCTTCGGGCCCTCGAGGTCGAGGTGGTGGTGCGCGGCCGACGGCCAGGGCGAGCAGACCTCGACGTGGTGGCCGGCGCGTCGCAGCGAGCGCACCTGCTGCACCGCGTAGGCGCCGATGCCGTCGCGCACCGGGGGATAGGGGGACACGACCAGGATGCGCTGGCCGGTGGGGGTGGCGGCGGCGCTCACGGCATGGCCTCCAGCGACGCTTCCATGCGATCGAGCGTGGCCGGCCAGGTGTAGTGCTCGAGCACGTAGTCGCGCCCCGGTGCCGCGAGCGCGGCGGCCTCGGCGGGCGCCTCGGCCACGAACCGCAGGCACTGCTCGAGCTCGGCGTCGTCCTCGTAGGTGAGCCCGGCGCCGCTGCGCTCGCAGTGCCACGCCACCACCGCGCTCGCCCGGTTGGCGATCACCGGGGTGCCGGCGAGCCAGGCCTCCATCACGGTGCGCGAGAACGATTCCATGGCCGACGGCTGGAGGTACGCCGCCGCGGCGGCGAAGGCATCGTCGCGGTCACGGTCGTCGATGCGGCCCAGGTCCACGACGCGGTCGGCGACGTCGGGCGGGACGTGCACCTCGCCCACGCCGAAGGTGACGAGCGAGAGGTCGAGGTCCTCCTTGCGCACGGCGCCGACGAACCCGTCGAGCAGCGCGTCCCAGTTCTTCGCCCCCTCGCGCCGGCCGCCGTAGAGCACGAAGCGCCGGTCGCCGAGCCCGTGGCGCTGCCGGAACCCGGCGGGGTCGTAGGACTCGGGCACCGGGATGCCTTCGCCGATGATCTCGGCGGGCGAGTGGCCGGGCCACAGCCCGTCGAGCAGCTCGAGCTCAGGGTCCGTGTTCAGCCAGAGCTTGGCGACCCCGGTGAACAGCGGCTCGAACAGCTCGAAGCGGGCCTCGGGCTCGTCGTGCAGGCACGGTCGAAGGATCGTGCGCTCCGGCGCCACCAGGCCGCCGGCGAACGACGTCCAGAACAGGTACGGCGACACGATGACGGCGCGGAACCGCTCGGCGTCGTCGAGCAGGGCGTGGAACAGGTCGGGCACCCGCAGCCCGTCGTTCATCCAGCGCTCCTGCTGGGTGACGGTGGGGGTCTCGCCGATGGCCAGAGCGTGCTGGAGCGCGCGCCGGTCGGCGCCGGAGGTGTCGTCGACCACCGAGAACCGGCGCACCTTCACCATGTCGTCGAGCTCGTCGCCTGGGCGGTGGTGGTTGGCCCAGGTGTAGTGGTCGATCGCGGTGGTGGTGAGCACCTCCACCTCCCACCCGCGGGCAGCCAGCCCCTGGGCCACCTCGCGCAGCACCAGCTCGGCGCCGCCCACGACGTCGGGGCCGTAGCGGGGAGGCACCAGGGCGATGCGGCGGTCGGTCACGACCGACGACGGTAGTGGGCTACCGCTCGCGCGGCGTGACCACGATGGCCGCGACCAGGGCGGCGAGGCCCACGATGGCCACGGCGAGCCCGGCGCTGCGGACCAGGACCCCGCCGATGGCCGCGCTCAGGCCGGTGTCTCGCGGCGGGATCGGGTTCTGGCTGAGCCACGCCGCGGACCGACGGGTCTGCACCCAGCTGGTGCCGGCGATGACGAGCACGAGCGCCGCCCCGGCCCATCGAGTGGCGAGGCGAACGGTGGCGACCGCGACCGCGGCGGCGGCGATCGGCAGGACCGGGAACAGGTAGCGAGGGTGGACCGCGCCGCCGCCCGCTCGGTGCTGGGCCGTGAGCACCACCGGGACCAGCGCCAGCACGGCGCACGTGGCCCAGGCCAGCGTGGGCAACGAGCCCGGCGACCGGGCGCCGCCCCGGTCGGCCACGGCGCCGCGCACGATGAGGATGGTCGCGCCGGCGATCCCGACCACCGTGACCGCGAGGGCGACTTGGTACGCGAGCATCGGGTCGGACGCGAGCGGGAGCTCGAGGCGACGCGTCGTGATCGTCCGCAGCGCGCTCTCCCACACCCCTCGGTTGGCCAGCGAGTCGAAGATGGTGCCGCTCGGTTGGCGACCGAACTTCTCGAACAGGCGCTGCGAGCCCGTCGGATCGCCGTAGCGGTGGACGTTGAGCAGGTACCACCAGGCCCCCAGCAGGAGCGTCGGGCCGCCCAGCCACGCCGCCGCGGGGAGCAGGCGGGCTTGTCGGCGCCACCAGGTGACGGCGAAGCCGAGCGCGACGGCGGCGCCGGCGAACACGGCGGCCATCGGTCGGCACAGGGTGGCCGCGGCAGCGCAGAGGCCGAGGAGCCGGGCGGCCCGGACGCCGTCGATCGGGCGACCGTCGATGTTGCCGCCGGCACCGGCGACGCGGGCAAGTGCCAGGGTCACCGCCGTGGTCGCGAGGAGCGAGGTGCCGTCGTTGAACCCGAGCGAGACCACGAAGCCGACGTGGGGCGCGGCGGCCACGATGCCCGCGCCGACGAGCCCGACGGTGCGGTCGCCGCCCGCGAGGTCGCGCGCCAGGAGGTAGGCGAGGGCGACGGCGGCGCACGCCGCCACGACGTTGGTGAGCCGCAGGCCGAGCAAGGGGCCGCCTGGGAGGTCGAGCGCGTTGGTGAGCGCCGCCGGCCCGGCGGCCACGAGGTAGGTGAGCGGTGGGTTGTTCGCCACCCACACGTCACGGCGCCGTTCGGGCTGCCACATCAGGCGGCGTTGCAGCGCCGGGCCACCTCGGCCGGCATCGATCGGGGTGTCGATGGTGGGGAGCTGGCCCTGCTGGATCGCCAGCACGTACCCGACGTGAGCCTGCTCGTCGATGAACCGGTAGGGCGGGGTGACGAGCGCCTGGTACCACGCGCTGCCCGCGAGGAGGAGCACGGCGCCGACCACGCCGAGCAGCGCCGGCCGTGCGCCGATGGCACGCCGGAGCCGGTCGATCACGCGGGGCGGACCCCCGCGGCCACCATCGTCCACGGGAACGGGCTGTGCACGGACCGCACGTCGAAGCGGCGGCCGACCAGCTCGGCGAACGCCTTCTTCGACCAGTGGTTGATGTGGCCGGGGGTGTTGCCCAGGTCGGTCACGTACTTGCCGCGGGCCAGGTTCGCCGCGCACCAGATGGGCTCACGGGGCACCGACACCACCAGGTCTCGGCGTCCGACCCGGCTGAGCTCGGCGAGTGCCAGCTCGGGGAACGGCACGTGCTCGAGGACCTCGATGGCGAGCACCAGGTCGAACGTGTCGTCGGCGAACGGCAGCCGGCCGATGTCGCCGAACAGCGGAGCGAAGCCGCGGCCATCCCAGTGCTGGGCCAGCTCCGGGTCGGGGAGGTCGAGGCCGACGAACGTCGCCTCGGGCCACCGGGCGGCGAGCCGCGCCGTGACCTCGCCCTCGCCCACGCCCACCTCGAGGATCCGCCGCGGCGAGGTGGCCGGCAGCGACCGGTCGAGCGCGGCGAAGAACCCGTCCATGAGCCGACGCTCGATCGGGTTCTTCGAGGCGTACTTGTCGTAGGTGTTGCCGGTCTCGACCTCGTCGCCGGCGACCTCGACGGTGGTCTTCGCCATCAGGCTGCTCGGGAGCCGTGGCCGGCGGGGAAGGTGGGCTCGACGTCGCGGGTGAACCCCGCGGCGGGCTGGACCTCGTGGGTGGCACGGGTGGCTCGGCCGATCAGGTCGGCGAGCATCCCGACGACGAACACCTGGAACGAGGCGAGGAACAGCAGCAGCGTGTTGATCGCGACCTTCCAGTCGCTCGCGACGATGTCGTAGCCGAGCTTGGCCGTGGCGATGACCAGCAGCGCGAAGCCGATCGGGAGGAACACGCGGAAGGGGTCGAACGACAGCGTCATGCGGATCACCTGGAGCAGGTACCGCTTCGTGTCGGACCACCAGTGGAACTTCGACTTGCCGGCCCGCTTGGCGTAGGTGATCGGCCAGTACTTCACCGTGTAGCCGTGGGCCAGGAAGGTCATGGTGATGGTGGTGACGCAGCTGAACCCGGGGGGCAGCTGGCTCACGTACTGGAGCGCCACGTCCCGCCGGAACGCGCGCATCCCCGAGTTGAGGTCGGGGATCGGCGTCTGCACGAGGTAGCTGGCGAGCTTGCGGATGAACGCCTTGGCGGGGACCCGGAAGAGCTTGTGGGTGCCCTCCTCGGTGGTGCGGGCGCCCACGACCTGGTCGTAGCCCTCCATCTCGCGGACGAGCTCGGGGATCAGGTCGTTCGGGTAGCTCATGTCGACGTCGGTCCACACCACGATGCGGCCGCGCGACGCCCGGGTCCCGTACTTGCGCGCCGAGCCCGAGCCTCGGTTCGTGAGGAACTGGATCAGGCGGATGCCGTCGATCTCGCGCAGCGCCTCGCCCGAGCCGTCGTTCGATCCGTCGTCGATGACGATGATCTCGTAGGAGAACTCCGCGGCGTCCATCGCGGCGCGGATGCGATCGATCTCCTCGTGCAGGTGCCCCTTCTCGTTGTAGACGGGCAGCACGATGCTGACATCGATCTCCTCGGAGCCGCTCATGGCGGTTCACGGTACTTGGCAGACCGAATCCGACCGGCAATCGACGGCAGCCCTCGGGGTCGCCGGGTCCAGGCCGGGAGGGGTCCACCGGTAGGCTCGCTGGCCGTGTCCGAGCCGTCCCCGACCCGGCGTGCGCGCCGTGGTCGAGTGCCGCGGCTGGTGCTCGCGGCCACGGTCGCCTTCGGTGCCCTCGCCGCGTGCTGGTCGGTGCTGGCCCCCCTCGGGGAGGCGCCCGATGAGCCCGCGCACCTCGCGCTGGTGCTGCACCTCGCGGATGGCAACCCGTACCCCGACTACGACGGCCTTCACAACCAGGTCGCCATCATCCGGCTGTGCAAGACGTTCGCGTCGGCCACCCGCGCCTGTCCACGACCGGGCGAGCAGGTCACCGCCACCTCGATGCGCCTCCATCCGCTCGCCGAAGCCCCCGACAAGGCCCATCGGCCAGCGTGGGACGACGAGGGGGGCGCCGAGCCGATCGGCCAGCTGAACCAGATGCCCCAGCACCCGCCGCTCTACTACCAGGCGATGGCCACGGTGCTGCGGGTGGAGCGGGCCGTCCACGGCGGGCCCTGGTCCACCGATCGCGAGCTGGCCCTGCTGCGCCTCGCCAACGCGCTGCTGATCACGCCCCTTCCCTTGCTGTGCTGGTGGGCGGGGCGTCGCTTCGGCCTCGATGACCGCGCCGCGTCGCTGGCGGGGCTGAGCGCGTTCGCCGTTCCGATGCTCACCCACATCGGCTCGACCCTCAACAACGACAACCTGCTCACGCTCGTGTCGTTCGCCCTCGTGGCCCTCCTCGCTGGGGTGGTCCGAGGCGACCGCAGCACCCGCACGGCGGTCGGCGTCGGCGTGCTGGGTGCGCTCGGCCTGCTGACCAAGGCCTTCGCCGCGGTCTTCCCGCCGCTCGTCGCGCTCGCCTACCTCCTGGGCTGGCTCGTCGCCCGCTCGGAGACCGCGCCCGCCGACCCATCCATCGACGATCTCGAACCTCCCCAGCCGACGGGACCGCTCGGGACCGCCGGGTGGAGAGGTTCGGTGCGGGCCCTGGCGATCGCCGGAGCGGTGACGGTGGCCGGGGCCGCGTGGTGGTACCTCGGCGTCAAGCATCGGACCGGTTCGTTCGCCCCGAGCATCGAGGGCCAGCGGCTCACGGCGGACCTCCAGCCGCCCGGGTTCGAGCCTCACGTCTCGACCTTCCTCCAGGAGTTCGTGCCGAAGCTCACCCAGCGGTTCTGGGGCTCGTTCGGCTGGTACACGATCCGCATCCCGATGTGGCAGGCATCCCTGCTCGCCGCCGTCGGCCTGGGTGCCCTGGCGGTGGCGCTGGCCCCCCGCCGCACCGCGGATGGCAGCTCCCGCCTGCAGCGGGCCTTCCTCCTCACGCCGGTGCTGGCGTTGGGCGCCTTCGTGGCCTTGCGGGCCTGGAGCCTCCACGTCACCACCGGCCAGTTCCCGTTCATCCAGGGCCGCTACCTGTTCGCGGGGCTCGCGGGAGCCTTCGTGCTCGTCGGCGTCGCCCTACGCCACCTCGAGCTCCGTGCGGCGACGGTCGCGGACACCGCCCGGCCGGGTCGTCCGGGTGGGGGGCGGTGGGGGACCGCCGTGGTGGTCGGGCTGGCGGCGGTCGTGCAGCTCGACGCGATGCGGCGGTGCCTCCAGGGCTGGTGGGGCGGCCCGGGCCTCGGCCCCATCGGGCAGCTCCGAGCGATGGTGGCTTGGAGCGGTTGGCCGGGTGAGGTCGTCGCGCTGCTGGCGGCGGTCGCGCTCGCGGCGGGGACCTGGCTGGTGGTCGAGGTGGCGCGCGACCTGCGCCCAGTAGGGTCGGACGCGGCATGAGCGCCGAGACCGACGCCCACCCCGAGCCGATCCTCGAGCCGACCCTCGATCCCGAGCCCGCTCCGCCTCCGCGCTTGCGTCGCACCTTGCTCGAGGCGTCGTCGGTCGCGACGTTCGCCATCGCCTGGGGGGCGGTGCTGCTGCGGGTCTGGCGCATGCCGATGCGCCTGCCGTTCGACACCCGGTCCGACGCCACCTTGATCTCGTCGATGGTGAAGACGATGGGCGAGCGGGGCTGGTACCTCCAGCAGCCGCGGCTCGGCGCCCCGTTCGGCCAGCAGTTCTACGACTTCCCCCACGGCGGCGAGACGTTCCAGCTCTTCGCCATGAAGATCCTGGTCGCCGTGGCGGGGGACTGGGGCTTGGCGATGAACCTCTACTTCCTGCTGGGGTTCGGCGTGCTCTCCGGGGTGACGTTCCTCGTCCTGCGCCACCTCCGCTTCGGGTGCGTGCCGTCGGCCATCGCGGCGCTCGTCTACACGTTCCTGCCGTACCACTTCACCCACGGCGAGATGCACCTCTGGCGTTCGACGTACTTCACGGCGCCGCTCGCCGCGCTGCTGCTCGTGTGGGCCACCCAGTGGCGGGAGCGGTTCCTCGTCGATCCCGAGCGAGCGGGGCGGTTCCCGGTGCGGGCCAACCTGCGGTGGCGACGGGTCGCCGGCGCGGTCGCGGTCGCGGTGGTCGTCGCCGGCACCGAGACGATGACCACCGGGTTCACGATGACCCTGCTGGCGTCCGGGGCGCTGGTGGGTTCCATCCGATGGCGGGAACCGGCTCGCCTGGTGGTGGCCGCGTCGCTGATCGCGGTGATGGGCATCACCTTCGGCCTGCTCAGCTACCCGACCCTCAACTACTACCGCGCGTACGGCACCAACGAGCGGGCCGCGCGGCGGCTCGTCACCGAGAGCGAGCTGTACGGCATCAAGCTGACCCGGCTCGTCACCCCGCAGGGCGGCCATCGAAGCAGCGTCCTGTCCGCCATCGGGTCGAAGGCTCAGGAGGACAGCTTCGTGCGCAGCGAGGGCGGGCAGGCGCTCGGCATCTTGGGCACGGCCGGGTTCCTGGGCGCCCTGTGGGGCGCGTTCGCCGGACGGTGGCGACGCGACGGGCCCGACACGAGGCCGTCGTGGGACCGCTCCGCGCTGCGCGAGCACGCCACCACCACCACGCTGCTGTCGCTGCTGTTCGGGATGATCGCGGGGCTCTCCGTGCTGCTCGCGATGGTGGGCTTCGCCCAGATCCGGGTGTGGAACCGCATCATGTTGCTCATCGCGTTCTTCGCGGCGGTGGTGGTCCTGCTCTGGAGCGAGCGGGGCGTGGCGTGGGCCCGGCGGCGCTTCGCCAACCCGAAGCCGGTCTTGGGCGCGGTGGCCGTCGCGGTCCTCGCGTTCGGCCTCTGGGACGGCATCCCGCCCCAGCGCAAGCCCTACGCCGAGATCGAGGCCCAGCACGCCAACGACCGAGCGTTCGTCTCCCAGATCGAGGCCGTCATGCCCGACGGTGCCGCCATCTTCCAGCTCCCCGTGGTGGAGTTCCCCGAGTCCGAGCCCGTCGGGCGCATGCTCGACTACGACCACCTGCGAGCCTTCCTCGCCGACGACGGCTCCCTGCGCTGGAGCTACGGGTCGATCAAGGGCCGTCCCGACGCGGACTGGCAGGTGAAGCTCCGTGACGAGGTCGGGCCGATCGGCGCGCTGCCGGCGCTGCTCGGGCTCGGCTTCGAGGGCCTCTGGATCGACACCTACGGCTACACCGACGGCGGGTTGGGCGACGGCGGCGAGATCGACGACATCGTCGCGGCGGTGGGGGTGGAGCCCATGGTCTCGGGCGACGGCCGGTTCGTGTTCCTCGACCTGCGCGACTTCCGCCGTCGCACGGGCATGAGCGACGAGGAGCTGCGCCAGTCCGCGCGCGACCTGCTCGGCGTCGAACCGCCGGAGGGCGCCCCGTGACCGAGTCGGAGCCGACGCCACCAGAGGACCGGTCCACCGAGGACCGCCTGCCCCCAGCAGCAGAGGGCGAGCACCACCTCCTCGATCAGCACCCAGTCCTCGAAGAGGTGGTGGAGACCCTCGTCGAGAGCGCGCTCGCCCACGCCGACGGCGGCGATGGCGGCGACCTCGTCGACGATGCCGTGCCCGACAAGCCCTCCGGCGGCCGCGCCGCTCGCCTGATCACCCTCTTCGGACTCCTCCTCGGGATCGCCGCGGTCGGCTTCGTGGTGAAGCGCTTGGCGTCGGACTGGCCTCGGGTGTCCGACGAGCTGGCCGACGCCCAGGTCGGTTGGCTGGCGGTGGCCGCAGCGTTCGCCATCGCCGGCATGACCAGCATCGGATGGGGATGGCGCCACGTGATGCGGACGCTCGGGGCCGAGGTGCCGATGCGGCGCGTGATCCCCTGGTACTACGTCGGCGAGCTGGGCAAGTACGTGCCCGGCGGGGTGTGGCCGGTGCTCGGTCGTGGCGAGCTCGCGCGGCGAGGAGGGGTGCCGAAGGGCCGGGCGTTCACGAGTGTCGCCCTGTCGCTCGGGATGCTCTACCTGGCTGCCATGTTCACGGCCGCCGCGTTCTTGCCCTTCGCGCTGTCGGGTGGCGGCTTCAGCCCCTGGATGCTGTGCCTGCTCGCCCTGCCGGTGGGCGTGGCGCTGCTCCACCACGACGTGCTCGATCGGCTGTTCGGCATCGTCAGCCGGGTCACCAAGCGCACCCTCGACGTGCCCATCCCGAGGTGGCGCGATTCGCTCATCCTGGTCGCCCGCTACATCCCGACGTGGCTGTTCATCGGCACCGCCACCTACGCGGTCGCCCGCTCCATCAGCCCCGATGTGGGCTACCCGCGGATGATGTTCGCCACGATCCTGTCGTGGGTGGTCGGGTTCCTCGCCGTGCCCGTGCCCTCCGGCGCCGGCATCCGCGAGACCGTGCTCTACGCCGCCGCCGGCGTGCCCAAGACCATCGCCATCACCACCGCGGTGGCGGCACGGATCATCTTCGTGATCGTCGACGTCGTGGGCGCCGCGATCTGCGCCCCGCTGGTGCGCCGAGGTCGTGGATCGGCGGAGGACGACACCGAGGTCGAGGTCGGCGCCGATCCCAACACGGGCGCCTGACCGAGCCCAGGTCGCCGCCTCCCCCAGCGACGGATCTCGGGTCGATCGTGAACCGTGGCGGTACACGATCGACCCCAGCTCGCGCCGATCCCGGAGATCAGGGCTCGTCGAGGAGCCGCTGAGCTGCGGCGGTGGGGGAGACCTCGCCGGCCACCACCGCGGCCTCGAGGTCGCCGAGCAGCTCCTGGGTCCGTGGGGCGCGGCGGAAGCGATCGACGAGGCCCGAGCGCAGCTCATCCCACAGCCAGGCCCTCGCCTGCTCCGCTCGCAGCGCGGCCAGCTCGCCGTTGGCGGCCAGGTGCGCGTGGATCGCCCCGACCTGGGACCACACCTCGGCGATCCCGGTGCCAGTCGGCGAGCTGACGAGCAGCGTGTCGACCGACAGGCCGTCGTGCTTGGGTCGCAGCAGGTGGATGGCCCGGCGGAGGTCGGCCGCGGCGTGGTTCGCGGCTGCGGCGAGGTCGCCATCGGCCTTGGTGACCACCACGACGTCGGCGAGCTCCATGATCCCGCGCTTGATGCCCTGGAGGTCGTCGCCGCCGCTCGGCGACGCGAGGAGCACGAACACGTCGACCAGGTCGGCCACGGCCAGCTCGCTCTGGCCCACGCCCACCGTCTCGACGATCACCACGTCGAAGCCGGCCGCCTCGCACAGGAGGAGCGCCTCGCGCGTGCGGCGGGCGACCCCGCCCAGCTCGGTGCCGGCGGGGGAGGGGCGGATGAACGCGCTCGGATCGCGGGCGAGGCGCTCCATGCGGGTCTTGTCGCCGAGGATGGATCCGCCGCTGCGGCTGCTCGACGGGTCCACCGCGAGCACCGCCACCTGGTGGCCCTCCCCGGTGAGGTACGTGCCGAACGCCTCGATGAAGGTGCTCTTGCCCACGCCAGGGGGGCCGCTGATGCCGATGCGCACCGCGCCGCCGGCGGAGGGGAGCAGCGCATCGACGAGCGCGGTGGCCTCGCCCCGGTGGTCGTCGCGGGTGGACTCGACGAGGGTGATGGCCCGGGCGAGGGCGCGCCGGTCACCGCGGCGCACCCGCGACGCGAGCGCGGGGTCGGGTTCGGCTGCGGTGCGTTCGTCCACCATCGGTCCGGCAACCTACCGCCCTGGGGGTGCCAGACTTCCCGGTCGTGGAAGGCGTGGCCGTGGTCGCCGGTGCGACCGTCGTGTTCTGGGTGCTGCTCGACACGTTCGAGACCTTGCTCGCGACCAACCTCCGTGGCGGGCGACTGTCGCTCACGCGCGCCTACTACCGCTGGCTCTGGAAGGGCTACCGCGCCTGCTGCGTCCGGATCCGGCGCGACGACCACCGCGAGCGCTGGCTCGCACGCTTCGGGCCCGCCTCCTTCCTCGGCCTGCTCGTGGTGTGGGTGCTGCTCGAGATCTTCGGCTGGGGCCTCATCTGGTGGGGGCTGCGCAGCGGGTTCGGCGTCGAGCTCGATTCCTTCGGCGACGCTTGGTACTACGCGGGCGTCGTCTACTTCTCGGTCGGCTTCGGCGACATCCTCCCCGCCACCGGGCTCCTGCGCTTCCTCACGATCCTCGGTGCGCTCAGCGGCCTCGGGACGCTCGGGCTCGTCATCGGCTTCCTGCCGTCGCTCAGCGCCGCCTACTCCGCCCGGGAGCGCCAGCTGCTGCTCCTCGACGACCTCGGAGACCAGCGGATCACCCCGGTGTCGCTGGTGCGGGCTCAGATCGGTCCTGATCGCGATCTGGCGCGCCTCGAGTCGATGTTCGAGGAGTGGGCCTCGTGGTGCGCCGAGGTCTACGACTCCCACACGTCGCTGCCGATGCTCACCTGGTTCCGCTCGAAGCACCGCGGGAACTCGTGGATCACCGGGCTCGGCGTCGTCGCGGATGCCGCGATCGCCTACGCCGCCGCGATCCCTGGCGCCGAGCAAGGCGCGGCGATCCGGCTGCACCGCCAGGCCGTGCGGCTCGTGAACGGCCTCGGCGAACGGGTGGGCCTCGAACCGTCCCCGGACTGGGAGCCGCTGCCGAGGACGTGGTGGGAGGTGGGCCACGGGCTGCTCGCCGACACCGGCATCGAGGTCCGGCCCTTCGACGACAGCCTCGAGCGGCTCCGAGCCATGCAGCAGGAGTTCCACCCGATGATGGAGGCGTTCATCGAGGAGCTGTTCGCGCCGCGTGGGTTCTGGGGGCCCACCTCCGCCGACCACCTCGCGGCCGCGTCGATCGACGACCTCCTGGGCGACCGGGTCACCGACGTCTGATCGGCGCGCCCTGCGGGCGGCCGTGCTCAGGCGAGCTTGGACTCGATGAGGTCCAGCACCTCGGTGGCGGACTCGAGGATGTTGGTCCCGGGGCCGAACACGGCCGCGACGCCGGAGGACTTCAGGAAGTCGTAGTCCTGGGGCGGGACGACGCCGCCGACGACGACGAGGATGTCGTCGGCACCCTTCGCCTTCAGCTCCTCGATGAGCTGGGGCACGAGCGTCTTGTGGCCGGCCGCCTGGCTCGACACGCCGATCACGTGGACGTCGTTGTCGATGGCGTCGGCGGCCGCCTCGGCAGGCGTCTGGAACAGCACGCCCACGTCGACCACGAAGCCCAGGTCGGCGAACGCGGTGGCGATCACCTTGGCGCCGCGGTCGTGGCCGTCCTGGCCCATCTTCACGACGAGCATCCGGGGCCGGCGTCCCTGCGCCGCCTCGAACGCGTCGACCCGCTGGGACAGGGCGGCGAAGGCATCGTCGCCGGCGTAGCTGTTCACGTACACCCCTTCGATCGTGCGGACCTGGGCGGCGTGGCGGCCGAACACCGCCTCCATCGCGTCGCTCATCTCGCCGACGGTGGCGCGGGCGCGTGCCGCGTCGATGCACAGCGCGAGGAGGTTCCCGTCGCCGCGCGCCCCCTCGGTGAGCGCCTCGAGGGCGGACTTCACCGCGACGTCGTCGCGCTCGGCACGGATCTTCTCGAGCTTGGCGATCTGCTGGGCCAGCACCGCGGCGTTGTCGATGTCGAGCACGTCGACGAGCTCGGGGTTCTCGAGCTTGTACTTGTTGACGCCGACCACGACCTCCTCGCCGCGGTCGATGCGGGCCTGGCGGCGAGCCGCGGACTCCTCGATGCGCAGCTTCGGCATGCCCGACTCGACCGCCTTCGTCATGCCGCCGAGCTCCTCCACCTCGTCGATGAGCGCCTGGGCCTTGTCGACCAGCTCGTTGGTGAGCGACTCGATGTAGTAGCTGCCGCCGAGCGGATCGATGACGTGGGGGATGCCGGTCTCCTCCTGGATGACCAGCTGGGTGTTGCGGGCGATGCGGGCCGAGAAGTCCGTGGGCAGGCCGAGCGCCTCGTCGAACGCGTTGGTGTGCAGCGACTGCGTGCCGCCCAGCACCGCCGCCAGCGCCTCGATGGTGGTTCGGATGACGTTGTTGTACGGGTCGAGCGCGGTGAGCGACACGCCCGAGGTCTGGCAGTGGGTGCGAAGCATGAGCGACTTGGGATTCTTCGGCTCGAACTCGCTCATGGCGCGGTGCCACAGGATGCGGGCGGCCCGCAGCTTGGCGACCTCCATGAAGAAGTCCATCCCGATGGCGAAGAAGAAGCTGAGCCGGCCGGCGAACTTGTCGACGTCGAGGCCCTGGGCGAGCGCGGCGCGGACGTACTCCTTGCCGTCGGCGATGGTGAAGGCCAGCTCCTGCTCGGCCGTGGCCCCTGCCTCCTGCATGTGGTACCCCGAGATCGAGATCGAGTTCCACTTCGGCATGTGCTCGGACGTGTAGCTGATGATGTCGGCCACGATCCGCATGCTCGGCTCGGGCGGGTAGATGTAGGTGTTGCGGACCATGAACTCCTTGAGGATGTCGTTCTGGATGGTCCCGGCCAGCTGCTCCTGGCTGACGCCCTGCTCCTCGCCGGCCACCACGAACGAGGCCAGCACCGGCAGCACGGCGCCGTTCATGGTCATCGACACGGACATCTGGTCGAGCGGGATGCCGTCGAAGAGGATCTTCATGTCTTCGACGGAGTCGATGGCCACGCCGGCCTTGCCGACGTCGCCGACGACCCGGGGGTGGTCGGAGTCGTAGCCGCGGTGGGTGGCGAGGTCGAACGCCACCGACACGCCCTGCTGGCCAGCCGCAAGGTTGCGGCGGTAGAAGGCGTTGGACTCCTCGGCGGTGGAGAAGCCGGCGTACTGGCGGATCGTCCACGGCCGGTTGGCGTACATGGTGGCGCGGACGCCGCGGGTGAACGGCTCGAAGCCGGGGAGCGTGTCGGTGTCGAGGCCGTCGGTGTCGGCCGCGGTGTAGAGCGGCTTCACCTCGATGCCCTCGGGGCGGGTGCGGGTCAGGTCGTTCGGGGACCGGCCCTTCAGGTCCTTGGCGGCCAGCGCCTCCCAATCGGCGAGGTTGGGCTTGGGGTCCGAGGTGGGTTCGCTCACATCGGCCAGCCTACGAAACCCCTTCCAGAGCCCCCCAATGGACCCGAGGGCGAGGGGCCTGGCGCCGGTCGGTCAGCAGGACCGGAGGAAGATCTGGGTGACCCAGTACGTGCCGTCCTTGAGGTACACGCCGGTGCCGATGCGGTCGAAGGATCCGAGGATGTTGGCCTTGTGCGTCGGCGATGCCATGAAGGCGGCGTGGATGCGATCGAGGCTGGGGCCCTTGCCGACGTTCTCGCCCACCGCGCACCAGTTGGTCAGCCCGGTGGTGTCGAGCTTGGTTCCGCCGCCCGTGTGCTCGAGGACGCCGGTGGACGCCATGTGCTGGGACCACTTCTGCGCCTTGGACGCCGCCGTCATGTCGGCCTTCAGCGCCGTGAGCCGGCTCGAGGACCGTGAGGCGTTGACCTGGTCCACGACGCTCTGCTGGTCCGCGGTCAGGCAGCCGGCGAGGACGAGCGCGGCGGCGACCGCGGCGACCGCGGCCTGCATGGGGCGTCGGAGCTTGGCTGAGCGGTGCACGCTGGAACCCTCTCGGCGGTGGTTGGACCCGGCTTCCGCATCGGCCGATCCCGTCGAATCGTGAGCTCCAGCAAAGCACCTGGTGCCAGCGGGTGCCAGGAATCGACCGGTGGTGCCCTACGGTCGGCCCCCGTGCTGCCGCTCATCTGCCTCGACGTCGACGGGACCCTGGTGGGGTCCGCCGGTGCCCCGTCCCCGGAGCTCTGGGCCTCGGCGGAGCGGGCGCGCGCTCGCGGTCAGCGGCTCACGATGTGCACCGCCAGGCTCGCCGCAGGGCCGACTCGGGGATGGGCCGAGCGGCTCGACCCCGACGGCTGGCACATCTTCCACACCGGTGGTGCCCGGTGGAACCCACGGTCGGGGGAGGTGCGCACGGTGGCGCTGCCCGACGGAGCGCTCGAAGCCTGCGCGGCCCTGGCCCAGGACCGGGGATGGGTGCTCGAGACCTACAGCTGGGATGACTACGTCGTCGACTCCGACGCGCCCCTGGCCGTGGCGCACGCCGGCCTGCTTGGCCTGCCGCACCGCCGCCGATCGGTCGGCGACCTCGCCGACGACGTGGTGCGCGTCCAGTTCGTCGTGGGTGAGGCCGACGCCGCCGATGCCCTCGCGTCGGCTCCCGCGGGCACCGATGCGTCGGGCGCGACCTCGCCGATGATGCCCGGCGCGGTGTTCGTGTCGATCACCAGGGCCGGCGTCTCGAAGGCGGCCGGGGTTGCCGCCGTCGCCGACGACCTCGGCGTGCCGCTGTCCGACGTGATGATGGTGGGCGACGGCCACAACGACCTGCCCGCGGTGGAGGCGGTGGGGTGGGGCGTGGCCATGGCCAACGCCGAGGCGGAGCTCCAGGCGGCGGCCCGGCTCACGGTCGCCGACGTCGACGACGACGGTGCCGCGGAGGCCATCGACGCGTCGGCGTCCTTGCCGGCCGGAGGCCGCCGGTAGCCTGCGCCCATGGCACAGCGCTTCGTCGTCATCGGCGGTGGTCCCGCCGGCAACCAGGCCGCCACCACGGCGGCGCGCCTCGGCGCCGAGGTGACGCTGGTCGAGCGCGACATCGTGGGCGGCGCGGCGCACCTGCTCGACTGCATCCCGTCGAAGGCGATGATCGCCACCGGCGGCGCCATGAACGACCTCCGGCGGGCGGCGGGGATGGGCCTCGTCCACGTCGACGCCGAGCTCGACTTCGAGGCCTTGCGCTCTCGGATCCGGGGCATCGAGGGCCGCCTGGAGGGCTCGGTGCGGGGCCTGCTGGAGAGCCAGGGCGTCCGCCTGCTGCAGGGCACGGGTCGCTTGCTCGACGCCCACCACGTCGAGGTCACCGACGTCGACGGCAGCACCAGGGTGGTCGAGGCCGACACGATCGTGCTGTCCACGGGCAGCCGGCCCCGCATCCCCGACTGGGCGCCGATCGACGGGCGGCGCGTGCTCACCACCCGCGATGCCTACCCGCCGCCGGAGCTGCCCTCGCACCTCATCGTGGTCGGCTCGGGCGTCACCGGCGTGGAGTTCGTGCACATGTTCTCGGCCTTCGGCTCCGACGTGACGCTCATCGTGAGCCGCCAGCAGGTGCTGCCCCAGAAGGACCCCGAGGTCGCCGCGGTGCTCGAGGACGACTTCCTCGGTCGGGGCGTGAAGCTGTTCAAGGGGGCGCGCGCCGAGGGGATCGACGTCACCGACGAGGGCGTGGCCGTGCGCTGCGACGACGGCCGCATCGCTCGGGGCTCCCACGTGCTGCTCTGCATCGGTTCGATCCCGAACTCCGAGGGCCTCGGCCTCGAGGCCGCGGGGGTGGAGCTCGATGGCGGCTACGTGGTGGTCGACCACAACTGCAAGAGCACGGTGCCCCACATCTACGCCGCGGGCGATCTGTCCGGGAAGCTCCCGCTGTCGTCGGTGGCGTCGATGCAGGGCCGCAAGATCGCCGAGCACGCGCTCGGCCTCCACGCCGGTCCGCACCGCCACCTGGACTACGAGAAGGCGGCATCGGCCATCTTCACGGACCCTGAGATCGCGGATGTGGGCCTGGCCGAGGCCGACGCCTTCGCGGACGGGCGCAAGGTGCGGGTCACCAAGGTGCCGTTCTCGGCATCGGCCAAGGCCCTCATCAACGACGACCCGCGCGGCTTCGTGAAGATCGTGTCGGACCCGGCCACCGGGGTGGTCCTCGGCGGCTCCATCGTCGGCCAGCACGCGGCCGAGCTCATCTCGGTCATCGCCGTGGCGGTCACCGCGGGCCTCAAGGTGGCCGACCTCGCCGAGAGCCTGTTCGTGCACCCCGCCCTCGCCGAATCGCTCAGCGAAGCGGCCGACTGAGGCCTTCGCCCTGAAGCTCCACCGGCTGCGCGACCTCGACCGTCGAGGCCGGCTCGTCGCTGCCGCGCTCGCGATCGCGCTGGTCCTCGTCCCGCTCGTCGCCGCGATGGTCAACCACGGCCGGTGGGAGCCTCAAGGGGACGACGCGCTGATCGAGCTGCGCGCTCGTGAGGTGGGCACCACGCGCAACCCGCTGATCGGCCAGCCCTCCACCAGTGGCTCCTACGGCGAGCAGGCGCGCAACGTCGCCCATCCCGGCCCGCTCGGGTTCGTCGTGCTCGCGCCCGGCACCCGGCTGCTCGGCCCGGTCACCGGGACCCTGCTGTCGACCGCGGCGGTGAGCGCCGGCGCGCTGCTCACGGTGGCGTTCCTGCTGTTCCGCATCGGCGGGGCCCGGGCGGGAGCGGCAGGCGCGCTCCTCGGTGCCCTGGCCGCGCTCTCCGCGGGGGCCGCCGGCCTGGTCGATCCGCTCAGCTCGAACTTCGGTCGCTTCGCCCTGCTCGCCGCGGCGGTGGGGGTGTGGGCCCTGCTGTGCGGCGACGTCCGGGCGTTGCCGCTGACGGTCGGGTGGTGGACCTTCGCCGCCCAGCAGCACCTCTCGGTCGGGCCGGCGGCAGCCGTGCTCGCGGCGGCCGGGGCGGTCGGGGTGGGCTTGGCCGTGTGGCACCCGGGGGAGCTCGGCCGCCGGCGCGTGCTCACGTGGATCGGCGTCTCGGCGGCGGTCGGCCTCGTGCTCTGGGGGCCCGTGCTGTACCAGCAGGTCACCGGGGACCCCGGCAACCTGACGGCGCTGCGGAGCTACTCCCGCGACGACGCGCGGGTCGACCTCGGGCTGCGCTCGGCGGTCACCCAGGTGAGCCGGGTGCTCGGCCCGGTGCCGTTCCTCGGGCGGTCCCAGCCCACCGGCTGGCAGCTGGTCTCGACCCGGTCCACGCTCGGCGTGCTGGCCGTGCTCGCGGTGGTCGCAGCGATGCTCGCGGTGGGCGCCTGGTGGGCTCGCCGCGATCGCCGCTTCGTCGCGGCGGTCGCGATGGTGGGGGTCCTGGTGGTCGCTGGCCTGCTCACCGGGGCGAACATCCCGGACTCCCCGGAGCAGGGTCGCCTCAACTTCTTCCACTGGGCGTTCGCCCTCTCGTTCTTCGAGCTGCTCGCGCTGGGATGGCTGGGCGCCAAGCTCGCCCCCGTCGTGCTGCCGAAGCTGACCCACGGTCGGGCCTCGACCGCAGCGGTGATCGGCGGCGTGGTGGTGCTCGGTGTGGCGTTCACGCCGCTGGTGGTCGATCGGTCGTCGGATCGGCTGGGGCAACCGCTCCCCGCGTCGGTGGTGCACGACCTGCTGGGCGAGGTGCGCTCGGCGCCCGAGCTCGCGGCGGTCGAAGGCCCCGTCCTCGTGGCGGTGAACGGCGACGACCGCTACATCCAGGTGGGAGACACGGTGGGCCCCCGCCTCGCCATCGAGGGCCGCCAGATCCTCTTCCCGGCGTCGTCGGACGGCTTCGTGCACCCGAGCCGCATCGCCGATGACCCGTGCACGGTGGACCACGTCCTGGTCATCAGCCTCCTGCGAGGGGAGCGGGTGGAGCCGCCGGGCACCGAGCTCGCCCGGGTCGACGGCGCTCCCGGGCTCGACCGGGCGGCGCTCGATCGCCTCACCACCCAGGCCCAGGCCGCGCCGGTGGAGTTCGGCGACGACCTCCAGGCCGCGCTCGACGCGCTCCCGGGGGACCAGGGCGGCTTCGTGGGCTCGACCCTCGCGTTCCGCCTGCGCAGCCGCACCGACGACGTGCTGCTCGTGCGCTCCAACCTCGACCTGCTGATCGACCACCCCATCGCGTCGCCCGAGCTCAGCCACGACGACCTCGTCGCCCTGCGCGGCTCGCTCCCCGACGGTGCGAAGTCGGTGGTGGCCGAGGAGGTCACCGCCCACCTCCTCGACCGCGCCCAGTACGCCGCCTTCACCGACGCCTGCTGACCGCAGCCCTCCGAAATCTCGGAGCTGGTGGTTCTGGGGCGACCACGACCTACGACAGAACGGCTTGGCGGGCCCGCGCCTCGGCCAGGTGGTGGGCGACCTCGCGCACGACGCGCTCGCCGTCGGTGGTCACCTCCCGGTAGGTGAACTCCAAGATGGTCCAACCGAGCCTCAGCAGCATCCGACGGCGCACCCGTTCCCACCGAAAGGCGCGCTCGCCCAGGTGGAACTCGAGGCTGTCGCACTCGACGGCCACCTTCAGGTGCGGCCAAGCGATGTCGAGGTAGCAGACCACCTCGCCATCGGTGACGTGCAGCTGGGTGACGGGCTTGGGCAGCCCGGCCGCCGCGAAGAGGGCGAGCGTTCGCCGCTCGAAGCCGCTGTCCACCGGCAGGTCGCCAGCCCCGCGCTCCGCGAGGAGCGCTCGCAGGGCGACGGTCCCGTTCCGGCCTCGCCGAGCGAGCTCGAGGTGCCGCGTCGCGACCCGCTCGAGCAGCTTCGCGTCGCGACGGGTGGCGTGGTCGAGGGCCTCGCCGGCGCGGACCGGGGTGACGACCGCCGGGAGGTCGACGAGCGTTCGCACGAGCGACGTGCACGCGATGCCGTCGACCTCGTCGTGGTCTGCCGAGGCGAGGTCCTTGCGCTCGTGGAGGATGACGTCCCGCTGGCTGCGCGGGGAGCGGCCCCGTTCGGTGATCAGCTCGACGGGAGCGGACCCGAACGTGCGCAGCCGTCGAAGCGCGGCGGCCGACCGGTGCGAGGCGAGCGAGCCCGGGAGCCACAGGCAGGCGGAGGACAGCCGCTGCTCCCAGGTGCGTGGCGCGGCTCGGACCCGGTACACCGACGGCCTCGCCAGCTCGATGATGCCGGTGCTCGCGAGCTGGCGAATGCGGCCTCTCGTGTACCCGGCCTCGCGGGCTTGGGCGAGCGAGAAGACCCCGTGCTGGCGGGCGGCGAGATCGAAGAGGTCCACCACGGACCCTCCCCATCGTTCTGTCCCCGATCGTGGTCCTGGTGCGACCAGGACCGCCGAGGATTCGACTGGTTGGGGAAGGCGCAGGCGATCCTCGCGCCGGGCCATCCGCCGCGCCACCCCAAAGCGAAATCTCGTCGATCGCGGTCGTGGTCCAACCACCACCGCTGAAATTTCGGGCAGGCGGGCGGGCCGAGACGGGCAGCCGGGCGTACCGGGGCAGGCGGGCGGGCCCGCGGAGCGGCTACTCCGCGGCGGCGGGGGTGATGACGACCGCGATGTCGCCGGAGGCGACGGCCTGGCCAGCCTCGACCTTGACCTCGGCCACGGTGCCGGCCACGTCGGCGGCCACGTTGTTCTCCATCTTCATGGCCTCGAGGACGCAGACCACCTGGCCGGCCTCCACGGCGTCGCCCACGGCGACCTCGACCCGCACGATGGTGCCCTGCATCGGCACGGCGATCGCACCGGTGCCGGCCGCGCCGCCACCGCCGCTCCCGCCAGCACGGCGGGGCCGGGGCTTGGCGGCGCCGCCACCGCCAGCGGGCGCCGCCGCGGCGAGCTGGGACTCAGGGACCCAGGTGGACACGGCGAAGCGCTTGCCGTTGACCTCGACGTCGACGTCGCGGCGCACCTTCGGCTCGGCGTCCTCGCCGACCTCGGGCTCGGCGCCACCGAGGCGACCGGTGATGCCGGTCCAGTCGACGGCGCCGCTCTCGAGCCAGTTGGTGGAGTGCTCGCCGGCGCGGAACGCGGCCTCGTCGAGGATGCGCAGCTGCGCGGGCATGGTGGTGTCGATGCCGTCGAGGACGAACTCGTCGATCGCCCGCTTCATGCGGTCGATCGCGGTGTCGCGGTCGGAGCCCCACACGATGAGCTTGCCCACGAGGTTGTCGTAGAACTGGCTGACCTCGTCGCCCGACTCGTAGCCGCCGTCCCAGCGGGTGCCGAAGCCCGA
>JBDIAX010000025.1:0-57311 GCA_039812605.1 Acidimicrobiia bacterium | reverse complement strand
TGCGCGAGAGCGATGCCACCACCGTCCCCCCGATCCTGGCTCCGACGAACGAGGTCTGACGTGGAACGCTCCCTCCTCCTGGCCCCGGGCAGGGGCCTCGCGGTCGCGGGGCCGACGGTGATCGGCTTGGTGGCCGCGGACCCACGAGAGCCAAGGGCCACCGCCTTCGCCCAGCAGCTCATCGACGCCACCGATGCGAGCCAGGTGTCGGCCGTGCTCCAGGCGCACGCCGCCACGGGTCTTCCCGAACTGGCCCTCACCGTGATCGAGGGCCAACAGCTGGTGCTGTTCCTCCGGGGCACCGTGCAGGCGGAGATCTCGGTCGAAGGAGCGGCACCCACCACCCTGGTAGCCGACAACCCGAACTGGACGATCCACACCGGGCCGCTGCCGAGCTCCTGGGCACTCGTGCTGCCGACGAACCTCGCCCCGTCGACCATGGGGTTCCAGCACGGCACCAGCCCGGCTGGGCGCGTCGAGGTCCGCCTGACCGCCGCGGCGCCGCCTCCCGTTCCCGCGCCGACTCCGGACCCGACCCCGCCGCCACCCGCACCGGTCACCGGTCCCATCCCCGGTCCCGCCGCTGAGGCTCCGCCGGAGCCCATGGCACCCGCACCCATCGACCCGCAAGGCGTCCCGGCGCCGGTCGAAACCGGCGTGGATGCCGCGGCACCGCTCCCGGTCGAACCGCAGGCAGCGGTTCCCCCGCCAACTCCGCCCGTCGATCCCACCGCCGCAGAGGCGCCCGCGGTGCCCCCGCCTCCCTCGGACCCGGACCCGGCGCCACCTGCATCCCCCGCACCGGCACCTCCGCCACCGATCGCTGCGCCGCCCGCGCCATCCGGTCCACCAGCCCGTCCGGGGCTGATCTCGGCGATGCCGTCGTTCGCGGACCCGACGCCGCCGCCGGGGATCACGCCCACCTCCGGGGTCCCGCTCGACGCGCTGCCGCCACCTCCGTCGGCGCCCCCTCCACCAACCCCGCCCCGGCCCGTGGCGCCGCCACCGCCTCCCAGCGCGCTGCCACCGCCACCGAGCCCCACCCCGATGCCACCCGCTCCGCCGAGGGTGGTTGCTCCCCCACCCCCGAGCGCCTTCGCGCCGCCACCCACGCCGGTCCCGCCACCACCCACGCCGATCTCACCGCCACCCACCCCAGTCCCGCCGCCACCCACGCCGATCTCGCCGCCACCCACACCACAGGCCGCGCCGCCCGTGCCACCACCCCCGGCCGCGGACGTGCCCGATCCGGTCGGCACCGAAGGCGGCGACGACCACGACGTGGGCGACGAAGAGTTCGACGACTCCGCGACCGTCAACCTGTCCACCGTCCTGCGGCGCCGAGCGGAGGAGCAGGCGAAGGCCGGGCCGCCGCCGCTCCAAGCCGTGTTCTGCCCGGCGGCGCACCCGAACCCCGCGCACGCCGAGACGTGCCGGCAGTGCGGTGCGCCGATCGTCGACCGCTCCATCCGGTCGATCGCCCGCCCGGTGCTCGGTCGGCTGCGCTTCGACGACGGGGCCGTGGTCGAGCTTCGCCAGCCGGTGCTCATCGGACGCAACCCCCCATCCGACGCGGTCCTCGGCTCCGAGCTCGCAATCCCGGTCCGGTTGCCCGATCGCGAGGCGCTGATCTCCCGGTCGCACGTCGCGGTCCACCTGGACGGCTGGCACGTCAAGCTCGTCGACCAGGACTCGAAGAACTTCACCTACATCACGATCCCGGGCCAGCCGAAGCAGCGCCTCGTCGCCGGCACGCCCACCACCGTCCCGATCGGCACGGTGGTCGTCCTGGGCGAAGCCGCTTCGTTCACGTTCGAACCGCCGGCGTGAAGCCTCCCAAGGACCCGCCTCCCGACCTCCCCGGCTTCACGTACGTCCGGGGCATCGCCGCCGGCGGGTTCGCCGACGTCTTCCTCTACCAGCAGCACCAGCCCCGCCGACAGGTCGCGCTCAAGGTCCTCCAGCGAAGCCACGTCACCCCAGACAGCCAGGGGAACTTCGAGCACGAGGCCAACACGATGGCCGAGGTCTCCGAGCACTCGAACATCGTGAAGATCCACGCATCGGGCGTCGCCCCGCTCCCCGATGGCCGCCCCTACATCGTCATGGAGTTCTGCCCCGGCGAACGCTTCGACCTGCGCAGCCGCGGCGGCCACCTGGGGGTGGCGATCGTGCTCGACACGGCGATCCAGATCGCGTCGGCGGTCGAGACCGCGCACCGAGCGAACATCTTCCACCGCGACCTCAAGCCCGAGAACATCCTCACCACGCGCAGCAACAAGCCGGCGCTCACCGACTTCGGCATCTCGGCGGTCCGTCGCGAAGGCGCCGGACAGGGAGCGGCCGGGTACACGCCGCAGTTCGCGCCGCCGGAGGTGATCCGCGACCCGTATCGGGCGAGCGACGCGTCGCTCGACATCTACTCCCTGGGCGCGACCGTCTTCTACCTGCTCGAGGGTCGGGCGCCGTACTTCGTCCACGGCGCGGACAACTCCCGCGAGGCGATCGAGGCGCGCACCTGCGCCGGTCCGGTGCCGCGGATCGAGCGGGAGGACGTGCCGCCGGAGCTGCGGAACCTGATCGCCAACGCCATGGCGCACGACCCCGCGCACCGACCGGTGTCGGCCATCGGGTTCGCCCAGGCCCTCCAAGACGTGCAGCAGCACCTCCACCTCCCGGTCACGGCGACCGAGGTGTTCGACGTGACGCCGCTGCTGGAGGACTTCATCCCTCCGACCTCGACGCACGACTCGTGGGGGACGGGCGGCGCCGAGGCCACCCGGACCGGCAACGACCGTGCGCCAGGCCCGCCGCCCGATGCCACCGGCCTCCCCGGGTCGGCCTTCCCAGCACCATCGGACAACGCGACTGTGGCCGGGAGGGCCAGCCAGCCCGTCGACAACGCCACCATCGCCGGCCAGGCTCCGCCTCCGGTCGCCCCACCCGCTCCACCGCCGCCCCCGGCGACGGACGCGACGATCGCCGGCGCAGCCGTGGCCCCACCATCCGACATGACGATGGCCGGGCCGGCCACACCGGCTCCCGCGCCAACCGGAGCCGTCGCACCCGGCTCCGTCCCCACCCCTGCTCCCGCGTCGGTACGGCCGACGACGCCCGCCGCGTCGGTGAAGTCGACCCCCGGGGCCGGGACCGAGTCGACCGGAGCGGCGGCGCCCGCGGATCGACGGAAGCTGCCGACGTTCGCCATCGCCGGCCTCGTGGTGCTGGTGGCGGTGATCGCCGCGGCCGCGGTCCTCGGCAGCGGCCTGCTCGGGGGAGGGTCCGACGACACGACCACCACGACCGGCGACACCGTCCCGCCCGTCGTCGGCACCGTGGTGCCACCGCCCACCGATGTCGAGGTCGTGCGCGATGGCGGGGTGCCAACCGCATCCTGGACGGCGTCGGACGGCGACGACATCAGCGGGTACCGCGTCCAGGTCTTCGACGCGTCGAGCGGCACGCTGGAGCCCACCGACCTCGATGGCAACGGTGCGACCTACTTCGACGTCGACGCCGGTGCCGACAGCGCGCCGCTCCCGGTCGCACCCGACGGCGGCGTGGGCACGTATTGCATCCAGGTGTACGCCATGTCGGGCTCCGCGATCTCCGACGCCGCCCCCGCGACTCCCACCTGCACCAGCCCGTAGCCCCGCCGTCTCGCGCCGCGCGACCGCTGCGCTAGGTTGCGGCGCACCAGGCGGGGCGGTGGGCTTCCGTCGGCGCACGCGGGAGGGCACGCGACATGGCTGGACGCGCACGGAAGGCATCGCTCCTCGCGGTGGTCGCGACGGCACTGCTGGTGCTGGCGCTCACCGCGTGCGATCCCACCAAGTACACCCTGACGCTCGCGAGCTCCCCGTCCAGCCCGGTCGCGGTGGGCAGCACCGTCACCTTCTCCGGCAAGCTCACCCCGGCCCGCAGCGGTGGGACCGTGGTGATCGAGCGCTCGGTCAACGGCACCTGGAACAGCGCGGGGACCACGACGCTGTCGTCCACCAGCCGCTACTCGATCGCCCTCAGGCTCAGCTACCGGACGACCTACCGCCTCCGAGCCCGCTGGGCCGGCCCCAACGGATCGGCCGCCACGAGCTCGACACTGTCGATCACCACGGCGACGGTGCCTGGCGCATCGACCGGGTTGACCGCGAGCGCTGGCGACGGCCAGGCACCGCTGACCTTCACCGCACCGGCCAGCGGCGGGGCGGCGATCACGAGCTACCAGATCCAGAGCCCGCAGGGATCGGTGGGCCTCACCCAAGGCGGAGCATCGCAGGCGACGGCGACCGGGCTCACCAACGGCACGACCTACACGTTCCAGCTCCGAGCCTGCAACGCGGTCGGCTGCGGTCCGTGGAGCGCTTCGTCCAACGCGGTGACCCCGTACGGCAACCCGGCCGCGCCGACGGTGAGCGTGTCGGTGTCGAGCAGCACGACGCTCACGTGGACCTGGAACCAGCCCGGCGGCAACGGCCGACCCATCGACCACTTCGAGATCACGCTCGACGGCACGTTGGTCGACCCGAACTTCGCTGGAACCAGCTTCGCTCAGACCTTCGGCTACAGCGAGACGCACACGCTCCGCGTAGTGGCCGTAAACACGGCCGGCCTCAAGAGCGCCGCCAGTCAGCGGTCTGGGACCACTGCGGCCGCATCGCAGACGGTCACCGTCTCCAAGGGAGCGTCCGCGGTCGGGGTCGGAGACTGCGTGTACGCCGGCTGTGCCTACGTTCGCGTGACGCTCAGCGGGCTGTCGGCCGGAAGCCACACCGTCGAGTGCTGGAGCGACATCACCGGCGCGAGCGCGTTCCACAGCTACGTCACGTCGTCCACGACGAGCGAGAACTGCTGGTTCGGCTACCCGGGACAGCAGGTCTGGGTGGTGGTCGACGGCGTGGAGTCGAACCACCTCACCTGGTAGCCCAACACCCCGAGACGGCAGCCCCACCAACAGGTACGCTCCGGCCCGAGGAGCTGGTGGGAGGCGGGGGTAGGGAGTGCGCCCCACTCGTCAACGGAGACGAGCCGCGGTACAACCAGAGCGACCGATGGTCGGTCGGGGCACAACGACCCGGAGGGGGTGCAACGTGCTGATCGGAGCTGATCCCGAGAAGCTCGACAAGCTCGCGGAGATGTTCAAGTCCGGCGCGAAGCAGATGGACAAGAGCGCGAACGGCGTGACCACCGCGCTGAGCCGCGTGCGCTGGGAGGGACGGGACGCGAACGACTTCCGCCGCCGCTGGACCTCCACGCACCGTCCGCTGCTGCACCGGGTGGCCGACGAGATGGGGACGATGAGTCGCCACCTCTTCCTGGAGTCCCGCGAGCAGCGCGAGACGAGCGAGGGCGGCTTCGGCATCACCGGTGGCGGGTCGGTCGACGTCATCACCGGGGGCGGCGGCCCCGCGATCGTCGGCATCGGCGCCGACGCTCGAGCCGATCGGGGCGGCGGCGGTGCCGACCCGATCACCGGCAAGGTCGACATCAAGCACACCAAGGTCGACAACACCCACAAGAAGGTGTCTGGCACCAAGGAGTGGGTGAAGGGCCCCGACGGCAAGTACCACGCCGTCGAGAAGGACCCGAACGCGCCCAAGAAGGAGCCGAGCCGCACGAAGGTGTCGGCCGAGGTGTCCACCGAGGTCGCCTCCGATCACCGCGAGAAGATCATCGGCGCCCACGGCGAGACGTCCGGCGAGTACCACGGGGCCGTCGATGCCAAGGGCTCGGTCGAGGCCACGGCGGGCATCAAGGCCACCAACGACGCCAGCATCAAGGTCGGCGCCGACGGCGTCACCGCCAGCGCTGAGGGCAGGGTCATGGCGGGCGTCGAGGTGAGCGCGCAGGGCGAGGTCGGCAAGGGCCCGGTCAAGGTCAGCGGCGGTGCCAACGCGATGACCGGGGCCGAGGCCAGCTACAACGCCAGCGCGCGGGTCGGGATGGACGGCGTCGAGGTCAAGGGCGGCGCCGATGCCTTCGTCGGCGGTCGCGCCGGCGTCGATGGTGCGGTCGACATCGGCGGCGCCAAGGTCGGCGGCGGCGCCAGCGTCGAGTACGGCCTCGGTGCCGGAGCCAAGGGCGGCGTGAGCTTCAACACCCACAAGATCGGGATCTCGGGCGACGCCCACGTCTCGCTCGGCCTGGGCGTGCAGTTCAAGGTCGACCTCAGCGTCGATCCGTCGAAGGTGGCGAAGAACGTCGGCAAGGTCGCCGACTTCGCCGGCGACGCAGCGGGCGGCGCGAAGAAGCTCGTGACCGGCGCCGTGAAGCACGTGCCGCACCCGAAGGTCCCGTGGTGGCGCTGATGGACCACCACCTGACCGACCGACCTCTGCCCGCGATCGGTCTTCGGCCGGCCGCCACCCCATCCCCAGCGATCGAACGGAACCAACGGAGCGAACGATGAGCGACATCGACAACCAACTGCCCCAGACCGTGCACTACCCGAGCGCCGTGCTGCCGGCACCGCCCGAGTTCGACCTCGACCTGCCCGCCGACTGGGAGGTCGGCCAGGTGCCCGGGGTGCTCCTCGCCGCGGGACCGTCGACGTCCGAGGGCCCGTTCCGCAGCAACGTCACCGTGTCCGCGGGCCTGGTGGGACGCGACGTCGACCCCGTCGAGATCGCGCGCAGCTACGTCACCGGCTTCGCCGAGGGCACCTACGAGATCATCGACCTCGACCACCTCGACGAGGACACCGCCCAGCTGGTCGTCCAGGTCCAGATCGCCGAGCCGGCCATCGCTGTGCTGCAGAGCATCGTCGTCATCAAGGTCGACAACCGGCCCGCAGACAGCGAACTGGTCTCGGTGCTCACGGTCACCGCGTCGTCCGACATCGAGCGCGGCGAGATCGACGGGCCGATCCTGGCTTCGATCATCAGCTCGATGCGGATCTCGATCCCCGCCGAGGTGTGATCGAAGCCCTCGCCGGTCAGGCCAAGGGGTCGGCGAGCTGGATCAGCTCGGGCTGGCCCCGGACGATGAAGTAGCCACGGCCGGTTGGCTGGGCCGCCACGCTCGGGATGCGGAACTGCGCCCCGAGGAAGTCACCGTCGCCCATCTCCGGGTGCAGCAAGATGCCGTGGCGAGCGGACCGGATCTCCTGGAAGAAGTCCACCGAGCTGCGCTTCGCGTGGTCCAGGTCGCACGACACGACGATCCGGATGGGGTGGTCCCTCGTCAGGGTGAGCACCGTTCCCAGGCCCTCCTCGAGCGAGAAGTCGCCGGTCATCTCGAACAGGTCGTCGATCACCAGCAGGGTCGGCTCGAGCGGTTCGGCCTCGCCCTCGGCGATCGCCTCGATCCGCTCGATCAGCTCGGTGAGCACGTCGGTGCAGCTCGACAAGCTCTCGCCCACGGCCGTCCACGTGTCCGGCGCCGCCGTGAGGAACGACGGACGAGGCGACAGCACGATGCGCTGCGACCACGTGCCGTCCGGGCAGCCGGTGGCCATCGTGAGCAGCGCCGAGGTCCGACCTGACCCGCCCGGGCCGAGGACCACGGTGTGCTGGTCCACGAGGTTCACCGCTACCGGTTCGAGGGTGATGCCAGAGCGCCCGACGACCGCCGTGCCCGGCGCGGTGGCCCGCGGCAGCGACGACAGCGCGAGCTCCGACTCGAGCCGCTCGATGGGTGGCGCGGCCGGCAGGTACGACAGCTCCTCGGCCACTCGCTGGAGCGCCTCCACCTGCTCCTCGCCGGAGGTCCCCGAGCCGACCAGCGCCACCTGGACCTCGGAGTCGTTCAGGTAGCCGCGACCGGCGGGCGCCTCCGAGGAGAGGGCGCCGTGGGGGAGGTCCACGTTCGTGTACTCGTCGTCGGTGGCCATCCGCAGGACCACTCGGCTCGAGATGCCGCCGTAGACCTTGGTGGGAACCCCCGTCCGGAGGTCCGCGCCCAGCACGAAGTGGATCCCCGCGGAGCTGCCCTCCGAGACGAGGCGGGCGAGCTGCTCGGGGAGGTCGTCCATGGTGAGCTCGTAGGTCGTGTTGAACGACGGGTAGCCGTCGATCAGCACGATGATGCGAGCGAGGTCCGTCTCGGGCACCGCCCGCCGGTACTCGTCGAGGTCCGCGGCGTTGTTCGCGTCGCGAAAGAGCGTCGCCCGATCGCGCTGCACCTCACGGAGGTAGCGGACCAGCCGAGCGACACGCTCCTCGTCCTCCCCCGCGATCACCGACCCCACGTGCGGAAGCACCTCGAGCGATGCCAGGCCGCGGCCGGTGAAGTCGATGCCGTAGACGTGCACGGGCTCGGCCAGGGCGTTGCGACCAGCAGACACCGCGATCGTCCGGAGGAGCGCGGACTTGCCCGAGCGGTTGGTGCCGAACACGAGGACGCTGCCCTCGGCGCTCAAGTTCAGCGTCGCGTCGTGCTGGGCCTGCTGCGCCGGGTCGTCCAGGCGCCCGATCAAGATGTGGCCGGCGTCGGAGGACCGACCGTTGCCGGACCAGCCGTCGGGAGCCAACAGGTCGATCAGCGGCGGCAGCGGATCGAGCCACGGCTTGCGGGGGTCGGGCACCCCGAGGGCGGAGAACGCGGCGTTCGTCGTCGCGACGATGCGGGAGAGGTCGGACTCGGGCTCCTCCGATGCCCCGGAGCCCCCGCCCGATGCAGGCGTGGGCACGGCTGGCTCTGCATCCGGTCCGGCCGCGGCCGGGTCCGCCTCGGCGCCGTGGTAGGCCTCGGGAGGGAGCGTCGCGCCGTGTACCGCTTGCATCTGGGTCGCGAACACCGTGTGGCCGGCGTCGTTCGCCTCCCGCAGCGGGCCCGAACCAGCGAAGTGGAACGCGGTGAGGTCGAGCCGCGACGCGAGCGATCCCGGCTCGGTCCGACCGCCGACGTAGGCGCTCTGGAAGGGAAGGATCTCCGAGGGACCGACCTTGGCGATCGCCCGGCCCGGGATCGAGCGGCTGAGGTTCGCGGCGGTCGGGACCCCGATGACGTCCGTGCTGTCCTCGGCGTCGGACACGCGCAGCGCGATGCGCAGGTTGGTGTTGGCGCGGATGTTGTCGGTGATCACGCCGGCAGGCCGCTGCGTGGCGAGGAGCAGGTGGAGGCCGAGGCTTCGGCCGCGCTGGGCGACGTTGACCACGCCGTCGACGAACTCGGGCACCTCCTTGGCCAGGGCCGCGAACTCGTCGATCACGATCATCAGGCTCGGCGGCGCAGCGGGGATCCCGCGCTCCTCCATCTCCATGAGGTCCTTGGCGTCGTACTCGTTGAGGAGCCGCTCCCGATAGGTCAGCTCGGCGTTGAGCGAGACGAGCGCCCGCTGCACCTCGTGGTGGTCGAGGTCCGTGACGAAGCCCACGGTGTGGGGCAGCAGCTTGCAGTCCTTGAACGCCGCGCCGCCCTTGTAGTCCACCAGCAGGAACGTCAGCCGCTTCGGGCTGTGGGTGACCGCCAGCGCGGCGAGCAGGCTCTGGAGCAGCTCGGACTTGCCGGCACCGGTGGTGCCGGCGATCAGCGCGTGAGGCCCGTCGCGCCGGATGTCGATGGCCATCGGGCTGCGTCCCCGATGGCCGATCGTCGCCCCCAGGCCGAGCGGATCGTTGAGGCTGTCGAACCAGCGCTCCTCGACCCGTTCAGGGTGATCGAGGATGGCGATGTCGTCGAGCGCCGCCGGCAGCGTGATCCGCTCCGGCGGATCCTCGTCCTCCGCGGTGCTCCGGCTGATGTCCACCACCGGCGACAGCGCGACCGCCGCGGCCGTCGCCTGCTCCACCGAGGCCCGCTCGACCGCGAGGTCCCGCAGCACCTCGCCCGAGTCCGAGAAGCCGAGCGTCGCCCGGCCGCCGCCGTCGACCAGGATCGACGCGCCCGCGGTCGAGGGCAGTTGGTCGAAGTCACGGCTCACCCACAGCGCGTGGATGCCGTGGCGCGGCCCCGCCGCCAGCAGGTGCGTGAGCCGGGCGCGCTCCACCGGGAGGTCCGCATCGTCGATCACCAGGAGCACGCGCTTGTCGATCACGACCTTGTCGCCCTCGGCGACGCCCGAGATCATCGCGTCGAGGGCCTCGATCAGCGACACCGCCGCGTCGGGGCTGCCCGCCAACGGGTGGACGTCCACGGGGAAGTCGCGATCTCGAGCGTGCGGCAGCCACTTGAGCCACTCCCAGCTCCTCACCGAGGCCGGACCCACGATGGCCGCCACGCTGAGGTCCGCCGGGCTGTGGAGCGCCACCGCCTGGAGGACGAGGGCCCGGGCCGCGTCGGCCGACAGGTCGCCTCCCGCGACGCCAACCCCGCCGCTGCGCAAGAGCGACACCGTCGCGGGAACCGGGGCGACCTTCGCGTACTGGCGAGGGAGGTCGCGCAGCAGCTTCGCGGCGCGGCGCGGCCCGCCGGACTCGACCTTCAGCGAGCAGCGCGATGCCAGCCGCCCGACGCCTACGTTGAGCTCGAGCTCATCCTCGTGGCCGGGACGGCGCTCCCACAGCCGCCCGGTCCGGGTCCGCACGATCACGTCGCACTCCGCCGTGGTGGGGGCCTCGGCCTGGCGCCGCTCCACCTCGTCGCGCTGCGCGGCGACGACCCGCTCGATCACCTCGTCGACGTCTTCCTTGTGCTCCTGCACCGCGATCTCGTACTGGCGCTTGGAGTGGATCCGATCCTCGATCACCGTTCCCACCATCAGGAACGGGCTCATGATGAGGAAGGCGGTCCCCATCACGCCCATCGTCTCGCCGGACACGAGCATGACCAGCACCAGCACCATCGGCAGCAGGACCACCGCGATCGGCAGCGGGTTCTTGTCGGGCTTCTGCGGAGGCGCCGGCACCTCGTAGCTGCGTGCGGCGAACGGCGAGGCGACGCGCGGCGGCGGGTTGAACGGCAGGTGGTCGCGCGTCTCGCCCCCGTCGCCACGCCGGCCCGACCGCTCGACGTGCACCACGAGGTCACCCAGCGACCACGGCGCGCCGGGCTCCACGCGCACCGGCTGGCGGACGCGCTGGCCACCGACCCACACGCCCTGCGAGGAGCCGACGTCGTCGACCTCGATCACGTCGCGGATGACCACCGACGCGTGACGACGCGACACCCCGGCGTCGTCGAGCTTGACCGCGACCGCGGGGTCACGACCGATGAGGTTCGCGCCGAGTCGCAGGGGGAAGCGTCGCTCTCGCTGGGTGCTGGTGGCGTGGACGACGAGCACCGCGGGCGAGGTCGCCAGCAGGTCGGACGCGATCCGCTGGGCGACGGCCTCGTCCTCGGGCTGGACCGCGATCAGGTCGCCAGACCGGATGCCGACCTCGGACATGGTCTCGACGCGCGCGAGGGGCCGGTGCGATCGGCCCGTGACCGCCACGGTCGGGTGTCCCGGCACGTGGATGCGCAGCCGGTCGACGATGAGGTCGGCGACCTCGCCCACCGTCGTGCCGTCGTCGCAGTCGAGGGCCACGGCGACCGCCGAGCCCTGGTGGCTCACCGAGATCTGCAGCAACAGGTGCATGGGGTTCGCCTCGCGTCAGCCGGACTTCAGGAGGATCGGGTACGACTTCGAGACGGAGCGGAGGTCGTCGAAGGACGGCCCGGCGTACACCCGGATCCACACGGCCCCCAGCTCCGGGTCGGCCAGGGCCTCCGGGGGCAGCGACACCGAGAAGGCAGCGGTGCCAGAGCCGGAGTCCGCCAGGTTCGCCGGGGTGAACAGCTGCCAGGCACCTCCGAGCTCGTCGCCGTCGCTCTCCTCGCTCCCCGAGACGGCCACCCAGAGCGCTTGGCCCGGCGTGACCCCCGCGAAGTCCACGCACACCACCGGAACGCCGGTGGTCCGATGCAGCACGGGATCGGTGGGCTTGGTCGGGCAGTCGGGGGTGCGGCTCACCCCTACCAACGAGGCCTGGACCCCAGGCTCGGCCTTCTTGACGTACCGGTACGTCGCGTACCCGCCGCTGGAGCCATCCTTGGCCGCGTCCACCAGCGGCTCGGCGAGGGCCGACGGTCGATAGAAGACCTGGCTTCGCTCAGGGTCGATCTGGATGGTCACCCCCACGACCCGGCCGTCCTCATCGACGAGGGCCCCACCGGAGCTTCCCGGGGTGACCTTCGGGCTGGAGCCCATGATCCACGCCCGGCGATCCTTCACCAGCCCCTCGGAATCAGCTTGGAAGCCCGACACCGACTCAGGCGCCACGGTCACCGAGTTGGCGTGCTCCTGCTCCGGGAAGCCCAGCACCGTCAGGGAATCCCCAGAGGCCACCTTCCCGGAGTCGCCGAGGCCGGTGTGGGGAAGGTCGAGCTTGTCGGCATCGACCGACGCCCCGTCGGCGGTGCTGTCGATCTTGATGACCGCGAGGTCGAGGTAGCCGTCGACGTCCACGGTGGTCGCCCGGTACGCACGCTCCATGCGGTCGTCGGACACGTACGTGTAGACCACGATCTCCGTCGGAGCCTGCGAGCGGATCCGAGAGGCGGCCGGGTCGCCCGACGGGTAGCTCGGCGCCAGGCCGGGCGCGTCCTTCGCGACGACGTGCGCCGAGGTGAGGATCAGGCCGTCCTTCGTCAGCATCGTGCCAGATCCCGTGGTCGCGCCCTCCTGATCCGGGTAGGAGACCTCCAACCACACCATGGCCTGCTTGGCTCGATCGAGCCCAGGGCCATCGTCCCCACCGCCCAGGAGGAGCGCCGCGAGCCCACCGAGGAGCACCAGCACGACCAGCGCCGCGGGGATCGCCCACTTGAGCGTGCGCTTCTTGACGGTGACGTCGGACTTGCGCTGGCGCTCACCGAGCGAGCAAGCGATCTCGGGGCCCGCCGGATCGCCGAGGTGCACCGACACCTTGCCGACGAGGTCTTGGTGGGGCACGCGCTTGCCGTCGACGTAGGTCCCTCGGGAGCTGCCCACATCGCTCAGCACCCACCGGTCGCCGCGCTGCGCGATGCGGGCGTGGTGGCGCGACACGATCGGATCGTCGATCACGAGCCCGTTCGTCGCGTCTCGCCCGATGGTGAGCTCCTCGCCAGCACGGACCGACACCGTCCTGTCGCCGTGGCGAACCTGCAAGGCGTCCACGCGACCGACGAAGTCGGCGGAGAGCTGCACGGTCTCGTGCTCGGCCCGCATCGGTCGAGCGAACGGGTCGTCGACGCTCAGTCGCACCGATTCGCCACTCGCGGGGTCGCCCAGCAACAGGGTCACCGGTCGGTCGAGCGCTCGGCGGCTGATCTTCTGCTGGTCGACGAAGGTCCCCAGGCTCGACCGGTCGACGATCATCCACCGTCCGCCGTCGAGGCTGACCTCGACGTGCTGGCGCGAGACGGCCGGGCTCGCGCAGACGACGTCGGCACCGGCGTCCCGACCGATCAGGACCGGCTTCGTGCCATCGAAGCGGAACCGTTGGCCGTCGTGCTCGACGATGAGATCAGCCACCGAACCCTCCGCCGATCGTTGGTTGCGTGACCACGAGGGGCACCGCCGCTCGGTCCTCCACCAACCCTCCCACGCCGTGGTCCTCCCAGCCCGGGTACTGTACCCGACCGACGCGGATCGCTCGGTGGGGGCGGTGAGGGAGGAGTCGCGGTCGCGTGACCACGCTGCTGACGATCGAACACGAAGGCCAACGGCGGTCGGCCGAAGGCGGCGAGATCGTCTTCGGGCGCCTCGCGGAGTTCCCGATCGGCGAGACGAACCAGTTCGTCCACCGCACCGTCGGTCGGTTCATCTACCAGTACGCGATCTGGTGGCTCGAGAACCGCGCCGAGCACCTCCCCCTCGTCGTGATCTCCGAGGATGGGAGCCGAGTGGAGCTCCCGGCGCTCGCCAGCGGCAACGGACCCGCCGCCGCCGCACTCGTCGGCCCCACCTTCACCATCCAGTTCACCGCCGGGGGCCAGAGCTACGTGATCGACGGCGCCATCGAGACTTCGGTCCAGCTCCCCACCTTCGAGCTCGACGACGACGACGCCTTCGACGGCACCGAGACCATCCGCACGATCCAGCTGACCGAAGAGGAGCACCAGCTGCTCGAAGCGCTGGCCGCTCCGGTGCTCGCCTCGCCCCACGCCGGACCCGACTCCCTCCCGGCCAACCGAGTGGTCGCTCGCCAGCTCGGCTGGCCCGACACCAAGCTCAACCGCAAGCTCGACTACCTCTGCCACCGCCTCACCAAGCAGGGGTTCCAGGGCCTCAAGGGCGACCTCGGCGGCGAGGCGAAGCTCCGACGGTGGCGGCTGGTGGAGTACGCGATCTCCCATGGGCTCGTCGGCCACGACGAGCCCGTCACCTGATCGCGGCGTCCTCGAACGCTGCCGCACCGGCCTCGAGGCGCGACGAGGGGCCGGCGCCGAAGCGCCGACCCCTCGTGTTCGGGACGAGCCCGGGGATCCGCCAGATCAGGCCGAGGTGGACCGCTGCTGGGCAGCCTCTCGCTTGACCAGCTGCGCCGCGTCCTCGAGCGCCTGCACGACGTTCTTCAGCTGGGGCTTGTAACCGTCCCAAGCCGACTTGAACCGCTTGGCGTCGCCGCCCTTCCAGTCCTTGCCCACCACGGCAGCCACTCGGCTGTCGACGGTCTTGAGGACCGACTGGATCTTCTGCGCTTCGCTCTTGAACGTCTTGGAAAGGCGATCGAGCTCTTCGACGTCCGCACCCAACATGGCCATGATTGGTCTCCCTCAACTTGTGTGTGTCACCCGGAAAGGACCATCCCCTCCAGTTCCCGCCGCCGGTGCTTCCCGGTGGCAAGGGACAAGGTACGGCAGTCTCGGAGATCTCGCTATGGGGCGCGCTCCCCAACGCCCGGCGGCCTCCATCGCGGGCCGACCCACCCCTTCGCTGTCACCCCCCACCGGTAGGGTTCCTCCATGGCCGATCGCCCGAAGCGCCAGCGCACCTCGACGTCGAACTTCGGCGTCGGCAAGCGCGAGAACCACGACGCGTCGGGCTTCTACGAGCGCTTCCGCGCGCCGGAGCTCTCGAGCGACGACACGGTGATCGATGCGGGCGAGATGGGCCAGATCTTCGTCCATGACGCGCGCGACATGGCCGAGGTGCCCGACAGCTCGGTCGCGCTCGTGGTCACCTCCCCGCCCTACTTCGCCGGGAAGGCCTACGAGGAGGCACTCGGCGAGGGTGCCATCCCGGCCGACTACCAGGCGTACTTGCAGATGCTCGAAGACGTGTTCCGCGAGTGCGAGCGCGTCTTGGAGCCGGGCGGTCGCATCGCGGTGAACGTGGCGAACCTGGGTCGCAAGCCGTTCCGATCCCTCGCGTCCGACGTCACGTGGATCTTCCAAGATCGGCTCGGGATGCTGCTGCGCGGCGAGGTCATCTGGCAGAAGGCCCGCGGCGCCGGCGGCAACTGCGCGTGGGGCAGCTTCCAGAGCGCCACCAACCCGGTGCTGCGCGACCTCACCGAGCGCGTCGTCGTGGCCAGCAAGGGGCGGTTCGAGCGAGCTCGTCCCGTCGCGAAGCGGGCCAAGGAGGGCCTGCCGCACCAGAGCACCATCGGCAAGGACCGCTTCTTGGACCTCACCGTGGACTGGTGGGAGTTCCCACCGGAGTCGGCCAGCCGGGTCGGGCACCCCGCGCCGTTCCCCGTCGAGCTCCCCCGTCGCTTCATCGAGCTCTACACCTTCGAAGGAGACCTCGTGCTCGATCCGTTCATGGGATCGGGGTCCACGGGGGTGGCCGCCGTGCAGCTCGGTCGCCGCTGGGTCGGCTTCGACACCGACGCGGCCTACGCCCAAGCCGCTCGGGACCGCATCGCCGATGCGGAGGACGCCGTCCGCTTCGACGAGAAGCGGCGTGAGCAGACGCTGCTCCCACCGCTCGCCGCCGAGATCACCCGAGCGCGGCGCGAGGGCGGCGAGCGCGCCTTGGGCTACCAGCAGCGCGCCACCGCCGAAGGCACCCGCGCGCAGGAGCTGGCCGAGCTGCTCCTCCAGCACTGCGGCTTCCTCGACCGGCTCACCCCCAAGCAGAAGCTGTTCGACACCGGCGTCGAAGCGAACTTCGTGGGCGTCGACGACGACGGCAACGAGTGGATCTTCGATGTCTCCGGCGCCTTCACCAGCTCTCGACCCGGCCTCGAGCGGACCGACACGCTCTGGAAGGCCCTCGGCAAGGCCGCCGTCGTCCGACCGTTCCTCGTCAGCAAGGGACGGCAATCGCGCTACGTGCTCCTCACCACCGACGTGCCCAAGCGGGGAACCGCGGGCTACCGAGCGCTCAAGGCCGCCTTCGACGATCAGCTCATCTGGGACGTGCTCCTGCTCGACCGTCCCGAGACCATCGCCGAGCTCCTCCACTACGCGTCGGGCGAGCGATCTGAGCCCGACGGGCGCCGCGAGCACCCCACCGCCTACGCCTGAGCGCGGACGCCGTCGCGCCCAGCCAGGCCGGGCGGAATAGTTGATCTCTCAACCATGTTGCACTCGGTGCCTCTCCACCGAAGGAGCTGACCCATGCCCGCGGTCACCGTCGACGACATCCTCACCCTCCCCCGCCTGGCCGAGCCCGAGACCGGCGCCGACCGAGCGGTCCGATCCCTCACCACGGCGCCGTCGGGCTTCGAAGGCGAGGGGTTCCCGGTCCGGCGCGCCTTCGCCGGGGTCGACCTGGCCGACCTCGACCCGTTCATCCACCTCGACCAGATGGGCGAGGTGGAGTACGCCCCCGGCGAGCCCAAGGGCACCCCGTGGCACCCCCACCGCGGGTTCGAGACCGTCACCTACATCATCGACGGCACCTTCCTGCACCAGGACTCCCACGGTGGCGGCGGCCAGATCTCCGACGGCGCCACGCAGTGGATGACCGCCGGCAGCGGCCTGCTCCACATCGAGACCCCGCCGGCGTCGCTCGTGGCGTCCGGCGGCCTGTTCCACGGCCTCCAGCTGTGGGTCAACCTGCCGGCGGCCGAGAAGATGGCCCCGCCGCGCTACCAGAGCCTCGAGCCCGGCGACGTCGCCCTGCTCAGCTCCGCCGACGGCGGCGCGCTGATCCGCGTCATCGCGGGCGACCTCAGCGGCCACGTCGGACCAGGGTCGACCCACTCGCCCATCACCATGCTCCACCTCACCGTCGAGCCCGGCGCGCAGGTGCGCCTGCCCTGGCCCAGCTCGTTCAACGGCCTCGTGTACGGCCTGGCCGGTGCGGGCACGGTCGGCGCGGAGCAGCGGCCCATCGGCACCGGCCAGCTCGCGGTCACCTCACCCGGCGACGTCCTCACCGTCGGCGGAAGCGCCAGCCCCGACTCGAGGACCACGGCGTTCGACGTGCTGGTGCTCGGCGGCCAGCGCATCGGTGAACCGGTGGCCTGGCACGGCCCGTTCGTGATGAACACCAAGGCCGAGCTGGTGCAGGCGTTCGAGGACTACGAGGCCGGCAAGCTCGGCGTCATCCCTCCGAACGCTCTCGGCATCCGCTGACCCCGCCCTCGGCTCGACGCGACACCGCCCGACCAGGGGGCGGGATCCCCGGTCGGGCGGCTCGCTCGCGACGCCCGAAGGCGGCGATCCGGTCGACGAGCCCCTCGCACCTCCCGGCGCGGCCGACCCGTCGAAGGACTCAGTCGATGATCGGCGACGCCTCGAGCTCGCCCTCGTCGACGACGTCGCCAGCGGCGTTCGCGTGGTGCGGGTCGGTCGGATCGATCGTCCCGGCACCGCCGTGCGAAGCGACGATGTGGCTGCTCGGCAGCAAGAACCACGCGGCGACCGCGGCCAGCAGCACCACCGCCGCCCCGACCACCGCCGCGAGGGCGATGCCATCCACGAACGCGCCTCGGGCGGCATCCGCGATGGACCCACCCGCGGACCCGCCGATCTGCTCCGCCACCTTGAGGGCGCCAGCGAGCCCGCTGTCGGCGATCGCCCGAGCCTGCGCCGGCAGGCCGCCGATCGCCGGCGCGAGGCTGGTGCCGTACTGCGACGTGACCAGCGAGCCGAGCACAGCGACGCCGAGCGCCCCACCGAGCTCGCGGGTCGTGTCGTTCATGGCCGAACCGACGCCCGCCTTGCCGAGGGGCACCGACGACATGATCAGCGTCGTGAGCGGGGTCATGGTGGTGGCCATCCCCATCGCGAGGGGGATGATCGAGAGGTAGAGGAACCAGAGCGGGGTGTCCACGTCGACTCGGGAGAACACCAGCAGGCCAAAGGCGATGAACGTGAGCCCGACCGGGACCACCCGGTGCGCACCGAAGCGAGCCACCGCCTTGGGCACCTGGGGCGCCATCGCCATCATCACGAAGGCCATGGGCAGCTGCAGCAGGCCCGACTTGAGCGGCGTGTAGCCGAGCACCAGCTGGAAGTACTGCGCCACGAGGAAGAACGTGCCGAACATGGCGAAGAACGTGAGCGTCATGCCACCCGAGGCGATGCTGAAGCGCCGATCGGCGAACAGCTGCAGGTCGAGCATCGGGTAGCGGGCCCGGCGCTCCCAGAGGGCGAACAGGACCAGCGCCACGGCCGAGAGGGCGAACGTGCCCAGGGTCTCCGTCGAGGTCCACCCCTTGTGCGGGCCTTCGATGATGGCGTAGACGAGCGCGACCAGACCGACGATCGACAACCCCGCGCCCACCAGGTCGAGCGGCTGCTCCTCGGGGTCCTTCGACTTGGGCACGAGCACGGCGCCGAGCGCGAGAGCGGCGAGGATCATCGGCACGTTCACGAGGAAGACCGAGCCCCAGTAGAAGTGCTCGAGCAGGAAGCCCGATGCCACCGGGCCGATGGCCGCGCCGCCGCCGGAGATGCCCGCCCACACGGCGATGGCCTTCGGCCGCTCGTGGGCGGGGAAGACGTTGGTGAGGATGGAGAGCGTGGACGGCATCACGAACGCCGCCGCCACGCCCATGATCGCCCGAGAGGCGATCACCATCGAGGCCGAGTCCGCGGTGGAGGCGAGCACGGTGCCACCGAGGAACACCACCAAGCCCGCCTGGAGGGCGCCCTTGCGCCCGAACCGGTCGCCGAGGGTGCCGGCGGTGAAGAGCAGGCCGGCGAACACGAGCGAGTACGCGTCGACCATCCACTGGAGCGACGTGGTGGAGGCGTCGAGCTCGCGCGACAGGGTGGGCAGCGCCACGTTGAGGCTGGTGTTGCCGATGATGACGATCATCAGGCTCGTGCACAGCACGGCGAGGATGGCCCAGCGTCGTTGGTACACCGACGGCTCGATCTCGTGGTTGACGTCGTTCACGACCTGCCCTGCCTTCTCCTCGAGGGACCGACGCACGTTCCGCTACGGCGACGGAGCAGAACCCTACGCCGCCGTGGTCTCCCTCGCACCTTTCGTTTGCACGTTTCTCCTGTGACGTTGGGCACCGACGGTCCGCTCCTGTCGGCGCCGGTGCTCGATTTCGCTACGCTTCGTTCCATGGCACGCCCTCGCAGCGAACAGGCGCACCGATCCGCGCTCGACGCGACGGTCGACGTGCTGCTCGACGCGGGCGTGGAGGGCGTCACCATCGAAGAGGTGGCGAACCGGTCCGGCGTGGCCAAGTCGACGCTCTACCGCCACTTCGGCTCCAAGGAGTCGCTGATCGCCAACGCCGCTCGGTGCTGCGTGATCGAGCACCCCACGCCCGACACTGGCAACCTCGCCGACGACCTCGACTTCCTCTTCGGGCGCTACCACGCCTCCGACGAGGCCGAGCGCTTCCCCGACCTGCTGCCGATGCTCATCGACGCCGGCACGCGCGACGCGGCGATGCACGAGGTCCTGCTCGAGGTCCTCGAGGAGCGCAGCCGACCGATGCGCACGGTGCTGCAGCTCGCCCAGCTGCGCGGCGAGATCTCGCGCGACCTGGACCTCGACACCGCCATCGCCATGATCGTCGGCCCCCTGTCGCACCGACGCCTGGTGGAGCGCAAGGAGGTCACCCCCGAGTTCAAGCGCACCATCGTGACGGGTGCCATCGCCGCGCTGCGCGCCACCGCGGGCGACGACGCCGGCGCCTCCGATGCGCCGGCGCCCACGTCGGCGGCGGGAGCCGAGGCTCCCTGAACCCGCGCCACTGCCTGCTCCCTCAGTCGGGCAAGCAGGCCCGGACGTCGTCGAGGGTGGTCCGAGGGTTGGTGATGCAGAAGCGGGCCAGCGTCTCGCCGCGCAGCGACGTGGGCACCACGAAGCCGACCTCGTCCGCGAGCAGCCGAGCGCTCCACCGGTCGTAGTCGTCCGGTCCCCAGCCCAGCCGTCGCACCAGGAGCACCGACAGCTCCGGCTCGAGCACCAGCTCGAGGTGATCGCACGCTCGGATGAGGTCCGCCGCCTCTTCGGTGGTGCGCAGCGTCGCGTCGACGGCGTCGCGGTAGGCGTCGGTGCCGTGCACCGCGAGCGAGAACCACGTCGGCAACCCGCGCGCCCGGCGAGTGAGGTGCGGCGCGTAGTTGCTGGGCGACCACTCGGCCCGCTCGGTGAGCGCGTCGAGGTAGGCCGCGTGCTGGGTGAAGGTGCGTCGAGCGCGCTCGGGATCGCGGTAGAGGATCGCCGCGCAGTCGTAGGGCGCGAAGAGCCACTTGTGGGGGTCGATCGTGAGGGAATCGGCCCGCTCGATCCCCGCGAAGCGACCGCGCCGAGTCGTGGAGCACAGCGCGGCACCCCCGTACGCACCGTCGACGTGGAACCACGCATCGAGCTCCCGAGCGACAGACGCAGCCGCCTCGAGGTCGTCGATCGTGCCGGTGTTGGTGAGCCCCGCGGTCGCGACCACCGCGCACACCGACTCCCGCTCGTCGGCGTCGAGCTCGTCGACCGCAGCACGAAGCGTCGCCGCCGTCATGCGGTCCGATGCGTCGACGCTCACCCGGTGCGTCGCGAGGTCGAGCAGCGAGGTGGCCGCCGCGTTCGACGAGTGCGCCGCGTCCGAGACGAGCACGGTGGCCCGGCGCTGCTCCCGCACGGGATCTCGCTCACGCCACGCGGTGCGCGCCACCGCGAGCGCGGAGAGGTTCGCGGTCGAGCCGCCCGACACGAACGTGCCGCCCGCCGACGCCGGAAGCGAGGCGAGGTCGGCGAGCCACCGCAGCGCCTCGTTCTCCGCGTGCACCGCGCCGGCCCCCTCGAGCCAGGACCCGCCGTAGATGCTCGCCGCCGAAACCACCACGTCGAACAGCGACGCCGCCTCCGTGGGTGCGCACGGGACGAAGGCGAGGTACCGGGGATGGTCGGTGGAGATGCAGGCCCGGCTCAGGACCTCGTCGAACACCCGCAGCGCCTCGGCCCCGCCCAACCCCTCCGGCGTGATGGTCAGGCCAGCACGGGCCGCGAGCTCCGCCGGGGTCGCGGTTCCGTCGAGGGGTGGCGGGTCGAGCTCGATCCGCTCGGCGGCGAAGCGGAACACCAGCTCGAGCAGCTCGCGAGCCTCGTCGTCGCGCTCGTGCACCAGCCACCTCCGGAACCAGCGGGGTCGCGTCGGACCCTATCGGCGGTCGGCGCCCGTGGAGCGCCGCTCGGCGCCGATCAGCGGGGCGGCCAGGTGGCCCCCGGCGTGGGGTACGAGGGGGCCTGTTGGTACCCGGGCGGATGCGTCCCCGGCGCCTGCTGGTGCTGGAGGGTCATCGCGCGGCGCAAGATCGCCTCCTCGCGGGTGGGAAGCCACACCGGCTCGTGGCCCACCATCACCTTGACCCGACCCATCGACGTCTCGGTGGGCTGCACGTAGCCGTGGGCCATGGTCGACACGATCCCCGCGGGCCGGCCGGTCCACACCGATCGTCGGGCGAGGGCCACCCCCTGGTCGGTGACCACCACCCCCCTCGGCGGGCTGAGGGCGTGCTGCACCAGCAGCACCGGGATGGCGCCCGGGAGGATCAAGGTGCCGGTGAGCGCCATCAGGCCCCCGACCACCACCACGAGCGTGCCGAGCATCGCGAGGACCACGAGGGTCGGGTTCGACCCCGCTCGACCGACCGCGTACCCGGTGATGTTGACGCCCGGCAGCAGCTTCTGCGCCGCCTTCACGCTCTTGCGTCGGTTGCGTTCCGTCATCGCCATGGGCTCCGCCTCCCTGTGGAGATCGCCGACCTCGATCACGTCGGCATCGACGCCGCCGTCCTGGATCGGTGGACTCGAGGTTTCGTGGAGCCGATCGGAATCGAACCGACGACATCCGCCTTGCAAAGGCGGCGCTCTGCCAACTGAGCTACGGCCCCGTGGCACCCGCTGGCCGCGGGTCCCGGAGCGACGACACTACGCGATGGCACCGCGCACCCCCGGCCCGTTCCGCCATCGGCCCGATGCCCGAACCCCCGTTGGTGCCTGGATGCCCGCCACGCGTGCGCTGGAGCACCACGAAGGCCGGCCAGCGCCACCGGGCACGGAACCCTCGCAGCGTCGGCACGTCCCCACCCACAAGCGGGTCGGTGCCTGGATGCACGCCACGCATGCACCGAGGCACCGAGGCACCGAGGCACCGAGGCACCGACCCACGGCACAAGGTCAGGTGGGAGTTCGACCGAAGGGCGGCGAGCAGGGGCCCGCGAGCAGGTCCATGTCCGGATGTCGGCACGGATCGTCCCGATGGTGGCGCGCCTACCACGGAGCGTCGCGATCACGTACGCTGTCGACCACGCCGCTGCCGCGTGCGCCGGCCCCGCCTCGGGGCCCGGGAGGGGACATGTCGATGACGAAGCCTGCGGGCGACGATCCGGCGGCGGCCGAAGACCAGCGGTCGGACGCGGCCGTCTGGCGATCCGACGACCTAGTGATCGACCTGCGCTCGGAGACCCTGGCCCGACGGGCGAGCGACGACCTCATCATCGACCTGCGCGACCACGTCGTCGCCGCCGGCAAGCACGGCCTCGCCCGTCCCGAGACCGACAAGCCCAAGAGCGGCCGACCCGGCGACCTCGGCCACGGCATGCGCCTCGAGGTGATCGAGGAGGAGGACGAGCGCTGGGAGAAGGCCGAGCGCTTCGTCTACGACACCTACCGTGAGATGGAGTACTGCGCGGCCTCCGAGCGCTGCCGGGTGGAGGAGCTCCAGCGGTGGAACCTCCACAGCAACTTCCACGTGGTGTTCGACGAGGACGATCAGGTCATCGGCACCTCACGCCACATCTGGGGCGGGTTCGACGACCTGCCCGTGGGCCAGTTCGTCCGTCAGGACTTCGTCGACGACGATCCGATCTCGGAGCTGTCGTCGCTCGCGGTGGCACCTACCTCCCGCGGCCTGGGCACCGTCGTCCACCTCTGCCGCTCGGTGTTCGCCGAGGCCTGGCAGGGCGGGGCCAACGCGCTGATGTTCCTGATCGACGACTGGATGGTCCGCCTGCTGGCCGACACCTACGTCCTCCCGATCCGCTTCGTGGGCGACCCCCACTTCCACATGGGGGGCGACGTCGCCCCCACCGCGATGACCTTCCGCGGCCGCGAGTTCCTCGACACCGCCCGGCACAACCCGCACTACTGGCGGTGGATGACCGAGGCGTTCGCCCCCCAGCAGGTGGTCGACTGGGAGCTGCCGATCGTGCTGGTGGACGAGCCGGTGCTCACGGAGGTGGCGCCCGTCGAGGCGATCGACCTGCGGGACCCCGCCGTCGAACCGCGGACCACCTAGCCCGCGCCGGCCGCGACGGAGTTCGCCACCAGCCATCCCCGGTGGCCTCGGGCGATCCCGGAGATCAGGAGGCGGTGGCGACGAGATCGGCCGACGGCGAGCCCTTGGTCGCCTCACGCCGCTCTCGAACCCGCTTGGTGACGCCCAGCACGGCGTTGGCGCCGAACAGCAGGCACAGCAGCGCGAGCACCGCGTACACGACGCCGGGCATCGCATGGTCCCTGCCTGCCCAGGTCAGGTACAGGTAGGGTGCGAGGAACGTCGCCCCGGCGACGAAGGCCCAACGGCTGAAGGACTGGTAGTTGCGGTCCACCAACGCACCCACCACCCGGGCCGTGCTCACGCCGTAGGGCACGGCGGTCACGATGTCGATGAAGCCGAACATCCAGATGTTGACCCCGTACCGATCGAGCGCTCCGTAGGCCACGAAGAACCGTGCGATCGTGAAGAGCACCACCCCCACGACCCAGCCTCGCTCGAGCAGCACCCGCCGCTTCGACGCGTGCGGCGACGGGTCCTCGATGGCTACCGCTTGGTCCTCACGCACCGCATCGCCCCCCCGATCGTCACGCTGGGAGTCTAACCGCACACGCAGCGTGGATGTCCAGGGGCGATCCGCGTGACTTCGGCGACCCGCGGCCCGAATTCCCTCCACAAGCCACCTGAGCGGCCGAACAGTCCATCGATGGTCCTTCGCGCGCGTGCCTGGTTGATCGTGCTGATCGGTGGCTTGGCCGCGGTCGTCGCGGGCATGGCGCTGGGCGGCTCGTTCCAGCTGCTCGTGGCCATGGTCTGCGGGCTCGGCCCCGCGATCACCGCGCAGGTGGCGGTCACGCGCCAGCCGCAGGCCACGAAGCTCCCGTGGCGCTTCTTCGTCTGGGCCGGGGCCGGGTTCTGGCTCTCGTCGATCCTGCGCCAGGTGCTGGTGGAGCTCGGCGTCTCCAACTCGTTCCCGTCGCCGGCCGATGCGACCGTCGCGATCTCCTACGTGCTGCTCATCTGCGCCATCTACCTGTTCGGCTCGATCCGCTCGGCCGGACGCAACGCCGCCGCGCAGGTCGACGGGTTGATCCTGGCGGTCGCCGCGTCCGCGGTGGTGTGGAGCGTGGTGCTCTCCCCCTACATGGGCGACGCCACCGTGCCCGGCAACGAACGGGCCATCAACGCCATCTTCTCGTTCCTCACCATGCTCGCCCTGGCCACCACCACCCGCCTGGCGGTCTCCCCGGGCGCCCGCACCACCGGCTACTACCTCCTGGCCGGCGCGGTCGCGATGCTCTTCCTCAACGACGTGCTCGCCACGCTGGCGAGCGTCGCGGGCGACACGTCGAGCGCCAGCATCATCCTCAGCCCGACCGTCGGCGTGCTCTTCAGCGCCGCCGCGCTCCATCCCGACTCGCCCCGCCTGCTGGAGCCGCCCACCGACCTCGTCACGCGCCTCACGCCCGCGCGCATCGCGCTCCTCGGCGGTGCGCTGCTCACGATCCCTGGGCTCATCGTCTACGGCCACTACCGCGACCTCCAGTTCAACCTGGCCGTGCTCGTCGTCGCTTCGGTCGCCATCTCCGCGCTGGTGCTGATCCGCATCCGCATGCTGGTGAAGGCCCAGGAGCGCATGGCCGACCTCCAGCGCATCCTCCAGGAGGCCAACGCGGATCTCGCCGCGGCGTCCTCCCGTCATGCCATGCACCGCGCCACGCTCCGGGCCGTGGTCCGGCTGGCCGGCGCGATGCCGGGGCTCCGCGTCTCGATCACCCAGGCGGCCGAGCGCTCGCTGCGCGTCCTCGACGCGGTGGGCCAAGACGCCGAGTCCGCCGTCGGCACCTCGATCGCGATGGACGCGGTTCCCAGCCCCCTGGTCGACGGGCTCGCCCGCCTCCGGCCCGCGTCGGTCGAGGCGGTGCAACCCATCGACCTCAGCGCCGCGCAGTCCGGCGGGGTCACGGCGTGCGTCCTGGTCGCACCGCTGAGCGCCCAGCACGACCTGAGCGGCGCGCTCGTCCTCACGTCCCGCCGGCCCGTCAACCCCACCCTCCGCCAGAGCGTCGAGACCCTCGCCTCGACGGTGTCGCTCGCGCTGGAGAGCGCGGTGCTCACCGAGAACCTGCTGCGCCGTCGCAGCGAGCGACGCTTCCGGGCGCTCGTCGAGAACAGCTCCGACATCGTGCTCGTGGTCGACTCCGAGCGCCAGATCACCTTCTCCAGCCCGGCCGCGCACCGCCTCCTCGGCCTGAGCGAGAAGTCGCTGCTCGGTTCGCACCCCGCTCGCTGGGTCCACGCCGACGATTGGCCCGCGCTCGCTCGGATCCTCGAGACGTCCGCGCCGCGACATCACGAGTCCGACAGCGTCGAGGTCCGGATCCGCCACGTCGACGGAAGCCACCGGTGGTTCGAGATCCGCACCCGCGACCTCGAGCACGACCCGGAGATCCAGGGGCTGGTGGTCACCGCGCGCGAGGTGAGCGACCGCAAGGCCACCGAGCAGCGGCTCGCCGCGAGCGAGGCCCGCTTCCGCGCCCTCGTCCAGAGCTCGTCCGACGTCGTGGCCGTGGTGGGCGACAACGGCTGCTTCACCTACGTCAGCCCGGCGGTGTCGGAGATGCTCGGGTACCGACCGGAGGAGCTCGAGGGCACGCCGGCCATGGCGCTGGTCGCCCCCGAGGACATCCGCGCCTTCCAGGCCACCTATCCGGAGCTCAGCCAACCCCGGTGGCCCACCGGCGACCTCACCACCAGCCGCGTCGAGACGCAGCTGCGCCACCGCACGGGCGAGCTCCGCACCGTCGACGTCACGGTGACCGACATGCGTGCGGAGCCCGCCGTCGGCGGCATCGTCCTCAACGCCCGCGACATCACCGTCCGCAAGGCGCTCGAAGCCGACCTGCGCTTCCAGGCCCTCCACGACACCCTCACCGGCCTCGCGAACCGCACGATGTTCACCCAGCAGACGGCCTCCGCCCTGCGCGTCGCGACGCACCCCGAGACGGTGGGCGCCCTGTTCATCGACCTCGACGACTTCAAGACGGTCAACGACTCCCTCGGCCACGCCGTGGGCGACCAGCTCCTCCAAGAGGTCTCCACGCGCCTGGTCACCTCCCTGTCGCGCGAGGACGTCGCCGCCCGCCTCGGTGGCGACGAGTTCGCGGTGCTGGTGGTCGACTCGCCCGACCAGTCCGGCGTGGTCGCCCTCGCCGAGCGGGTGCTCGAGCTCATCGCCCAGCCGTACCGGATCCAGGGCCGCGACATCCGCGTCACCGCGAGCATCGGCATCGCGTTCGCCGACGAGGACGGTGTCGATGCCGAGGTGCTGCTGCGCTCCGCCGACGTCGCCATGTACCTCGCCAAGGATCGGGGCAAGAGCCGCTACGCGGTCTTCGAGGCGCACATGCACGACAGCGTGTTCGAGCGCCTGGAGCTCAAGGCCGACCTGGTCCGGGCCATCGACGACGGCCAGCTGCGCTGCTACTACCAGCCGATCGTGTCGCTGCAGACGGGGCGCATCACCGGCGTCGAGGCCCTGGTCCGGTGGCAGCACCCCACCCGCGGCCTGCTCTACCCCGACGCGTTCATCCCGCTCGCCGAGGACACGGGCTTGGTGGTGCCGCTCGGTCGCTGGGTCATGCGCGAGGCGTGCCAGCAGCTGCGCGCCTGGCAGCTGCGCCTGCCCGCCCGCTCCACGCTCAGCATGAGCGTCAACCTCTCCGTGCGCCAGCTGGTGCACGAGCAGATCATCGACGACGTCCGCGACGCGGTGGGCGACGCCGGCCTCGACCCCTCCACGGTGACGCTGGAGATCACCGAGACCACCCTCATGCACGACACCGAGATGACCCGCGATCGCCTCGCCGAGCTCCGCAACATCGGGGTGTCGCTCGCGGTCGACGACTTCGGCACCGGCTACTCCTCGCTGCAGTACGTGCAGCGCTTCCCGATCGACGTCATCAAGATCGACCGGAGCTTCGTCACCGGCCTCGGCACCAACCCCGGCGACGGCGCGGTGGTGCAGTCGATGATCGAGCTCTCCCAGCGCCTCGGCGTGCACACCGTGGCCGAGGGCATCGACCGACCCGAGCAGGTCACGCTCCTCCAGTCGCTCGGCGCCGACCTCGGCCAGGGCTACCTGTTCTCCAAGCCGGTGCCGCCCGAGCAGATCGACGCGCTCCTCGCCGCCAGCCCCCACGAGAGCCCCCGCTTCCTCCTCCACTGACGCGGTTCGCGGCGGAGCGTCGGCCGCGCTCACCTCGACACCAGCGGGTTCCGGCCGACATCGCGAGTTCTTCGCGAAGTGGCGTCATAGAACAGGTGTTCGATCCCTTGATGAGGGCATGAGGATCACCGAGGAGCTCAGGAACCAGGCCTTGGCGGTCGCTGGTTCGGTGGATCCGGAGCTGATGTCGGGAGCGCAGGCGGCGGTCGCCGTGGAGGACCTGGCGGTGGCGGAGAAGGCGTTGGCGGGGACGCTGATGTTCGTGGCGCTGCGGGTGGCGCGCACCGACGCGTGGCGGAACCAGGGGTTCGCGTCGGCGGCGGATTGGTTGGCATCGAAGGCCGGGGTCTCGGTCCACGAAGCGCACCGGCAGCTGGGCACGGCGAAGCGTGCAGATCGGTTGCCGAAGACCAAGGACGCCATGAAGCGGGGCGACCTGTCGCCCGATCAAGCGGATGCCGTCACCGATGCGGCCGCCGCGGATCCCGCGGCGGAGGACGACCTGCTCGACACGGCAGCGCGCGACACGCACCGCAAGCTCCGCGAGGAGGCCGCGAAGCGCAAGGCCGCCGCCACCGACGCGCGCGGCCGGGAGCGCCGGGTCCACGCGCAGCGCTCGAAGCGGTCGTGGACCGACGCGGACGGTGCGTTCCACCTGCACCTGCGCGGCCCGGCGGCAGATGGCGTTCGCATCGAGGCGCTGCTGCGCCCGTTCGAGGAGCAGGCGTTCCGGGCGGCGCGTGGCGGGGAAGTCCGCGACACGTTCGAGAACCGGGCGTACGACGCGTTCCTCGCCGCGCTGGGGGTGGCGAACTCGAGCGCGATCGAGCCCGCAGCGCCCGCCGGTGCGCCAGCGCGGGTGCCGGGCGGGAACAACACCAAGGTCATCGTGAACGTGGATCACGCCGCGCTCCTGCGGGGCCACACCGTCGCAGGGGAGACGGCGCACGTCGCCGGCGTCGGGCCGGTGCCGGTGGCCGCGATCCGCGAGATCCTGCGCGACGATCCGTTCCTGGCGGTGGTGGTTCGCAAGGGCCGAGACGTGGTCTCGGTCGCGCACCACGGTCGAGGCCTCAACGCAGCGCAGCGCACGGCGATCGAGGCCGACGGCATCCGCTGCTCGAACATCGCGTGCAACCGAACCGTGGCCATCGAAATCGACCATCGGGTGCCCTACGCCGCAGACCCGGTCACGGACCTCGCGAACCAAGATCCCCTGTGCCCGAACTGCCACCGCCTCAAGACCCACCACGGGCACCACCTCGAGCCCGGGCGGGGCCGACGACGCCTCCTGCCCCGTGGGTCCCCGGGCCCGGAACCGCCGACCACCCGTGCAGCACCGGAACCGCCGCTGCGGCCTCCACGCAACGGTGAGCGCCCGGCCGGCCCGCACGTGGACCAACCCAGCCTCTGCTGAGCCCACCCGGTCCCGCCCAGAGCACACCGAGACCACCGCCCACGAGGTGCGCGCGACCGCGGTCGCGCGCACCGGTGCGCCCAGACCCGGTCGAAGCCGCGACCGGACACGAGGCCGGACCTGTGCTCGGGCGCGACCTCATCTCCGAGGCCGGACAGGGTGGACCAGCCGTGGAACGTGGCGGAGTCGTGCCGGCGCCCGCCCGACGACCTCCACAGGTAGCGTCGGACCTCGTGGCCGACGCTCCCGCCTTCGTCTCCCGGCTCGTCCGGTTGCCCCTCTTGGACGCCGACGGCGACCCGGTGGGTCGGGTGGCTGACGTCGTACTGGCACCCTCGGGCAGCCGCCTGCGGGTCCTCGGGCTGGTGGCCAACATCGAGCGCCGGACGATCTTCATCAACGTCAACCGCGTCGCGGGCATCGACCCCGAGGGCGTGCGCATGTCGGGCGGCACGGTGAGCGTCCGGTCGTTCCACCGGCGCCCCGGCGAGCAGCTCGCCGTGAAGGACCTCTTCGACACCAAGATCGACGACGAGTACCTGATCGACCTCGCCATCGCCCCCTCCGACGATCAAGCCAGCTGGCACGTCGTGCTGGCCGCGCTCGGTCGTCGGGGCCCGCTCCGACGCCGAGCCCCCGAGGTCGTGCCGTGGGAGCGCGTCTCTTCGGCGTTCGCGTCGAGCCCCGAGATGGACGAGGTGGCAGAGCTGCGCGACCTCCACCCCACCGACGTGGTCGATCGGCTGCAGTCCCTCCCGCTGGCACGACGTCAGCAGGTGGTGGCGATGCTCGCCGACGAGCAGGTGGCCGACCTGCTCGAGGAGATGCCCGAGGAGGAGGCGGTGCGGCTCATCGAGACGCTCGACCTCGAGCGCGCCGCGCACATCCTCGAGGAGATGGAGCCCGACGACGCGGTCGACCTCCTCGCCGACCTCCCCGAATCCGAGCGCGCCGCGCTGCTGCAGGAGATGCGACCCGAGGAGTCGATCCCGCTGCGCCGCCTCCTCGCGTACGACGAGAACACCGCCGGCGGCCTCATGACCCCCGAGCCGGTGATCCTCGCCCACACCACCACCGTCGCCGAGGCGCTCGCCTCGATCCGCGAGCGCGAGATCCCCGCCGAGCTCGCGGCCCAGGTGTTCGTCGTGCAGCCGCCGGTCTCCACCCCCACCGGACGGTTCCTCGGGGTCATCGGGTTCCAGCGCCTGCTGCGCGAGCAGCCCTCGACCACGCTCGAGGAGTGCACGTCGGACTCCGACAGCGAGCCGGCCGCGCCCGACCTCCCGCTGCGGGAGGTGGCCGAGCAGCTCGCTTCCTACGACCTCCTCGCACTCCCGGTGTGCGACCACGCCGGCCGCCTCGTGGGCGCCGTCACCGTCGACGACGTCCTCGACCACGTGCTCCCCGCCGGCTGGCGTCGCCGACGGGTGCGCCGATGAGCCCCACCCGAACCGGGCGCCGCACCTCCCCCTGCTGCGCCAACACCGCCGTTCCCGACGGGGCGCCACGATGAGCCCCACCCGACGCGGGCGTCGACCACTCGCCGCCACGCTGGCCTTGGCGTTCGCGCTCGTCGCCGCCGCGTGCACGGCCGGCGGCGGATCGGACACCAGCGCCTCCGGCACGGCGACCAGCGCGAGCACCACGACCGCGGGAGGCGCCGGCACCACGACGGAGGGCACCGACCCCACCCCTGCGGGCACCATCGACTGGGAGGACTGCGCCGGCGGCTTCGAGTGCGGCACGCTCACCGTCCCCGTCGACTACGACGATCCCGAAGCCGGCACCATCGATCTCGGCGTCACCCGCCACCTCGCAGACGACCCCGACCAGCGCATCGGCGTGCTCCTCGTGAACCCCGGCGGCCCGGGCGGCTCGGCGATCGACCTCGCGCACCAGCTGCCGCGCGCCGGTGGGCTCGGCGACCGCTTCGACATCGTCGGGTTCGACCCGCGCGGCGTCGGCGAGAGCAACCCGCTCGACTGCCACTCGCACCTCCAGGAGCTCTACGACGCGGACCCGACGGTCGACAGCCCCGAAGACCGCACCGAGATCCTCGACACGTCGGAGGCGTTCATCGACGAGTGCCAGCAGAAGTACGGCGACCTGCTCCCCTTCCTCGGCACCACCGACGTCGCCCGCGACATGGACGAGGTCCGCAAGGCGCTCGGCGAGGAGCAGATCAACTACCTCGGCTACTCCTACGGCACGTCGCTCGGACAGGAGTACGCCCGACTGTTCCCCACCCACGTCCGAGCCATGATCCTCGACGGCGTGGTCGATCACTCGCCCGACGGGATCACCACCGCCGAGCAGCAGGCGGTGGGGTTCGAGACGGCGTTCGAGAGCTACGTGGCCCACTGCAAGGCCGATGGCTGCGGGTTCGGCGATCGTGACGACGACGCGGCGGCCGTGGTCGACGAGGTCATCGCCACGGCCGAGCGGGCACCCATCCCCTCGGCCAGCGCCGACCGGCCCGCGACCCCCGGGGTCGTCTCGCTGGCGCTCGCGCAAGCCCTCTACAGCGAGCAGCTCTGGTCGCAGCTCTCCCGCGCGCTGCGCGACGCGCTCGACGGCGACGGCAGCGGGCTGGTCGAGCTCGCCGATCAATACCTCGGCCGCGAGGGCGATGGCTCCTACGACACCGGCTTCGAGATCTACTTCGCGGTGAGCTGCCTCGACGACTCGTGGCCCCGCGACGTCGACGACTTCTTCGACGCCTCCGCCACCGCCGAGGAGGAGACCCCCCGCTTCGGCGGCGCCATCGTCATCGACTACGTCCGCTGCGCGCTGTGGCCCGCGGACCCCAAGCCGCTCGAGCCGGTCCCCGCCGACACGGAGGGCCTGCCGCCGATCCTCGTGGTCAGCACCACCAAGGATCCGGCGACGCCGTACCTGAACGGCGTGGCGGTGGCGAAGCAGATCCCTGGGGCCGTGCTGGTGACGAACGAGGGCGAAGGTCACACGATCGTGTTCCAGGGCAAGCCCTGCATCGACGACATCGCCCTCGACTACCTCTTCGACCTGACGACGCCGCCCGCAGGCACCACCTGCGCGGCGTGACCGGTACCCCGCGAGCACCGCTCGGGACTGGTGCGGCTCGCCGCCGGTGCAGCAACCTACGTCCATGACGACCGACGGTGGCCAGGCCGCGACGGGCCTTCCGACGGATGACCTCGGCACCGAGCGCGCGCTCATCCTGGGGTTGGGTCGTCGCGGCGGCGGGGAGGGAGCGACGCGCTTCCTGGCGGAGCGGGGCGCGAGCGTCTTCGTGTACGACTCCCTGCCCGCCACCGAGCTCGCGGCCACCCTGCGCCGCCTCGCGGACCTCGCGAACCTCGACCTGAGCCTGCTCGGCACGCGCGTCGAGGACCTCGACCTCGACGGCTGGGACCTCGTCGTGCGCAACCCCGCCATCCCGGTGGACGCGCCGGTGCTCGACGCGCTGCGCGCCCGCAACGTGCCGATCGAGACCGAAGCATCGCTGTTCATCGAGCACTTCCCGGGGCGGGCCATCACCATCACCGGCACCAAGGGCAAGACGTCGACGGCGTTCTACCTGCACCACCTGCTCGGTGGAGGCGAAGGCGGCGCCGAGGTCGGAGGCGATGGAAGCGACGGTGGGGACGGGAGCGACGGGGCCGTCGACGTGCTCCTGGCCGGCAACATGGGCGGCTCGGCGCTGGAGGCGCTCACCGGGCGCACCGCGGACTCCATCGCGGTGATGGAGGTGTCGTCGTTCCAGACCGAGACCATCGCGGAGCGCGGCCTCGAGATCCCCATCGCGTGCCTGACCAACCTCATGGCCGACCACCAGGATCGGTACCTCAAGGCGGGGATGACCGCCGAGGAGGGGTTGGCCTCCTACTGGGCCGCCAAGGCCGCCCTGTTCGCCAACCAGCGAACCGACGCCTGGCGGGTGCACCCCGCCGACCTGCCGAACCAGCTGCTGGCCGATGCTCCCGCCCGGTGGTTCTGCGTCTTCGCCGACCACCCCGAGGCCGAAGGTGCGGCCTGGATCGCAGACGGCGCGATCCACCTCCGCCCCCTCGGCGCGGCCGACACCACCGTGGAGGTCCTCCCCGTCGCGGACCTGCCCGTCGCGGACCCGCACCGCCAGGAGAACGTCCTCATCGCGCTGGCCGCGGCGCTGCTCGCTGGCGTCGACCTCGACACGCTTCGCCGGCGCCTCACCACGCTGCCGGTCGTCCCCCATCGCATGGAGCCGGTGCCCGTGGACGGGCCGACGGTCTGGATCAACGACACGGCGGCCTCCGCGCCGAGCGCCGCCGCGGCCGGCGTCCGCTCCCGTGGCGCGACGGGGTCGCTCACCGCGCTGTCGGGCGGCGCCCCGAAGGGCCTGCCGCTCCAGCCGCTCGTCGACGCGTACCTCGCCACCGGCTGCAACGTCGTGCTGCTGCCCGGCGAGGAGTCGGCGCGGCTGGCCTCCCTGCTCGACGATGCCGGCGTCGCGTACGACGGCCCGTTCGACACGATGGCCGATGCGGTCGCCGCCGCGGCCACCACGGGCACCGACACCGTCCTGCTGGCGCCGGGCTGCTCCAGCTTCGGCACGAACGGCTACCCGGGGTTCGAAGACGAGTTCGATCGAGGCGGGCAGTTCGTCGCGGCCGTCCTGCGCCAGCACGGCATCGCCGTGTCCGATCGCCTCGCCGCCCGCCTACGAGCCCCGCGCCGCCGATCGATCGCCGCCGAGATCGAGCGAGCCACCGCCGACGACGTCGACCTGACGACCTGACGACCTGACGACCCGCCGACCGGACGACCCCGTCGACCTGACGGGCCACCGTCGAGAGACAGATCCGAACGCCCCGACGAGCTGGGCTCGGCCGCGACCGATCAGCTCGTCGCGAGCTCGCCGGCCACCAGGGGCTCGAGCAGCAGCTCGGGTTGATCGGCCGCGAGGCGGTCGAGCCAGTAGCTGCTCTCGAACACCGCGATGAGGGTGCCGTCGGAACGGCCGAGCACGTCGACGCCCCGCATGGCTCGGAGCTTGGCGGCGCTGTCCGCGTCGGTCCGGCGCGCGACCGTGTAGGAGGTGGGGCTCAGCTCCACCGGTGCGCCGAACTCGTTCTCGAGGCGGTGCACGGCAACCTCGAACTGCATCGGACCGACAGCCGCGAGCACGGGCGCCTGGTCGCCGAAGTCGGGGTCACGCAACACCTGCACCACGCCCTCCTCATCGAGCTGGGCGATGCCCTTGCGGAACTGCTTGAACTTCGACGTGTCTCGGGTGCGGGCCACGGTGAAGTGCTCGGGGGCGAAGCTCGGGATGCGGGGGAACGCCACGGGCTCGTCGAGCCAGAGCGTGTCGCCCACCCGCACCTCGTTGGCGTTCACCAAGCCCACCACGTCGCCGGGGAACGCCTCGTCGAGCGTCTCGCGCTCGGACCCGTTCACGGTGTGGGCGTACTTGGTGGCGAAGGGCTTGCCGGTGGGCCCGTGGGTGACGACCATCCCGCGCTCGAAGCGGCCCGAGCACACCCGCAAGAACGCGATGCGATCGCGGTGCGACTTGTCCATGTTGGCCTGCACCTTGAAGACCAGCCCCGAGAACGGCGCGTCGAGCGCGCGGGGCACGTCGTCTTGGTCGAGGCGGGCGGTCGGAGCCGGCGCGAGGTCGATCACCGAGTCGAGGAGCAGGCGGACGCCGAAGTTGGTGAGCGCCGAGCCGAAGAACGTGGGCGACAGCTCGCCGCCGAGGAACAGCTCCTCGTCGAAGTCGAGGCCCATCGTCTCGAGCAGCTCGCCCTCCTCCACCGCGGTGGCCCAGGCATCGCCCTCCTCCGTGAGCGCGCGGTCGGCCTCGACGATCTCCTCGGGAGCTTCGGTGGCGCCGCGGGCGGTGCGCGTGAAGCGGATGAACTGCCCGCTGCGCCGATCGATCACGCCACGGAAGTCACCGGCGATGCCAACCGGCCAGGTGACCGGCGCGGCGGTGACCCCGATCTTGGCCTCGATCTCATCGAGCAGCTCGAGCGCGTCCCGGCCCGGGCGATCCCACTTGTTGATGAAGGTGAGGATCGGGATCTGGCGGGCCTTCGCGACCTCGAACAGCTTGAGGGTCTGGGGCTCGATGCCCTTCGCCGCGTCGAGCACCATCACCGCGGCGTCGGCGGCGGCGAGCACCCGGTAGGTGTCCTCGGAGAAGTCGCGGTGGCCGGGCGTGTCGAGGAGGTTGACGACGCAGTCGCGATAGGGGAACTGCAGCACGGTGGAGGTGATGGAGATGCCACGCTGCTGCTCGAGCTCCATCCAGTCCGACGTGGCCGACCGGCGATCGCCACGCGCCTTGACCGAACCCGCGCCACCGACCAGCGCCCCGCCGTACAGCAGGAACTTCTCGGTCAAGGTGGTCTTGCCCGCGTCGGGGTGGGAGATGATCGCGAACGTGCGGCGGCGGGCTGCTTCGGCGGTGGGGTTCGACATGGGGCCTCGGACTCGTGATCAGCGACAGGCGGCGCAACGACCGACGAGGTCGAGGCGGTGGCGCTGGACCTCGAAGCCTGCCGAGCGCGCCACCTCCGATGCCAGCGCGTCGACGGCCTCTTCGAGCGTGTCGGGCACCGTGAAGTCCTCCACGGTGCCGCAGCCGGCGCAGACGAGGTGGTGATGGTGGTGGTCGGTGAGGTCTTCGGCGATCTCGAACCGGGCGAACTCGTCGGTGCCCGCCACGCGGTGCACCACCCCTGCACCCTCGAGCACGGCGAGGTTCCGGTACGCGGAGCTCTGCGACAGCGACGCCTCGCTCACCACCTCGGCCGCGGTGAGCGGCCGCCCGGCCGACGCGAGCGCGTCGACCAACGTGCGACGACCCGACGTGTAGCGCTGGCCGTCGCGGTCCAGGTACCCGGCGACGGCTCGGTGAAGCTCCTCTGCCACGGTCGCACCCTACCGGCCGGTGCTCACGGGCCTCTCGGCATCGATGCCTGGATGCCACCCGTTTCGTAACGCTATCGTCATGTTGTCCGACGCGGAGCTGCCGATCGGTAGCTCAGGCCTTCGTAGCCACCCGACCGAGGAGCCCCCGCCATGTGCGATTGCAGCAGCCACCACGACGCCGAGGTGGCGCGCCCGGGCCTCAGCCGCCGAGCCCTGGTCGCCGGCGGTCTCGCGGCTGGCGCCGTGCCGCTGCTCGCCACCAAGGTCGGCGCCCAGGCGAACCCGACCTTCGGCACCTCCACCAAGGCCACGGCGAGCGGCGACGAGCTCAGCGGCGAGGGCTTCGACGGCAGCGGCGACGCGATCGCCAACGACTACGCCTTCCTCCCGCCTCGCCCCGCGAGCGAGAAGTACGTCCGGCCGATCATGTTCCCGGTCCTCCCCGACGCCACGCTCGGCAAGGCGACCTGGAGCGACACCTACCTCGCGCCCCGCAGCAACGGCCGCCTCCACGAGGGCCAGGACCTCATGGGCGCCAAGATGCTCAAGCTGCTGGCGTGCACCGACGGGGAGATCGTCGAGCTCCGCCACCAGTCGAGCGGCAACTCGCTGTACCTCAAGGGCGACGACGGCTGGTACTACTGCTACCTCCACATCAACAACGACGACCCTGGCACCGACAACGGCGCGAACCAGTTCAAGTACGCCTTCGCCCCGGGCATGGCGGTCGGCAAGCGGGTGCTGAAGGGCGATCACGTCGCCTACCTCGGAGACTCCGGCAACGCGGAGGCCACCGGCGCGCACTGCCACTTCGAGATCCGCATGCCCAACGCCAAGTGGTACAACGCGGCGGCCGTCAACGCGAAGTACTCGCTCGACGCATCCGAGGCCGCCAAGCTGCGGCCCAAGGTGGCCGACGCCGCCTTCAAGCCGCTGGCGAACGCCGACGCGTTCGTCCGCCAGCAGGCCGCCGACTTCCTGGGGGGCCTGCCGAGCGCCGCGTGGCTCGCCAAGTCGGTCGCGGACCTCGAGGGCGGCGCCCTCACGCCCGATGCGTTCATCGAGACCCTCCTCGACCTGCCGGGCGCCGCCGGTGTCACCGCGCCCACGATCCGGCTCTACCTGGGCTACTTCCTGCGCGTGCCCGACTTCGGCGGGCTCGACTACTGGATCCGCAAGGTCCGCGCCGGCACGTCGCTCGACGTCGCCGCCAGCCAGTTCGCCGGGGGCAGCGAGTTCCTGCGCCGCTACGGCCAGCTGAACAACGAGGACTACCTCACGCAGATCTACCGGAACCTCTTCGACCGCGACCCCGACCCGAGCGGCAAGGACTACTGGCTCCGCCGCCTCGACGCCGGCATGAAGCGCGGGACCCTGATGCGCCAGTTCTGCGAATCGTCGGAGTACCGCCGCACCACCGCTTCGCGGGTCCGGGTGATCCAGGTCTACGCGGCCATGCTGCGCCAGGCCCCCGACGCGGCGAGCTACGCCACGTGGACCGACCTCGATGCCAGCTCCGCCAACGGGCTCACCGTCTGCATCGCCTACACGCGGGTCGACCCGCGCTACGCCGCGCGGTTCTCGGGCTGACACGATTGGCCCCATGGCCGATCCGATCGACTCCGACCTCCTCGACTTCGCCGTCGCCACGCTCCGCAAGGCGGGCGCGCTCACGCTCGAGCACTTCCGCCACCCCGAGCTCGACGTGGACCGCAAGGGCGACGGCACACCCGTCACCATCGCCGACCGCGAGGCGGAGCGCTTCGTCCGTGAGCTGATCGAGGACGCCTTCCCCGACGACGGCATCCTCGGCGAGGAGGAGCCCGAGAAGATCGGCACCTCGGGGCGGCGTTGGATCGTGGACCCGATCGATGGCACCAAGGCCTTCACCCACGGCGTGCCGCTCTACACCAACCTCCTGGCGCTCGAAGACGAGCACGGCATCGCCATCGGCGTCATCAACGTGCCCGCGCTCGGCGAGACGGTGAGCGCCGGGCGAGGCCTCGGCTGCTTCCTGAACGGCGAGCCCACCGGGGTGAACGCGCATGCGACCCTCGACGGCGCCTGCATCTCCACGAGCGGGTTCAACCCCTGGACCGACGAAGCCCTCCTGGCGGTGAAGGGCACCGGGGTCCAGCTGCGCACCTGGGGCGACGGCTACGGCTACGTGCTGGTGGCGTCGGGCCGCATCGAGGCCATGGTCGATCCGGTGGCCGAGCTCTACGACCTCGCGCCCCTGCCGGTGATCCTCGCCGAGGCCGGCGGGCGCTTCACCAGCTACGACGGGCTCGACGGGCCCGGCCACGGCAGCGGCGTGGCCACCAACGGCCTCCTCCACGACGAGGTGCTGGCCCTCCTGCGGGGCTAGCTCGACGACGGGGCGACGGGTGCGTCGAGTCCTGGTGGGCGCGTTGGCGGCGATCCTCGCGGTCGTCGTGCTCGCCGACCCAGCGGCGGCCGACCCACCGAAGCCCACGAACTTCCGGTCCACCGTGCTGGAGGTCGAACCGGCGCTGCCTGCCGGTGTCGAGGTGCGGATCGTGGGCGGCGATGCCTTCCTCGAGCTGCGCGTGCCCCGCGGCACGACGGCGATGGTGCCCGACTACGGCGAGGAGGCCGACGCCGGGGCCCGTCCGTACCTGCGCTTCGACGCCGACGGCACCGTGTCACGCAACGACCGCTCGCTGGCAGCCGCGGCCAACGAGTCCCGGTACGGCTCCTCCACCGAACCCGCCGACGAGGACGCGGAGCCGAGCTGGACCGTGGTCGCGACCGATGGCACCTACGCCTGGCACGACCACCGGGTCCACTGGATGTCACCACGCACCCCCAAGACCGACGAGCGAGGCCGCGTGGACCTCGGCGGCCCCGACGGCACCTGGGAGGTCGGCCTCGTGGTGGACGGGATGGCCACGACCGTGCGGGGGGCGCTCGAGCTGGTCGATGCCCCGAGCCCCGTGCCGTGGTGGGGCCTGGCGATCCTCACGACGGTCGCCGGGCTGGCGCTCGCCGGCGTGGGTCTGCGCCGAGCGGACGGCGACGAACGGTGGGACGTCGGCTCACCTGGGCCGCTCGTGGTCGCGACGACGCTCGCCATGGCGACGGCCGCATGGGTGTCGTGGACGGTCTGGCGGAGCGCGCCCCCGGGCGCTGGCGCCACCCCGATCGCCGCCACGATCGCCGTGGTCGGGGTGGCGGCGGGCGCCCTCGCGGCCTTCGGTCCCCGACCCAGCCGGCTGGTCGCCGCCGCCCTGGCAGCCGCGTCGGCCTTGGGGTGGTCGCTCACTCGCCTCGGGGTCCTCTCCCACGCGGTGCTGCCCGGCACGTTGCCGCCGTGGCTCGATCGCTCGGCCACCGTGGTGGCCCTGGGGCTGGGCGCCGCCCTGGCGGCGGCGCTGGCGTGGCGGCCGACCCGGTTCAGATCCAGCCGGCCCGCTTGAAGCGCACCCAGAGGAACACCGCCAGCACCAGCATGGATCCGAGCGCGATCGGGTAGCCCACCGCCCACGACAGCTCGGGCATGTGGCTGAAGTTCATGCCCCAGACCCCTGCGAGCAGGGTCGGCGCCGCGATGACCGCGGCCCAGGCCGAGATCGTCCGCATGTCGTCGTTCTGGCGCACGCCGACCTGGGCGAGGTTCGCGTCGAGCGCGTCGGTGAGCAGGTCGCGCACCAGCTCGAGTCGGCTCAGGACCCGTTGCAGGTGGTCGTCGACGTCGCGGAACTCGAGCTGGAGGCCGGCCTCCACCACGGCGGGCTCTCGAACCACGAGGTCGCGCACCAGCTCGCCCATCGGGATCACGTTGCGCAGCAGCTCCAGCACCTGGCGCTTCAGGCCGAAGATCCGCGCCGCGGGGTTGTCCCGATCGTCGCTGAACACCGCCGCCTCCGCCTCGTCGACGTCGCTCTCGAGCTCCTCGATCACGAGCGCGTAGTCGTCGACGATCGCGTCGACCACCGCGTAGAGCACCGCGATGGCACCGAGGCGCAGGAGGTTCGCGTCGTCCTCCACCCGCTGGCGCACCGCGGCGAGGGGCGAGGCCGCACCGTGGCGGATCGTGAGGAGGAAGCCGGGTCCCGAGATCAGCTGGATCTCGCCGATCGTCACGTCGTCGGGGTGCTCGTAGCCGGCGGACTTCACGACCACGAACGCCACGTCGCCGTAGCGCTCTCGCTTCGGGCGCTGGTGCGCCTTCAGCGCGTCCTCGACGAGGAGGTCGTGGAGGTGGAACGCCCCGGTGAGGGCGGCGAACTCCTCGGTGGTGGGCTCGTGCAGCCCGATCCACACGAAGTCGTGCTCCTGCGCGTCCGCCAGCACCGGCTCCGCGCCGTCGAGGTCGGTCAGCTCGCCGACCCGTCGACCGTCTCGATACACCGCGCTGGCCACGATCACCGTCGGGCATTCTCGCCGGTGCTCGTCGCCATCGCGGCGATCCCCAACCGCACACATCACGAAGCGCGAGGAATTCCGGGGGACACCTTCACCCAGCGTGAGGTGAGCCGATGGATGGCGGGCATGGAAAGCGTCGTCACGATCCTCGAGCGCGAAGGCGAAGCGCTCGAGGTGCTGCTGTTCAAGCTCGTCGAGACCGAGCTGCTGCTCGACGCCGACGAAGCCCGCTTCCTCCCCCGCGCCACCCGTGAGGTGGAGCGAGCCCGGGCTCGCGCGAGAGAGATCGACCTCCTGCGGGCGGCCACCGTGGCCCGGGTCGACCCTGCCGCGACGTTGCGGGCCATCGCCGCCGACGCATCGGGCCCCTGGCCGGCGATCCTGCGCGACCACCACGACGTCCTCACCCGCTTGGTGGAGGAGATCGACGTGGTCGCCCACCGCAACGCGCGCGCCGCCCAGGAGGCGTTGGCTCGACTCGGTCGCGAGGTGGTCGCTGCACCCGCCACACCCGTCGCGGCCGGCGTCGGCGCACCGGCTCCGGATGGCTCCTCGGGCCGGCCGTTCGACGCGCTCCTCGATGTGGTGGCGCCTCGGCGCAGCCGTCCGGTGCGCAACGCCGAGCTCGACCGCCTGGCGCGTGGCGCCGCGCTCGAGACCGTGTTCGGGACCGCGGCGCGGCTGCGGATGCCCGACCTGGTCGACTTCTTGCGCTGACGATCCCCTCACCCTGTTGCGCTGACGATCCCTCGCCGCTCGCCCCGCGGCCGACCGGTGGTCCCGCGCCCGCCCGGCGCCGGCACCTCCACGCCGAGGGATCGGCCTGGCCTGGCCGCGGAGGCACCCGTCACGCGACGAAGCCGGACCCATCGGTCCGGCTTCGTCGGGGGTGATCTGCGGCGCAGCGCCGGTGGCCGTCAGGCCGTGGCGTAGCGGTCCTGGCCGATGCGGTCGTGCCAGTGCGAGGCCTCGCCGATGGCCGACGCGTAGGTGGCCTTGCGGCGAGCGACCCGACCTTGCGGGGTGGCCAGCGGCTCGTCGTGCTCGGCGTCGTACTGGGCGGTGATGCCCTCACGGAGCATCTCCAGCGCCTCGGAGCGCAGCTGGGAGATGCGGGACTCGGTGACACCGAGGAAGGTGGCGAGCTCCTGGGACTTGCGGCCCTCGAGGAAGTACCCGACGACCACGATGCGGTGGCGCTCGGGGAGCAGGTGCACCGCGTCGCGGAGGTAGCTGTGCAGCTCCCGGTTCTCGAGCTCCTCGCAGGGCTCGAGGGTGGAGTCGTCGGTGAGGACCTCCACCAGCGTGAGGTCTTCGTCGCCGTCGTTCACGTCGTACTCGAGCGCCAGCACGACGGAGCGGAACATCTTGTCCTGGAGGCGGCGAAGCTCGTCTTGGCTCACGCCCAGGGCCTCGGCGGTCTCCTCGGAGGACGGCATGCGGCCGAGGTTGCTGGCGAGCCGCTGCTCGATCGCCTCGAGGCGGCGGGCCAGGTTGCGCACCGAGCGGGGGGCCCAGTCGGCAGCTCGCACGGCGTCGAGGATCGCCCCTCGGATGCGCTGGGCGGCGAAGCGATCGAACGGCACCCCTCGGGACTCGTCGTAGCGACGAGCGGCCTCCACGAGGCCGAGCGCCCCGGCGGTGGCGAGCTCCTCGCGGTCCACGTGGCGGGGGAAGTTCACCGCCACCTGGAAGACCACGTGGCGCACCAGCGGCAGGTGGTCCTCGATCAGCTTCTGCGTTTCCCGGTCGGTTCCCGCGTTCATCATCGCCCTCTCTCTCCCTTGACCCGTGTCCAGTGGGTGACACGGGTTACGGGCGAAAGCGCGCGGGACTTGAACGATTTCTGCACGAAACCGCCATGGATCGGCCCGATCGCGGCGCATTTGAGCCGTTGGACCCACAAGATCCCGAAAAATCTCGCTCATGGTGGCACACATCCCACAGTGCGTGGTGGATGCTGCACACCTGGTCCGGGGCGTACCGATCAGCCGAAGGTGGCGACCTTCACCCCGCGTCGGTGGAGCTCGGCCAGGAAGGGCCCGGCCTCCACCAGCGACGCCAAGCTCGCAGCCCCCGTGTGGAGGGCGCGCCCCGCGCCCAGCTCCACCGCGGCCAGCGCGGCGACCGCGCCGCCGGCGATGCCGGGGCGGTCCATGGCGCCGAGGATCTCGACCGCGATGCCGTCGGCCCCCCTCCCGCGCACCTCCACGCGCACCGCCCCGAGCCCGCCCTCGGGGTGGGGTCGACGCAGCATCGGCAAGCGGGCGGTGAGCCGATCGCGGCGGGTGGCCGCGAGGCGGGCGGTGACGCGACCGACCCCGGCGAAGGCGGGGACCAACAGGAGGGCGTCGGGCAGCTCGGCGCGGTAGCAGTCGGCCGCACCGATCGGATCGGGGAACCAGCAGAGCTCACGGCCCGATCCCGCGGCGCGGCGCTGCCATCCTCCGTCGCGCCAGTCGAGGGCCACCCCGCCGAGCGACTCGTGGCGCTGGCGCGCGCACGCCGGCCCGCCGGTCCCAAGCCGAGCGACGTGGATCTCGTCGACCTGGTCGAGCCGATCTGCCGCGAGGCGGGCGAGCAGGCACGTGAGCCCGGGCGAGAACGTGGCCCCCACCGCGACGGTGGTGCCCCGCGCTTCGGCCTCGGCGCCGAGGTCGAGCAGGGCGCGGACCTCCTCGAGGCGATCGGAGGTCGTGACCACCGGCAGGCCCGCGGCCACCCGGGCTCGGGCCACGGGGAGCTGCGTGCCGCACGGCGTGGCCACGACCACGATGTCTGCCTGCGGTGGATCCTCCGCGGAGCCCCGGTGGGCGACGCCCTTGGAACCGAGGGCGGAGGCAACCTCGTCAACGCGGCCGGGCTGGGTGTCGCACACGTAGACCCGTTCGACCTCGTCGGTGGAGGCGAGCTGGCGCGCCGCGCGCGTCCCGACCGCGCCGAGACCGATGACCGCCGCGCGCATCAGCGAAGCTCGTCGGGCGCGAGCTCGCGCCAGCCGCCACGCTGGGGCGGCGTGCCGCCGGAGCCCCGCACCCGCAGGACCGCAGCGACTCCCCCGGCGATGCCCAGCGCCACCAGTGCTCGGCGGATCATCGTCACAGCGGCCTCCGGCGCCAGGGAACGGTGTCGTGGGGCTAGCTGGAATCGAACCAGCGACCTCACCCTTATCAGGGGTGCGCTCTAACCGACTGAGCTATAGCCCCGAGCCGGGTCGACGGTAGCGGGCGCGCCGACAGCGATGCGAACCGCTTCGTGGAGGTCAGGAGCCCGCCGGGCGGATCGCCCGGGCCGTGCTCAGGTGCGATCGACGTCCTCTTCGATGACCACGAGCCGGATGCCGCCCGACATCTCGCTGATCACGTTGACCAGCGCGGTGGCCAGCACGGTGATGACGGTGCCGGCGAGGACGCCGACGCCACCGATCGCGGCGCAGGCCCGGAACATCTGGTTGCCGTAGAAGGTGAAGTTCTCCAGGCCGACGTCTTCGAGGAACGACTGCAGCTTGTCGATCGATCCGCTCGAATAGGCGAGGCTCCACAGCGCCGCCAACGTCGCCAGCGCCGCCGCGTAGAGGCACGAGTAGACGATGAGCGAGAGCTTCAGCACCGACCAGAGGTCGATGCGGCGCACGACCCGGGTGACCCGTCGACCTCGGCGGCGTCGACCGCCGGGCGAGTGGGCGACGGCCTTCGGCGCCGGCACCGCGGGGACCGCGACGACCGGTGCGTCCTTCGTGGTGGGCTCCGGCGCGGCGTCGGCGGCCTCGCCGGCCGGCGGCGCGTCGATGGTGGCGGTGACCGACGCGGTGGGCGTGGGATCGCCGGCCCCGGGCTGAGCGCTCGGGCCGGGCGACGAACCGGTGGCTCGCGCGCTGACCGTGCCGCGGGGCGTGCCGGGGCGCGGGGGTCGCTTGGGGCCGGTCGGGTCGGACGACATCGGTGCGAGCCTAGGGGATCGGTCGAGGCGCCCAGCGAGCACGCGCGGTGGCTCGGAGGTGATCACGCCCGACGATCACGACCACGTCGTTGCCCTGCTCGGTGATCGACACCACCTCGACGTGGTTCGCGTCGGCCACCGCCTGCGCCGCGGCGGGCCCACCGCCTGCGCTCGCCAGGGCCACGGCATCCGCCGCGGCCTGGACCGACCCGCGCTGGGCGACCGCCGCGCCCACCCGCACGACGCCCGCGGCGAGGAGCCCGGCGAACAAGACGGCGACCAGCGCCAGCAGGGCGGCCTGGCCCCGCTGGCACCGGACCCGGTCAGTCATCTTCGGCGGAGAGGACGGGTGCGACCGCGGCGACCGTGCGGTCCCCGGTCACGTTCATCACCCGGACGCCCGTGGCGTCGCGCCCCTGCGAGGAGATCTCGCGCACCGCCATGCGCGTGACGACCCCGTCGGAGGCGATGGCGAGGATCTCGTCGTCGATCCCCACCATGAAGGAGGCGACCACGAAGCCCTTCTTCGCGGTCAGCTTGATGCCGCGGACGCCTTGGCCGCCGCGCCCCTGCACGTTGAACTTGTCGAGCTGGGTGCGCTTGCCGTAGCCGCCGTCGGTGACGATCAGGATCGCGGTGTCGTCGCGAGCGACGTCGCACGACACCACCTCGTCGCCGGGCTTGAGCTTCATGCCCCGGACGCCCGCGGTGGAGCGGCCCATCGGGCGCACATCGTCTTGCTTGAAGCGGATGGTCATGCCGCTGCGGCTGACCATGAAGATCTCGTCCGCGTCGTTCACCGGGATGACCTTCACCAGCTGGTCGCCGTCGCGCAGGTTGATGGCGATCAGCCCGGCGCGCAGCGACGAGTCGTACTCGGTGAAGCGGGTCTTCTTGACCTGGCCGTCTCGGGTTGCGAAGAACAGGTACTGGTTCGACTCGTAGTCGCGCGTGTCGATGATCGTCTGGATCTTCTCGTCGGGCTGCAACGGGAGGAGGTTCACGATCGCGGTGCCCCGCGCCGTGCGCTCCTTCATCGGGATCTCGTGCGCCTTGAGGCGGTACACCCGTCCGAGGTTGGAGAAGAACAGGAGGTAGGCGTGCGCCGTGGTGGTCACGATGTGCGCGATGTAGTCCTCGTCCTTCAGCTTGGCGCCGGCGATGCCGCGCCCGCCGCGGCCCTGGGCCTTGAAGGTGTCGGCCGACACGGTCTTCACGTAGCCCTTGGCCGACATGGTGACGATGAGGTCCTCGTCGTCGATGAGGTCCTCGAGGTCCATGTCGCCGGCGTCGAAGGTGATCTCGCTCTTGCGGTCGGACGCGTGCTTCTCGCGGATCTCGCCGAGCTCGTCCTTGATCACGCCGTAGAGCACGCCACGGTCCGAGAGGATGGACTCGAGGTGGGCGATGCGCTGCCGCAGCTCCTCCATCTCGGCTTCGAGGTTGGCCCGGCCGAGGCGGGTGAGGCGGTGGAGCTGCATCTCGAGGATGTACTCGGCCTGCACGTCGCTGAACTCGAAGGGCGCGGCCATGAGCGCCGTGTGCGCCGAGGCCCGGTCCTCCGAGCCGCGGATGGTGGCGATGATGGCGTCGATGAGGTCGAGCGCCTTCAGCAGGCCTTCGACGATGTGCGCGCGCTCGCGCGCCTTGCGGAGGCGGAACTCCGAGCGACGGGTGATGACGTCGACCTGGTGGGCGACGTAGTGGAACAGCACCTCGTAGAGGTTCAGCGTCCGCGGCACGCCGTCGACGAGCGCCACCGTGTTCACGCCGAACGAGGTCTGCAGCGGGGTGCGCTTGTAGAGGTTGTTCAAGATGATGAGCGCCGGCGCGTCCCGCTTGAGGGTGAGCACGATGCGGGTCTTGCCGCCGGAGGACTCGTCGTTGGCATCGGAGATGCCCTCGAGCTCCTTGTTCGCCACCAGCTCGCTGATCTTGGCGAGCACCGACCGGGGGCCCACCTGGTACGGCAGCTCGGTGATGACGATGCGATCGCCGCCGCGCCGGGTCTCCTCGATCTCGGCGACGGCGCGCATGCGGATGGAGCCGCGGCCGGTGCGGAAGGCGTCGATGATGCCGGCGCGGCCCATGATCTGCGCACCCGTGGGGAAGTCGGGGCCCTTCACGAACTGCATCAACCGATCGCAGCGCGCGTCGCTGTCGAGGGCGGCGAGCTCGTCCTCGTGGTCCATCAGGTGGATGGTGGCGTCGATGACCTCGCCCAGGTTGTGGGGCGGGATGTTGGTGGCCATGCCCACCGCGATGCCCTGGCCGCCGTTCACGAGGAGGTTCGGGAACCGCGCGGGGAGCACCGCGGGCTCCTGGAACTCGCCGGAGTAGTTGTCGATGAAGTCGACGGTCTCCTCGGTGATGTCCTGGAGCATCGACATGGCGAGCGGATCGAGCCGGCACTCGGTGTAGCGGGCGGCGGCTGGGCCGTCGTCGGGCGAGCCGAAGTTGCCGTGGCCCGACACCAGCGGGTGGCGCAGCGAGTGCGGCTGGGCCATGCGGACGAGGGCGTCGTAGATGGCGCTGTCGCCGTGGGGGTGGTACTTGCCCATCACCTCGCCGGTGACGCGCGCGCACTTCATGAACGGACGATCGGGGCGTGCACCCACGTCGTACATGCCCCAGAGGATGCGGCGATGCACGGGCTTGAGGCCGTCGCGCACGTCGGGCAGCGCCCGCGAGACGATGACCGACATGGAGTAGTCGAGGAACGACCGCTCCATCTCCTCTTCGATCTCGATGGGCTCGATCAAGCCGTACGCGGTGACCGTGGGGTCGGCGCCGTCGTCGCGGGGGTCGTCGGCGGGGGGAAGCTGGTCGTCAGCCATGGGGAGAGGTGTGCTCCTGGATCAGCGGGTTCGTTGGCGTTCGATCGACTCAGATGTCGATGAAGCGGACGTCCTTGGCGTTGCGCTTGATGAACTCCTTGCGGGCTTCGACGTCGTCGCCCATCAGGGTGGAGATCGCGGTGTCGGCGGTGGCGGCCTGCTCGACGGTGACCTGCAGGAGCGTGCGCGACTCCGGGTCCATCGTGGTGGCCTTGAGCTCCTGCCAGTCCATCTCGCCGAGGCCCTTCAGCCGCTGGAACTCCTTCTTGTGGTTCGGGTGCTGCTCCATGAAGGCCGACTTGGCGGCGTCGTCCTTCAGGTACACCTTCTCCTTGCCCACGACGGTGGAGTAGAGCGGTGGCTGGGCGATGTAGACGTGGCGGTGCTCCACCAGCTCCTTCATGTGGCGGAAGAAGAAGGTGAGCAGCAGGGTGCGGATGTGGCTGCCGTCGACGTCGGCGTCGCAGAGCAGGATCACCCGGTCGTAGCGGCTCTTGGCGACGTCGAACTCCTCGGCGCCGAACCCGGCGCCGATGGCCGAGATGAGCGCCTGGACCTCGGTGTTCTTCAGCATCTTGTCGAGACGGGCCCGCTCGACGTTGAGGATCTTGCCGCGGATCGGCAAGATCGCCTGGACCCGCGGGTCGCGAGCCGAGGTGGCCGAGCCACCGGCGGAGTCGCCCTCGACGATGAACAGCTCGCACTCGCTGCGGTCACGGCTCGAGCAGTCGCGCAGCTTGTCCGGCATGCCGGCGCCGTCGAGGGCGCTCTTGCGACGGGTGTTGTCGCGCGCCTGCTTCGCGGCGGCGCGGGCGCGCTGAGCGTTGATGGCCTTCTTGACGATCTTGTTGGCCTCGGTTGGGTGCTCCTCGAACCAGTCGGCCAGCTTCTCGTTGGTGGCCTTCTGCACGAGGGTCTTGATCTCGGGGTTGCCGAGCTTGCCCTTGGTCTGGCCCTCGAACTGCGGTTCGCCGACGCGCACCGAGATGATGGCGCTGAGCCCCTCACGAACGTCCTCGCCACCGAGGTTCGGGTCCTTCTCCTTCAGGAGCTGCTTGGCCTTGGCGTACTTGTTGACCACCGAGGTGAGTGCGGCGCGGAACCCCTCTTCGTGGGTGCCGCCCTCGATGGTGGCGATGCCGTTGGCGAAGCTGTGGAGCCCGTCGGTCTGGTAGCCGTCGTTCCACTGGAACGCGAGCTCGACCTCGGCGTGCTCGTCTGCTTGCTCGAGGTACCCGACGCGGCTGAACAGAGGCGACTTCGTGGCGTTGATGTGCTTGACGAAGTCCACGATGCCACCGGGGTACTTGTACGTCACCGGTTCCTGGTCGTGCTCGGGACGCTCGTCGCGGAAGCGGATCTCGAGACCCTTGTTCAAGAACGCCATCATCTGCAGGCGCTCGAGCATGGTGCGGGCCACGAACTCCGTGGTCTCGAAGATGCCCCGGTCCGGCCAGAAGGTGACCGACGTGCCGGTGCGACCACGGGGCGCGTCGCCCACGACGGTGAGCTTGGTGGACTTGGACCCGCCTTCGGCGAACTCGATCCGATGGCGCTTCCCGTCGCGATCGACCTCGACCAGCACCTTCTCCGACAGCGCGTTCACCACCGAGACGCCGACGCCGTGGAGGCCGCCGGACACCTTGTAGCCGCCACCGCCGAACTTGCCGCCACCGCCCAGCTTCGTGAGCGCGATTTCGACGCCGGTGAGCTTGAACTCGGGGTGGACATCGGTCGGGATGCCACGGCCGTTGTCGATCACCCGGCACCCGCCATCGGCGAGCAGCGTGATGTCGATGCGGTCGCAGTAGCCGGCCATGGCCTCGTCGACGGAGTTGTCGACCACCTCCCACACCATGTGGTGCAAGCCGGGGAGGCCGGTGCCGCCGATGTACATGCCGGGGCGCTTGCGCACGTGCGCGAGCCCCTCGAGGATCGTCATGTTGCTAGCGGAGTATTCCGACTTCGCGGGAGGCACGGCGCGACCTTTCAGGACCGGGAGGGAGAGCGGTGAGCGGCTCGTCGGACCGGGCTGGCAGAGCGGGTGCCGAGCACTGGTCCGAGGCGCTTCACGATGGGATCCATCCTACCATCCCCCACCGACACCCAAGGGCATCCGAGCGCTCCCTTCGAGTGGCAGAAAGCCTTGTGAGACAAGGGTTTGCGCCACTTCGGTCGCAGATCGCGACGAGGGCTCAGGAACGCACCACGCGGGTCTGCACGGAGGTCACGACCCCAGCGCCGACGACCCGCTCCACCCGGCGCAAGATGTCCGCTTCCGCCCACCGCAGGTGCCCCGCCCAGGCCGGGCTGTCGACCCCGATCCGCAGCGTCGCATCCTCGATCGAGATGGGGCTCGTCCGCTCGGCGAGCTCCTCGCCCACCACCTCGGACCACCGCTCGTGGATCGCCACGATCGCGTCGGCCTTGGGCGCGTCGAGGCCGGCAAGGACGCGATCGAGGACGGTCCCGAGCGTGACCGGCTCGGTCAGGTCACCCGTCGCATCGGGCGTCGGCAACCGGGACCAGGGCACGTCGCGAGTCTCGCGCGCCGCTCAGCCCTCGCCGGCCGAGCGAGGGGTGGCGACACCGTCGTGCACCTCGATCACCGCGCCCGGAACCGCGCCCGGCGGGAGCCCGCTCGCGGTGGACAAGATGGCCTGGCCGGGCGGGAGGCTGCGCAGCAGGGCGTCGGATCGATCCGGATCGAGCTCGGAGAACACGTCGTCGAGGAGCAGCACCGGCGTCGACTCCGTCTCCGCTGCGACCACGTGGTGCGCCGCGAGCCGCAGCGCCAGCGCCAGCGAGCGCTGCTCTCCCTGGGACGCGTGCGTGCGGGCCGGCATCGAGCCGATCCACAGCTCGAGCTCATCGCGGTGCGGTCCCACCGTCGAGACCCCTCGGCGCAGGTCGTCGCGACGGGCCGCGGCGAGCGCCGCGGCCAACCCCGTCGCCATCCAGGTGGAGGCGTAGGTGGCGCGCACCTCCGCGGAACGGCGGGCGACCTGGTCGTAGGCCGCGGCCAGCACCGGACCGAGCTGCTCCACCAGGTCGAGGCGCGCCTGCGCCACCGCCTCGCCCGCAGCCACGAGCTTGGCGTCGAACACGTCGAGGGTCAGCTCGATCTCCGGGGCCAGGCGTCCACCCGACTGCTTCAGGAGCGCGGCGCGCTGGCGCAGCACCCGATCGAGGTCGCTCTGCAGTTGGTCGTGGCGCGACGAGAGCGAGACGAGGGTGGTGTCGAGGTAGTCGCGCCGACCGCCGGGCGACCCCTTGACCAAGCTCAGGTCGTCAGGCGAGAAGACGGTGACCCGCAGGGCACCGAGCAGGTCGCGGGCCCGACGCAGGGGTTGGCGGTTCAGCTGGGCGCGGTTGCGCCCGTTGGCCACGATCTCGGCCTCGAGAAGCAGACCACGCCCCTCGCGCTCGGCCTCGGCGCGCACCACGGCGCGCTCCGCGCCCACCCGGACGAGCGCGTCGGTGGGCGCGCCCCGGAACGACCCCAGCGTCGCGAGGTACGCGATCGCCTCGAGCAGGTTCGTCTTGCCCTGGCCGTTCGGACCGAGGATGGCGGTGAGGCCGGGATCGAACGACAGGTCCGCGTCGCGGTAGCTGCGGAAGTCCGTGAGCCAGAGGCGGCGCAGCTGCACCGGAGCGGTCAGGACACCCGGACGGGCATCAGCAGGTAGAGGAAGTCGCCACCATCGCCGGCACGGATGACCGCGGGCTTCTGGGCGTCGACGGTGTCGAGCCAGATCTCGTCGCCCGGAGTGACCTCCACCCCGCTCAGGAGGTAGTCGGGGTTGAAGGCCACCGTCAGCTCGCTGCCCTCGAAGCTGGCATCGAGCTGCTCGTGGGCCTGGCCGACGTCCTGGGTGATGGCCACGAGCTCGAGGCCATCCGCGCTCATCGAGAGCCGGACCGGGGTGTTGAGCTCCCGAGCCATGAGCTTCACGCGCTTCACCGCCTCGACGAGCGCCTCGCGCCCGACGGTGAGGCGGTTCGGGTGGCTCGCGGGGATGAGGCCTCGGTAGTTCGGGAACTCCCCTTCGATCAGGCGCGTCGTCAACCGCACGCCACCGACCTCGAACGCCGCCTCGCGCTCGCCGAGCCGAAGGGTGATCTCCTCGGCCGTGCCCAGCAGGCGCTCGAGCTCGCGCAGCGCCCGAGACGGCACCAGCACGCTCTGGCCCTCGGCCAGCACCGACGTGCCCGGGAGGTCGCGCACGGCGAGGCGGTAGGAGTCGGTGGCCACCAGGCGCAGACCCCCGCCCTCGGCCGCGAGCAGCACCCCGGTGAGGATGGGTCGGGCATCGTCCGCGCTCGCCGCGGGAACCACCTGGCGCAGCGCACCGGAGAAGTCCTTGGCCGCGAGGGTGACGGCGTCGTCGGCCGGCAGCGCGAGGCGGGGGAACTCGTCGGCGGGCAGCAGCCGCAGCGACGACTCGAAGCGGCCAGCGGTGATGCGGGCCTCGTCGCCTTCGACCGTGACCTCCACCCGAGGGTCGCCGAGCGAGCGGACCAGGTCCGAGGAGATCTTGGAGGGCAGGACCGCGATGCCGTCGACCTCGCCGGCCACATCGATCTCGATCTCGATGGTCAGCTCGAGGTCGCTACCGGTGAGGCGCAGCCGATCGCCGACGAGCTCGGCTCGCACGCCGGACAAGACGGGGAGCGCCCCGCCTCGGTTGGCCACGGCCCGGCCGGCAGAGGCCAGGGCTTCGACCAAGGTGTCACGCTCGCAACGGAACTTCACGGGGTGCGCTCGCTTTCTCCAGAGAAGGTGATGATCAAAGCAGGGTGATGGTGATGGGCCCTGTGGACTGTGGAGAAGTCCAGCTTCGGGCAGGTCAGGGGCTGCATCGTCGTCCGAGCGGCATCCACAGCGTTCCACAAGGCCGTGGCTGGTTGGTGCACCGGTGCTCGAACGGCCCCGGGTTGTCCCCGCGCGTCCACCGACGATCCCCGCGAGATCCACAGCGCTTTCCCGCGCGGAACTGGGAGAAATGCCCAGGTTCCTGTGGATGAAGGTGGACAACTGGTGTGACGGGGGTCATGCGCCTCGCCGGATCTGGTTCAGCAGCTCGGTCACCTGGTCGTAGATCTGTCGACGTTCGCCCATGAGTGCCTTGATCTTCTCGACCGCGTGGATCACCGTCGTGTGATCTCGGCCCCCGAACTCTCGGGCGATCGCCGGGTACGAGAGGTCGGTGAGGTCGCGGAACACGTACATCGCGATCTGCCGGGCGGTGACGAGGGGTCGTTGGCGGCTCTTGCCCTTGATCTCCTCGACGGTGAAGTCGAAGTAGGCAGCGGTGGCGTCGAGGATCACCTGTGGGGTGATCGGGCGGGGCTGGCGGTCGCCGAGCAGGTCGTGCAGGTGGCGCTCGGCCTCCTCGAGGGTCACCGGCTGCTTGTGCAGCTTGGCCAGCGCCGAGACCCGGTTGAGCGCACCCTCGAGCTCGCGGATGTTGTCGGTGATGTTGGTGGCGATGAGCTCGAGCACGTCGTCGGGGATCGGGATCGGCTCGCCCTCGGCCTTCTTGCGCAGCACGGCGAGGCGCGTCTCGAGGTCGGGGGGCTGGACGTCGGTGACCAGGCCCATCTTGAACCGGCTCCGAAGGCGGTTCTCGAGGGTGGAGATGGCCTCGGGCGGACGATCCGACGACAGCACCAGCTGGCGACGGCCCTCGTGGAGGGCGTTGAACGTGTGGAAGAACTCCTCCTGGGTCTCCTTGCGGTTCTCCAGGAACTGGATGTCGTCGACGAGCAGCACGTCGACCTCTCGGTACCGCCGCTTGAACTCCGCGGAGGTGTTGAGCCGGATCGATTCGATGAACTCGTTCAGGAAGGTCTCGCTGGTCACGTAGCGCACGACGTAGTCGCGGTAGTTCTCCTCGACGTAGTGCTTGATGGCCTGGAGCAGGTGGGTCTTGCCGAGGCCGGCATCGCCGTAGATGAACAGCGGGTTGTAGGAGCGGCCGGGCTGGCCGGCCACCGAGAGGGCGGCGGCGTGTGCGAATTGGTTCGACGGGCCGCGGACGAAGTCGTCGAAGGTGCGGGTGACCGGGGCCGCGTCGTGGCCCAGTCCGCCGTGCGGCGTCGTGGCGGCGTCGTGCTCGTCGGGCGCGAGGACCGGGGCGAGCTCCTCGTCGAGGGGGTCGGCGACGGGCGCGTGGGCGGCGGCTTCCGGGCGGACGTCGAGCTCGATGGCGAGATCGCCCCCGCCAGCTGCTCGCACGACATCTTGGACGAGGGACAGGTAGCGACCCTCGACCCGCTCCTTGACCATGACGCTGGGGACGGTGAGGTGCAGGGTGGCGTCGTCGACGCTGTTGGCGGCGATGTCCTGGAAGGTTGACAGCCAGACCGCGTCGGAGACCTGGTCACGCAGTGCGGCCTGGCAGTTCGTCCACAGGACCTGTGCCTCTCCCACCTGCTCGAACCGTCCTTCTGATAGGCGTTCCACAGCCGAGTCCACACCTGTGGAAAACGACGATGGACCCCGGGCTCGGCCAGGGCGCACGGGTCTGGTTGCGCCGCGCTCCGTGGGGGGAACAGCCGATCGCGGCAGGGAGGCGGACCGTAGCACCGTGGGAGCGGGCCCGCGCAAGGGTGCGCGGACGAGGGTGCTGACCTGCGCAAGCTCGTGCGCGGACGCGCGCGGGGTGCTGGCGCGATTGCTCCGCGTCGTTGTGGGGACGTAGCGTTGCCCGGATGGCTCCGCGCGCCTCAGCGCGGGTCACCACGTCGACGTCGAGCGGCCACACCCGGGTGGCCGCCCGGTCGAGCCCGGTGCTCGACCCCAGGAGGATCCAGTGAAGCGCACCTACCAGCCCAACGTCCGCAAGCGGGCGAAGAACCACGGCTTCCGCAAGCGGATGTCCACCAAGGCCGGACGCGCCGTGCTCCGCAACCGCCGGCTCAAGGGCCGCGCGCGGTTGTCGGCCTGATCGAGGGCATCGGCCACCGCCGGACCTTCGCGGCGCTGCGCGCCGACGGTCGGCGGTTCCGGTCCGGTCCGCTCAGCGCCACCTTCCTGGCCAGCGCGGAGGGAGGGGACGTCACCCAGGTGGCGTTCGCCATCCCCAAGCGCGTCGGGGGCGCGGTGCAGCGGAACCGGTTGCGACGCCGACTCAAGGCCGTGCTGGCCGAGTTGGACCGCACCGGTGCGGTGCCGGCCGGTGCGCTCCTGGTCGCTGCAGGCCCGAGCGCCGCGACCCGTGGATCCGACGAGCTGAGGAACGATGTGAAGAGGCTGCTGACGGCGATCGAGGGTGCCACCCTCGCCGGAGAGGACCGGTGAGCGTCGTGTCTCGCGCGCTCATCCGGGTCGTCCGGGCCTACCAGCACCTCCGTGCCGGCCGACCGTCGCCGTGCCGGTACCAGCCCACCTGCTCTTCGTACGCGATCGAGGCCCTCGAGGTGCACGGCGCCCTGCGGGGCTCGTGGCTCTCGGTGCGCCGCATCTCGCGCTGCCACCCGTGGGGCGGTCACGGCTGGGACCCAGTCCCGCTCCCCGTCGACGCTCCCGCCCATCCCGACCATCACCCTGACGAACGGAAGGTCGCCTGATGTACGACCTGATCGCCAAGCCGCTGCAGTTCTTCTACGAGCTGTGGCCGAACTACGCGGGCGCGATCTCGCTGCTCACGCTGACGATCATGATCCTGTTGCTGCCCCTCACCCTGAAGGGCACGCGCAGCATGCTGGCGATGCAGAAGCTGCAGCCGGAGCTGAAGAAGATCCAGGCGAAGTACAAGGACGATCGCCAGAAGCTCAACGAAGAGATGATGTTGTTCTACAAGGAGAACAACATCAACCCGGTCTCGGGATGCCTCCCGCTGCTCCTGCAGATGCCGGTGTTCATCATCTTGTACCGGACGCTGTTCGAGCTGCTGAACCGCCAGTCGTTCGGCTACGACATGGGCGCCGCCGCTGCCCGGGCCACCAACGGCGCCGGCGGCGGGGTGTGGGAGAAGTTCGGCTACTTCGTGCCCAAGCACCTCGACCCGAGCTCGGCGCTCTACCACGACCTCGCCAACACCCGTGACGCCCGCTCGTTCGGGCTCAGCCTGGCGGAGTCCGCCTCGAAGGCCCTGGGCGAGGGTGTCGTGCACGCGCTCCCGTACATCCTGCTGGTCCTGGTGGTCACCGCCACCTCCTACATCCAGCAGAAGCAGGTCTCGGGCCGGAACCCGCAAGCGCAGGTGAACCCGCAGCAGCAGATGCTCATGCGGATCATGCCGCTGTTCTTCGCCTTCATCTCCTTCACGCTGCCCTCCGGCATCGTCATCTACTTCCTGGTCTCGAACCTGTTCCGCGTGGGTCAGCAGGCGCTGATCACCCGGACGATGTACCGCGACCAGGACGGCGTCGTGAACACCACCGGGCGCCCTAGTGACAAATCGTCAAAGGGATCTGGCGCCGCGGAGAAGCCCAAGGGCTTCTTCGCGCAGCTGAAGGAGATCGAACCCCCCAACCCGAACCGCGCCAAGCGCGAGGTCCAGGAGTCCAAGGCCAAGCGGTCGGGCACCGCGACCGACGATCGCCCGAGCGCATCCAAGGGTTCGGCGAAGGACGTCGGATCCAATGGTGGGTCCACGGGTGGGTCGAAGGCATCGTCCGCCCCCAGCCGGAGCGCCCCGTCGGCGGCGAACCGCTCGAAGTCCAAGAAGAAGAGGAAGTGATCGTTCGTGGAGTGGGTTGAGACCACTGGCCGCACCATCGAGGACGCCAAGGAGGCGGCGCTCGATCAACTCGGCATCGATGAGAGCGAAGCTGAGTTCGAGGTGCTCGAGGAGCCCAAGACCGGCTTGTTCGGTCGTCAGCGGGCGGAGGCGCGCATCAAGGCGCGCGTCGTCCCCAAGGCGCCCCGTCCCAAGCAGGAGCGCCGGCCCCGCCGCGCCCGTGGCGGACGCCGCGACGGCGGTGGCGACACCGCGACGTCGGGCGACACCGCGAAGTCGGGCGGCGCACCGTCGTCGGGTGGTGGCGGTGCGCGTGGATCGGGCGGTGGCAAGTCCTCGGGCGGACGCTCGCAGCGAGGTGGCCGATCCGCATCGGAGTCGAACGGCCGTGAGCCGAAGCAGCAGGAAGGCAAGCACATGACCGAAGACGACGTCCCGGTCGGCGTCCAGGCCGACATCATCACCGAGTTCCTCGAGGGCCTGTTGGGTGCCTTCGAGCTCGAGGGCACCGTGCGGCGCACGGAGGTCGACGAGGAGACCATCGAGCTCAGCATCGAGGGGGACGACCTCGGCCTGCTGATCGGCCCGAAGGGCCAGACCCTCACGGCGGTGCACGAGCTCTCGCGCACCGTGCTGCAGCGTCGGGCCACCGGCCGCCACGTCGGGCGGGTCCGCATCGACATCGGCGGTTACCGCCAGCGTCGCCAGGAGGCGCTCGCTCGCTTCGTGCGCGATCAGGCGGCGGCGGTGCTCGAGGCCGGCACGTCTCGGGCGCTCGAGCCGATGAACTCGGCGGACCGCAAGGTCGTGCACGACACGGTCAACGAGATCGAGGGCGTCGCCACCGTCTCCGAGGGTGCCGATCCGGATCGCCGGGTCGTCATCGTGCTCGCCGACGCGTGACCGACCAGCTCGTCGCTCTCCTGGAGGAGAGTCGGCGACGTGGCTTCCTGGGCCCGGGCCCGGTCGAGGATCACCTCGACCACGCCCGGGCCTTCGCCGTTGCGGCGGGTCGTGCGCCCGGCCGCGCCGTCGACCTCGGTGCTGGTGGGGGCCTTCCCGGGCTGGTCCTGGCAGCGATCGAGTGGCCGTCCACGCGGTGGGTCTTCCTCGACGCGCAGCTTCGGCGCACGACCTTCCTGCAGGAGGCGGTGGAGGAGCTGGGGCTGGCCGACCGCGTGGAGGTCGTGACGGCCCGGGCCGAGGAGTTCGGCCGCCTCCCGGAGCGCCGGAGCGCGCACGACCTGGTGGTGTCGCGCAGCTTCGGACCTCCGGCGGTCACCGTGGAGTGCGCCGCTCCCCTGCTGGCCGTCGGTGGCGTCCTCGTGGTCAGCGAGCCACCATCTGGCGATGCGGCCTCCCGTTGGCCGACCGATGGTCTGGCGATGTGCGGTGCCGGGCCTGTGGCCACCGTCGTGGTCGAGG
>JBDIAX010000024.1:0-57911 GCA_039812605.1 Acidimicrobiia bacterium | reverse complement strand
GGCGGTGCGCTCGCCGGGCCGGGTGCCCACGGCGCGCTGGGGGCCGGCGGAGCCGGCTGCACCTGGGTGGCGTCGCCGAGCCCGGGCGTGGACACCTGCGTGGCGTCAGGGCCAGGTGCGGGCGGTGCGGGCGGTGCGGGCGGAGCCGCCGGGGGAGCCGCCGGGGGAGCCGCGGCGCGCTGGCCGCAGCTCGTGCAGAACGCTGCGCCGGCGGGGATCGCCGCACCGCAGTTCGAGCAGGTCATGGTGTCGGTCACGGGGCCAGCCTTCCTCGCCGGGGGAACGCGGGCCATTCTGCCCGCTCCGGCGAGGTGAGGCGGCCGATCCCGCGGAGATCAGCGCTTGTTGAGCTTCGCGAGCAGCCGAAGGATCTCGAGGTACAGCCAGATCAGCGTGACCATGAGGCCGAACGCGGCGTACCACTCCATGTACCGAGGCGCGCGCATGGCCACCCCTCGCTGCACGAGATCGAAGTCGAGCAGGAGGTTCATGGAGGCGATGCCGACCACGACGAGGCTGAACCCGATGCCGATCGGCCCCGCGTCGTGGATGTAGGGCACCCCGCCGCCGAAGAGGCTGAAGAGCCACGACACGAGGTAGACGGCTGCGATCGCGAGCGTCGACGCGACCACCGCGATCCGGAGCTTCTCGGTCACGCGGATCGTGCCGGTGGCGAACAGGACCAGCATGATCGCGAACACGCCGATGGTGAGCAGCACGGCCTGGAGGACGATTCCGTCGAAGTTCGCCTCGTAGACGTGGGAGATGGCCCCCACGGCGAGGCCCTGCGCGGCGGCGTAGAGGGGCCCGGTGACGCGGGCGAACGGTGGCTTGACCACCGTGACGATGGCGAGCACGAGGCCGCCGATCCAGGCCACCCAGAGCCAGGACGGGATGGTGACCGAGGTGACCTCGGTGCCGTCCGTGAGGGTGCGCACGACATCGACGGTGACGGTCTGCCAGCCGAACCAGCCGGCGACGCAGAGGATGGCGAGCAGCACACCCGTGGCGGTCGCCGTGCCGCTCACCCGCATCGTCTCGGCGGCGCCGGGTGGGGTGAGGACGGGGCCGCCGGCGCCGGTCTGCCCGGGGGAGAAGACGTCGGTGGGGAGCTCGCTCGCGGGCGACCCCCAGCCGGGGGTGAAGGCACCGGCGCCTTGGGAGGCCCGGGTCTCCTTGGCGAAGGCGCCGTCGTTCAGTGCGGGGTTCGGCATCTCGCCATTGTGCCCGCTCGGAGCGACGGAGCGGCGCCGGGGGTCGACGCGGTCCAAAACGCGGCGGACCGCCGACCACGGGGGCCGGCGGTCCGCTCGAACGTGGATGGTCTGGACTCAGACGACCCGGACGTTCTGCGCCTCCTCGCCCTTGCGGCCGGGGGCGATGTCGAACTCGACGTTGTCGCCCTCGTTGAGGGTCTTGTAGCCCGTGCCCTGGATGTTGGAGAAGTGGACGAACACGTCGTCGCCATCCTCACGGGAGATGAAGCCGTAGCCCTTCTCGGAGTTGAAGAACTTCACGGTGCCTGTAGCCAAGGTATTTCTCTCTCTGGTTGCTCGAGCCTGTCCGTGCGACGTGCTCGCACCGAGAGGCTACGGCACCGGGCGCGACTTCGACAGGGATTCTGTCGGATCGCCCCAGAGCGAGGCTTGCGATGATGGAGGCGCCGCCGGGAATCGAACCCGGGTACAGGGCTTTGCAGGCCCTTGCCTAAGCCACTCGGCCACGACGCCAGGACGGGTCACCATAGCGGAGCGGGTGCCTCTACCCTGACGTCGATGTCGGGCCTCGAGGTCGTGGTGGTCCTCGTGGCCGCGCTGGCGTGCGGCGCCGTCAACGCGCTCGCCGGAGGGGGTTCGCTGATCCTGTTCCCCGCCTTGGCAGCCACCGGGATGGGCACCCTCTCGGCCAACGTCACCAACTCGCTCGCCACGTGGCCGGGCTACGTCGGCAGCATCGGCGGGTTCCGAGCCGAGCTCGCCGCTCACCGTCACCGGTTCGGTCGCCTGGCTGCCGCCACCGTCGTCGGCTCCCTCGCTGGCTGCGTGCTGCTGCTCGCGACTCCGACGGAGGCGTTCGACCGCGTGGTGCCCGTGCTGGTGCTCCTCGCCGCCGCCCTGGTCGCCGTGCAACCCCTCGTGGTTCGCCGCATGGGTGCACCGGTGGAGCACCGCCGGACGCGCCAGGTGCAGGTCCTCGCGGTCGCGCTGGCCGCGGTGTACGGCGGGTACTTCGGGGCGGCGCTGGGGGTCATCTTCCTCGGGGTGCTCGGCCTCACCGTCGACGCGCCCCTCCGAGACCTGAACGGGCTGAAGGCCGGCCTGTCGCTCGTCGACGCCACCGTCAGCGTGGTGGTGTTCGGACTGTTCGGCCCGGTGCAGTGGGCCGCGGTGGCCATCGCCGCCCCGGCCGCGTTGGTCGGCGGCTACCTGGGAGCGCGCTTCGCTCGCCGCGTGCCCGAGCGCCCGCTGCGGATCGGCGTCGTGGCGTTCTCGGTGGGCGTCGCCGTGGTGCTGGCTGTGCGCTGAGCGATCTTGCTCAGTCGCCGGTGGCCGCGGTGGTGGTCGCCCCGGTCGTGGCGTCGGCGTTGGTGCACAGCAGCACGACGTTGCTGTAGGTGCGGAACGCCTCGCTGTCGGAGTCCAGCGCGGTCGTGCGAACCAGCGCGGCGATGGTCGGCTCGTCGAGCCCGTCGACGATGCACGAGGCCTGCTTCTTCGAGAAGGTGGCCTCGAGCCGCGCCTCGACCTGCTGGCGCCGGACCTCCGCCGGGTCGGGCGGGTCGGACGAGCAGGCACCGGCCGCGAGCGCGAGGGCGGCGACACCGAGGAGCGCGCCGACCCGCCGAGCGGCTCGGTCACCCATCGGCGGTGCACCGATCGGCGGCGTCGCGGTAGTCCTGGCCCTCGGTGAAGGCGTTCAGGTCGGTGGCCTCGACGATCGTCTCGGCCCCGAGGGCATCGACCACGCACGACGCCTGGTCGTCGGACAGCCCGTAGTCCTGCAAGCGTTCGACCGCCTGCGTGCGCTCGGCGCGGGCGGCGGGGCCGCCGTCGCTGTCGCCGCAGCCCGCGAGGCCGAGCGTCCCGAGCGCGGCGACGAGCAACGTCGCCGCGACCGCTGCGGGACGCCGGAGCAGGACGCGCAAGGCGAACGGGTGGGCCATGCAGGCATCCTCGCGCACGCGCCGGTCGGGTTCGGGGCACGCCCGCGATGCTGCTGGTGCCATCGGAGGTCGGCCCCCGAGTTGCGCCGACGGGGCCGGTGGACTGAACTTGTGCCCCACGTGTCCGCCGTTCGAAGGGGTGCCGAGCAGCTCATGGCGATCGAAGTCGAGACCAAGGACTGCACGCAGCTGGGTGACGCCGAGTTGGCGGAGATGGCCGATCTGTGCGCCGACGCGCCCAGTCGGTTCGAGGTCGGCACCCTGTCGAAGGCGGCTGAGAGCTGGGTGCTCATCAGCCTCGCCCGAGAGTCCGGACGGCTGAAGGGCTTCTCGTTCAGCACCCTCGAGCGCATCGGCGGCACGCCGAGCGTCATCGTCGGCTTGGCCTCGATCAAGCGCACCGCGAAGCGCGACACGGTGCTGCGAGCCATCGCCACCGACCAGCTGCGTCGGGCCGTGTTGGCCTTCCCCGACGAAGACGTGCTGGTCGGCACCCGCTTCGCCACGGTGTCGGGCTACGACGCGTTCCGCACGCTCGTCGACATCGTCCCCCGGCCCGACTACCTCGCGACCGGCGAGGAGCGTGCGTGGGGCCGTCGCCTCGCGAAGCGCTTCGGCATCGACGCGAGCCGCTACGACGAGCGCACCTTCGTGGTCCGCGGCGATGAGTCCTACCCCGAGGTGCTCGACCACGAGTCGCTCAAGCTCGACAAGGTCGAGGGCTACGTCGAGTTCTTCGCCGCGGTCGACGTGGTCCGGGGCGATGCGCTCATCGCGTTCGGCTGGGCCACCGCCGACGATCTCCTGAAGCTGGCCTGATCCAGCGGGCCCGGTAGGCCCTGGCGTGGAGCTCACCAGCGCGATCCGGGCCCGTCGGATGGTGCGCGCCTTCACCGGGGCGCCGGTCGATCCCGCCACCGTCGACGACCTGGTCGACCTCGCTCGTCGCGCGCCGAGCGCGGGGAACTCGCAGGGGACCCGCTTCCTCGTGCTCGATCAGCCAGAGGACGTCGCCAGATACTGGGACGCGACCCTGCCTGAGGACCGACGGGCTGGCTTCCGCTGGTCGGGGCTGATCGCCGCGCCGGTGCTGGTCGTGGTGGCGGTCCGCCCCGGTGCCTACGTCGAGCGCTACGGGGAGCCGGACAAGGTGGCCACCGGGCTCGGCCGGGGATCGGACGCGTGGCCGGTCCCGTACTGGTGGGTCGACGCCGGCGCCGCCGTGGAGCACCTGCTGCTGGGAGCGACGGCCGCCGAGCTCGGCGCGTGCCTCTTCGGGCTCTTCGAGCACGAGGCCGCGGTGGTCGAGGCGTTCGGGGTGGAACCGGGGTGGCGTCTCGTGGGCACCGTCGCCATCGGGCACCCCGCGCCGGATGGGCCGGGCCGTTCATCGGCCCGCGCTCGGCGTCGCCTGGACGAGGTCCTCCGCCGCGGCACCTGGTGATCCGCGACCACCTGGCCGGCTCATCTGTTGCAGTGATGACGCCGATCATCGAATCTGACGTGACGATTGTCATGTGTCGGTTGGGTTACGAAATCGTTGATCGCGTGACAGAATGACCGACCCGTACCAGCGCGCGGTGTGGGCGACCTGCCCCCGTGCGCACCCTCTCCCCCCAAGGAGCTCACCCGATGTCCAGCACCGCCGCGCGCCACGGGCGCGACGACCATCCCCCGAGTACCGCCGGCACGTCGCATCGACGTGCCAGCCGCAGGCCCGTCATCGTCGGCCTGCTCATCCTCGCAGGCCTCGGCCTCGCCGCCCCGATGGTGGCGGCCGATCCGGCTGCGGCCCCCGCCTTGACCCTCGGGCGCGTGACCAGCGAGGTCTCGACCACCCTCGAAGCGCAACCCGCGGTCGCGGTGCAGCGCCCCACCGCCGACCGAGACGCGTTCGCCCGCGTCGGCGACGTCGGTGCCCTCTCCGTCTTGCTCGCCGCCCAGGTCGCGAGCGAGGTCGAGGTCGCTCCGCCGACCACGACCACCACGACCGCACCGCCCACCACGACGGCACCGCCCACCACCACGACCGCTGCCCCGGCCCCCGAGCCCGCCACCGGTCGCTGCGGTGGCGACCTGCCGCCCTGCTGGGTGATGATGCGCGAGTCCGGCGGCAACATCACCGCCAAGAACCCCAACTCCTCGGCATCGGGCAAGTGGCAGTTCATCAACTCCACGTGGGCCGGCTACGGCGGCTACGCCGAGGCGTGGATGGCTCCCGAGTCCGTCCAAGACGCCAAGGCCCGTGAGCTGTGGGCCGGCGGCGCCGGCTGCGGCCACTGGAGCGCCTGCTGAGCCACGCGTCGGCCTCGAGGTCGAACCCACCTCAACCCACCCCTCCCCCCGAGGTGGGTTCGCGGAGCGCAGCCCCCGGTCGCAACGGCCGGGGGCTGCGCCGCGCTCAGGAGCTCACCCGGCGGGCGTACTCGCTCGAGCGCTGGAACCCGGTGACGAGCGTGTCCGTGTTGGTCCGCTGCGCCTTGGGGACCCAGTAGCGCCAGCCGCTGGGGTCGGGGGCGCGGCCGAGCATGCCGAGGTACACCATCGCGACCGTCACCTCGGTGGACAAGCGGCTCTGGCCGGTCGCGCTCTCGGCGTGGCCGCTCGCCAGCTCGCCGCGGGTGGTGCCGTCCTGCAGCTTGGCCACCTCGGCCGGGAGCTCGAGGTACGACGGGTTCCGCTTGTACACGAAGTTGTAGACGCGGGTGACGAACTGCTCGTCGGTGAGCGCCTGGATGTCGGGGTCGGACGCGTACTCGTCGGCGAGCTCGGACGCCGGTGTGCCGTTGCGGTACGCGGCGACCCCGTCGTCGATGAGCTGACGGGTCGGCGGGTAGGTGCCGTGGACCGCGAGGTAGCTGCGGACCACCGGCGACACCACTCGCCCGAACTCCGGGGACCCGATGAACGAGCGGATGGTGGCGCTCCCCGTGGTGCCGTTGTGGAGCCTGCTCGTCCAGTAGGCGGTGCCGGACTCGTCGGGGGTCCGGCCGAGGAAGTCCTGGTACTGGCGTTGGACGAAGGCGGCCGGGCAGTCGAACGGGATCCACGAGTCGTGGACCGCCTTGTAGGTGCCGGTGCGGCGGGCGTCTCGGTGGAACTGGGGCCAGTCGGCTCGGCAGAGGCCCTGGCCGGTGGTGAACACGTAGACCTTGGTGACGTCGCCCGCGAGCAGCCCGCCGCCGTGCCCGTTCGAACGGTAGGTGGAGCTCTGGACGATCGTCGCCTTGCCGTTCACCTCGGCCACCGCCGGGGCCTCCCCGCCGGTGAACGTCGCCGGGTGCGCCATGCGGTACTCGTCCTCGAGCGTGCCGTTGCGGCCGTCGAAGATGCGCAGGTCCTTGTCGAGGGTGGAGATCACCTCTTGGATGCCGTCGGAGTCGACGTCGGCGATGATCGTGCCCGCGCTCGTGGAGGTGGATCCCCCGCAGGAGCTCGAGGTGAGCGCGTTGCACTTCGCCCACTTGCGAGAGCCGTTCGCTTCGTACGCGTACACGTAGCCGCCCGACGACGCGAAGGTGACCTCCAGCGCCCCGTCGTCGTCGATGTCGCCGATGGCGGGCGACGCCACCACCCGGCTGTCGACGCTGACCGGCCACCCGGGCAGGTTCCCGGCGGTCTTCGCGGTGAACGCGTCGACGCGGCGGCCGGCCGGTTCGGGCCAGTAGGTGCCGGTGCCGACCACGACGTCGGGGAAGCCGTCGCGGTTCAGGTCGGCCACGGCGGGCGACGACCAGACCGTCTGACCCGGCGTGGAGCGTGGGTAGCCGGGGTAGGTGGCGCCGTTGCCCTTCAGGATCCAGATCAGCCCACCCTTGGGCTTGCCGAGGGGGTTCCCCTGCCAGATGTCGCCGCCGAGGATGATCTCGGGCTTGCTGTCACGGTCGATGTCGGCGATGACCGGGCTCGACCACAGCGTGTCCTCGAGGTACTTGCGCCACAGGAGCCCACCGGTGCGGGACCAGGCGTACACGGTGTGGTCGTAGCTCGGTGCGACGATGTCGAGGATCCGGTCGCCGTTGATGTCGGCCACAGCCGGGGAGGCGAAGAAGCCGTCAGCGCGGCAGTTCGGGTTCGACGCTGGGCAGTGCAGGTCCGCGCCCTGGCGGAACGTGCGCACGGTGCGGCCGGTGGGCCCGTCGAGCCAGATGACCCGGCCGTCCATCGTGGCGACCACGACGTCGGGCTTCCCGTCGCCGCCGAGGTCGGCGATCGTGGGCGAGGCCTGGATGGCCGTGTTGCCGACGCTCGCGGCCCAGATCCGGGAGCGGTCGGTGGCCCGGAAGGCTTCGACCCGCCCATCCATGCTCGCGACGACGATCTCAGGGGTGTTGTCGCCCGTGATGTCGGCGAACGCCGGGCTGGAGAACGCTCGACCCGGGCTGGCACCGGGCCACACGCCGCTCAACGTGTGGTTGAGCGTGCCCTGCAGGGTGAGCGCGGTGGTGGCCGCGCCAGCGGGCGAGCCGACGATGTCGGCGGGACCAGGCAGCGCCAGGGCCGCGGTGGCGAGGATCGCCAGCCCCAGGGAACGCAGAGCGAGGCGACGCGGGCGGGATGGGGTGAGGGACACGTGAATCTCCGTCGTTCGTGTGCTTCGCGACCCATGATTGCGCACCGGCAAGGCCCCTGCACGGGAAAGGCGTCGACGGCGCCCGGTCACCCGTGGGGTGACTGCCGTCACATCTCGCTCGGAAGTGTGGGACGATGGTGGGGAACCGACGCGAGGAGGTCTCCCGATGCAGGTCAGCGTGCTGCTGCAGTCCAAGGGCCCCGAGGTGGTCACGGTCCGGCCCGGTCGGCCGATCACCGAGGTGCTGGAGGTGCTCGTCGAGCACCGGATCGGCGCGGTGGTGGTCACCGGCGACGATCGAACGATCGACGGGATCGTGTCCGAGCGCGACATCGTCCGAGCGATCGCCTCGCTCGGGGCGGGCGCGCTGCGCGCCACCGCCTCCGAGGTGATGGCCACCGAGGTCGCCACGTGCGAGCCCGACACCACGGTCGAGCGCCTGATGGAGGTGATGACCGAGCAGCGCTCGCGCCACATGCCGGTGCTCGTCGAAGGGGAGCTGGTCGGTCTGGTGAGCATCGGCGACGTGGTGAAGCACCGCGTCGCCTCGCTCGAGCACGAGGCCCAGGCGCTCCAGGACTACATCACCAACCCCTACTGATCGCCGCTCGCTCGCGGATCTCGCCGATCTCGCTGGCGGAGGTCCGCTCGGGCCACCTTGCCGAGCGAGGTGCGCGGGAGCGCATCGACGACGCGCAGCTCGCGTGGCGCCGCGGCGGGTGCGAGGCGGTCGCGGACCAAGGCGCGCAGGTCACCGAGCGTCGGCGGTGCCGCGGGGTCGATCGGGACCACCACCGCCACCACCCGCTCGACCCAGTCAGGGTCGGCAACCCCCACGATGGCCACGTCCTCGATCGCTGGGTGCTCCCGCAGCACGGCCTCCACCGGTGCCGGCCACACGTTCTCGCCCCCGGTCACGATGAGGTCGTCGGCTCGACCGAGCACCTCGAGGCCGTCGTGCCCCGCTCGCCCGAGGTCGCCGGTTCGCAACCACCCGTCGCCGTCGACGATGGGTGCGACCGCCCCGTCGGGGCCGCGCCGGCCCCTCGCCATCGTCGGTGACCGCAACCAGATCGCGTCGTCGACGACGCGCACCTCGACCCCGTCGAGCGGCTGGCGGTCGTAGACGACGCCGCCTCCGGTCTCGGTGAGGCCGTAGGTTCGCACGACGTTCGCGGGGCGTGCCGTCGGATCGGCGGACCCGCCGAGGACGATCCACCGGAACGGTGCGGGGTCGACGCGGTCGAGCGCCGTGGGGACCAGCGACGTGAGCGTGGTGCCGAGGTCGCGCGGCGCGGCCGCGACGGTCGGCGCGTCGAAGGCCGGGAGCACCTCCAGGCGGATGTCATCGAGGATCGCTCGGGCGACCACGCCGAACCCGCCGAGGTGATCGAGCGGGAGGCAAGCGAGCCAGCCGTCGCTCGATGGATCGATCGCGAGGCGGCGGTGGACCGCGCTGGCGTGCGCGGCCAGGCCGGCGATCGTGTGGACGAGCACCTTTGGGGTGCCGGTCGAGCCGCTCGACGTGGCGACGAGCGCGTCGCCCTCGTCGAGCAGGGGGGCGTCGGCGTCGAAGGTGCGGGCTTCGCCCTCGGGCCCGATCACTTGGTGAGGGCGAAGCAGGGCGAGGCGTTCGGCCCGTGCCGTGCTGGACAGGCGCTGGGGCACCACGGTCACCGCATCGCCGGCATCCCAGGCTCGCTTCAGCGTGTCGACGAAGGTCGGTCCGCCGGGGAGGTCGAGGGCGACGAGCCGGGCCACAGCGCCAGCCTGCCAGACTCCGCCCCATGAACATCTGGGTCGCCGGTGCTCGGCCGCGCACGCTCCCCGCCGCCGTCGTCCCCGTGGCGGTCGGCACGGCGTGCGCGGTGGGCGAGGTGCCCGGTGGCCTGATCTGGTGGCGGGCCGTGGCGGCGATGGTGGTGGCGCTCGCCCTCCAGGTCGCCACCAACTACGCCAACGACTACTCCGACGGCATCCGTGGCACCGACGCCGACGACAAGCGGGTCGGCCCGGTCCGCCTCGTGGGCCAGGGGCTGGCCTCGCCTGCCGCGGTGAAGCGTGCCGCGATGCTCTCGTTCGCTGTCGCCGGCCTGGTCGGCTCGCTCCTCGCCGTCGCGGTGGGACCCGAGCTCTTCGCGGTCGGGGCCGCGGCCATCGCTGCTGGGTGGTTCTACACGGGGGGTCCGCGCCCGTACGGGTACGCGGGTCTGGGGGAGGCGTTCGTGTTCGTCTTCTTCGGGGTGGTGGCCACCGCCGGGTCCACCTACGTCCAGACCGAGTCGCTCACCGCCCTCGGGCTGGCGGCGTCGGTGCCGGTGGGCCTCCTGGCGACGGCGCTGCTCGTGGTCAACAACCTGCGCGACATCCCCGGCGACACCGAGGTGGGCAAGCGCACCCTTGCCGTGCGCCTCGGCGACCACCGCACCCGGATCCTCTATGCGGCCATGGTCGTGGGAGCGTTCGCGTGCGTGCCGCTCGTGGCCGGCCTCGGGGGGCGGCCGTGGGGTGCCGCCGCGCTCCTCGCCGTCTTGCTGGCGCGCGTGCCGGTGATCGCGGTGCTCAGCGGGGCTCGTGGCCCGGCGCTCATCGGGGTGCTGGGCGACACCGGCAAGGTGCAGTTGCTCTTCGGCCTCCTGTTCACGATCGGCCTCGCGGTCCTCCCGACCTAGCGAGGCGCTCGACCGCGGTGGCGATGGCGTCGGGCCGCTGGAGGTGCGCGGCGTGGCCGGTGCCGGTCACCGCCTCGCCGGTTGCGTTGGGGCCGATCGAGCCCACCAGCCGCCGCCCGAGGGCCGCGAACTTCGCGTCGCGCTCGCCCCACAGGACCGTGGTGGGCGCGACGATGTGGTGGAGGTCGCCCCACCACGGTGGGTCCATGGCGGCGGTGCCGCAGAGGCGCAAGGACGATGCCAAGCCCGCGGCGGTGTTGGATCGGCGGGCGGCGAGGTCGTCGGGAGCGACCTTGAGATCCGCGAACAGGGGCTGGGCCAGCCACCGCTCGAGGAACGCGCCGACGCCGTCGCGCTCGATGCCGCGGGCCAGGGCTTCGTCGGATGCCCGGCGGGCGTCGCGGTCGGCGGGGGCGTCGATCCCCGCGGTGGCGCCGATCAGGACGAGGCCGCGCACGGTGGCTGGGTGGTCCAAGGCCAGGCGAAGCGCGGTGCGGCCGCCCATCGAGTAGCCGACGACGATCGCGGGGCGCTGGCCCACGAGCGCGGCGGCGCGGTCGGCGGCACCGGCGAGGTCGAGGCGGAGGTCGGCGGCGGCGCCGTGCCCCGGGGCATCGGGTGCGATGACCTCGACCTCGCCGCCGAGCGCCGCTACGACGGGGGCCCAGCTCACGTGGGTCTGGGTGAACCCGTGGAGCAGGAGGACGCCGGGGCGGTCGGGCATCCGTGCATCCTCGCAGGCGTGTGGTCGAATGGGCGGGTGAGCGACGTCGCGGCCACCCCGCCCCCCGAGGAGGTGCAGGCCACGTTCTGCGCGACCCTCGTCGACGAGTGGGTCCGCTGCGGGGTCACGAGCGCGGTGGTCGCGCCGGGCTCTCGCTCCACCCCGCTGGCGCTGGCGCTGGCGGCGCGCGCCGAGGTGTCGGTGGAGGTGCACGTCGACGAGCGAGCGGCGGGCTTCATCGCCCTCGGCATCGGTCTGGCCACGGGCCATCCTGCGATCGTCCTCACCACGAGCGGCACGGCCACCGCGCACCTGCACGCGGCCGCGATCGAAGCCGACCTCGCCCGAGTTCCGCTGATCCTCGTGACCGCCGACCGCCCGCCGGAGCTGCAGCACGTCGCCGCCCCCCAGACCATCGGGCAGACCCGCCTCTACGGCGACGTGGTCCGTTGGTTCGCCGAACCGGGCGTCGCCGAGGCGGCCACCTCGGGCACCTGGAGGTCCCTCGCCGCTCGAGCGGTCGCCGAGGCGACGAGGGGGCCCGCGGGGCCGGGGCCCGTGCACCTGAACCTGGCGTTCCGTGAGCCGCTCGTCGGCGACGCTGGCCCGCTTCCCGCGGGGCGCGAGGACGCCAGCCGCTGGCACACCACCGTCGGGCGCCGGACCGTGCTCGACCGCGTCGGCACCGAGCGCGTGGTGTCGCTGCTCGACGATGACCGAGGCGTGATCGTGGCGGGGGAGGGGTGCGGGGATCCCGAGGGAGTGCTCGACCTCGCCGGGGCCACCGGTTGGCCGGTGCTCGCCGACCCCCGATCGGGTTGTCGGTCCTCGGCGGAGGTCGGCGACGACTCGCCGGTGGTGGTCGCGGCGTTCGACCCGATCCTGCGGAGCGCGGTTGCCGCCGAGCACCTCGCCCCCCGAGTCGTGCTCCGCCTCGGTGCTCCACCGGCATCGAAGGTCCTGGCGGCGTGGCTGCGCGACGTCGATGCCGTGGAGGTCACCGTCGATGCGCACGGGCGCTGGTTCGACGCCGACCACCGAGCCGCCCACGTCCTCCACGCCGACCCCACGACGGTCTGCCGGGCGCTCGCCTGCACCGTCGGAGGCCGTCACGGCAGCGAGGCCTGGGCTGCCCGGTGGCGCCGGGCGGAGTCCGTGGCTCAGGCCGCCATCGACGACGCGCTGGCCACCGAGGACCTGCCCACCGAGCCTGGCGTGGCCCGGGTGATCGCGTCCGCGCTCCCGGCCGGTGCGTCGTTGGTCGTGTCGTCCTCGATGCCCGTCCGCGACCTCGAGTGGTTCGGCGCCCCGGCGCACGACGGCCGCGTCCTCGCGAACCGTGGCGCGAACGGGATCGATGGGGTGATGTCCACGGCCGTCGGCGTGGCCATCGCTGGCCGTTCCACCGGCGCATCGACCGCGGTATTGCTGGGCGATGTGGCGTTCCTGCACGACAGCACCGCGCTCATCGGGATCGCGCAGCGGGAGATCGACCTCACGATCGTCGTGATCGACAACGACGGGGGTGGGATCTTCTCGTTCCTCCCGCAGGCTGCGGCGCTGGCTGGGGATCGCTTCGAGCAGCTCTTCGGCACCCCGCACGGTGTCGACCTCTCGGTGCTGGGGACGGCCCACGGCCTGGTCACGGTGGAACCGGCAGGAGCGGACGACGTCGCCACAGCGATCGCTGCCAGCGCCGGCGCCGGTGGCGTGCGGTTGGTGCGGGTGGCCACGGATCGGGCGGCCAACGTCGCGCTCCACGAGCGCATCCACGACCTCGTGGGCCAACGCCTCGCCGCCGAGCTCGGCGCCTGAGCTCCCCGGCCTGAGCTCGCCGGCCCTCGGCCGGTCCCGCCGGTCGCGCTGGGAGTAGGGGCGGCCACCGCCGGTGGGTTGGTGCTTGGGTGCGCGTGTGGCGGTCGCTGGAGCACCACGTCGGTCGGCGGGTGGGGGGTGGGGGCGGCCGGCGCCGGTGGGTTGGTGCTTGGGTGCGCGTGTGGCGGTCGCTGGAGCACCAACGCGGCCGGGAAGCGCGCCGACCCGCGGTCGGGTGGGGCGCTGCTACGGGCGGACGATGGCCGAGAGCATCGCCTGGAGCTTGGCGCGGGTCTCGATGAGCTCGGTCGGCGGGTCGGAGTCGCCGACCATGCCGTTCCCGGCGATGACGCGCGCCGTGGGGCCATCGACCTCCGCGCCGCGGATGCTGACGGCGAACGCGCCGTTGCCGTGGCGGTCGACCCAGCCCACCGCACCGGCGTAGCGCCCGCGGTCGAGGCCCTCGAGCTCGCCGATCAGCTCGAGCGCCGCGCCTCGGGGTCGTCCGCACACCGCGGGCGTGGGGTGGAGGGCCGCGACCAGCTCCAGGATCGACGCCGGTGGGTGCGAGAGCCGGCCCTCCACCCGCGTGGCGAGGTGGACGACGTTGGCCAGCGGCACCACCGCCGGCTCGGGCTCGTAGTCCACGTACGACGAGAACCCGAGGAGGGTGTCGTGCACCACGTCGATGGTGACCTGGTGCTCGTGGCGGTAGGTGGGCGACGCGAGGAGCTCGGCCACGACCCGGGCGTCGGCCTCCGGGTCGCCCCGCCTCGGCTTGGTGCCGGCCATCGGCTGGGCGGTGACGACGTCGCCGTGGCGGGCCACGAGCAGCTCCGGGGTGGCGCCGCAGAAGCCGTCGACGAGGTAGAGGAAGCAGCCCGGGTACTGCTGGGAGAGGCGCAGCAGGATGGTGGACACCGAGAGGTCGGCGTCGGCGGTGATCACCACCTCGCGGGCCAGCACCACCTTGTCGAGGTGACCGTCACGGATGCGGCCGGTGGCGGATGCGACCGCGGCGAGCCAGTCGGCGGGGTCGCGCGACGCCTCGACGCGGAACGACGACGGGCCCTCGGCCGGCGAGGGGCGTCGGGCGGAGGCGAGCAGCTCCTCGACGGCCGCCACCGGATCGGTGGCGGCACCGGCGATGGGCTCCACGACCGTGGCCCACGCGCCGTCGTCGTCGATGCCCACGAGGAGCTCGGGGACGACGAGCTCCGCGGGCGCGTCGGGCAGGAACGGCAGGGCGGCGAACGCGACCGGCCCGGTGCCGGGCCGCTCCACCTCGTCGTCGACCTCGATCTGGTCGAGCGCCCGAGCCGCGTCGCCTCGGGCGACGCGGCGCGCGTCGCCTCGGCCGGCGAACCCGAGGCCCTCTCGGGCGAAGAGCACCCCCCGGTCGCCGGCGACCGCGAGGAGATCGGGGGTCGCGGCGGGGAGTCGGCGAGTCCGAGCGACGAGGTGGTCGGCCATCGCGCTCAGATCCGCGTGGCGGTGATCAGCTGCGAGATGCCCGTCGACAGCAAGGTCCGCCGCACGTCGGAGAAGCCAGCGGCCGCGAGCTGGTCGAGCATGAGCTCGGGGTCGGGGAGGTACGCCACCGACTTCGGGAGGTAGGCGTAGGCGGACGCGTCGGACAGGAGCCCGCCGATCTTCGGCACGACCTTGCCGAAGTAGATCCCGTGCCCCCACCGCAGCACGGGGTTCTCGGGCTCGGCGACGTCGAGGAGCGCGATGCGGCCGCCGGAGCGCACGACCCGTCCCAGCTCGTCGAAGAACGGTGCGAGCTCACGGAAGTTCCGCAGGGCGAAGCCGCACGTGACCCCGTCGATGGCCCCGTCGGGCACGGGGAGCTGGAGGGCATCGGCCTCCACGAGGGGCGCGGTGGTGCGGGCAGCGGCCAGCATGCCGAACGACAGGTCCATGCCGACGGGGGAGAGGCCGGCATCCTGCAACCCGCGGCAGAGGTCGCCCGTGCCGCACGCCAGGTCGAGGACCACCGAGCCCGGTCGCAGGCGCAGGGAGCGGATGGCCCGGTTGCGCCAACCGACGTCCATGCGGAAGGTCATCAGCCGGTTCACGAGGTCGTACCGGGGCGCGATCGCGTCGAACATCGACCGCACCGCCGCCACCTTCGCCTCGCCCGTGGGCAGGTCGCCGGTGGTGGTGCCTGCGGAGGCGTGGGTCTCGGTGTCGGGCGCGGCCATGGGCCGGATCGTACGGGCTGGGTAGGGTCAGCGGCCGTGCCCGGCCGCTCCCTCGTGCTCATCCCGCCGTCGGAGGGCAAGGCCGATGGCGGCGAGGGCCCGCCGTGGCGCCCCGGCACGATGGCGGTGGCCGCGCTCGACCGTCGACGCCAGGAGGTGCTGCGCGCCCTCGGGCCCCGTCAGGCGCAACGCCTGGGTCCGACGCTTCCGGCGGCCCGTCGCTACACGGGGGTGCTCTACAAGGAGCTCGACGCCGCGACGCTCCGAGCCCCGGCCCGGCGCCGGTTCGAGCGCGATGTGCTCATCGTCTCGGGCCTCTGGGGCCTCGTGGCTCCCACCGACCCGATCCCGGCGTACCGGCTGAAGATGTCGGCCAGCGTGGCGCCGCTCGGGAAGCTCTCGACCTGGTGGAGGCCGCACGTCACGAAGGCCCTGGCCGCGCGGGTCGAGGGCGCGCTGGTGTGGGACCTGCTGCCGATCGAGCACTCGGCGGCCATCGACTGGTCGGGACTCGCGCCAGGGGAGCGGGCGACGGTGCGCTTCGTCGATGCTCGCGGCGCCACGGTCAGCCACTGGAACAAGCTGCTGAAGGGCTCGCTCGTGCGGTGGCTGGCCGAGACGGGAGCCAGCTCGGTCGACGCGCTCGAGGGGTTCGACCATCCGCAGGGCTACGTCTGGGACCCGCTCGCCACGGTGCAGGACGACACCGTCACGCGCCTGGTGTTCCGCCAGCACGGTTGACCCCGGGCCCGAGGGTCCGCTCAAGGACGGGGCCGGGCAGCCGACGGGAGTGGTGTCCGATCGACGACGGGAGGGGCGAGGTGTTCCTGTACGAGCTGGCCGTCGAGTTCGACGTGCGTTCGACGGAACTGATCGACATCGCCGCTGACCTGGGCATGGGCTCGTTGAGCGCATCGGCGGTGCTGTCGCCCGACCAGGTCGCCCGCTTGCGCGCGCACGTCGGAGCGGGTGGCGGCCGAGCACCCTGGGCCGACGCCGCGAGGCCGAGCGGGCCGATCGAGTTCGCGCCGCCAGCGGAGGAGCCCGAACCCCCGGCCTCGACGGCGCCGCCGTCGCTGGTGCTTCCGCCCTCGCCGCCCCGGGGCGTCCCGGCGCCGGAGCCGCTCGAGTTCGGGCCGCCGGTCCGGTTCGAGCCGGCCGTGCCCTCCGCCGCCCCTGCCTCGCCGACGCGACCGTCGTCGCCGTCGCCGTCGCCGTCGCCGTCGTCGTCGCCGTCGCCGTCACCGCCGCCGCGTCCGTCCGCGACCGATGATGAGCAGCAGGCCCCGCCTGCCGAGCCCCCGCGTCCGATGGTCGGCGTCGGCGGCGCCACCCGGAACCAGCGCATCGCCCTCGGTTCGGTGATCGCGGCGGTGGTCGGCCTCTTCGGGTTCATGTTCGTCGTGGGCGACCGCGACAGCGCTCGCGAGCGCGCGATCGCTGCCGGCGAGGTCGGTGAGCCCGACCGAGCCAAGCCCGCCGTGGCGACCACGACCGAGCCCGAGGCGACGGCGAAGGAGGTCGACGGCGACCCGGCGGACCTCGCCACGTTCTGCGCGGGTGGCCGGGCGCTCGAACCGCTCCTGGCCCAGATCGCGGCGTCGCTCCACGACGACGCCATCGATGAGCTGCGAGACCTGGTGGCCACCAGCCGGGGCGCGTGGGACCGGTCGCTCGACCAGATCGAGCAGGGCGGCTCGCCCGGCGCCACCGGCGCGGTCCAGGCGTTCCGAGGCGAGATGGAGGCGTGGTTCGCGGACGTCGCCGTGGCGTCGTCGGTGGCCGACAGCTACCGGAGCGCCACCGAGGTGGGCTTGGCTCGCACGCTCGAGACCGGCGACGAGCTCCTGGCGGAGTTCCCGTCCCGCTGCAGCTGATCGCCCTGGCGCCGGCCCCGGGCGGGGCTGGCATGCTCGCGGGGTGACCGGCGAAGGACGAGACCACTGGTTCGAGGACCTCGCGGATCACCTCGGGTCGGCGTACCTGCGCTACTCGTTCACGAAGGGAACCGGCCAGGAGGTGTCGTTCCTCGTCGAGGAGCTCGGCCTGGAGCCCGGCATGCGGGTGCTCGACGTCGGCTGCGGCCCCGGCCGTCACGCCCACGCGCTCGCCGAGCGGGGGATCGAGGTGCACGGGATCGACATCAGCGAGCGCTTCGTCGAGGTCGCTCGAGCCCGGGCCGTCGACGGCGCCACGTTCGAGCGCGCCGACGCCCGGGCGCTCGGGTTCGACCGCGAGTTCGACGCCGCGATCTCGCTGTGCCAGGGCGCGTTCGGCCTGGCTGCTGGCGGGCCCGACGCGGGGACGCTCCCACTCGACCCCGACGGTGCGGTCCTCGACGGCATCGCTCGGGCGCTGCGGCCGGGAGGTCGGTGCGCGGTGAGCGCGTTCAGCGCCTACTTCCAGGTGCGCCACACCGAGGCCATGGGCTCGGACTTCGACGCGCTGCGCGGGGTCAACCACGAGCGCACGACCATCAAGGACGAGTCCGGCGTCGCTGCCGAGGTCGACCTGTGGACCACCTGCTTCACCCCTCGGGAGCTGCGCCTCCTCGCCGCGAGGGCAGGGCTCGACGTCGCGGCCATCTGGTCCGTCACCCCCGGCGCCTACCGCCGGGAGGTGCCGACCATCGACAGCGAGGAGTTCCTCCTGGTCGCCCGCTGCCCCGCACACGAGCCACGGACCGCCTGACCTCGGACTTCTCGTCGTCCACAGGGGGGTGGTACCGTGACCGGTCTCTGTGCGCCCCCCGGCGCGCCCCGAGCATCCCATCCATCGACTTCCTGTCCACCTGAGAAGAGCATCCGTTGTCCGACACGACCCTCACCCCGCCCGCCGAAGACGAGTACGTCCCCCGGCAGATCATCGCCAACGACCTCGACGTCAGCTTCGAGGACGCCATCGACGGCACGATGGTCAGCGTCGAGGACGGCCAGATCGTGGAGGGCACGGTCGTCAAGGTCGACAAGGACGAGGTCCTGCTCGACATCGGGTACAAGTCCGAGGGCGTGATCCCCAGCCGTGAGCTGAGCATCCGCAACGACGTCGACCCGGCCGAGGTCGTGAGCCTGGGCGAGCAGGTCGAGGCGCTGGTCCTCACCAAGGAGGACAAGGACGGCCGCCTGGTCCTGTCCAAGAAGCGGGCGCAGTACGAGCGCGCGTGGGGCGACATCGAGAAGAAGAAGGAAGAGGACGGCGTCGTGTCCGGCCCGGTGATCGAGGTCGTCAAGGGCGGCCTCATCATCGACATCGGGCTGCGCGGCTTCCTGCCCGCTTCCCTGGTGGAGCTGCGCCGGGTGCGCGACCTCGCCCCCTACGTGGGTCGGACCCTCGAGGCCAAGATCATCGAGCTCGACAAGAACCGCAACAACGTGGTCCTGTCCCGCCGTGCCTGGCTCGAGGAGACCCAGAAGGAGCAGCGCGAGGAGTTCCTCGAGAACCTCAAGCCCGGCGAGATCCGCTCCGGCGTGGTGTCGAGCGTCGTCAACTTCGGTGCGTTCGTGGACCTGGGCGGCATGGACGGCCTCGTCCACGTGTCCGAGCTGTCGTGGAAGCACGTCGATCACCCCGGCTCGGTCGTCGCCGTGGGCGACGAGATCACGGTGCAGGTGCTCGAGGTCGATCTCGACCGCGAGCGCATCAGCCTCTCGCTCAAGGCCACCCAGCAGGATCCGTGGCAGGAGTTCGCCTCCAGCCACCGCGTGGGCGAGCTGGTCTACGGCCGGGTCACCAAGCTGGTGCCGTTCGGTTCGTTCGTCCAGGTGGGCGACGGCATCGAGGGCCTCGTGCACATCTCGGAGATGTCGGCGCACCACGTCGATCTCCCCGAGCAGGTCGTCACCCCGGGCGAGGAGCTCTGGGTGAAGATCATCGACCTCGACCTCCAGCGTCGCCGGATCAGCCTGTCGATCAAGCAGGCGGCCGAGGGCGGCACGGTGTCGGCCGAGTACCAGGAGCACTTCGGCGAGCACGCCTACGACGACGAGGGCAACTTCATCGGTGGCGAGACCACCGAGGCCCAGGAGGCGTGGGCCGAGTACTACGCCGAGCACCCCGAGGCACTCGCCGCGGGGGCCGAGGCGCCCGCCGAGGGCTCGGAGGTGGAGGCCGCTCCCGAGGCCTGATCGGGTCCCTCCCAGGTTGTCGACCGGTGCCCCGCTTCGGCGGGGCACCGGCGCGCTCGGACCCGGGCATGGTCCCAACGGACCAGAAATCGCAGCGAAACCCTTGTGCCCGAGCCGCCTGCGGCCGACAGGGAAGCGTCGCCAGCGCTCCGGGTCACGGAGCTCTCTCTACGCAAGGGGTTCACGGTGAGCCAACGCCGGACACTCATCCTCATCGCCGCCATCGTCGTCGGTGCGCTCGCGTCGTTCCTCGTTTGGAACTACACGCAGGGCGTCCGGGACCAGGCCTACAGCGACGCCGAGCGCGTCAAGGTGTACCTGGTCGACAAGGAGATCCCTCGGGGGACCGCCGGCAACATCGCCGTGCAGTCCATCTCCGAGGAGCAGATCCCCCGGAAGTTCAAGCCGGCGAACGCCATCGAGAGCCTCGATGACATCGCGGGCCAGGTGGCCAAGAGCGACCTCGTCCCGAACCAGGTCGTCGTGGCCGACATGTTCGTCGCCGCCGGCGACCCCGACGCGATCGCCTCGAACGCCGACAAGGTCACCGAGATCAAGAACAAGGACATGTCCACGTTCACGATCACGGCGTCGTCCGACAACGCGGTGGCCGGTCTCATCGCCCCCGGCGACTACGTGAACATCCTCGTGAAGAGCTACGCCGAGTCCCTCGCCGGCGGCGTCGGCGAGGCCACCGACACCGACGGTGCCAGCGGCGTCTCGAGCGGCGCCGACCCCCAGGCCCGGTACGTCTACCAGAAGGCCCAGGTGCTCTTCGTCGGCACCACCTCGGTGGAGCAGGCCAACTCGGCCACCTCCGCCGACGGCACCGAGGCCGCTCCCGTGGCCGGCTCGACGCAGATCACGCTGATCCTGCCGGTCGAGGCGACCCAGCTGCTGGCCTCGATCCCTGCGGAGAACATCTACTTCAGCCTGGTGGCCAAGGACTACGAGCCCAAGGCGACCGACAAGCTGGACACGACCACGCCTCCGTCGGAGAACCCGCAGATCCTCACCCCGTACGGCCCCGAAGGCGCCCGGACCAAGGACTGACGTCCTTGCCCGGTGCGTCAGCCCCACCGGGCTCACCCGTGCGTTCCTCCATCCCTCCTCCCAGGTTCGGACGACAGCCATGAGCGAGTACCTTTGGGCGGAAGATCCGCCGATCAGCGGAGCACCGCAAGCGCCGAGGGCCATGACCACGTTCCCCAGCACAGATGCCGCCACGCCGATCGTCGTGATCGAGGCCGACCCGTCGGTCCGGAGCCGCTTGGCGATGCAGCTCGGCGAGCGCGCCGTGCCGCTGGAGTCGATCGAAGGGGTCGAGGAGCGCTACACCCAGCCGTTCCTCCTGGTCCTGGGGCCGTCGTGCTCGCTCGTCCCCGGGGTCACCGGAGCCGAGGGGCTGCTGGCCCGCCGGCCCGACGTCGGCGCCATCTTGATCGCGGAGGACCTGAGCACCGAGGTGTTCCAACGGGCGATGCGCTCGGGGGTGCGAGACGTGCTCGGCGCTCCGGTCGACACGGGTCAGCTCAACGAGGCGGTGCGCCGCGTCGGCCAGAGCCTCCAGACGGTGGCCCCACCGGCGTCCGCCGGGGTTGCGGCGCCCGCGCCTTCGGCCGACGGCGACACGGCTGCACCCGGACGGGTCATCACCGTGTTCTCCACCAAGGGCGGCGCGGGCAAGTCGGTCCTGGCCGCCAACCTCGGCGTGATCCTCGCCCAACGGTCTGAAGGACCGGTCGCGCTCGTCGACGCGGACCTGCAGTTCGGCGACATCGCCGTCATGTTGAAGCTCGCGCCGCAGCACACGATCGTCGACGCCGTCGGCTCGTTCGAGCGGCTCGACCAGGGCTTCTTGGAGAGCCTGCTGGCCACCCACCAGCCGTCGGGCCTGAAGGTCCTGCCGGCGCCCCTCGAGCCGGCGTTCGCGGACCAAATCGGCGCCGAGCAGATGAACCGGATCATCAACCTGCTCCGGTCCTTCTGCAGCTTCGTGGTCGTCGACACCCCGGCCTACTTCAACGACGTCGTCCTCGGCCTCATCGAGGAGAGCGACGACGTGCTGCTCGTCGCGGGCATGGACATCCCGAACATCAAGAACGTGAAGATCGGTCTGCAGACGCTGCGGCTGCTCAACACGCCGATGAACAAGATCCACCTCATCCTCAACCGAGCGAACTCGAAGGTGAAGCTCGAGGTGGGGGAGGTCGAGCGGACCCTCCAGGTGAAGGCCGACGCGCTGATCCCCTCCGACGTGGTGGTCCCCCAGTCGGTGAACAAGGGCACGCCCGTGGTCATCGATGCGCCTCGGAGCTCGATCGCGAAGAGCCTCGAGCAGCTCGCGGATCGCTTCGCTCCCGCCAACGCGAACGCCGGCAAGAAGAAGGGCTGGCGCTAGCCGCAGGAGCCGCGAGTCCTCGTTGGGCGCAGCTCGGACCCCGAGTCCGGCCTGCGCCCTTCGTGCTTTTCGCCACCCTGCGCGCGATCGACGATCACGCACAGCGAGCTCGCATCCGCGTGGTCCAGATGGCTCAACCATCGCGACGGGTGGCCGATAGGTCCGTGTGTCCCTCTACAAGCGCCTCCACGAACAGCAGGGCAACGGCTCCTCCGGGTCGTCCAACGGCTCGTCGCCTGGTGGCGGCGGGATCGGGGGCGGCGGCGGAGGCGGCAACCGCCGTGACCCGGTGCTCGACGACCTTCGCCAGAAGATCCACCACCACCTGATCGACGAGCTCGGGCCGATCCTCTACGACAAGCGGCTGTCCGAGGACGACCTGCGCCGTCGGGTGCAGGAGCAGCTGCAGTCGGCGCTCGCGCAGGAGCGGGCCCCGCTCTCGGCCGCCGACAAGGCGCAGCTGATCCAGGACGTCTCCGACGACATCTTGGGCTACGGCCCCATCGACCGGCTGCTGAAGGACCCGGACATCTCCGAGGTCATGGTCAACGGCCCGAACTCGGTCTACGTGGAGCGCTCCGGCAAGGTCGAGAAGACCCAGGCGAGCTTCGTGGACGACACGCACCTGCGCCGCATCATCGACAAGATCGTGGGCCAGGTCGGCCGGCGCATCGACGAGGCGCAGCCCCTCTGCGACGCCCGCCTCCCCGACGGCTCCCGCGTGAACGCGGTGATCCACCCGCTCGCCATCGGCGGCCCGTTCCTGACCATCCGGAAGTTCTCCGCCGACCCGTACCAGATCGACGACCTGATCCGGTTCGGCACCCTGAACGCCGCCTCGGCCCGGTTCCTCCAGGCCATGGTGGTCGGCAAGCTGAACATCCTCGTGAGCGGCGGTACCGGCACCGGCAAGACCACCACGCTCAACGTCCTCTCCTCGTTCATCCCCGCAGACGAGCGCATCGTCACGGTGGAGGACGCGAAGGAGCTCCAGCTCCACCAGGACCACGTCCTGGCGCTGGAGGCCCGGCCCCCGAACATCGAGGGGAAGGGCCAGATCACCATCCGCGACCTCGTCAAGAACACCCTCCGCATGCGCCCCGACCGCATCGTGGTCGGCGAGTGTCGTGCCGGCGAGGCGCTCGACATGCTCCAGGCCATGAACACCGGCCACGACGGGTCGCTCACCACGATCCACGCCAACACCCCTCGAGACACGCTCTCGCGCCTCGAGACCCTGGTGCTGATGGCGGGCTTCGACCTGCCGGTGCGGGCCATCCGTGAGCAGATCGCCTCGGCCATCGACTGCATCGTGCAGCTCACCCGCCTGCGAGACGGCACCCGTCGCATCACCCACATCACCGAGATCCAGGGCATGGAGGGCGACGTCATCACCCTCCAGGACGTGTTCCTGTTCGACTTCGGCATGGGGGTCGACGAGCACGGGCGGTACCGAGGCCACCTCAAGGCCACCGGCGTGCGCCCGAAGTTCGCGGAGAAGCTCCAGGACCAGGGCATCCGCCTCGGCCCCGAGGTCTTCCAGCCCGAGCAGTTCGCGAAGCGCGGCGCGGGGGCGTGGTGAAGCGGCGTCGGGGCCGGCTGGCCCTCGCCCTCGCGTCCCTGTCGGCCTGCACCGCCGTGCTCTTGGCGCCCATGGCGGCGAACGGCCAGTCCGACGACAACATGCTCGCGGTGCGCACCATCGATGCGACCAGCCGCAAGGCCGTCGCGGTGACGTTCCTCTACACGGGATCGCCCGACGACCTGAAGGAGCTCACCATCCGTGAGGACGGCGACCTCATGGACATCGCCGACCTCTCGCCGATCCAGGCCGAGGGGCGGGGCCAGAGCCTCGCGACCGTCTACGTGGTCGACCTGTCGGCGTCGATGGAGCGCGACGGCGTGCTCACCGATGTGAAGAAGGGCCTCCAGGGCGTCTTCGAGCGCCTGCCGAAGGGAGACGAGGCCGCGATCGTGTCGTTCAGCGACGCCGCCGTGGTCGAGTCGCCCTTCACCGACGACCAGGCGCAGCTCGACGACGCGCTCACCGACATGGTCGCCCCCGAGGATGGCAAGGCCGCGGTCTGGGACGGCGTGCGCAAGGCGGCGACGCTGTTCGACTCCCGTCCCGACCTCCAGCCCAACATCGTCCTCATCAGCGACAGCCGCAACGATGCCGGCAACGCCACGGCCGAGACCGCTCGGGCGGCGGTCATCAACTCGGGCGCCGCGTTCTTCACGGTCGAGCTCGACCACGACCAGGGCACGGAGTCCGCGGCGTTCGAGCAGATCATGGACCGCACCGGTGGCGCCGCCTTCACGGCGACCAAGGGCCAGGCGGTGCAGGACGCGGTCGCCGAGGTGGTCGCCACCACGCAGAGCCAGTACGTGGCGACCTATGCCTCCAGCGAGAACCAGGGCCAGGTCGACGTGTCGGTCTCGGTGGGCGGTGTCGAGCGCAAGGCGTCCTATGTCGCCGGCGCCCAGGCGCAGGGTGCCGCGGCCACCGACGCCGCGGACGTCTCGAAGCCCTTCGGGCCGGCGTGGCTGCGAGGCGCGCTGGGCGGTGCGCTCGCGCTCGTGCTGGTGGGCCTGGCGGTCGGCCTCGGCGCCTACGCGGTCGTCTCGCTCGCCACGAGCTCCGACGAGAGCCTGCACGCCGTGCTCCGCCCCTACAGCGACGGCCCGGTGGTCGACGCCGAGACCGAAGGTGCCCTCGCCCAGACGGCGATCCTCCAGCGCGCTGTCGAGCTCACCGAGGAGTTCGCCGAGCGCCAGGGCTTCCTGACGAAGGTCGAAGGCGCGCTCGAGCGGGCCGACCTCCCGCTGCGAGCCGCGGAGGCGATGTTCTTCTACGCCGTCGGCGCGATGTTGCTCACGGTCCTCACCTTCGCCCTCGGCGGGATGGTGTCGGGCGTCGCGGTGGCGCTGCTGTCGCTGCTGGTGCCGCCCGCGGTCGTGAACTTCCTCGCCGCTCGGCGAGCCAAGAAGTTCCAGTCGTTGCTCCCCGACACCCTGCAGCTGCTCTCGGGCTCCCTGCGGGCCGGCTACTCGCTCCTCCAGGGCGTGGAGGCGGTGTCCAAGGAGGTCGCCGACCCCATGGGCCAGGAGCTGCGTCGGGTGATGACCGAAGCTCGCCTCGGCCGTGAGGTCGAGGACGCCATGGAGGCCGTCGCCGACCGCATGGGCAGTGCCGACTTCGCCTGGGCGGTCATGGCGATCCGCATCCAGCGCGAGGTGGGCGGCAACCTGTCCGAGCTGCTCCTCACGGTGGCCGACACGATGGTCCACCGCGAGCGCCTCCGCCGAGACATCGCCGCCCTCACCGCTGAGGGGAAGATGTCGGCGATCATCCTCGGCCTCCTCCCCATCGGCCTCGGCGCCTTCATGTGGATGGGCAACCCCGAGTACATGGAGCCGCTCGGCACCACGGGCCTCGGCCACGTCCTGCTGCTGCTCGCCACCACGTCCGGTCTCATCGGGTTCGCCTGGATGAAGAAGATCATCAACATCGAGATCTGAGGATCACATGGAACCGATGCTCGTCCTCCCTCTCGGCCTGCTCGCCACCGCCATCTGCGTCGCGATCTGGACCGTCGCATCCAGCGCCGACGAGAAGGCCACCGTGCGCGCCTCGCTGCGCCAGCTCGAGGGCTACGAGGTGGACAACGTCCGCGACCAGGAGCTCCTCAAGCCGATGTCGGAGCGGGCCGTGGCGCCGCTCATGGATCGCCTCGTGGCGCTCGGGAAGCGGTTCACCCCCGACGGCTACACGGACAAGGTCCGGGCCCGGCTCACCGCGTCGGGCAACTCGTCGCACGACGCCGTCGACCGGTTCATCGCCATCAAGGTGGTCGGCTTCGCGCTGGCGCCGGTCATGGTGTTCCTCCTGCTCGGCGTCGTGAAGCTGTCCGGGATGATGGGCCTGATGGCCGCCGGCCTGACCGCGATGATCTTGATCTTCGGCCCCGATGCCATCCTCAACCGGCGGGTGGAGGAGCGTCAGACCGAGATCAAGACGATGCTCCCGGACGTGCTCGACCTCCTCGTGATCAGCGTGGAGGCTGGCCTCGGCTTCGAGCAGGCGCTCGACCGCACCGTCGGCTCCGTGCCCGGTGCCCTCACCCAGGAGTTCGCCCGCATGCTGGGCGAGGTCCGCGCCGGCGCCAGTCGCGCCAACGCCATGCGGGCGATGGAGAAGCGCACCGACGTGCCCGAGCTCCGGTCGTTCGTGCTCGCCATCCTCCAGGCCGACACCTTCGGCGTGTCGATCGGGCGGGTGCTGCGGGCCCAGGCCGACGAGATGCGCATCAAGCGGCGCCAGATGGCTCAGGAGAAGGCGCAGAAGGCGCCGGTCAAGATGATGATCCCGATGGTGTTCTGCGTGTTCCCCGCGCTGTTCGTCGTCGTCATCGGGCCTGCGATCATCAACATCACCAAGTCCTTCTGACCGGGCGATCATGCTGGGCACCGTGGACACCATCGACGAGCGCGCCCCGGAGCCCGAAGCGGCCGAGCCCGGCGAGCCGTCCGATCTGGTCGAGGACCGGGCCGGTGTCAGCACCGGCCAGGTGGTGGGCCTGCTGCTCGCCATCGTGGGGCTGCGCATCGGGCTCGATTCGCTGCACGACAACAGCTTCTTCACGCACCTCGCCACCGGTCGGCTGATCCTCGACAGCCACTCGATCCCGCGCACGGACCCCTACTCCTTCACGGCCCACGGCCACGCGTGGACCGTGCAGAGCTGGGGTGCGAGCGTGATCTACGCGGCCATCGAGCGCGCCGTGGGGCTGGTGGGCATCCGGGTCCTCGTCGGGGCGCTGAGCGCGCTGCTCGCGGTGCTGGTCTGGAAGCTCACCGAGCCCGCCGAAGGCCTCGTGGGTCGCCTGGCCATCGCGGTTCCGGCAGTGGCCATCGGCGCGGGCCTCTGGGTCGAGCGTCCGCTCATCTTCAGCCTGGTGTTCCTGGCGGCCACGTTGTTCGCGCTCGAGGATCGGCTCGACCCGCGCTGGATGCTGCCGCTGTTCTGGCTCTGGGTGAACATCCACGGTTCGTTCCCCCTCGGCATCGCCGCGATCGTCGCCTACGGCTTCGGCCGCCTCCTCGACCGGGAGCGCCCGTCCACCGAGCTGCGCACCTTCGGCTGGGCGATGGGCGGGACGGTCCTCGGCGGCATCCTCAGCCCGGTGGGCATCGACCTGCTCACGTTCCCGTTCCAGCTCCTGGGGCGCCGGGAGGCGTTCGCGCAGATCGTCGAGTGGCAGCCGCCCACCTGGCACGAGCCGGCCGAGGTCTTCTTCGCCGTGCAGCTGGCCATCGCCGTCGGCCTGATCCTGTGGCGCGGCCGCCGGTGGCGCAACATCGTTCCGGTCGCCCTCTTCGCGGCGATGTCGCTGCAGAGCACGCGCAACATCGTGCAGGCGAGCCTCGTGATGGTGCCGGCGATGGCCGTGGCCGCTCGGGGGCTCGGCTCGATCGACGCCGATCGCCGCTTGGCGATCCTGCGCCCGGTGCGGGCGGCGCTGGTGGCCCTCCTCGTGGTGGTCGCCGGCATCGGCCTGGCGATGCCCGACACGAACCTCGTCGACTACCCGGTCGAGTCAGTGGCGTGGATGCGCGAGCACCACCTCCTCGATCGCGACGACCGGGTGGTCACCCGCGACTTCGTGGGCAACTACCTCGAGGTGCGCTACGGGCCCGAGAAGGTGCAGACCTTCATCGACGACCGGGTCGACATGTTCCCGACCTCGGTGATCGCCGACTACACGACGCTCATCGACCCCGAGGGCGACTACGCGGCGGTCCTCGATCGCGCCGGTGCCACCGCGGTGCTGTGGGACAAGGACTCCGACTTCGGAGACTGGCTCGAGGATCCCGCCAACGGGTGGAAGATCGTGCACTCTGAGCGCTTTTGGATGGTCGCGGTGCCTGCTGGACGCTCCTGACGTTGGGCCGCACGGCCTATGCAGCGAGGGCGGAAGGGTGCCGATGCTCCAAAGGTCACCCTTTGGAGGACCTGATGCGCCACCACCACCACCCGAATCCCCCCCGTGGACGCAGCCGTACCGCTCGGACCCGCCGGAGCGAGCGAGGCGCTGGACTCGTGGAGTACGCCATGCTGATGGCGCTCATCGCGGTGGTCGCGTTCTCGGCCGTCTCGTTCTTCGGCAACAGCAACGGGGCCGGCTTCGGCAAGTCGAAGGACTGCATCTCGGCGGCCTACAGCGACACGCTCGGGTCGAGCTGCCCGACACCGACCACCACCCCGTAGGGGTCGCCGCGACCGCTGGTTTCCAAGATGGAGGGGAACCGCAGGTGGGGCAGGGCTTCGGTCCTGCCCCACCGCCGCGCCCGCCGGGCGGTCCCTAGTTGAGGCGGACGATGCCCATGCGCACGGCTTGGAGGACGGCCTGCGTGCGATCGCGCGCGTCGAGCTTGTGGTAGATGCTCGCCAGGTGGTTCTTCACCGTCTTCTGGCTGATGTAGAGCCGTTCGGCCACCTCGGGGGTGGAGCATCCGTCGGCGATGAGCTGGAGCACCTCGACCTCGCGCTTGGTGACCACGCGGTCGGCGTCGTCTTCCACCGAGTCGGGGTCGATCCGGCGGACCTCGTCGAGCATCGCGGTGGCCAGCTCGGGCGACAGGCTCGACTCGTCGCTGGCCGCGAGCCGCACAGCGTCGGCGATCTCGTCGGTGGAGCAGTCCTTGACCAGGTAGCCGGACGCTCCAGCGCGCAGCGCCTCGGCGATCACGCTCTGGTCGGCGTGCATGGTGAGCATCACCACCCGGATCTCGGGGTGCTGCTGGTGGATGCGCCGCGTGGCTTCGACGCCGTCGACGTCGGGCATGGTGACGTCCATCAAGATGACGTCGGGGCGGATCGAGTCGGCCAGCCGGACCGCCTCGTCGCCATCGGATGCCTCGCCGACCACATCGAAGCCCTCATCGGTGAGCGACCGTCGGAGCCCCTCGCGGAGCATGCGGTGGTCGTCGGCGAGCATGAGGCGGATGGCCATGAGGTCCTCTCGTGCGGTGGGGCGGCCGCCGGTCGGGGCCATCCTGGCACAGCGACCGGCGACCGTCTCGGACCTCCGGGTCGATGGCGTTCGCCCTAGGTAGGACGAACCTCGCAGCGCACCACGGTTCCCTTGCCCGGCGCGCCGCTGATGTCGAGCGTGGCGCCGATGCTCGCGGCGCGCTCGCGCATGCCCACGATGCCGTAGCTGTCGAGCCGGCCGGCTCGGGTCGTGGGGAAGCCGACGCCGTCGTCGGCGACGAGCAGCAGCGCCCGTCCGCCATCGGTGTGCCAGGTGACGACGACCTTGGACGCCTTGGCATGGCGCTCGACGTTGGTCACTGCCTCCTGGGCGATGCGCCAGAGCTCGCGCTCCTGGAGCAGGGGCAGGCGGCCGCTCACGTGGAGGTCGAGGCGGGTCTCGAGCGAGCTGCGCGAGCGGACGCGATCGAGGAACTCCTGGAGCGTCGCGGGCATGTCCTTGCTGTCGGTGACGTCGGTGCGGAGGTCGTAGAGGGTGTCGCGGACCTCACCGATCACGCCCCGCACGTCGTTGCGGAGCCGTTCGAGCTGGGTGGTGACCGGCTTGCCCTGGGTGTCGGCCTTGACGATTCGGTCGAGCTCGAAGGCCAGGTAGGCGAGGGACTGGCCGATGCGGTCGTGCAGGTCGCGGGCGATGCGGGTGCGCTCCTCGTCGGCACCGACGGTGCGGAGCCGTGCGAACCAGCGAGCGTTGTCGATCGCGAGCGCTGCTGGCTCGACGAAGCCGTGGAGCAGTTCGAGGTCTCGGTGCTCGAAGTGCGACTCCTTGCGGTGCTCGAGCGCGATGAGCCCGACGGTGGCCTCACGAGCGGGAAGGGCTGCGTACAGGCCCGACACCATCTCGCCCGACACGCCGCCGCCCTGCTTCAGCAGCTCGTTCACCATCACCGGGCGGCGCATCGCCAGCGATTCGAGGAGGGGGCGGGGCAGCTCGGTGGTCTTGTACGAGGGGGCGGGCCGGGGGCCGTCCCAGCGAGTCACGACCCAGGATTCGTCGGTCTCGTCGAGCAGGAACACGACCGCGGCGTCGAACGCGAACAGGTCGCGGAGCCGGCCCATGGTCGTGTCGAGCACGTCTTCCATGTCGAGCGAGGCGGGGAGCGACTGGGCGACGCGGTGCAGCGAGTAGAGCAGCGTGTTCGCGTCGGCCAGCCGCCCGAGCCGGTCGAGGGCGAGCGAGTGGGCCCGGTCGGCCTCGCCGGTGACCCGGCGTGCGTAGCCGGCGATGAGGGCGACGAGGATCAGCTCCACGATCCACTGGCTGGTGGTGCGCAGGTCCTCCACGCCGGTCCCGTCCTGGAGGAGGAACGGGATGGCGATCGCGAGGCAGGCCGAGATGCTGACGCGGAGCGCGAACGCGAACCCGCGGGCGAAGCCGGCCACCATCACCGCGGTGATGAGGGCGAAGATGAACGGGGACTCCCAGTACCCCGTGGCGGCCACCGCCAGGGTGTGGAACGCCACCTCGGTGAGCAGCCGGACCAGGCTGGCGGTGTCGTCGACGTACCGCACGGGACGCACGATGCGGAACACGTTGTACGCGACGATCGCGACGCACCAGGCCACGACCCAGAGGTCACGGTCGGCGAACGCGGGGCTCGCGAGCGCCACCGACACCGCGGTGGTGCCGCCTCGGATGCCCAGGATCGCCGGGCGGAACGGCGCGACCTGGTCCGGCCTCGCGTCGGCTTCCGCGCGCCGTGACGGCCTCGGGCGCGGAGCGCCGCCGTCGAAGCCCTCGGCGGAGAGGGGCATGGGACGATCAGCGGAAGGTGCGGCGCTCGCGACGGCCATCGTTCGCAGGCTACGGCCCGGCCTACGGTCGCGTCGGCCATCCGCGCCTGGTCGCTACGGTGGCCCGATGCTGCTGATCGGGCTCACGGGGGGCATCGGGTCGGGGAAGTCGACGGTGTCGGCGATGCTCGCCGATCGGGGTGCGGTGGTCATCGACGCGGACGCCATCGTCCGCGAGCTCCAGGCTCCCGGCCAGCCCGTGCTCGCCGCGATGGTCGAGCGCTTCGGGGCCGACATCCTCGACGAGCACGGTGCGCTCCGCCGCCCGGCCGTCGCGGACATCGTGTTCAACGATCCCCAGGCGCTCGCCGACCTCGGGGCCATCGTGCACCCCGCCGTGCACGCCGAGATCGAGGCGCGGCTGGCTGCGGAGGTCGCTACCGACCACGTGGTGATCCTCGATGTGCCGCTCCTGGTCGAGTCGGGGCGAGACGACATGGCCGCGATGATCGTGGTCGACGTGGATCCCGAGCTCGCGGTGGCCCGCCTCGTGGAGCACCGCGACTTCCGGGAGGAGGATGCTCGGGCGCGCATCGCCAAGCAGGCGTCCCGCGAGGAGCGGGTGGCGCGGGCCGACCTGGTGATCGACAACGGTGGGTCGCTCTCGGCGCTCGCCGCGCAGGTCGAGGCCGCGTGGTCGTGGATCAAGTCGCTGGCCGCGTCGGCTGCCAGCTAGGGCCGTCCTCGTGCGAGACCCGGCGACGGTGAGCGGCGCGCTGGTTCGGCGCCTCGACGCGCTGTGGTCGTGGATCGCCGCCATGTCGGGCCCGTCGTTCGTGGTCGGGCTGGTGGTGCTGACCGTCGCCCGCACCGGGTTGGGCATGGGCGGGTCGGAGGGGATGCTGCGCTTCGCCCGGTCGTTCCCCGAGCCGGTCCCGAGCTGGCGGGCCAACTCGGTCGTCGGACCGGCGCTGGCGCACGTGCTCGGCGTGGCCGACGAGCAAGCCTGGCGGGTCGTGCACGCGCTGGTGATCGTGGCGGCCGTGGCGGTGGTCGCGGCGTGCCTGCGGTCTCGGCTCCCCGGCGCTGGCGATCGTCGCGTCGTGGCGGTCTGGCTGACCTTCACCACCGTGCCCGCCGCGATCTTGCAGAAGGTCGGCTCCTACGACCCGTACACCGTGATCGGGACGGCCCTCGTCGTCCTCCCGCGGCGAGCGCAGCTGCCCCTCGCCATCGTGGGCGGGGCGCTCGTCGGCGCCACCAACGCCGAGCAGGGCATGGTCGCGCTGGTCGGTGCGCTCGTGCTGGCGTCGCTCCTGCCCATGGCCGAAGCCGAGCGTCGGGCCCAGCGGATCGGGCTGGTCACGGGCATGGCGGCGGTGGTCGTGGCCCGCATCGGGGTGCTCGCGTGGTTCGCCGCTTCGGGGGTCGAGGTCCACTCGAGGGGCGACGTGTTCTCCACGTACCTCGACGACTCGCTCGGGCGCGCTGCCGGCGCCGGAGGCACCGGGGTGTACGGCTGGTTGGGTGCCTCGTGGCTGCTGGTCGGGTTCGGGGTCGTGCTGCTCGCCGCCTCCGTCCAGCGGCGGGCACGGTGGTGGGTCGGGCTAGTCGCCGGTGTCGGGCTGCTGCCCGCGCTGGCCACCATCACCACCTTCGACGGCACCCGCGTCTTCGCGATGGTGACGTTCGCGTCGGTGCTCGTGGGCACCTGCTGGATCGTGGAGCACGCCGAGGGCGACTGGGGGGTGGCGCTCCGGCGCCTCACCGCCGCGGTGGTGCTGGTGTCGCCGATCCTGCCAGTGGTGCTCTCGGACCCGACCGGCGAGGCGTTCTTCGTGTTCCCCTGGGCTCGGTGACGACCCGATCCGTCGGGGCTACGGTCGCAGCGATCGCCGAAGAAGGGGAACTCCATGGCCCAGCAGGTCCGAGCCGTCGTCGCCACCGCGAAGGGGGCGCCCGTCACCGTCGAGACCATCGAGGTGCCCGACCCCGGTCCGGGCGAGGTCTTGGTGCAGGTGCAGGCGTGCGGCGTCTGCCACACCGATCTGCACTACCGGGAGGGGGCCATCAACGACGAGTTCCCGTTCCTGCTGGGGCACGAGGCCGCCGGGCTGATCGAGGCGGTCGGCCCCGACGTGACCGACCTCGTGCCCGGCGACTTCGTGGTCCTCAACTGGCGCGCGGTGTGCGGCGAGTGCCGCTCGTGCCGCCGTGGGCGCCCGTGGTACTGCTTCGCCACCCACAACGCCACGCAGAAGATGACCCTCGACGGGGTGGAGCTCAGCCCCGCCCTCGGCATCGGCGCCTTCGCCGAGAAGACGCTCGTGGCGGCCGGCCAGGCCACGAAGGTCGACCCCTCGGCGCGGCCTGAGGCGGCCGGGCTGCTCGGGTGCGGCGTCATGGCCGGCCTCGGCTCGGCGCTGTTCACCGGCGAGGTCGGCCGGGGCGACAGCGTGGCGGTGTTCGGGTGCGGCGGCGTGGGCGACGCCGCGATCGTCGGTGCCCGCCTCGCCGGCGCCGCCAAGGTCATCGCGGTCGACCTCGACGCGGGCAAGCTCGACCTCGCGAGGGAGTTCGGCGCCACCCACACCGTGCTCGCCTCCGAGGTCGATCCGGTGCAGGCGATCCAGGACCTGACCGATGGCAACGGTGCCGACGTCTGCATCGAGGCGGTGGGCAACCCCAAGGTGCTCGAGCAGGCGTTCTACGCCCGCGACCTGGCGGGCACCGTGGTGCAGGTCGGCGTGCCGAACCCGGAGATGCGCATCGACCTGCCGATGATCGACTTCTTCGGGCGAGGCGGGGCGCTCAAGCCGTCGTGGTACGGCGACTGCCTGCCGAGCCGGGACTTCCCGATGCTGATCGACCTCTACCTCCAGGGTCGCCTCGACCTCGACCGGTTCGTGTCGGAGACGATCTCGCTCGACCAGGTCGAGGAGGCGTTCCACCGGATGGAGCGAGGCGAGGTGCTGCGCTCCGTGGTGGTCATCGGCGATCGGGAGGTCGGCTGATGACGGCGCGCATCGAGCGGGTCGTGACCCACGGGACCTTCTCCATCGACGGCGAGGACTTCGCCGTCGACAACAACATCTGGCTCGTGGGCGACGACGAGGAGGTGCTGGTGATCGATGCTGCGCACGAGGCGCAGCCGATCGCCGACGCGGTCGCCGGCCGACGGGTGGTCGCGATCGCCTGCACGCACGGCCACAACGACCACATCAACGCTGCGGTGGAGCTCGCCAGCCTGGTCGGCGCGCCCATCTGGCTCCATCCCGACGACACGATGCTCTGGGAGGTCGTGAACCCCGGTCGTCCGGTCGACGCGCCCCTGGCCGACGGCCAGCACATCCGCGTGGGCGACACGCGGCTTCGGGTCCTGCACACCCCGGGCCACAGCCCCGGGGGCTGCTGCCTCCACGACGACGAGGCGGGGGTGCTGTTCTCCGGCGACACGCTGTTCAACGGGGGCCCTGGGGCCACGGGGCGCTCGTTCTCGGACAAGGGCACGATCCTGCGCAGCATCGTGCAACGCGTCCTGCCGCTGCCGTCGGACACGGTGGTCCACACCGGCCACGGCGACGACACCACGATCGGTGCCGAGACCCCCGGGGTGCGAGCCCAGCTCGACGAGCTCGAGGGGTCCTAGCCCTCCAGGGCCTGGTCGCGGGCCCACCGGTAGTCGGCCTTGCCCGCGGGGGAGCGCACCAGCGCTGGGCGGTAGAGGAACGCCTTCGGGAGCTTGTAGCGGGCGACGTGCTTCTCGGCCTCGGCGAGCAGCTCCTCGTCGGTGACGCTGGCGTTGGCCGCCACCTGCACGATGGCCACCACCTCCTGGCCCCACTGCTCGCTCGGGCGACCGACCACGATCACGTCGTAGACAGCAGGGTGGTGGGCGAGCGCCTGCTCGACCTCCTCGGCGTAGATCTTCTCGCCACCCGAGTTGATGGTGACCGAGTCGCGTCCGAGGAGCTCGATGATCCCGTCCTCGCGCCAGATCGCCCGATCGCCGGGCACGGCGAAGCGCACGCCGGCGATGACGGGGAACGTGGCGGCGGTCTTGGCGGCATCGCCGAGGTAGCCGAGGGGCACGTGGCCGCGCTGGGCCAGCCAGCCGACGTCGTGCGAGCCCGGCTCGAGCTCCCGGGTCAGGTCGGCGTCGACCACGGAGGTCTCGGGGCCGGGCTGGAACGTGCCGGTGGCGGTGGCGCCCTTCGTGGAGGTGTGGCCCATCTGGGCGCCGGTCTCCGACGATCCCACGGCGTCGAGCACGATCGCGTGGGGCGCGTGGTCGAGGAAGCGGTCCTTCAGCGTCGAGCCGAGGGCGGCACCGCCGCTGACCAGGGCGAGCAAGCCGGAGAGGTCGTAGGGGGTGCGGTCGAGCTCGTCGATCAGCGGCCGACCCATCGCGTCGCCCACGATCTGCAGGGTCAGCACCCGGTGCTCCTGCACCGTCTCCCAGACGTCGGTGGGTACGAGCCGCTTCGTCTCGCGCGGCAGCACCACGGTGTTGCCGCCGGTGAACCCGGTGAAGGTGGCCCACTGGGCGGCGCCGTGCATCATCGGCGCCACCGACATCATCCGGGCCCCGCCGCTCGTGGATGCCTCGACGATCGCGTCGAGGTCGGCGAAGGCCTCGGTCTGGCCGAACGGGCGGCCGCCCATGGCCGCGATGAAGATGTCGTGCTGACGCCAGAGCACGCCCTTGGGCATGCCCGTGGTGCCGCCGGTGTAGAGGATGTACAGGTCATCGGGCGACCACGCGAGGTCGGGCCGCTCGGGCGATGCCGAGGCCAGCAGCTCCTCGTAGTCGATCGCGTCGGGCAGCAGCTCGTTGCCCGAGTCGTCGGGAACCTGCACCAGCAGCTCGATCGACGGCAGCTCGGCGAGGACTTCCTCCAGGGTCGGCGCGAACGCCGAGTGGAACACGACCACCTTCGCCTGCGCGTTGTCGAGGAGGTAGCGCAGCTCCTCCGCCACGTAGCGGTAGTTGACGTTGAACGGGGCGCTGCGCCCCTTGTACGAGCCCAGCATCGCCTCGAGGTACTCGTTGCCGTTGTGCAGGTAGAGCGCCACGTGGTCCTGCCCGGACTCGTGACCGGCGAGCTCGGGCCGCTCGCGGTGCACACCGATGCCTCGATCGAGGAGCGCGTTGGCGAAGCGGCGGGTGCGCTCGGTGAGCTGGGCGTAGCTCCACGATCGGTCGCCCCACAGGATCGCTGGTCGATCGGGGTTCGCGGCGGCGACCGCCTCGTGGACCTCGGCCAGGTTGAAGGACATCGGCGCGCTCCAGTTCCGTGGGTTGGCCGATGGTAGCGAGGGGGCCGAGCACGGCGCGGCGGTGGCTCCCATCGGCGCGAGCGGTGCCACTACGCTCCTATGGTCGGTTCGTTGCGGAGCCGTGGTGGGAGGGGTTCACGATGTTCGAGGATCGTCGACGGTGCTGCCGTCACGAGGGCAGGGGAGCGCGGCGATGAAGGTCTCGGACCTGGCAGAGGAGCTGGGCCTGCCGCCGTCGGCGGTGCTCGACCAGTGCCAGCGATTCGGCATCGACGCTGGGTGGGCCGGTGCGGAGCTGAGCGGTGCCGATCTCGTGGTGCTGCGGGCGGAGCTCGCCAATGCGGAGGACCCGATCGATCTCCGCCCGGCCGACGCCGGCGAGTCGGCTGCCGCTGCAGAGGGCGATGACGGCGATGCCGCGGTGGTCACCGTGGTCGAATCCGAGGCGGCGCCGGTCGATGCCGGACCCGCGGTGCCGCCGACCGCCGTGTCGTCGATGCCCGAGGCGGCGGGGGCCCCCGCCGTGGAGCCCGAGCCGGCCGGGGGAGGCTTCCGCATGGCGGGGATGACGGGGGCCGCGCCGCCGGTCACCACGATCCAGCGCAAGCCGGAGGAGGAGCGGCGCAAGACCGAGGCCCGTGTGGATCACTCCGTCCGCACCGCCATCTTCGCCCTCGTCGTGGGCGTCGTCGCCCTCGGGGCGGCGGAGCTGCTCCGCAACGCGTGGTCGATCTGGGCGCTCTGGCTGCTGGGCGCGGCCGCGCTGCTGATCGCGCTGTGGAACGCCAACATGGGCCGCCGCCACGTCACCACCCACCCCGAGAAGGCGAAGGGCCTCGTCCTCTCCGTGGCGGCGATGGTCTTGGCGGTCGGTGGCCTCGTGGTGGTGGGCACGTCGGCGTACGCCAGCATCGGCGATGCACCCGCCGCCGACGCGCCCCTCGGGCTCGGCAACCGCGAGTCGGTGGCGAGCGCCCGGTGGGGCTACCAGCGTCTGCGGCGGGTCGCGAGCGAGGGCTGGAACCGCCCAGCCAAGGATGCCGGAACGTGCTGGAGCGAGTCGGCCTCGGTGGAGCGCGATCCGCAGCGGATCGAATCGGGCACCGTGCAGGAGCCCTGCGGGCAGGCCCACAGCACCGAGATCATCGATGTGTACGCGTACGACCGGGACGCAGATTCCGCCTACCCGGGGCGTGAGGCGCTCCAAGCCGACGTGCAGGAGCGGTGCGGCGACGCGGCGGAGCGGGCGCTGAACCCCTCCGACGGCCAGGCGGTCGAGGGGTTGCTGTTCGCCGAGGTTCCGACGAGGGACGGCTGGGCGAACGCGGACCACGACGTCGCGTGCGCCATCGTCACGGCGACCCGTCAGGGACGCTTGGCCGACTCGTAGCCACGGCGCGAGCCGCCCAGTCGAGGTCGGCCTTCCCCGACGGCCGACGCACCACCTCGTCCACCACCACGATCCGGCGCGGCACCTTGTATGCCGCGAGGCGGCGCCGGCAGTGCGCGTCGACGTCGTCGAGGTCCACCTCGGTCCCCGGCCGACGGGCGACGACGGCGGCGACGCGCTCGCCGAAGCGATCGTCGGGTACGCCGACCACGACGGCGTCGAACACGCCTGCCACCTCCTTCAGCACCATCTCGACCTCCTCGGGGAACACCTTCTCGCCGCCGGTGTTGATCGACGATGCACCCCGTCCGAGCAGCGTGATCGAGCCGTCGGCTTCGACCCGGGCCAGGTCGCCGGGGATCGCCCATCGCTGTCCGTGCAGGTCGACGAACGTCTCGGCGCTGCGCTCGGGGTCGCCGAGGTAGCCCAGCGGGAGCCGGCCGCGCCGGGCGAGGCGTCCGACCAGCCCGCTGCCTGGCGGCGCGGGGCGACCGGCGTCGTCGAGGACGGTGGTGTCCTCGTCGACGTGGAACCGGGGGAGCGCCACGGATCGCTGGCCCGCCCAGATCGGCATCTGGCCCTGGCCGCCGGTCTCCGACGTGCCGTACCCATCCACCACGACCACCCACGGGAGGTGCTCGAGCAGCGCGTCGCGCACGACCGGGGAGAGCACCGCGCCGCCGGAGAGCACCACGAGGAGGTCGTCGAGCGGCCACCGGTCCGGGTGGGCGGCCAGCGCGTCGGCCAGGGGGCGTGCGAACGCGTCGCCGACGATCACCAGGATCGTCGCCCGCTCGCGGTCCGCGAGGTCCCACAGCCGCTCGGCATCGAAGGTCGGCGACGTGTCCACGAGCACCGTCCCGCCGTTCAGGAGGGTGGACAGCGCGGTCCAGTGGGCGGTGCCGTGGGTGAACGGCGACGCCGGGAGGCATCGGGTTCGCCCGACCAGCGCGTGGGACACCACCTCCTCTGGCCGCGCGACGGGGTCGCCGCCGGGGTTGCCGCCGCCCAGCGCGGCGAACAGCAGGTCCTCGTGGCGCCAGACGACGCCACGGGGCATGCCGGTGGTGCCGCCGGTGTAGAGCACGTAGCGATCGTCGCCCGAGCGCTCGACCGCCGGGCGTTCGGGCGATGCCGCGTCGAGGGCGGCCTCGTAGGAAGCGCCGCGCTCGATGCGAGGTCGGTCGCTCGCTGCCTCGTCGAGGCGGCCCGCGAGATCAGCGTCGTGCACCACCAGCCGGGCGTCGGCATCGTCGAGCAGGTGGCGCATCTCATCCGCGGTGTAGCGGGTGTTCACGTTGATGGGCACGGCGCGGAGCTTGAACGCGGCGAGCATCGCCTCGAGGTACTCGTGGCCGTTGCGCATCGCCAGCGCGACGTGGTGGCCCGGGCCGATGCCGTGGGTGGCGAACACGTGAGCCAGCCGGGTCGCCCGCTGGTCGAGCTCCGCGTAGGTGAGCCGCACGTCGCCGCTGACGACGGCGGTGCGGGTCGCGACGGCGTCCGCCACGCTCTCGAAGAGGTCCCCCAGGTTCCACGTGAGCACCGATCGAAGCTACCGGTGCCTCGCCGAGGCCCAGAAATCCCCACCTCCCGCTGGTGTTCGGCACCCTTGACGGTCGGCGACGACGCCCCCGTCTGCGTGCCGATCAGCGCGCGCAACGTCGCTCGGGTCGGGCACCCTGGGGGTGTGAGCGATCCCTCCTCCACCCCTGCCCCGCCCGTCCACGGCGCGCCGAGCCGCCGTGGGGCCGGTCGCAACCTGAGCCGGGTCGGCCGACGGCGCGAGCGCGCGCAGCACGCCGAGGTGCACACCTCGGGCCGCGCCGGTTGGCTGCGCGCCGGGGTCCTCGGTGCCAACGACGGCCTCCTCTCCACGTCGAGCCTGCTCATCGGCGTGGCATCCGCGTCGGCCGGGCGGTCCGTCATGCTCGTGTCGGGGGTGGCGTCGATCGTCGCCGGGGCCGGCTCCATGGCCATCGGCGAGTTCAGCTCGGTGTCGTCCCAGCGCGACGCGGAGCGCGCCGATCTGGCCGTGGAGGCGGAGGAGCTGCGGACGGGCCCGCGGGCCGAGCTCGCGGAGCTCACCGGGATCTACGTCCAGCGCGGCCTCGACCCGGATCTCGCCCGCGAGGTCGCGACGCAGCTCACCGAGGCGGATGCCCTGCGGGCGCACGCTCGCGACGAGCTCGGCATCGACCCCGAGGCGCTCGCTCGACCGCTGCAGGCCGCCGTGGTCTCGGCGGTCTCGTTCACGCTCGGCGCGCTGATCCCGCTGCTCGTCGTCGCCGTCACCGCGCAGAGCGTGTGGGTCCCGGTGCTGGTCCTCGCTGCGCTCATCGGCCTCGGCGCGCTGGGAGCGGTGGGCGCATGGCTCGGCGGAGCGCCCCTCGGGCGCGCGTCCGCACGAGTCCTGCTCGGTGGTGCCGCGGCGATGGCGCTCGCGTGGGTGGTGGGCCAGGCGTTCGACGTGGCGGCGGCCTGACCCACCGCGCCGGTCACTCGTAGTAGCGGAAGATGATCTCGCTGACGCACGACGGCTTCGACGCGCCCTCGCACTCGAAGGTGAAGGTCATGTACACCTGCGCGCCGCCGGGGATGTCCTCCACCGCGGTGAGCTCCGCGCCGAGGCGGAGGTTGGCGCCGACCGGCACCGGCGAGGGGAACCGCACCTTGGCGCAGCCGTAGTTCACGCCCATCTTGATGCCCTCGACCCGCATGATCTGAGGGGCGAGCACCGGGCCGAGCGACAGCGTCAGGTAGCCGTGGGCGATCGGACCGCCGAAGGGGCTCTCGGCCTTCGCCCGCTCGGGATCGACGTGGATCCACTGGTGGTCGCCGGTGGCGTCGGCGAAGGTGTTCACCCGCTCCTGGGTGATCTCGAGGTAGTCGGAGTAGCCGAGGTGCTGGCCGACGAGCTCCTTGAGCCCGGCGATGCCCTGAATCACGGTGGTCATCGCCCCAGCATGGCCTGACGGTGCGTCAGATGGCGAACCGGTCGGGAGGCGTCGCTAGGACTCGCGCATGCGCCGGCTCAGCTCGGTGAGCCGTGCCTTCTCCTGCGCGGTGAGCGAATCGATGCCGCCTTCGCTGATCCGGTCGAGCAGCACGTCGAGCTCGGCCTGCTCGAGCGGGGTGGGCCCGCCGGAGGCGACGCCCCACGGTCCCTGGACCACCGATGCCCCGCCCGACGGACGAGCGGCGGACCTGGAGCCCTTGGACCCCTTCGGTCCCCGGGACCGCTTGGGGCGGGCCGAGCCGAGCTCCCCGTAGGGCGAGGGGCGAGGTCCGGCGAGCCACGGCAGCACCGGCACGAACCCGAGCACCTCGGACAGCATGCCGCGCTGGCGGGCCCCGAACAGGCCCACGACCACGACCAGCACCATCATCCAGAGCGTTCCCCACGCCCGGGCGCCGATCGCGGACAGGGCGCTGATCCCGAGGAGCGCGGCGGCCACGATCCAGAACGGGATGTTGAGCAGCATCGTGCGCGCGGTCGGGTTCTCGAGCGCGACGACGGCGAGGAAGCCGAAGGACAGCAGCGACACGCCCGCCACCGCCGTCTCCCAGCCGATGCCGCTGGCGTTCGACGCGCCGACCGCGGTGACGACCAGCGCGGGGAGGACCGCCATCGCGGCGACCAGCCAGGTGTAGGGCACGCGGCCGATGCGCTCCTCCACCTGGTGCCCGAACAACCAGAACACGAAGAGGCCGATGAGCTCCCAGATGTCGGGATAGCTGACGAGGGGCCACGTGGCGAGCCGCCACACCTCGCCGTTGCGAACCTCGGTGGTCACGAACGCGCCGTTGAACAGCAGGCTGGGGCTGATCGCGTACACGACCATCGAGATGAGGCCGATGCCCACGATGAGCGCCGTGGTGGTGACGTCGACGTTGCCGACGCGGAACCACCCGTCGCGCTGGCGGGGCTCAGGGACGGAGAACGCGTACCGGCCGGACATGGCACGGAGGATACCGGTGGCCGATCCGGCGCGGTCCCCACCGCCAGACTGGGCCGATGGACGACGGTCTGGTGGGGGTGGTGCTCGCGGCCGGGGCGGGCACCCGCCTGCGGCCCCTCAGCCGTTGGCGCCCGAAGGCGCTGTGCCCCGTCGGAGGCGTCCCGCTCGTCGATCTCGCCATCGAGCGCGTCTGGCCGCACGTCGAGCAGGTGGCGGTGAACCTCCACCACGGCGCCGCCGCGCTCGACGCGCACCTGCCCTGGTCCGTCCATCGGTCGTGGGAGCGCCCCGAAGCGCTGGGAACCGCCGGCGCGCTCGGCCACCTGCGCTCCTGGAGCGGAGGTCGTGGCCTGCTCGTGTCCAACGCGGATGCCTGGCTCGGTCCGACCGCTGGCGCCGCCGTCGCCGAGCTGGTCGAGGGGTGGGACCGAGAGCATCACCGGCTCCTCTGCGTGCGCGACGCTCGGCGAGGCGACTTCGGCGACCTCCGCTACTGCGGCGTCGCGCTGGTGCCAGCAGCCGCGGCGGCACGGCTGGAGGCCGTGCCATCGGGGTTGTACGAGGTGGCGTGGCGCGAGGCGTGGGAGGCGGGCGCGCTCGACCTCGTCGAGGCGGACGTGGCGTTCGTCGACTGCGGCACGCCCGCCGACTACCTCCGAGCGAACCTGGAGGCGTCGGGCGGAGCGTCGGTGATCGGTTCGGGCGCGTCCGTCGCGTCGACCGCGGTGGTGGAGTGCTCGGTGGTCTGGGACGGTGCCCGCGTCGACGATGGCGAGGTCTTGGTCCGTGGCGTGCGGACCCCGGAGGGCACCGTCCTCGTGCGATAGGCCCAGGGTCTGGCCGCCCGCACGGACGCGTTCAGCGCGTGGATGACCGCCGAGGGTGGTGGTGTGCGGTCTAGCGTCGGGAGGGCCGTGCCCTCGCTCCGACCCCGTCCCGCCGTCGTGGCCGTGCTGCTCGTGGCCCTCGTGGGCATGAGTTCGCCCTCGGCTGCGTCAGCCGAGTCCGTCGGCGGGTCGCCGTCGGCGGTGGCGAGCGACCTTCCTCCTGGCTTCACCGATGGCGAGCCGGTCGGGCCCACCGACGACCCACCCGCCCCGTCGGAGGCGCCCACCACCTCGGCCACCCCCACCGTCCGCTACTTCGGCCGTGACCCGTGGAACGCGATCCGCAGCGCGTCGGCCGCCACCACCCGGACCTGCGCCGTGTCCGACGACGGGCTCAGCGCGCTCGTCATCGCGCCCGTCTTCAAGGAGAGCTCGGCCGCCACCACCGCGGCCACGGCCCCGTCGCCGATGACGCTCTCGCGCTACGACGAGTGGAACGGGGTCTACGCCACCTCCGACAACCGTTCCGCCAACTACGGCCTGTACGCGTTCCGCGACCCCACGACCGCGTACAAGCGAGCGTTCTGGCACACAGGCATCGGCATCTGGCAGTACGACACGGCCGGGGCCGGCGCCCCGTTCACGGCGATCGAGCGGATGGACGTCGCTGACGTGGCCGCCGACGTGGCCGCGGGCATGGCCGCTCGGTACTGCTCGCCCTCGCCCTCGGTGGTGGGCCACGGCGCGCCGTTCACCGACCAGGAGCGGCGATACTCGGCCTGGTGGCCGTGGGGCTACGGCTGCACCCTGTGCGAGGCCGCGTTCCAGGACCTCACGAGCACGAGCCCGAGGTTCGCGGCCCTGGCGCTGGTCGATGGCATCTCGACCACGGGCGGGGCGCAGCAGCGCAGCTGCACGATCCCGGGCGTGAGCGGCGCGGTCACGTGCTGGTACGTGGACCCATCGGTGGGAACGATCGAGGGTGCCACCGGCTGGGCGACGGTGGCACCGCTCGATGGTGGCAGCCCCACGGTCGCGCCGACCCCCCTGGCCGCGCCGTTCTACGTGATCGACCGGGGTGCGACCGAGGAGCGCCACTGGCTCGCTGCCGACACCGGGTACGCGATCGACATCTCCGGCTCGCACGTCGTGGGCACCAACGATCGGCCTCGCTCGAACCAGGCCGGCTCCGGGATCGCCTGGAGGTCGTCGTCGGGGTTGTGCGACCTCACCACGGGTCGGGGCGCGTGCGTGCCGACCCCTCCCAGCGGGTTGACGTCGACGCCATCGCCGGTGTCGGGCAGCTACCGGGCGATCGTGCTCGACGCCCAGGGCGATGGCCACGACGACCTGCTGTGGGTCGCACCGGGGCCCGCGGCCGACCACCTCTGGAGCGGACAGGGCGACGGCACCTTCGTCTCCACCCCCCAGAGCATCGCCGGGGACTTCGACGACGTGCTGCCCCTCGACGTCGATGGCGACGGCAAGGACGACATCGTCTGGTACGCCCGCCGGACGGGGACCTCCTACCTCTGGCGGGCGGTGGGCGACGGCACGTGGACGTCGCAGCGGCTGTCACGTCCCGCCGGGTTGCGGCCGATGGTGGTCGACACGGACGGCGATGGTCGTGACGAGGTGCTCTGGTACGGCCCCGGCTCGCTTCCCGACGCCGTGTGGAGCTGGGATGGCGGCGGCTTCCGGTCCACGCCGCAGACGGTGAGGGGCACCTACACGGCCCTGGCCGGCGACTTCACCGGCGACGGCAAGACCGACGTCCTCTGGTACGGGCCCGGCCGCGCCGGCGACTCGCTGTGGGTGTCCACGGGCCTGGGCTCGCACCGCAACGTCGCGGTCACGATCAACGGGACCTACCAGCCCCTCGTCGCCGACCTCGACGGCGATGGCCCGGCCGACATCGTCTGGTACGGGCCGGGTGCGACGGCCGACAGCCTCTGGTGGGGCCGGCCCGGTGGGGGCTTCGCCTCGGCACCGCTCACGGTGAGCGGTCGCTACCTCCCGATCCTCGCCGACCTCGAGGGCGACGGTCGCACCGACCTCCTCTGGTACTCGCCCGGCGTCGGCGCCGACCGGTGGTGGCGCTGGGCCGGCGATCGGTCGATCAGCGCGGTCAGCGTGGTCGCGAACGGGCCCCACGTCCCGCTCGTCGGGACCTTCGGCCAGGCGGGGTCCGACTCGATCTTCTGGTACGCGCCCGGCGCGGTGCCCGACGGGACGTGGTGGCGCTAGCTAGCGCGGGCGGCGGCGAGGCGGGGCGACGTCTGCGGCGGACGATCCCGCGTGGGTGGCCCGCAGCTGCCCGCACGCGGCATCGATGTCGGTCCCGCGCGTCCGGCGCACCGTGGCGTTGATGCCCAGGTCGCCAAGTCGCTGCGCGAACTCGCGGACGCGCTCGGGCGGCGTCCCGCGGACCGCGTAGCCCGGGGTGGGGTTGAGCGGGATGAGGTTCACGTGGGCGCGCAGCGGGCGGGCGTACGCCGCGAGCTCGCGCGCGTGGCGGTCCGTGTCGTTCACCCCGTCGATGAGCGCCCACTCGAACGAGAGGCGCCGGTGGGTGGCGTCCACGTAGTCGGCGCACGCGTCGGCCAGCTCGCGGAGCGGGTAGCGACGGTTGATCGGCACCAGCACGTCGCGCTCGACGTCGTTCGCGAGGTGGAGCGAGACGGCGAGGTTCACCGGGAGGTCGGCATCGGCGAGCCGACGGATCCCCGGAACGATCCCCACCGTGGAGAGCGTGAGGTGGCGCGCGCCCAGCCCGAGGTCGTCGTGGATGCGGTGGACGGCCTCCCAGGTGCGGTCGTAGTTGGCGAACGGCTCGCCCATGCCCATGAACACCACGTTCGACAGGCGCTTGCCGGCCTCCGCGGATCGGCGCCTGGCCCGCACCACCTGCTCGACGATCTCGCCCGAGGTCAGGTGGCGATCGAAGCCGGCCTGCCCGGTGGCGCAGAACCCGCACGCCATCGCGCACCCGGCCTGCGACGACACGCAGACCGTGGTGCGGTCCTCGTAGTGCATCAGCACGGTCTCGACCTGGGTGCCGTCGTGGAGGGTCCAGAGCCACTTCACGGTCTGGCCGTCGTCGCTCACCGACTCCGCGGCGGGCCACAGCGCGGGGCGCAGCTCGGCCTCGACCCCGGCCCGCACCCCCTTGGGCACGTTCGTCCAGTCGCTCGGGTCGGTCCCGTGCACGTGGAGCCACTCCCACACCTGGTCCACCCGGAACCGAGGCTGGTCGGCGAGGAGCTCACCGAGTTGCTCGCGGGTCCAGTCGTAGCGAGACCGTGGCGTCGTCGCCTCCTCGGAGGCCATCACGCGTGGATCCTTCGCCGCCGCTCCGGTTCGAAGCCGAGGCGGTCGTAGAGGCGGAGGGCGGCGGCGTTGTCGGCCTCGACCCACAGCATCCCGGTGGCGACGCCCTGGGCGGCCAGGTGGTCGAGGCCGGCGAGGACGAGCGCGGCACCGGTCCCGTGGCCGTGGTGACGGGGGTGCACGCCGATCACGAAGATCTCGCCCAGCTCCGGGTCGGCTCCCGTCGGCTCGTGGACCCTCGTCCAGCACGACCCCACCAGCTCGCCCGGGTGGTCGGGGTCGTCGAGCACCAGGAACCCGTCCAGGTCGACCCACGGCTCGGCGAGCGTCGCGGCCAGCGTCTCGAGGGTCTGGTCGCCCTGCGAGGGGTGCGTGGCGAACGCGGCGTTGTTCGCTGAGACCCACGCCTGGGCATCGCGGTCGGGATCGAAGCGGCGGAGCTGGAGGTGCGGCGCGCGCGCCCGCGCCGGTTGGTCGGCGGGGATGGGCAGGCTGCGGCGGAGCTGGAGCAGCTCGCGGTGCGGTCGGAGCCCCAGCGCCGCGGCCACCCGGCGCGGCACTGGGGGGTCGAGGTCGGGAGGGGTGTCCCAGACCAGCTGCGCCGGTCGGCCGTCGACCTCGGTGACCGCCATGTGGACCGTGGCCGTGGGCGCCATGGCGTGGACGCTACCTGCCTATCCTCCGACCATGGCCAGACCGAGGACCGCGGCGGGTCGTGCCCGTCGCACGAACGAGCGACTCGCCGTCGAGTATCCGGGAACTCCGGTCGAGCTGTGCGAGCTGCACCATCGCAACGCCTTCGAGCTCCTGGCCGCCACGATCCTCTCCGCCCAGTCCACCGATGCCCGGGTCAACCTGGTGACCCCCGAGCTGTTCCGCCGCTATCCCACCCCCGAGGCGCTCGCGGCGGCCGATCTGCTCGAGCTCGAGGAGGTCGTGCGATCCACGGGCTTCTACCGCAACAAGGCCAAGAGCCTCGTGGGGATGGCCTCCACGCTGGTGGAGCGCTTCGACGGCGATGTCCCCACGAAGATGAGCGACTGGGTCACGGTGCCCGGGGTCGGCCGCAAGACGGCGAACGTGGTGCGCTCGGTCGCGCAAGGGCTCCCCGGCATGCCGGTCGACACGCACGTGCTGCGCTTGTCGCACCGGTTGGGCCTCACCGAGCAGACCGACCCGGTGAAGGTCGAGATGGAGCTCAACCCGATGGTGCCGGCGGCCGAGCGGGGGACGTTCAGCCTGCGGGTGATCCTGCACGGTCGTCGGGTGTGCTTCGCCCGCAAGCCGGCGTGCGCCGAGTGCGTGCTGGCGGACTTCTGCCCTTCCGCGGGTGCGGCCGGCTAGCGCTGCGCTAGCGGTGCGTCCGTGCCGAGAGGGCAAGATGTGGCATGCAGTGTGTCGAAACTCCACCACCTTGTGACGGAATTCACGGTTTGAAAGAGGCTCCGAAGGGGCAATTGCGTGACGGAGCTAGTTCACCTGGCTATGATGTCACCAGACCAGGTACCCGCCACCTGTTTGGACGCGACGCCGGGATCCGCCGCCTGGTGTCGCTGCACCGCCGCCCTTCGGGGCGGCGGTGCTGGTTTTCGGCCCAGGTCGCTCCAAACTGGTCGGATGGCCTCCGCCCACGACCCCCAGCTGTCGGCGCTCGGCGCGTCGATCGAAGACCTCGCGGCGAGAGCGGCGGCCCTGGCCGAGGTGCTCGAGTCCTCGGGAGCGGGCGAACCGGCCGCCGCCCTGTTCGAGGTGGAGCGGTCGTTGCAGATGGCGGTGCGCGCCGCGGACCGGGCCCGGCGTTCGCTCCCACGCTGAGCGCAACCAGCTTCGGGCCGCTCGGGGGCGACCGGTAGCCTCCGAGCCGTGCTCAACCGACTCGACCTGCGTGGCGCCGGCGACGACCTGCGAGGGAAGCTGCCGCGTCCGGCGCAGGCGGCCGAGGGGCCGATCGCCGCCGTCAAGGAGATCCTGGCCGACGTGCGTGCCCGTGGCGATGAGGCCGTGCTCGACCTCACGGAGCGCTTCGACGGGGTTCGCCCCGAGGCGTTGCGGGTTCCGCCCGGGCAGGTCGCCGCCGCGCTGGACGCGATCGACCCCGCGCTGCGGGCGGCGCTGGAGGACGCGGCGGCAGGCATCCGGGACTTCCACGAGCACCAGGTGGTGGGCGATCACACCTACGAGCGTGACGGCATCGTGGTCGAGGGCCGCAAGGTCCCCGTCGACCGGGCCGGCTGCTACGTGCCCGGTGGCCGGGCGATCTACCCGAGCACCGTGCTGATGACCGCGATCCCCGCGAAGGTCGCCGGCGTCGCCGAGGTCGCCCTGTGCGTCCCGCCGGACGCATCGGGGGGCGTGCCGCTGCCCACGCTGGCTGCCGCCGCGGTGGCCGGTGTCGACGAGGTCTACGCCATCGGTGGGGCGCAGGCGATCGGTGCGATGGCGTACGGCACGGAGTCGGTCCGCCCCGTCGACGTCATCGTCGGTCCTGGCAACGTGTTCGTCGCCCTCGCCAAGCGCGAGGTGGCCGGCCTGGTGGGCGTGCCCTCGTCGTTCCCCGGGCCCTCCGAGGTGGTCGTCATCGCCGACGGTTCGGCTCCGGTCGACCTCGCCGCGGTCGACGTGATCCTGCAGGCCGAGCACGGCCCCGGAGGGCTGGCGTGGCTGATCAGCTGGGACGGCGACGCGCTCGACGCGATCTGCGCGGAGATCGAGGCCCAGGTCGCGGTGGCGCCTCGGCGGGGCGACATCGAGTCGACCTTCGCCGAGGGGGGGTACGCCGTGCTGGTGGACTCGCCCGAGCAGGCCGTCGCGGTGTCGAACACCATCGCCCCCGAGCACCTCGAGATCATCACCGAGGATCCCCGGGAGCTCGTCTCGCTGGTGCGCCACGCCGGTGCCGTCTTCTGCGGCCCCTGGTCGCCAGCTTCGGTGGGCGACTACCTGGCGGGGCCGAGCCACGTCCTGCCCACCGACGGCACCGCCCGCTTCGGCTCCGCGCTCACGGTGGCGGACTTCCAGAAGGACGTGCACGTGGTCACCCTCGATCGGGCCGCGGTCGAGCGGGCGGCGCCCACCGTCGCCGCGATCGCTCGGGCCGAGGGCTTGGCGGCGCACGCCGAGTCGGTCCTGCGCCGCGTGGATCGGCAGTCGTGACCGCGGTGGCTCCCGGGCGCCCCCAGCCCCGCGACGACGTGGCGATGATGGAGGGCTACCACTCGCCGCAGGTGGCCGTCGACGTCCGGTTGAACACGAACGAGTCGCCGCTGCCGCCACCGGCGGCCTTCGTCGACGCGGTGTCCGACGCGGTGCGCCAGGTCGCCTGGCACCGCTACCCGGATCGCCTGGCGCGGGACCTCCGCGCCCGGCTGGCCGCGCTCCACGGGGTGGCGCCCGAGCAGGTGTTCGTGGCCAACGGCTCGAACGAGGTGCTCCAGACCCTGTCGCTCGCGTACGCGGGTCCGGGGCGGTCGGTGGCCGTGTTCGAGCCGACCTACGCGATGCACTCGCAGATCGCTCGGGTGTCGGGCGCCACCGTCGTCGAGGGGCGCCGGGCTCCGGATCTGTCGCTCGACCTCGGCGAGGTGCGCCGGGTGGTGTCCGCGGCGCGGCCGGCCATCACGTACCTGTGCTCGCCCAACAACCCGACGGGCATGGTCGAGTCACCCGAGACGGTGCGGGAGGTGCTCGACCTCGTGGGCGAGGTGGGCGGCGTGCTGGTGGTCGATGAGGCGTACGGGCAGTTCGCTCCCTGGTCCGCGCTCGAGCTGCTGTCCGACGACCTGCCGCTGGTGGTCACCCGCACCTACTCGAAGACGTGGTCGATGGCGGCGGCGCGCCTCGGGTACCTGTTGGGTCCGTCGTGGCTGGTGGCCGAGCTCGAGAAGGTCGTGCTCCCGTACCACCTGGACGCGCTGAAGCAGGCGGCCGGGCTGGCGGCGCTGGACTTCGTCGACGACATGGAGCGGCGGGTGTCGATCCTCACCGAGGAGCGGGGCCGGCTCGACGCCGCGCTGCGCGACCTGCCGTGCGAGGTGTGGCCGTCGGCGGCCAACTTCATCTTGTTCCGGCCCACCGAGCGCGACGCCGATGCCGTGTGGCAGGCGCTGGTGGAGCGGTCCGTGCTGGTCCGCAACTGCTCGGGGTGGCCGGGGCTGTCGGGGTGCTTGCGGGTCACCGTCGGCACCCGAGACGAAGATGATCGCTTCCTCGAGGCACTCGGGGAGGTCTTGTCGTGAAGGAGTTCGCATGAGCCGGGCCGCGTCGAAGCAGCGCACCACCAAGGAGACGTCGATCTCCATCTCCCTCGATGTCGACGGACCCGCGGGGTCGGTGTCGGTGTCGACGGGACTGCCGTTCTTCGACCACATGCTCGACCAGATCGGTCGCCACGGCGGGTTCGACCTGACGGTCGAGGCCACGGGCGACCTCCACGTCGACGGCCACCACACGGTGGAGGACACGGGCATCCTGCTGGGCGAGGTGTTCCGCGACGCGCTGGGCGACAAGGCAGGCGTGCGGCGGTTCGCGTCGGGGCTGTTCCCGCTCGATGAGGCGCTGATCGAGGTGGCGCTCGACCTGTCGGGTCGGCCGTTCTTCGCGTACGACGTGCCCTTCGGCGAGGTGCTGGCCCTGGGCGACCCGCCGTTCAACCCGGAGATGGCCGAGCACTTCTGGCAGTCGTTCGCCACGGCGGCGGGCATCACCCTCCACGTGCGCAAGCGCGCGGGGGTGAACACCCACCACGTGGTGGAGGCGACGTTCAAGGGCGTGGCCCGGTGCCTGCGCGACGCCGTCCGGGTGGAGGGCACGGGCGTGCCGTCCACCAAGGGCTCGCTGTGAGGGCCGCGTCGTGACGCTCGTCGCGGTCCTCGACTACGGGATCGGCAACCTGCGCTCGGCTCAGAAGGCGCTCGAGCACGTGGGGGCCGATGCCCGGCTGACCGCTGACCACGGGCTGATCGCCGATGCCGCGGGCGTCGTGCTGCCTGGGGTGGGCGCGTTCGGTCGGTGCATGGAGGCGCTAGGCGACGCCGGCCTGCGCGACGTGGCGATCGAGGCGGCCGCTGCGGCGGCGGCAGGGGAGGGGCGGCCCTTCCTCGGCGTGTGCGTGGGGATGCAGATGCTCTTCGACGGGTCCGACGAGTCGCCGGATGCGGCGGGCCTGGGGGTGCTGCCGGGCCGCGTGTCGTTGCTGCCCGACACGGTGAAGCGTCCGCAGATGCAGTGGAACACGGTGTCGTGGTCCTCGGGCGCGGCCATGGCCGAGGGCCAGCCCGATCCGTGCTGGATGTACTTCGTGCACTCGTACGCGGCCGTGCCGGGAGACGCGGCGGACGTGGCGGGGGTCTGCGACTACGGGCGGCCCGACGTGGCGGCCGCGGTGGCTCGGCGACGCTTGTGGGCCACCCAGTTCCACCCGGAGAAGTCGTCGGCCAACGGGCTGAAGCTGCTGGAGCGGTTCGTCTCGTCCTGCCTGCCCTAGCCTTCGGGACATGCGCCTGGCGCGTGGGGTTCTGGTGGTGGCGGCGGGACTGGCGGTCCTGATCCCTGGTTGCGCGTGCGACGTGGCGCCCACGTTGCGGGGCACCTTGGGAGGGTCGAGCGGGTGTCGTGACTCGGAGGTGGTCTTGGTGGCGGTGGCTGCCCGGGGCGACGTGGACGCGGTGCGCGACGCGCTCGACCGTGGCGTGTCGCCCGACATCGAGGACCGTTCCGGCAACCGACCCCTGACCTGTGCGGGGCCGGCGGGCCACACGGAGGTGGTGGCGGCGCTGCTCGATGCGGGCGCCGACGTGGACGCGCGATCTCGCGACGGCGACTCGCTGGTGACCGACGCCGTTCGCTTCTGCCGTCCGGGCGTGCTGCGGCTGCTGCTGGGAGCCGGGGCGGACCCGAACTCGGCGAGCGGGGGGAACTCGGCGCTGTCCCAAGCGGTCGACGCCGGTGGGGCCAAGGCGGTGGAGGCCCTGGTGGCGGCGAAGGTGGATGTCGGATCGTTGGCGAGGGTGCATCGGACGGCGTTGGCCGATCAGGAGAGCACGTCGCCCTGTCCGGAACCGACGGGGGAGGGGCGATCATCGTCGTTGACCACCGTGCTGGCGGCAGGAGCGGATCCGACCACGGTGCTGGGCATGGCGGCATCGTGGGACCTGATCGATCCGCTGCGGGCAGCGATCGCCGCTGGAGCGAAGCTCGACGAGGGGGAGGTGGCGCCCGGGCTCGAGTCGATCTCGTGCTTCGCAGGGGGTGATGGCGACGACACCTCGGGGGTGTTGACCACCGTCGTCGGCTCGCCGCCGGTCGCGATCTTGCCGTCGGCTGCGTGCCCGCCCATCGTCGGGCTCCTCCAGGTCGCGCTGCCGAACGAATCGTTCCTCAGCCCCGACGTGTTCGCGACCACCACCACCGACCCCGCTGGCGACGTGGAGGAGGCTCCGGCGGCCGAGCCGCTGGCCTCGCCGCCCTTGCTGGATGTGGCGTGGTGGGGCGATGTCGATGCGGTCGCTGCGCTCCTGGATGCCGGAGCGAAGGTGGACCATCCCGGCGCCCGTGGGCTGACGGCGTTGCACGCCGCTGCTGCCCAGGGAGACGCCGAGGTCGTCGACCAGCTGCTTGCGGCCGGCGCACGAGGCGGGGCCGGTTCTGGATCGACGACCGAGGTGCCCCTGCCCTCGGCCCTTGCCCGCCAGCAGGGCTACGTCGACCTGGCCGAGACGTTGGTCGCTGCGGGGGCGTAGGGCAGAGGGCGCCGAGGCCGGGCGTCGGATGCGGGCGGTCGAGCCGATGCTCGGAGCAAGTGGGATGTCCGCGCCCTCAGCGATCGACCGGCCGGCCGGAGTTGGCAGGATCGCCGTTGGGCGCGTCGTGCTCGGCCCGCGAAGATGCACGGCCATGGACCTGTACCCGGCGATCGACCTCCGCGGCGGCCAATGCGTGCGCCTCTACCAGGGCGACTTCGCCAAGGAGACCGTGTACGGCGACGATCCCGTCGCCCAGGCCCAGCAGTTCGCCGACGCCGGCGCCCCCTGGATCCACGTGGTCGACCTCGATGCCGCCCGCACCGGCGAGCCCACCAACCGGCCGGTGATCGCCGCCATCGCCAGCGCCGTCGGCGTCCCCATCCAGACCGGCGGTGGCGTCCGCGACGATGCGAGCGCCCTCGCCCTCCTCGACGCGGGGGTCGGCCGCGTCGTGATCGGCACCGCCGCCCTCGACGACCCCGCCTGGGCTCGTTCGCTCGCCGAGCGCCACCCGGGGCGCGTCGCCCTCGGGCTCGACGTCCGGGGCCGAGAGGTGTCGGTCCGGGGCTGGACCGAAGGGTCGGGCCGCCAGCTCGCGGAGGTGGTCGACGAGATGGAGGACGCCCCGTTCGCGGCGCTGATCGTCACCCAGATCGACGTCGACGGCGTCGGAACGGGCCCCGACATCGCCCTCTACGACGAGCTGCTCGCCGAGACCGAGATCCCGGTGATCGCCTCCGGCGGGGTCGGCAGCGCAGAGCACCTCCGCAGCCTCGCCGGGCTGCGCGAAGACTCGAGCCCCCTCCTCGGCGCCATCGTGGGCAAGGCCCTCTACGACGGGTCGCTGACCATCGACGACGCCCTCGCCGCCGCGCGCACGGAATAGCCGGACCCCGGCAGGAGCAGGAACGGCGCCGATGGACCGACGAGCGTTGCAGGCCCTCGACTCGGTGGCAGCCTCCGCCACGGTGTCGCCGGTCGACGAGCTCGTGGAGGGGTGGCGGTGCAAGGCCGCACCCGACCTCCCGTTCCGCCGCTGCAACGTGGTCCTCGCGCCGGTCGGCATCGGCGACGACCCCGAGGTGGTGCAACGGGGCCTCGACGCCGTACAGCGCTGGTGCGCCGACCGCGGGCAGCGGCTCATCGTCCAGGTCAGCGACGCCGACCCGACCAGCAGCGCCCTCGACCGCCACCTCGCTGCCGCCGGCCTCTCGATCGAAGCCCCGGTGGACGTCATGGTCGCCCCGATCGGCGCCGTCCGAGCGATCGACGCCCGAGACCGACGCCACCCGACCGCCGAGGTGGAGATCGGGATCGACGAGGCCTGGGCCGCCAGCGCCGCCGTCGTCGAAGCCAGCAGCGACGTGGACCGGGTCCGCGCCCTCGCGTACGGCCGGATGCTGGCCGAGCTCGGCCCCCGAGCGATGGGTGCCACCGTGGAGGATGCCGGGCGCGCCGCCGGTCTCGGCTTCGGGGTCGTCGACGGGCCCTGGTTGGGGATCTTCGGCATGCGCACCGCCCCGAACCACCGCCGCCGGGGCGTCGCGTCGGCGATCGTGACCGCCCTCTGCCACCAGGCCGCCGCGGCGGGCGCCACCGACGCCTACCTCCAGGTCGAGGTCGACAACGACGCCGCCATCGCCTGCTACCGGCGCCTCGGGTTCGTCCGGAGCCACGGCTACCACTACCGGTCGAACCACGTGGACCCCGAACAGGGCTGCTGAGTACCGTCGCCCCGTGCGAACCGCCCGGGTCATCCCCTGCCTCGACGTCACCGCCGGCCGGGTGGTCAAGGGCGTCAACTTCGTCGACCTGCGCGACGCCGGCGACCCCGTCGAGTTGGCCGCCCGCTACGACGCCGAAGGCGCCGACGAGCTGGTGTTCCTCGACATCACCGCCAGCTCCGACGACCGAGACACCATGGTCGACGTCGTCGCCCGCACCGCCGAGGAGGTGTTCATCCCGCTGACGGTGGGCGGCGGCATTCGCACCGTCGACGACGCCCGCAGGATGCTCCGCGCCGGCGCCGACAAGGTCAGCCTCAACACCGCCGCCATCGATCGCCCCGAGGTCATCGCCGAGGTCGCCCTGGAGTTCGGGAGCCAGTGCGCCGTCGTGGCCATCGACGCCCGCCGCCGCGACCGAGACGATCCCGGCCAGGGCTGGGGCGTGTTCACCCACGGCGGGCGCAACCCCACGGCGCTCGACGCCATCGAGTGGGCGGCCGAGGCCGTGCGCCGCGGCGCCGGGGAGATCTTGCTCACCTCCATGGATCGCGACGGCACCCGTGACGGCTTCGACGTCGAGCTCACTCGAGCCGTCAGCGACGCCGTCGGCGTGCCGGTCATCGCGAGCGGTGGCGTCGGCACCCTCGACCACCTCGCCGCCGGGGTCACCGAGGGCGGGGCCGACGCCGTGCTGGCCGCATCGATCTTCCACTTCGGCGAGCACACCGTGGCCGAGGCCAAGGCCGTCATGGCCGCCGCCGGGATCGTGGTGCGTCCCGCCTGACCGATACCGTCGGCGGGGTGACCGATGAGCCGACGACCCCCGACGCCGACGAACCCCGCACCTTCGCCTCGTCGCGCGTCGACAAGCTGCCGGTCAAGATGCTCGCCGATCGCATCCTCGTCGACCTCGAGGCCGACGGGGAGCGCCGCAGCACCGGCGGCATCCTCATCCCCGCCACCGCCCAGATGGGCAAGCGCCTCGCGTGGGGCGAGGTGGTGGCCGTCGGCCCCAACGTCCGCACCATGGAGCCCGGCGACCAGGTCCTGTTCAACCCCGAGGACCGCTACGAGGTCGAGGTGCGGGGCAGCGACTACCTGATCCTTCGCGAGCGCGACATCCACGCCGTGGCGGCGAAGCGCCTCGAAGAGGGCTCCACGGGCCTCTACCTCTGACGGGCGGCTTCGGGGCGGCGACCGATTCGGCTTCGGAGGCGGCGCAGGGCGGAACCTACGATCGGGCGATGCCCGCCGTGACCCCCATCGCCGTGCGAGACGAAGACCTCGCCACCGTGAAGTACGACCGAGACGGCCTGGTGCCCGCCATCGTGCAGGAGCAGGGCACCGGCGACGTCTTGATGATGGCGTGGATGAACGAGACCACCCTGCGGCGCACCCTCGAGGAGGGGCGCACCGTGTTCTGGAGCCGCTCCCGCCAGGAGGAGTGGCGCAAGGGCGACACCTCCGGCGACCGCCAGTTCGTGCGCGAGGCCTACTACGACTGCGATGGCGACACGCTGCTGTTCGTCGTGGAGCAGGAGGGCAAGGGCGCGTGCCACACCGGCGAGAAGTCGTGCTTCTACCGGTCCTTCGGCGGCTGAGGCGCCCGGCGTGACCATCCGGCCGTCCCGCGAGGAGTTCCGCGAGCTCGCTCGCACCCACACCGTCGTGCCCGTGTGGCGCGAGCTGCTGGCCGACCTCATCACGCCGGTCGCGGCGTTCGCCCGGCTCACCCGCAGCGGCGAGCCCGGCTTCCTGTTCGAGTCGGTCGAGCACGGCGAGCGATGGAGCCGCTGGTCGTTCGTCGGCCGGCGACCGGCTGCCACGCTCATCAGCCGCGGCACCGGCGAGGTCGCGGTCCACGGCGGCACCCTCCCGCCCGGCATCCGCCTCGACCAGGGCATCCTCGCCGCCGTCGAGGACCTCCTCGCCCAGTACCGCTCGCCCCAGCTCGATGACCTCCCGCCCCTGCACGGCGGCCTCGTCGGCTACCTCGGCTACGACGTCGTCCGAGAGGTCGAGCGCCTCCCCGACGTCCCCGCGGACGACCAGCGCGTGCCTGAGGCGATCCTGGCCGTGGCGGGCGAGATCGCCGCGTTCGACCACTTCCGCAGCCGCGTCACCCTGATCTCCAACGCCTACGCCTTCGGCGACCACGACGACGCCACGCTCGCCGCCCTCGACGACGACGCCGTCGAGCGCCTCGACCAGCTCGCCGCGGATGGAGCCGCGCCACTCGACGAGCCGTTCGTGCAGCCGCCCACCGGCGACGACGAGCTCCCCGAGGTGCGATCGAACCTCGGTGCGGGCGCCTACGAGCAGGCCGTCGAGGCCAGCAAGGAGCACATCCTCGCTGGCGACATCTTCCAGGTCGTCCTCTCGCAGCGCTTCGAGCTCGACCTCGATGCCGACCCGTTCGACGTCTACCGCGTGCTGCGCCAGATCAACCCGAGCCCGTACATGTACCTGGTGCGCCACCCCGAGGTGACCCTGGTCGGCTCGTCGCCCGAGCCGATGGTGCTGCTGCGCGACGGCGAGGTGGTCTCGCGGCCGATCGCCGGGACGCGCTACCGCGGCAAGACCGACGAGGAGGATCGCCGCCTCGGGGCCGAGCTGCGCGAGCACCCCAAGGAGATCGCCGAGCACGTGATGCTCATCGACCTCGCCCGCAACGACCTTGGGCGCGTCGTGGAGTTCGGCACCGAGAAGGTCACCGAGATGATGACCCTCGAGCGCTACAGCCACGTCATGCACCTCACCTCCCAGGTGGTCGGTCAGCTCCGCGAGGGCCTCGGCCCCATCGACGTGCTTCGCGCCACGCTCCCGGCCGGGACCGTGTCGGGCGCCCCCAAGGTCCGGGCCATGGAGATCATCGACTCGTTCGAGCCGACCAAGCGCGGCCCCTATGCCGGGGTGGTCGGCTACCTCGACTTCTCCGGCACGATCGACACGGCCATCGCCATCCGCACCATGGTGTGCCTCCCCGACGGGCGGGCGTCCGTGCAGGCTGGCGCAGGGATCGTCGTGGACTCGGTGCCCGCTCACGAGGAGCTCGAGACCCGTAACAAGGCCCGTGCCCTGCTGGCCGCCGTCCCCGCGGCACGGCGCATGACCGCCGCCAGGCGGGCCCGGTGACCGCCGAGGTCGCGCCGAGCCCTCCGATCGTCGTGCGATGCCAGCGCGACGTCGTCACCGTCGACGGTCCCGATGCTGTCGCCTACCTCCAGGGCCAGCTGAGCCAGGACGTCGCCGCGTTGGCCGTGGGTGCGGTCGCGTGGTCCTTCATCCTCTCGCCCCAGGGGAAGGTCGACGGCTGGGGGAGGGTGCACCGCACCGCCGACGCCCGCTTCGAGATCGACGTCGACCCCGGCGCGGGGGCGGCGTGGGATGCGAGGCTGCGCCGCTTCCTGCTGCGGACGAAGGCCGAGCTGGCGCTCGTCGAGGGCATCGAGGCCACGGCGGTGCGGGGCGCCACGGTCGACGGTGCGCTCCCGCTCGCCGCCCCCTGGGCCGTGGGCGGCGATCTGCTCACGAACCTGGACGAGGTCGAGGTGCTCCCCGATGGCGTCGTGGGCGGAACGGCCGCCGATCTCGAAGCGACCCGCATCCGCGCCGGCATCCCGGCGTGGGGCACCGAGATCGACGTCGACACCATCCCCGCGACGCTTGGCCAGTGGGCGATCGACGCCTCGGTGAGCTTCACGAAGGGCTGCTACACGGGCCAGGAGCTCGTCGCCCGCATCGACAGCCGAGGCGGCCACGTGCCGCGCGCGCTGGTGGGCCTAGAGATCGACGGCCCGGCACCCGCGTCCGGCGCCGCGGTGGTCGTCGGAGGCGAGGACGTCGCTGTCGTCACCTCCAGCGCGCGGTGGGGAGCGGGATCGGTGGCACTCGCGTTCCTGCCCCGCTCGGTCGAGCTCCCGGGGCCGATCGCCGCGAGCGCCGGCGGCGCCGACGCGATCGTTCGACCGTTGCCGTTGCCCGGACCTCGCTAACCTCCACCGATTCCGGCGAGGAGGCGGGTATGACCGACCAGGTGTGCGAGGGCTGCGGCGAGGCGTTGACGGGAGGCCGTTCGGTGTGCCCGGCCTGCGGGCGACTCAACGCCAGCGGTCCGGCCGCGCCGCCGGCACCGCCGGCCGCCGCTGCGGCCCCATCCCCGTACGCCGCGCCGGCCCCGCCCAC
>JBDIAX010000023.1:0-58914 GCA_039812605.1 Acidimicrobiia bacterium | reverse complement strand
CGGTCGCTCCGGGCCGTCGGTCGCGTCGGTCGCGTCGGTCGCGTCGGTCGCGTCGGTCGCGTCGGTCGCGTCGGTCGCGTCGGTCACGGTCGGGGGTCCTCCTCGCCTCAGAGCACCACGGCGGCGGTCAGCTTCGACAGCGGCTCGCTCAGCGCGTTCACCGCGTCCGACAGGTCCTTCACCTGCTCAGAGGTCAGCTCCGTGTAGAGGACGAAGCCGTCGCCCTCCTGGTACTGGTCGAGCTCCTCCTGGAGTGCGGTGAACCGCTCCTCGAGCGTGTCGGAGAGGTCGGGGTCCTTCACCTCGAGGGCGGGCCGCAGGCTCTCGTACGCGATCCGTGCGCCGTCGACGTTCGCCTGGAAGTCCCACAGGTCGGTGTGCGACCAGGCCTCCTCCTCGCCGGTCACCTTGCCGGTGGCGACCTCGTCGAGGAGCTCCTTCGCCCCGTTGCCCAGCTGGGACGGGGTGTAGTCGACCGTCTCCACCCGTTCGGCGAGCTCCGCGGTGTCGGCCACCAGCTGATCGGCCAGCTCCTTGCGCTCGGCATCGGTGAACGCGGTGTAGTCCTCGGCGTCCTCTGGCCAGAGGTCCTTCTCGATGGCGTGCCACCCAGTCCAGTCCTGACCCGGCTCGAGGTCGGCCTCCCGGAGGTCGAGCTTCGGATCGAGGTCACCGAACGACTCGGCGACCGGCTCGATGCGCTCCCAGTGCACCCGAGCCGGGGCGTAGAGGGCACGGGCCTCGTCGTCCTTGCCGTCGATGTAGAGCTGGGCGAACTCGTTCGTCTTCTCGACGAGCACCTCGGTCTCGTGGTCGACGTACGCGGCGTACTGCTCGGTGGCCGTGTCGAGCAGGGCCTCCATGTCGGTGTCTCCCTTGACGTCGCCCGAATCGGTGACCGTGAAGGGCGCCTGGATGCCGTCACCCTTCATGCCCGGCTTGCACGCGGTGAAGTAGTCGCCCGGTGAAGCCTCGACCACGAGCTTGCGGGTCAGGCCGGGGCCGATGTTCTCGACCTCGCCGATGATGCGGATCTGGTCGTCGCCGAGCAGGTAGAACTCGGTGACATCGGAGCCGGTGTTCTCGACGGTGAAGACGATGGTGCCCGACGGTGCCTCGGTGGCCGAGACCTCGCACGCATCGTCGGAGCTCTCCACCGAGATCGTCCCTCCCCCGTCGGACCCGGCGCTCGAGTCGGCGTTGTCGGTGCAGGCGGCGAGCGGCACGAGCAGGGCCAAGGCGGCGAGCAGCGAAGCACGGGAGCGGGACATGCAGGTTCCTCCAAGTGGGGCTTGATCGGGCATGGGGTGGTTCCGGACGGTCGGGTCAGGCAGAGGCCGGGGCTGGGGCCGCCACGCTGCGGGGAGCCGACGGTGCCGCCGGCGTCGACGGCCGACGCACGCTGCGGACGAACAGGACCATCACCGGGACCAGGTAGGCGAACCACGCGACGAGCTCGAGCCAGGTGGTCTGCGGCGAGAAGTTGATGGTGCCCTTCAGCAGGGTGCCGTACCAGCTGGTGGGCGGCACCTGCTCGGACACGTCGAAGGCGAGCCGGTCGAGGCCGGGCAGGATCCCGGCCTCCTGGAGGTCGTGGATCCCGTAGGCGAGGACGCCAGCGGCGACGATGATGAGCAGGCCGCCCGTCCAGGTGAAGAACTTCGCCAGGTTGAGCTTGAGCGCCCCGCGGTAGATCAGCACGCCCAAGACCACCGCGGTGGCCAGGCCCAGCACCGCGCCGAGGATCGGATCGGTGGTCGACCCGGTGGCCCGCGCCGCGGTCCACAGGAACAGGGCGGTCTCGAGCCCTTCACGCCCGACCGCGAGCACCGCCAGCGTGACGAGGCTCCACGCCCCGGCCTCCGCAGCCACGTCGAGCTTGGACTCGAGCTCGCCCCGAAGCGACCGGGCGGTGCGGGCCATCCAGAAGATCATCCAGGTCACGAAGCCGACGGCGACGATCGAGAGGCCACCGCCGAGCGCCTCCTGGGCCTCGAAGCTGAGCCCACGGGGCCCGAACGTCAGCAGCGCGCCGAACCCGATCGACGCGCTGACCGCGACGGCGACACCCAGCCACACGCGCCGGAGGAGGTGGCGACGCTCGGTCTTGACCAGGTAGGCGACGAGGATCCCGACGACCAGCGCGGCCTCCAGGCCCTCCCGCAGTCCGATCAGGTAGTTGGCGAACATCCGGCGATCTCCATCGAATCGGGCGCGTTGACCACGATCGAACCGTAGGCCTATGAGTGATTGTAAGGCAAGCCGAACATCGACAGCGCGCGGCATCCCGGGATCCGGCCCACGCGCGCCGCCGCGCAAAGCGAGGCTCCCGGCGAAGCCGGGGGCCTACGTGCCGTACTGGTCGAGGACGAGGTGGGTGGCGATCGCCAGCTCGTCGGCCACCTTCTCCATGCCCGACCACCCGTTGACCCAGCCGATGAGCGCCGAGAACCACACGTGGCCGAGCGTGCGGGTGGCCTGCACCTTGAACTCGGGGTCGAAGTCGTCGCCTAGGGCGGTGGAGAGGATGCGGGTCATCGAGGCCGACACCTCTTCCTGGCACGCCGCGGCGCCTCGATCTGGCGAGAGCAGCGCGGTGACCACGGACTCGGAGAGCTTCGGCTCCTTCTCCATGGCGCGCGTCGCCCGGCGCAGCACGTCGTTCACGCGCTCGGCGACGGTGTCGCCCTTCGGTGGGCGCTGGCCGACGCGCAGCTCGAGGTCGTGCGTCCACTCGACCATGGCCGCCGCCAGCAGGTGGTCCTTCGACGCGAAGTAGCGGTAGATCGTGCCGAGGGCGACGCCAGCGGAGGTGGCGACGTCGCGCATCTGGACCGCGTCGTACCCGCCGGCCGCTCCCAGGTCGAGCGCGGCACGGATGACCCGCTCGCGCCGCGCGGCCTGGCTCTTGGTGAGCGTGGGGGCGTCCGCGTCCATCGGCGAACCCTACGAGGCGCCGCGGCCGAGGTCGCGGAACGCGACGTCGCGATCGGTGCGGATGTCGCCGGGGAGGCCGAGGACGCGCTCCGCCATGATGTTGCGCTGCACCTCGTTCGAGCCCCCGGCGATGCGGATGGCCGGCGCGAAGAGGAACCGGGCCTGCCACTCCGTGCCCGCGGGAGCGTCGTCGTCGAGCAGCTGACCCTCGGGGCCGAGCACCTCGAGCGACGTGTTGCCCAGGCGGCGCAGGTACTCGGCGGCGAAGAGCTTCATCACCGAGGTCTCGGGGCCGGGCGGCACGCCCTTCGACAGCGCCGTCTGGAGCCGGAAGCCGTGGTAGCGCTGGATCTGCTGGCGGATCCAGCAGTCGACCAGGTGCTGGCGGATGACCGGGTCGTCGGCCACGCCCCGCTTCCGGGCCAGCTCGATCAGCGCCACGGTGTCGCTCGACTTGTTGGCGCCGGCGATGAGGCCTCGCTCGTTGGAGAGGGTGGTGATGGCGCAGCCCCAGCCGCCGTTGATCTCGCCGAGGACGTTCTCGACCGGGATCCGCACCTCGTCCATGAACACCTCGGAGAAGTGCTCGGAGCCGGTCATCTGCTTGAGGGGGCGGATGTCGAAGCCCGGCGTGGCCATGTCGACCAGGAAGTAGGTGATGCCCTTGTGCTTCGGGACGTCGGGATCGGTGCGGGCCAGCAGGATGCCCCAGTCGCTGTCGGCCGCGCCCGAGGTCCAGACCTTCTGCCCCGTGACCACGAACTCGTCGCCGTCGCGCACGGCGCGGGTGGAGATGTTGGCGAGGTCGGAGCCGGCATCGGGCTCGCTGAAGAGCTGGCACCAGACCTCGTCGCCGCGCAGCATCGGGAGGAGGTACCGCTTCTTCTGCTCGTCGGTGCCGTGACGCAGGATCGTGGGGCCGGCCATCCCGATGCCCACCGCGTAGTTGTTCACCGTCACGCCGAACTGGCTGGCCTCCTGGCCCCAGATCGCGCTCTGCATCGAGGTGCCGCCGCGGCCGCCGAACTCCTTCGGCCAGGTGATGCCCGCCCAGCCGTGGTCGACCAGCAGCTCCTGCCAGGCCTTCACCCGACGATGGAACTCCTCCTCGCTCATGGTGTTCTCGAGGAAGCCGGTGGAGAAGTCGTCGGGGCCGCCCTTCGCCGGGGCGTGCTCGAGGAGCCAGGTCCGCACCTCGGAGCGGAAGGCGGCCTCGTCGGGCGTGTCGTCGAAGTCCATCGCCGCCAAGACTAGAACACGTTCTCGTTCCGCCCTCTGGTCGGCGACGGCGCGGGGGCGACCGGCCTGGCAGAATGCCGGGGCACCGACTGTGGGGAGGTTCCAAGGGTGGAACGACTGACCGGGCTCGACGCAGCCTTCCTCTACCTCGAGAACCCGACGAACCACATGCACGTGGCGATGACGATGGTGCTCGACCCGGCCACGGTCCCCGGCGGATACACGTTCGAGAACCTCAAGGAGTTCATCCGGGGCCGGCTCCACCTGGTGCCGCCGTTCACCCGACGCCTGGTGGAGGTGCCGCTCAACCTGGCCCACCCCGTGTGGGTCGAGGATCCGGGCTTCGACATCGACTTCCACATCCGTCGCATCGGCTGCCCGGCCCCCGGCGGCCGCCGCGAGCTGGGCGAGATGGCCGGCCAGATCGCGTCCACGCCGCTCGACCGCAAGCGTCCCCTCTGGGAGCTCTGGGTGATCGAGGGCTTGAAGCAGGACCGCATCGGCGTGGTCACCAAGGTCCACCACGCGGCCATCGACGGCAGCTCGGGCGCCGAGCTGATGGTGCACCTCTTCGACCTCGAGCCCGAGCCCGCCGATCCGCCGCCCCCGGAGGATCGTGCGCCCGAGCACATCCCGAACGACTTCGAGCTGCTCGGCCACGCCGCGGCCTCACGGATGCGCAAGCTCGTCAAGCTGCCCAAGCTCCTCGGTGAGACGGTCTCTGCGGTGAACCGGGTCGCGCAGGGTCGGCGCGACCCCGAGAAGCGGGTCGGCGCCGTGCCCCTCACCGCGCCGCGCACGCCGTGGAACGGCCCGCTCTCGCCGATGCGCAACGTCGGCTTCGCCCGCGTCTCGCTCGACGAGGTGAAGGCGCTGAAGACGGCGTTCGGTTGCACCGTCAACGACGTGGTGCTGGCGCTCTGCGCCGGCACGCTGCGCCAGTACATGGTCGCCCACGGCGAGGGCGTCCCCGAGATCCCGCTGGTGGCGGCCTGCCCGGTGTCGGTGCGCGCGTCGGACGACAAGGAGGTCGGCAACAAGGTGTCGGCCATGTTCACCACGCTCGACACCCAGCTCTCGGACCCGCTCGAGCGCGTGCGCGCCATCCAGGCGTGCACCGTGGGCGCCAAGGAGGAGCACAACGCGGTGGGCGCCGCGATGTTGCAGAACTGGGCGGAGTACGCCGCGCCGAACACCTTCAACCTGGCGTCTCGCCTGTACTCGAGCTGGGGCTTGGCCGACTCGCACCGCCCCATCCACAACGTGATCATCTCGAACGTCCCCGGGCCGAACTTCCCGCTCTACTACGCCGGGTGCGAGATGGTCGCGGCCTACCCCATGGGCCCGGTGATGGAGGGCGTCGGCCTCAACATCACGGTCATGAGCTACCGCGGCTCGGTCGACTTCGGCTTCATGGTCGATCGCGAGCTGGTGCGCGACGTGTGGGACATGGCGGACCGGGTCAAGGACGCGCTCGCCGAGCTCCAGGCGGCTGCGGCGTCGCTCGACGCACCGCCCGAGCAGCCCAAGGCGGCCTCTCGGCCGAAGGCCGTCCCTGCGGCGTCGAACGGGTCCTCCCCCGCTCCAGCGGTCAAGCCGGCCCCCATGCGCGCCGACCTCAACTGAGCCGCCCGCGCTCGCCCCGCCTCCGCCCCGGCACCCCGCCGACGCGCCCTCGGCACGGCGTGGTCGCAAAATAGAACGTGTTCTCGTTCCGGTGGTAGAACGAGCACCATGGGGTTCAACATCGCTGACCTGTTCGAGCGCGCCGTCGATGCCGTGCCCGACCGCCTGGCGCTGGTCTGCGGCGACCGCAGCCTCACCTTCGCCGAGCTCGACGCCGAGGCCAACCGGCTGGCGAACCACCTGCTCGCGAGGGGCTTCGGCGAGGGCGACCACATCGGCATCTACGGGCAGAACTCCGCCGAGTGGATGATCGCGATGGTGGCGATCTTCAAGATCCGCGCCGTGCCGATCAACATCAACTTCCGCTACGTGGAAGACGAGCTCGCGTACCTGTTCGACAACGCCGACCTGGTCGCCGTGGTCCACAGCCGCGAGTACATCGACCGCATCGAGGCGGTGCGCGAGCAGGCCCCTGGCCTCCGGCACTTCGTGATGGTCGACGACGACTCGGACCTCGATCCGGCCAGCATCGGCTCGATCCCGTGGGCGGAGGCGATCGGCGACGCCAGCCCCGAGCGGCCGGTGCTCCCGCGCACCGACGACGACCTCTACATGATCTACACCGGCGGCACCACCGGCATGCCCAAGGGCGTCGTGTGGCGCCACGAGGACGTGTTCTTCGCCCTCGGAGGCGGGGTCGACGCGTACACGAACGAGCGCGTCGCCACCGGCACCCAGCTCGCGGAGAAGGCCGCCGCGTCCGAGGCCCCGATGGTCACGCTGAACGCGCCCCCGCTCATGCACGGCGCCGCGCAGTGGGGAGCCCTGCGGTTCTTCTTCGAGGGCAACACGGTCGTCTTCGTCCCCCGGTTCTCCGGCGAAGCGATCTGGGACGAGGTCGAGCGCTCGAAGGTCAACACCCTCGTCATCACCGGCGACGCCATGGCCCGCCCGCTCACCGAGGCCCTCGAGGCCAACCCCGACCGCTGGGACCTCTCGTCCATGTTCGTGCTGTCGTCGAGCGCGGCGATCTTCTCGCCGAGCCTCAAGGAGCGGCTGTTCGAACTGCTGCCGAACATCATCATCGTGGATGCCATCGGGAGCTCCGAGGGCGGCATGAACGGGATGGTCGTGCAGAGCAAGGGCGAGACCATCGTCCAATCCGGCGGCGGCCCCACGGTGCGGGCCGGGGCCGACGCGGTGGTGCTCGACGACGACCTCCAGCCGCTCCCCGCCGGCAGCGCCACCGTGGGCAAGCTGGCCCGCGGCGGCAACATCCCGATCGGGTACTACAAGGACCCGAAGAAGACCGCCGAGACGTTCGTGACCGCGCCCGATGGCAACCGCTACGTCGTGGCCGGCGACTTCGCTCGCCACGAGGCCGACGGGTCCATCACCCTGCTCGGACGTGGATCGGTGTGCATCAACTCGGGCGGCGAGAAGATCTTCCCCGAGGAGGTCGAGGGCGTCCTCAAGGCGCACCCGGCCGTGTACGACACCCTCGTCGTCGGCGTGCCCGACGAGCGCTGGGGCCAAGCGGTCTGCGCGGTGGTCCAGGTGCGCGAGGGCGAGCCCGAGCCCACGCTCGAGGAGCTCGCCGTGCACGCCCGCACCCACCTCGCCCGCTACAAGGCCCCACGCCACCTCGTCTTCGTCCCCGAGGTCCAGCGCTCCCCGAGCGGCAAGCCCGACTACCCGTGGGCCTCCGCCCTCGCCAAGGAAGCCGTGGCCGCTCAGGCCTGAGCCCACCCGCACCCAGGCCACCGGCGAAGCCGGGCGCCAACCCGCACCGACCGCAGCGCCCGTCCGGGCCCTCCGGGCCGTCCGGTCCGCACGACGCTCCACCCCGCGCCGGGCCGTGTGTACAACACCACCTCAGGGGTGGGCTTCTGCACACGGCCGGGGAAGATCGAGACGGCAGCGAGGCGCGGTGACCCAGCGACGACGGGACAGCGCGACGCGGGGACGGCGGGGACGGCGGGGACGGCGGCGCGGTGGCGCTGCGACGGCGGGAGATCAGGTGCCGGTGAAGTTGGGCTTGCGCTTCTCCTTGAAGGCGCGGGGCCCTTCCTTGGCATCGTTCGTGTTGAAGATGATCGGCTCGCCGATCGTCATCTCGTGGGCGAGCGCCTCGGTGAGGGGCAGATCCGCGGTCTCGCGCATCGACTTGAGCACCGCCTTCACGGCCAACGGGCCGTTCTCGGCGATCATCTCCGCGAGCTCCCGAGCCTTCGCGAGCGCCTGGCCGTCGGGCACGACGTGACCGATGAGGCCGATCTCCTTGGCCTCTTGCGCCGAGATCAGCCGGCCCGTGAGGAGCAGGTCGCAGGCGACGGTGAAGGGGATCTGGCGCTGGAGCCGCACCGTCGAGCCGCCCAAGGGGAACAGGCCCCTGCGCACCTCGGCGATGCCGAGCTGCGCGCTCTCGCCCGCCACGCGGATCTCGGTGGCCTGGAGGATCTCGGTCCCGCCGGCGACGCAGTAGCCCTCGATCGCGGCGATCAGCGGCTTGCTGGGCTGGAAGTGGCGAAGGAGCGCCTTCCAGTGCAGATCGGGGTCCTCCGCCATGCGGGCCATCTCCTCCTCGGAGAACCCGGCGGCCAACGCCTTGAGGTCCATGCCCGAGCAGAAGTCGCCCCCGGCACCGGTGAGGATGCCCACCCGCAGCTCGGGATCCTCGTCGAGGAGCTTCCAGGCATCGGCGACGCCCACCAGCATGGACGGGCTGAACGCGTTCTTCGCCGCAGGCCGGTTGAGGGTGACGGTGAGGATGTGGCCGTCACGCTCGACCAGGTAGTGCGGCTCCTCGACGATGGTGTCTGACATGGCGCCAGAATAGAACACGTTCTCGTTTCGTGGCGCACCGGTCGGGCACGCCGGTCGCCGGCTGCGACCCATCAGAGGTTGCGGCGACGCGTCGGCCGGTCCACGATCGGGGCCTCGGCCCGGCTCGCTCGACGGCGACGCCAGCCCCACCTCGGCGCGACGGCGTCCATCGCCATCGTCGACGCCGCGCCACCGTGCCGGCTCCGTCAGCCAGGAGCCAACGTGAACCTGCCCCTCCCCCGCCCCCGAACCGCCCGAGCCCGAGGGCTCCGACGAGCCCCACGGCGGCCCCAGGCCACCCGAACGCCCCGGGTAGCCGTCGTGGTCCTCGGCCTCGCCATGTCGGTCTTCGCGATGGCCGCGTGCCAGCCCCTGCCTGGCCCCGCTCCGGGCGGGACGGCGCCAGACTGCAGCGACGTCGCCTGGGGGTCGGAGCCCAAGGACGCCGTTCGGCTGGTGGGCTCGCCCATCGTCGGGGTCCGGGCGGCGAGCCATCGATGCTTCGACCGGCTCGTGATCGACCTCAGAGGAGGTCCGGCCGCGGGCTGGCACGTGCGCTACGGCCCGGTGCTCCAACCGGGGCTGGGCTCCCCGCTCGGGATGGACGCGGCCATCACCCTCGAGGTGATCGTCCAAGCCCCCGCTTACGACGAGTCCGGCTCCTCCACCTTCGACCCCCCAGACGCCGGGGCGCTCGTGGACGTGCGAGGGTTCCCCACGCTTCGCCAGGTGGCCTTCGCCGGCAGCTTCGAGGGTGAGACCACGTTCGGCCTCGGCGTCCGCGCCCGCCTTCCCTACCGGGTGTTCGCGGTGGAGGGCTCCGCCGGCTCCAAGCTCGTGGTCGACGTCGCCCACCGTTGGGCGTAGCCGAGCGCGGCGTGGAGGGCCAGCCCGTAGACGGTGCGCCGTGGACGGAGAGCCCGTCGGGCGGCGTGGCTACTTGTCGAGCGAGCGCTCGATGCGGCCGAGGGCCTCCACCACGCGGTCGGTCTGCGCCTGCTGCTCGACCACGAGGCGAGCGAGCCAGAAGCGCAGGAGGCGCGCCAGCGAGAAGCGGATGAAGAGCCCGACGCCGATGATCGCGAGCCCGACGCCCAAGATGCCGCCGGAGATGAGCATCGGCACCTGGTCGGCCACGTACTTCGAGCCGGAGGCGTTCCAGTACGCCACCAGGATCAGCACCACGCCGATCAGCGGCAGAGCGAGGCCGAGCTTGAGCAGCAGCGCCTCGGCATCGGCCGAGGGCTCGGGAACGTGCAGCTCCTCGACGCCAGCGACGAGCTGGTCGGCGGCGTTGGGCACGCCGGCGGTGACGGTGGGATCGGTCATGTGGATGCTCCGAGGTAGGCAGCCGAGAGCTCGGCCTCGAGTTCGGACGGGGAACCAGCGGCGACGACGTGGCCGTGCTGCATGATGACGGCGTGGTCGGCGACGCCGAGGACGGTGCGGGCGAACTGCTCGACCACGAGGATCGAGACGCCCTCGCGGGCGATGCCGGCCACGATCTCGTAGAGCTCGGCCACGATCAGCGGCGCGAGGCCCATCGACAGCTCGTCGATGATCAGGAGCCCGGGGTCGGTGGCGAGGCCACGGGCCATGGCGAGCATCTGCTGCTCGCCGCCCGACATGGTTCCGGCCACCTGGTCGATGCGCTCGCCGAGGCGAGGGAAGCGCGCCACGGCCCGCTCGATCACCAACTCGGCCGGGATGCCCCGGTAGGAGGCCATGACCAGGTTCTCCCGCACGGTGAGGTTGCGGAACACGCCGCGACCCTCCGGGATCGTGCACAGCCCGAGCCGGGCGATCGCGTCGGGCTTGGCGCCGTTGATGTGGCGGCCGCCGACGTGCACGCAACCCGAGGTGGCCGGGTGCTGGCCGGTGGCGACGAGCAAGGTCGTCGTCTTCCCGGCACCGTTGGGCCCGAGCAGCGCCACGACCTCGCCGCGCGGCACCACGAGGTCCACCCCGTGGAGCACGCGGATGCGTCCGTACTGCGCGGTGACCCCGCGCAGCTCCAGCAGCGGCGCGGGGGCGATGTCGACCTCGGCGCTCATCCCGGAGCCCCCGGATCCTGCCCGAGGTAGGCGTCGATCACGGCTTGGTCCTTCTGGATCTCGATGGGCGAGCCCGCGGCGAGCACCTCGCCGAAGTTCAGGACCGTGATGTGGTGGCACAGGCGCATCACGAGCGGCACGTCGTGCTCCACGATGAGGATGGCCAACCCGTCGACCGCCAGCGCCACCAGCAGGTCCGCGAACCGATCGGTCTCGCCCTCGTCCAGGCCCGAGGCCGGCTCGTCGAGCAGCAGCACCCGCGGCGTGCACGCCAACGCCCGCGCGAGCTCGAGCAGGCGAGCCGATCCGGTGGAGAGCGAGTCCGCTCGCTGGTTGCCAACCTCGGTGAGCCCGACCCGTCCGAGCAGCTCGTCGGCGACGTCCCCGGCGGGGCGAACGGAGGAGCGGTTGAGCTCGGCCGCGGTGCGGACGTTGTCGCGCACCGTGAGCGACCCGAACAGCTCGAGTCGCTGGAAGGTGCGAGCGATGCCGCTGCGAGCCCGCTTGTGCGCCGACAGCCCGGTGATGTCCTCGCCGTCGAGCTTCACGTGGCCGCGCGTGGGTGCCTGCAGCCCGGTGATCACGTTGAAGGTGGTGGTCTTGCCGGCGCCGTTCGGGCCGATCAGCCCGGCGATCTCCCCCGCGTCGACCGAGAGGCTGACGTCGTTGACCGCCATGTGCCCGCCGAAGCGGACCGAGATCTCACTCGTCTCCAGGATCGACATGGCACCTCCCCCAATCCAGGCCGACCTCGCCGTCGATGGCGATCACGTCGGAGGTGCGCGCCGAGACCCCGAGGGCGAGCCGCTCGGGGGCGATCGTGGGCGGCGGCGGCATCAGCAGGTCGAGGCCGCGCTGGAACACCGTGGCGTGCCCGTCGCGACCGCGCACCTTCGAGCGGTCGAACGCCTCGCGCACCCCTTCGGCGACCTGCGCGATGGCACCGTTCGGGTTGTTCGCCAACCCGATGCCGGCGAGGCCGGGCAGGAGGGTCATGAGGTCGTTGAGCGGCGGGTAGTACTCCCCGATCAGCGGGGCGACCGCCAGCATCATCCCACCGAAGAGGGCGCCGGCCACCGCGGCGATGCCGCCGACCACGGTGAGCAGCACCAGCGGGAGCCCGGGCAGCGCGCCCTGCAGGAGCGCGAACTGCTCGACGCCGACCTGCCCTCGCCAACCGCCGTAGAGGGCGCCGCCCAGCCCGGCGATGGCCGCGGACAGCGCGAAGACCTGCACCTTGAGCGCGGTGAGGTCGAGGCCCAGCGTGGCGCACGCTGCGGGGCTGTCCTTCATGGCCTGCAGCTGTCGACCGATGCGCCCCTTGCGCAGGGCCGTCACGAGCAGGCCGACGAGGCAGAACGCCACGGCCAGCAGGATCAGGTTCGCCCGATCGCTCTCGGTGGAGATCCCGAACAGGCGCAATCGCCCGATCGGGGCGACGCCCTGGGTGAAGCCGTCGAACTCCGGCAGGATCGCCTTCTCGCAGAACAGGGCGAAGGCGAAGGTCAGCAGCGCGAGGTACAGGCCCTTCAGCCGGAGCGCAGGCAGGGAGACGAGCGCACCCACGACGCCGCACACGACCACGACCGCCACGAGCACCAGCGGGTTCCCGTCGCTCCCCCACGTCGACATCACCGCCGCGCCCAGGCCCGCGAACGCGAGCGGCGCCAGCGAGATCTGGCCGGCGTAGCCGGTGAGCGGCACGAGGGAGAGCGCGATGAGGCCGAGGCCCAAGCCGTAGCCGACCGAGTTGAGGGTCTTGTCGCTGATGAGGTCGGGCAGCACGGCCACCACCGCCACCAGGGCCGCGCTCGACAGCAGCACCACCTGCCAGGACGGGTTCGGCACCCGAGCGGGATCGCGACGCTGGCCGAACACGGCCGCCTTGTCCTGGGGGACGAGGATCAGCACCGCGAACAGCATGAGCGCCGGAACGGTGTCGACCGAGATCCACGACGGCAGGTGCTCGGAGTAGTAGCTGACCGACTCCCGAGCGATGCCGAGGATGAGCGCGCCGAGCGCGGTGAGCGGCAGGCTCCGCAGCCGGCCCACCATGGCGGCGGCGTACGCGTTGATGACGAGCAGCGTGAGCTGGCTCTGGTCGAGCGCGAGGATCGGGGCGATCAGCACGCCCGCGAGCCCGGCCAGGGCGCATCCGAGGGCCCACGAGAGCCCCGAGACGCGGTCGGGAGACACCCCGTTGAGAGCGGCGAGGTCGCGGTTGTCGACCACGGCGCGCATCGCGGTGCCGATGCGCGTGCCGCGAAGCAAGATCCGCAGCCCGACGGCCACCACGATCGCCGTGGCCAGCACGATCAGCTGGTGGTAGGTGACCGCCACCCCCGCGACATCGACGCTCTTGCCGTCGAAGAAGAACGGCAGCGATGCGTTCACCGAGTCGGGTGGCCAGACGATGGTCGCGCCCTGGATGAGCGCCACGAGCAAGCCGATCGGCACCACTAGGCGGGTGATCGGCGCGGCGTCGTGGAGGCGTCGCATGAGCACGACGTCGATGACCCAGCCGAGACCGGGAGCGAACACCAGGAGGGTGAGGACCAGCGCCACCGGCACCGGAAGCCCCCACGCGTCGGGCGAGCTGAGCTGCCAGTACACGAACGCCGACACCATCGCGACGGCGCCGTGGGCGAAGTTGAAGATCCCCGAGGTGGTGTAGGTGACCACGAGCCCGCTGGCGGCCACCGCGTAGATCGCGGCGCTGACGAGCCCGAGGACGAGGATGTCGGTCATCGGAGGAGGTGCCTCAGTTGCCCTTCAACTTGGCGCCTTCGCCGTAGTCGCCGCTCAGCTCCAAGGCGTAGTCCTTGTTGCAATCGAACGTCGCCGGCTCGTCGGGGTACACCCGCACGAACGCGTCGTCTTGGATCTGGGTGAAGATCAAGCACGGGGCACCCCGGTTGTTGCCCGGGTCGGAGGTGCCGTGGAGGCCGCCGCCGTCCCACTCGTGGATGTCCTTGAGCGCCTTCATCACGTTCTCTCGGGTCAGGTCGTCGCCCACCGACTTCACCGCGGTGGCGAAGAGCAGGCCCGCAGACCACGACTGCACGCCGAGCGACGTGGGCTCGATGTTGCTGCCGACCGCGCTGTACGCCTCCAGGTAGGCCTGCAGCGCCGGCGACGAGTCCTTGTCCTCGAAGGGGACGGTGTTGAGCTGGATGTAGGCGCCGTCGGCCGCCGCACCGGCGGTGAACATCTGCGGGTCGTAGTACTGCTGACCGAACTCCATCACCTCGGGGTCGGTGCCCTGGGTGGCCATGTCTCGCATGAGCTTGACGGCCTCGGCGGTGGTGTTCACGAAGTTGACGTACTCGACCCCGGCATCCTTCATCGCCTTGGCCTCGGAGGCGTAGGACTCCTGGATGACCTCGGTCTCCTTCTCGTACACGAACGTGAAGCCCGACGCCTCGTAGGCCTCCTTGATCCGCTTCGCCTGGCTCGCCGCCGTGTCGATGCCACCCCAGATGAGGGCGGCCTTCTTCACCGCGTCGGGGTGGTTCTTCACCATGTACACCGCGGGCGCGGTGTTGAAGATCCCCGACGGGTTCGGCAGGGGCTGGATGACGTTGTCGCTGTCGGCCTTGGCCGTGGTGGCGGCGTAGGCCGCGACCTCGATGAGACCGCAGTCCACCATGGCCTGCGCACCCTGGTTGTCGCTCACCGAGCCCGAGCCGACGATGGCGAACACCCCGGCGCTGCAGGCTTCCTTGGTGGCCTCGAGGTGGGCGAACAGCTTGGAGTCGATCTTGGTGAGCTCGAGCTTGCGGCCGTTGATGCCGCCGAAGCCGTTGCACCAGTCCACGAAGGCCTGCATCGACTCCTCGATGCTGGCGGTCGGAACCTTGATCTGGCCGGCCCGATCGGAGATCACCGCGATCTTGATCGCGTCCTGCGAGACGCCGTCGACACCGTCGGGCACCGCGCCCGGCTCACCGTCGGGCGCCTCGCCGCACGGCACCGGCAGGGTCCCCACCTTGGGGCCGTCGTCGCCCTCCCCTTGGGTGATCCCCGCGTTGGAGCTCCCCGATGCGGTCTCGGTCGCGCTGCCGCCACCGGTGCCACCTCCGGTGGCGAGCTCATCGTCGGAGAGGCGGCTGCCGCACGCGGTGGCCACCAGGGCGAGCGCGCACACCAGCGCGGCGACTCGGGTCTTCACAAGCTTGTCCCCCTTGCTCGGATGGCGAATGTAGCGCGGCAGCGCGCGCCGGTCTGACGGACCGTCAGACCTGTCCGGTTCCAGCGCGACCGGTCGTGGTCAGCTGGCGGCGATGAGCGCGCCGAGGCGCCGGAGGTGCGCGGTGCCCCCGCCGAGGGACAGCCCGATGTGCTTGGCCCAGCGGAAGGTCCGGTGCACCGGGTAGTCGAGGTCGACCCCGATGCCGCCGTGCAGGTGCTGGGCCGCGTGCACGACGCGCTCGGCGCCCTCCGAGGCCCAGAACTTCGCGATCGCGATCTCCTCGGACGCGGCCGTGCCGGCGTCGATCCGCCACGCGGCCTGGTGGGCGGTGAGGCGGATCGCCTCGGTGTCGATGTAGGCGTTGGCACACCGGTGCGCCACCGCCTGGAAGGTGGCGATCGGCGTGTCGAACTGCTTGCGCTCGCTCGTGTAGGTGGCAGTGGTGCGCAGCGCCGCCTCGCACACGCCGGCCTGCACCGCGCACAGCCCGATGACGCCACGGTCGAGCACCCACGCGGTGACCTCGGCGCCCCGGTCGACCTCGCCGAGGACGTCGCCGTGACCCACCGCCACGCCGTCGAAGGTGAGCGACGTGAGCGGCTCGCCGTTCATGGAGGTGTTGCGCTCCTGGGAGACGCCGGCCGCTGCGGGGTCGACGAGGAACACCGTCGAGGTGCCATCGCCGGTTCGAGCGGGCACGAGGACCCGACCGGCGAGGTGCGCCGCCGGAACCAGGTCCTTGCGTCCCGTGATGCGCCAGCCGTCGCCATCGGCGACCGCCTCCGTCGACGGCACGGCCGGCGGCAAGCCCACCGACCCCTCCGATAGCGCGGCGCTCAAGACGAGCGTTCCGTCGATCACCTTCGGCAGCAGCTCGCCGCGCTGGGCCTCGGTGCCGAAGCGAGCGATGGGCAGCGCGCCGAGCGCCAGCGTCGCGTGCAACGGGACGGGTGCCACCGCCTTGCCGACCTCCTCGAGGAGCAGCGCGAGCTCGAAGAGTCCATAGCCCCCGCCGCCATCGGCCTCCGGCAGGCACAGGCCGAGCAGATCGGCCTTGGCCAGCTCGGCCCACACGTCGGCGGCGAACCAATCGGGGTCGCCGGTCTCGATCTCGCGCAGCCGCTCGGGCGGGAGCTGCTCGCTCAGGATCTGCCCGGCGAGGTCGCGGAGCGCCACCTGCTCTTCGGTGAGTGCGAAGTCCATCTGCTGCCCCCTACATGCGGGGCATGCGAGGCATGCCCAGGCCGAACATCGCGATCAGGTCGCGCTGGATCTCGTTGACGCCACCGCCGAAGGTGAGGATCAGGCTGCCCTGCGCCCCCCGGTCGAGACGGCCCGCGAGCGCCGCAGCCGGCGATCCCGGCTGCAGCACCGCGCTCTGGCCGATGACCTCCATCAGCAGGCGGTACGCGTCGGTGAAGAACTCGGTGCCGAACACCTTGATGGAGCTGGCATCGGCGGGGTTGACGTGCTCGCCCGCCGCCTCGAGCGACGCCACCTTCCAGTTGAGGAGGGTCAGGTACTCGAGGCCGGCGCGGACCCGAGCGAGGTTGCCCTGGACCCACTCTTGGTCGATGACCTTGCCGCCCTCGGGGTGGTCCTCCGCCTTCGCCCAGGCGAGGACGTCCTCGTAGTTGCGGCTCATCATGCCGGGCGGTGCGAGGCCGACCCGCTCGTAGTTGAGCTGGTTGACGATGAGGTCCCACCCGCGGTTGAGCTCGCCGATGATGGCGGAGTCGGGCACGCGGACGTCGTCGTAGAACGTGTTGTAGGTCGACGCGTTCACCATCGTCGAGATCTTCGAGTAGCTGTAGCCCGGGTCGGTGGTGGGCACGGCGAAGATCGTGATGCCCCGGTGCTTGGGGGCGTCGGGGTCGGTGCGAGCGGCGAGCCACACGTAGTCCGCGTAGCTGGCCAGCGACGTGAAGATCTTCTGGCCGTTGATGACCCACTCGTCGCCGTCCTTGACGGCGCGCGTAGTGAGCGACGCCAAGTCGGTGCCCGAGTTGGGCTCGGTGTAGCCGATCGAGAAGTGCAGGTCGCCGGCCAGGATCTTGGGGAGGAAGAAGTCCTTCTGCTCCTGGCTGCCGAACTGCATGATCGTCTGGCCGACGGTGTTGATCGACAGGAACGGCGTGGGCGCACCGGCCCGCCAGCTCTCGTCCATGAAGATGAACTGCTCGACCGGGCCGAAGCCTCGGCCGCCGTAGGACTCGGGCCAACCGGCGCCGAGCCAGCGGTCGCGGCCCATCTGGCGCACGGCCTCGAGGCACGCGGGGTCGCCGGTCTCGCCCTTGAAGGCAGCCTCGGTGACCTCGGGGGTCATGAGCTCGGCGAAGTACGCCCGCAGCTCCTGGCGGAGCGCTTCTTGCTCCGGCGTGTACGCGATGTGCACGGTCGTCGTTCCCCTGACGGTCCATCAGAACTGGAACACGTTCTAGCAGGAGGCCGCGACACGGCCCATCCCGTGGCCGGCCCGCACGTCCCGCCGCGGCACCTGCCCGAGGCTCGGTCGAGGTCGTACGTTGGCGGGGATGGACGATCCTCCGAAGCTGCTCGCCGGCGGCAACCCGCAGATCCCCAAGGGCGACGGTCCCGAGCTGGTTCGGGCCTACCTCGACGCGGTGCCGGGGTGGAAGCGCGATGTTGCGGTACGGCTCGACACCTTGATCGAGGCGGCCGTCCCCGATGTGCGCAAGGCCGTCCGGTGGAACTCGCCGTTCTACGGCGTGGAGGGCCAGGGCTGGTTCGCCAGCTTCCACTGCTTCACGCGCTACGTGAAGGTCACGTTCTTCGCCGGAAGCTCGTTGGACCCGGTGCCGCCCGAGGCCTCGAAGGACCCGACGGCACGCTACGCCCACCTCTTCGAGGACGCAGGCCCCGCCGACGACGAGCTCGCCGCGTGGTTCGCCCAGGCGGCGGCGCTCGACGGGTGGCACGGGTTCTCGGAGGACCGGTGATGGCACGCGAGGTGCAGATCACCTTCGACTGCGCGGATCCGGCCCGCCTCGCCGCGTTCTGGGCCGAGGCGCTCGGCTACCAGCTCCAACCGCCGCCGCCCGGGTTCAACACCTGGGACGAGGCCCTCGATGCGTTCGGCGTGCCACCCGACCAGCGCAACACCCGATCCGCCGTCGTGGACCCCGACGGCGCCGGTCCCCGCCTGTTCTTCCAGCAGGTGCCCGAACCGAAGGGGACCAAGAACCGGGTCCACCTCGACGTGCGCGCTGCGCCCGGGCTCCAGGGCGACGAGCGCATGGCCGCCCTCGAAGCCGAGGCCGACCGGCTCGTGGCCCTGGGCGCCACCCTGCTGGCTCGCTTCGACCCGGAGCCGCCCCTGAGCTTCGGCCACCTGATCCTGGCCGACCCCGAGGGCAACGAGCTCTGCCTCGACTGATCGGTCCGGCCGGCCGGTCTGCCCTCAGCGGTAGGCCACGAGCGAGCCGCCGGCCGGGACGAGCAAGACGCCCTCGCCGATGGCCAGCGCCTGCGCGTCGGCCTGGTACCACGGCACGTCGTCGACCAGGTCCGCGAGCACATCGTGGTCCCATCGCTGGGTCCCGGTCGCCAGGTCGAACGAGTAGACCCGACCGCGATCGCTGCGCACGTAGACCCGACCGGCGTTGATCACCGCGGGACCGGCCAGGTTGCCGTCGCCGGCCTGCGTCCACCTCTGCACGCCGGTGGCCCACTCGTAGGCCTCGACCGTGCCCGACGAGACGTACACGGCCATCGAACCGGAGAGCGCGGGGGCCTCCACCTCGAAGTCGCCGACGAGGTTGCCGTTCGCCTGGTCCAGGATGCTGAAGGTTCCGGCGCTCCAGTCGCCATCGGCCCAAACCCGGTTGCTGTGCAGCGCGGCGGTGCCGGCACCGCCGCCGGTGCAGGCACCCGAGGTGCTCCAGACGATCTGGCCGGTGAAGGAGAACCTGGCGTTGTCGTTGCACACCTGCGTGACGTAGATGCCCGACGCGTCGACGCCGGGCGTTCCCGAGTCGTTGCCGAAGCTCTTGACCCACTTGATGGCGCCGTTGGAGCTGTCGATGGCCGTCAGGCCTTCGTACTGGAAGGTGTAGAGGACGCCGTCGTAGACGGTGAGACCCTTCTGGTCCCACACGTGGTCGCCGAGGTTGCGCGACCAGAGCAGCGAGCCCGTGGCCGCGTCGACCGCCTTGATGAGCCCGTCGTCGTTCTCGATGAACACCCGGCCGTCCTCGTAGCCGAGGTAGCCGTCCTGGTACGACCCGCCGGTGACCACCGGACCCCACACCTTGGCGCCGGTGGCCTCGTCGAGGGCGAAGACGCGAAGGCCTCCGGCTCCGGCGGCGTTGCTCCCGGGGAGCAGCGCGAAGACGCGTCCGCCGCCGACCACCACCTCCTTCGGCGACTCCTCGCCACCGAAGTCGTACTCCCACGCGAAGGTGGGGGTCTGGGGCACGGTGCCGTGGGGCTGCACCCCGGTGTGCTGGGCGTTGCCCTGGAAGGTGGACCACACGACCTGGGGCTTCACCAACGCCGCCGAGGACACCGCCATCGGGCCGATCGTCGTGGCGTTCTTAGCGAACACGCCGAAGGTGTAGGTGGTGCCGTTCGACAGGCCGGTGACCTTGAGGGAGGTGGCCAACGCACCCGCGGCGCGATCCGCTTGGGCGACGCCGTTCACGAACGGTCGCACGATGTAGCCGGTCAAGGGGGTGCCGTTGGTGGGAGCGGCACCCCACCGCACGGTCGCCTGCTTGTCGTCGGTGGAGACCGTGACGTTGGCGGGCACGCCCGGTGCCGGGAACCGAGCTGACCACGCCTCTTGCTCCATCAGCTCCGCCGCCAGCGCGACGAACCCCTCGGCGGCCACGAGCTCCTCTGCCGACGCGGCCTGGACGGCGGTGGGCATCCGGCGCAGCAGACCGAAGTACGCGAGAACCACGTCGCAGCGCACGGCCTGCTTGCGCACGTACTCGTTGGAGGTCGAGTACGTGGCCATGACCTGGCCACGGCTCATGCCCCGGTTCAGCTTGCCGATCCAGTAGGCCCGACCGCTCGGGTCCGCGGCACGATCGAACACGTTCCGGTACACGAGGTCGACGAACTGCGCGTTGGTGAGCGAACCGTAGCGACGCTTGAACTCGCTGGAGCCGGCGAACTGGTTCGAGATGCGGATGAGGGTCATCCCGTTGCGGACCTTGCCGACCCAGTAGTTCTCGCCCGAGATGTCGGGGAGGCGAAGGAAGTAGGCGGTGTAGAGCCGGGTCACGTTGCAGGTGCGGACCGACCCGTCGTCGCGGTGGGAGATCTCGTCCACGGCCTCCGCCGGGGTGGACGTGCCCGCCTCGAGCGGAGCCCTGGAGCTCGACAGCTCAAGGGCGAAGGGCTCACGACCGGTGAAGTCGCGGTACTGCTGCTTCACGAAGGCGTCGATGGACGAGAAGGGCGCCACGTCGGTGGGCGCCGCGCTCGTCGGAACCGCGCTCGCCAACGTCGCCGCCAGCACCGCGGCCGCAACCGCGCCACGAACTCGAGCCCGCATGTCGTCCCCCTACGCCGGGGACCGAGCGCCCGCCAGCGCCGCTGAACCTAGCCTGGACGACCGGTGGACCGCCGCCGCATGGCGCAGCGGCTATCGCCCTCCGGCGACCGACAGGCTGGCATCGGCGATGGCGGCGCCGAACGAGGGCCGAGCGCACCAGGTGTGGCCCTCGTCGTGCAGGTGCACCTGAGCGTGGGGCACCGCGAGCAGCAGGCGCAGCTGCTCCTGCGCGGGCACCGCTCGATCCTTGGTGGTGACGACGATGGTGGTGGGGACGTCGACCTTGCTCAGCCACTTGCGGCTGTCGAAGTTGGTGACCGCGGCCAGCGCCTCGGTCACCATCCGCGGGTCGTGGCGACGCATCTCGGCCCCGGCCCAGCTGGTGAGGCTGTCGGGGCGCGCCTTGACGCCCGAGGGGATCTGCCGCTGCCACAACCCGATCGGGACGCGCGTGGCGAGCTGGCCCACGCGGGTCGAGCCGGCGATGGCGGAGACCGCGGTGACGAACGCGAGCCGCTCACGGACGCCGGGAACGAAGCGATTGGAGGTGGCGCAGAACACGAGGCCCGACACCTTCTCGGGGTGGCGGTGCCAGAGGAGCTGCGCGATGGGCCCGCCCATCGAGTAGCCGACAGCGATGGCGCGATCGACGCCGAGCACGTCGAGGAGCGCGGCGGCGTCGTCAGCACAATCCGCCAACCGGAACCGCTTCCAGCTGCGAATCCCGCGTCCGTGGCCGCGGTGGTCGATGGCCAGGACCCGGAAGTGCTCGGCGAGCGGCTCGAAGGCCTGGAACCAGTTGAGCCCACCAGAGGCCACGAGGCCGTGGAGCAGCAGGACCGTGGGCGCGCCTGGCGGGCCCTCGACCTCGCGCACGAACGTGGTGCCCCGCCCCGGCAGTTCGATGCGGCGACCGAGCGGGATCGGCGGACCCCCCGGCGCGTCGGGCACCTCGGTGCCTCGGGCCTCTGCGGGCGTCGTCGAGGTCGCCGTCGCTTTCGCTGCTGCGGTCACCTCGCCAGAATATGACGACCCGTCAGATCTTGGAGGAGACCCCGGTGCCCGACCACCCCACCCGCGACGACATCGACCTGATCAGCGGGGACTTCTGGGGCCGAAACCCCCACGACTCGTTCTCCTGGATGCGGGCCAACGCGCCCGTCTACTGGGACGGCCACGCGTGGGGGATCTCGAAGTACGAGGACCTCAAGGCCATCTCGAAGGACCCGGAGACCTTCTGCAACGGCCAGGGCATCCGTGCCGACGCCGACCGGATGCAGATGATGATCGACATGGACGACCCGGAGCACTTCCGGCGCCGCAAGCTCGTCAACCGCGGGTTCACTCCGCGCCGGGTCCGCGACCGCGAGGCCGAGGTGCGCGCCGCGTGCACGCAGATCATCGACGCGATCTGCGAGCGCGGGGAGTGCGACTTCGTGGGCGACATCGCCGCCTGGCTGCCGCTCATCCTCATCGGCAACGACCTCGGCATCGCCCCTGCCGACCGCGAGCAGCTCCTCGAGTGGAGCGACGCGATGCTGTCGGCCCTCACCGGAGACCCGGCCTCGCTCGAGCCCGCCACGCTCGCGTTCATCGGGTACACGGAGTACGCCAACCAGGTCATCGCCGACCGGAAGAGGTGCCCTGCGGATGACCTCATGAGCGTGCTGGTGCACGCCGAGGTCGACGGCGACCGCCTCGACCACCAGGCGCTCATCGATGAGTCGCTGCTCATCCTGATCGGCGGCGACGAGACCACCCGTCACGTCATCTCGGGCGGCGCCTACCAGCTCCTGCTCGACGGCCGCCGCGAGTGGGAGCGCCTCGTCGTCAACCCGACGCTGCTCACCCAGGGCATCGAGGAGATGCTCCGGTGGGTGTCCCCCATCAAGAACATGAACCGGACCGCCACCCGCGACGTGGAGCTCCGCGGCCAGCAGATCCGTGAGGGCGACAACGTGCTGCTGCTGTACCCGTCGGCGAACCGCGACGAGGACGTGTTCGAGGACCCGTTCCGCTTCGACGTGAGCCGAGCGCCCAACGATCACGTCGCCTTCGGCTTCGGCACCCACTTCTGCCTCGGGAACTCGCTGGCCCGCCTCGAGCTCAAGGTGATGTTCGAGGAGCTCCTGCGCCGCCTGCCGGACCTGCACCTGGTCTCCGAGGACGAGCCGGCGTACCGGGCGGCGAACTTCGTGAGCGGCTACGAGTCGATGCCGGTGCGCTTCACCCCCACCGCCCCCGAAGGGAGCGAACCGCTCGTCGTGCGGTGAGATCGATCGCGGTCGCGCCGGCCGCGATCACGTCGGCCGCGATCACGCCGGCCGCGATCACGTCGATCGCGGTCAGGTGAGGTCGACCGACGTGCGCAGGGCGCCGTCGGCGTCGGTGAGCGCGAGGGTCGTGTCGGCGAGCACGGCCCAGCCGCCATCCACGGGGAGGGCTCGGGTGGCGGCGGACGAGAGCCGAACGCTGGTGCGGTCGACCTCGTGCAACCGACGCCCGCTCACCTCGAGCTCCACGACCTCAGCGATCGTCCCAGACCCGCACGGGGCGACGTCGACCCCCGGTCCGAGGTCTTCGGGCACGACGCAGTTGGTGGCCATCTGGTCCCAGCTCGTCACCGGTGTGGCGAACTGGCCGTCGCCCAGGTCGGTGAACGCGTGGTGGTCGTACACGACGGGGGCCTCGTCGCCCAGCACGATGCTGTCGACCACCTGCGGCGCCGTCGGATCGGCGACGTCGAACAGCTTGGCGGCCGCCCGCCCGGTGTCGTCGGGACCGAAGCCGACGACGAGGTCACCGCCCACCGGGTGGAGGTAGCCGCTGAAGCCCGGGAGCTCGAGCGCACCCACGACGCGAGGCGACGCGGGGTCCGACAGGTCGATCACGTAGAAGGGATCGGTCTGCAGGAACGTCACCGCGTAGGCCGTCGATCCGTCGAAGCGGATGCCGTAGAGGGTCTCGCCCGGGTGACCGAACCACTCGGTCCGCCCGACGATGTCGAGGTCGCCGTCGGTGTCGAGGACGTAGATCCGGTTGAGCCCGTCGTCGGGGCCGGGCTGGTCGACCGCGGCGGTGGTCGTGGTCGACGTGGGTGCCTCGGTGGTCGTGGTCGACGGCTCCGTGGTGGTGGACACCTCGGTCGTCGTGGTGACCGGCGCTTCGGTCGTCGTCGGACCCTCGGTGGTCGTGGGCACCTCGGTCGACGTCGTGGGCACCTCGGTCGACGTCGGCGCCGACAGCTCCGGCTCCGTGGTCGTGGGCGCCACCTCGACCTGCTCGCTCGCCGTCGCGTCCGCCACCGTGGTCTGAGGCACCGATGCCACCGTGGCATCGCCTTCGAACGGCGCAGAGCTGTCGCCGTCGCCGGGCTCCACGGCCGTCACCCTGGGCGCGACCGCGACATCGTCGACCACCACGCCACCCGAGAACCCTCCCGCCGCGGTGACCGCCACCCGAAGGTGGCCGTCGTGCTCGGACATCGAGAAGTCGTTCAGGAGGGTGCCGGGCACTCGACCCGACCCGGTGTGGCCGAGGTCGGCGAGGTCGAACCGGTGGATCGTGGTGGACACGTCCTCGTCCCACTGCGGCGTCGCGAGGTAGGCGGCACTGGTCGTGACGTGCACGAGCTGGCCCGACCCGACCACCTCCGCAGCCCGCAGCGGGGCGACCTCGCCCGAAGCGGGGAGGGTGGCGATGAGCGTGGCCGTGGGGTCGGACGGACCCGTCGGGTGGAGCACCTGGTCGCACGGCACCGGCTCACCCCCGAAGGGGATGGCCTCCCCACCGGCGAATCCGTCGGTGACCACGACGTGCAACCGGTCCCCCACCCGGCGGGCGGTCACGAGGTAGCCCTGCGTCGCCCAACGCCCCTGCTCGACCAGCGCGTCGCCATCGACCGCGATCCTGCGCACCTCGACCCGGGTGCCGTTCGCGTCCGGCCCGACGGACCACACGATCGACCGATCGGGGTCGAAGGAGATCTGTGCGCCGTACGGGAGCGCGACGCGCGCCAGCCGGGCGCCGGCCTCGAGGTCGACGAGCACCAGGGCCGTCTGCGACGTGAACAGCGCTCGCCGGTCGTCGATGCGATCCACCAGGTCGAGCTCGTCGACGCCCTCGACCACCACGTTGGTGCCACCGGTGTCGGCGCCCGCCGACGCACCGTCGTCCGCGCTCTCCCGGGAGGACGTCGGCGCCGCCCCCGCGGTCGCGACGACCGCGGCATCCTCCATGGTCGCCACCGTGGTGGCGGGGCCTTCGAACGACGCGTCGATCCCGACGCCGTTCGCTTGGCCGCTCCCCCACTCGCGCAGCTCCGCGCAGGAGGCGAACCGCTCGAGGCCAGCCGCCTCCGCGGGCGACGGCGAGGTTCCGACCACGGCGGCGACGGTGAACGCACCGGCGATCGCGGCACCCGCCATGGCGATGGCGAGGCCTCGCCGGGGTCGACTTCCGGGGTTCAGGGAGCGCTCCATGCCAGATGTGACGTCAGCCATCGGCCATCGGTTCCCGACCATCGCCAGGCGAGGCGCGTCGATCGCTCAGCAGCACGCGAGCTGGGTCGCACCGATGCTCGCCCCACGGCCGTCGGATGGCGTCGTCTGTCCCGGCCGGAGCGCTTCGTCGGGCCTGGCGATCGGCGCGTCGCCGGCGTCAGGCAGCGGCGCACCCTCGACCTCACCGCCCGAGTGCGCTGCCCCACCTGGCGGCACGAACCGACGAGGACCCGCGCCCGGGGCCAGCGTCCAGCCGTGGTGCGTCTTGCGGCGATGGCACTCCGGGCACAGCGGGTCTTGGTTGGCCAGCACGGTGCGGGGATCGCGAGCCCAGGGTTCTCGATGGTCGACCTGGATGGCGACCGTCCGGTTGCAGGCGATGTTCGAGCACCGCACGCCTCCGGCTTCCAGCGCGGTGCGCTGGAGCGCGTTGAGGCCCCGACCGAGGTGCACCACGCGCTGCACCTCGGTGCCCTCGCTGAGCACCGCGGCCACGAACGGATCATCCTCGAGCAGCATGCGTCGCACCGCGTCCGCCGAGATCGGGCCGACGCCGTCGATCTCGCAGGTCTCCCCGGCAACGGTGCGCCCTCGTAGGAGCGCCGCGTGGTCGATCCTGATGATCACCTTGGTGTTGTTGCCACCAGGCGGTTTGAAGTCGGCCAGGTCTGGCCATCGCTCCGGCCGCAAGCCCAGCGGATCATCGGGCCCGCAGGGCTCGTCGCCGGTCGATGCCCCGGCGGGTTCCGGGCCACACACCAGGTCAGCGTCGCGCCGCGCCTCACGGGCAGGTTCGCCTCGACGAGGCTCCGCCTCAGCCCGAGGGCGATGGGCATCGGCCGCAAGCCGAGCGAGGTGGGCGACCATCGCGCAGAACGCGTCGTAGGTCCGGTTGTCGAAGGTGTCGCGCGGCGTGCCCGCCGCGGGGCGTCGAGCGAAGCGGAACGCTGCCTCCTGGTACGGGCGCAGCAGCGCTACGAGGCGCGCCCCATCGGCCGCCGGACCCCGCAGGTGCAGGTGGAACGCGCCGTCCGCGTCGGTCCGGTAGCGCACCGAGCGCTCGCGCCGGATGCGCGCTTCGCGAGCCGCCACATCGGTCGCCGCCGCTCGGGCCGCGTCGGCCTTCCGTCGCAGCTCGGCGTTGGTGTCGCGCGCCGACGAGTCGAGCAAGGGGCGCTCCGACGCGGGGTCCGCGGACGCCGCGCCCGCGACGGCATCGGCCTGATCCGGCGAGAGCTTCCCGGAGCGCATGGCGTCCTTCGTCCTCGGCAATCGGTCGGCCTGCTTCGCCGTCCGCAGCTGCGCTTGCGCCTTCGCCACCGAGATGCCGCACTGCGCGGCCAGCCAGTCCGCGGCCGAACTGTGGCCCTGCCCCCGCCACGCGTCGGTCTGCGCCACCCGGAGCGCTGCGAACATCCGACCTGTGGCGGCGGCCTTCTCCACCGTCGCAAGGTCACGCACGATCGCCGCAGCCTGCTCGCCCGTCATCGACTCCGGGACGAGCGCCTTCACGAACGACAGGACCTCCGTTCGAAGGTGAGCCACCGATGCCATGCCGTCGACGGTATCGAACACCTGTTCGCCGAACAAGGGTTGTGGCCGAAGTGCTACTCAACTGGCGCACGCGCCACGACCGAGCGCACGCCCACCCCGGCCAGGCCGGTCAGATCAGGCGAGATCGGCCTCCGCCACGGTGCGCGCCCAGCGGTAGTCGGCCTTGCCGGCGGGGGTGCGCTCCACCGCGTCAACCACCACCAGGTGCTTCGGCAGCTTGTAGCCAGCGAGGCTGCCGCGCAGGTGCTCGCGCACCTCGTCGAGGCTCGGCGGATCGTCGGAGTCCGCAGCAGCCACCACCGCGGTCACCGCGCTCCCCCAGCGCTCGTCGGGCACGCCCACGACCAGCACGTCGCTCACCTTCGGATGGTCGACGAGGACCGACTCGACCTCCTCGGGGAAGACCTTCTCGCCACCGGTGTTGATGCACTGCGAGCCTCGACCCAGCAGCTGGATGGTGCCGTCGTCCTCGACGGTTGCGAGGTCGCCGCTGAAGCAGTAGCGCTCGCCGTCGACCTCCACGAAGGTCTCCGCCGTCTTCTCCGGGTCGTTCAGGTAGCCCTGAGGCAGCCGTCCGGTGTTTGCGACCCGACCGATCGCACCCGATCCCGGCGCCACCGGCTGGAGGTCATCGTCGAACACCTGCGTCCCGGCGTTGGGGGCGAAGCGGGCCAAGCCGCTCGGGTTCTCGCCAGCCTGGAGGCGCTGCGACCCCTGCACGCCGCTCTCCGACGATCCGAAGCCGTCGATGATCGAGCGACCGGGGAACAGCTCGCCGAGCCGCGCCTTGAGCGTGGGCGACATCGGTGCTCCGCCGTTCGAGATGGCGAAGAGGCCGGCCGCCTGCCACCGATCGGGGCTCGCCTCCCAGGCATCCACGAGCGGGCGAGCGACGGCATCGCCGACCACGGTGAGCGTGTTGACCCCGCGCTGGTCGATCACGTCCCACACCGCCTCGGGATCGAGGCCGCCGGGCATGAGGATGGTGGTGCCGCCGGCGAGGAGCCACGAGAACGTCGTCCACTGGGCCGCGGCGTGCATCAGGGGCGCGAGCGGGAAGTAGGTGAAGGCCTCGACCATCCGGTCGGGAAGCTGCTCGGGGGCCTCCACCGGCCCCACCAACCGCATCGGGTCACCACCGCCGATGCAGGCGAAGAAGGCATCCTCCTGGCGCCACACCACGCCCTTGGGCCGACCAGTCGTGCCGCCCGTGTACATCACGTAGGTGTCGTCGCCGCTTCGGCCCTCGGTCACGACCGGGTCCGGGGATGCCGAAGCCAACGCGTCCTCGTAGCCCTGCTGGCCAGCCAGCTCCATGACCTCGCCGGTGACCGACGAGGGATCCGGGTCGTCGACGACGAGGATCACATCGAGGTGCTCCACGCCGCCCGGCACCGTGGCCACCGCGCCGGTGAGCGTCTCGTGCACCAGCAGTGCCTTGGCGCCGCTGTCGGCCAGCAGGTAGCCGAGTTCCTCACCCGTGTAGCGGTGGTTCATGTTCACCGGGATCGCCCGCAGCGAGAACGCCGCCAGCATCGCCTCGAGGTACGCCGCGTCGTTGCGGAGGAAGAGGCCCACCGCATCGCCCGGCCCGACGCCGTGCGCTCGGAGGTGGTTCGCGAGCCGGTTCGCCCGTTCGGCGAGCTCGGCGTAGGTGCGCTCCTGCGGTCCGCACACGAGGGCCGTGCGCTCCGCCGCCCTCGGCCAGATCGCCTCCCACAGGTCGGCGAAGTTGTACGTGCTCGGCCGCGTGTCCCCTGGCGTGTCGCTCACGATCTGACAGTGTGTCAGATGCCGTCGGGGACCTCGCCGAGGAGGAGCTCGACGGTGGCGGTGGCCGGATCGAAGCCGGGCTCCCAGGGGAGCCAGCCGGCTCGGTCGGGATAGACCAGCTGGACGAGGCGGTAGGGATCGGAGCCGTACCAGGCGTCGAGGCCGGCGAACATGGCGCCGAGGCCAGCGGGGTCGAGCGGCACCAGGGCGGCCCGCTGGTCGCCGTCGTAGAGGCCGCGGAACTGCTCCCCGACCGGGATCTGGGCGCCGCTCCGCAGGAGGTCGGCGATCAGCCCGGCGAGGCCCTTGGCGGCCACCGGCTTCAGCCCGACGATCACCACCTCGGGGAAGCCGAAGGTCTGCTCGAACCCGATCGTGTAGCCGTACCCGGGGAACGGCGGATCGGTCGCGGTGTTGGCGCCGACGGGCTCGAGCAGCCAGCCCGAGGTCTCGATCATCCACGCGAACTTGTCGCGCAGCGCCATCGACCGGTCGGGGAAGACGTCGTCGCCCATGCGCCCGACCCTACCGACGGCCCGCGGCCGCCCGCCCGCCCGCCCAGCCGCGAGGCTCAGGCCCGCGGGACGGTGAGGGCCAGGGCGTTGTCGCGCATGATGAGGCGAACCTCGGCGTCGCTGAAGCCGTGGAGGTCGTCGATGAACGACTTGGGCTCGGCGAGGCCCTCGGCGTGGGGCCAATCCGACCCGAACAGCACGTGGTCCGCGCCGATGGCGTCGGCGAGGTGGCGGATGTCGTCCTCGTAGTACGGCGCGACCCAGACGTGGCGACGCAGGGTGTCGACCGGATCCGCGGCGAACCCGCCCGGGGTCATGGAGTACGCCTTCGCGAGCTTCTTCACGAGCGGGTGGACCCACTCCGAACCGCTCTCGATGGTGGCCACCCGCACACCGGGGTGGCGGTCGAACACGCCGTGGCAGATGAGCGCGGCGATGGTGTCGGTGATCGCCCGATCGGAGGTGAGGATCCCGTAGAGCGGGGTGCGGCGGAACGCCTCGAACTCCGCCGACTCTCCCCAGTCGACGACGTAGCGCCCGTAGCCCGCCTCGCCCGAGTGGTAGGCGACCAGCACGCCGGCATCGGCGAGCACCTGCCACATCGGGTCGTACATCGCGTCGCCCGGCGAGCGACCGCCGCTCGGCGCCATGACCGGCCCGGCGCGCATGACCACGACCCGGGCCCCGTGCTCGACCGCCCAGCGAGCCTCGTCGTGGGCCTGGTGCGGGTCGAGGAGGGTGAGGTAGGGGGCGGTGAAGATCCGGTCCTGGTAGTGCAGGCCCCAGTCCTCGTCGGCCCAGCGGTTGAGGGCGCGGAACGCGGCGTGGGCGGCGTCGACGTCGCTCACCAGCGCCTCCTCCATGCCGACGGCCAGGGTCGGGAACATGAAGCAGCCGGCCATCCCCTGGGCGTCCATCACCTCGAGGCGGGCGTCGCGGTCCCGGTAGGCGGGGCTGATGGGCTCGAGGTCGCCGAACGCGCCGCGGATGTCGTTGGCCGGCGAGCGGCCGCGAAAGTACTCGTCGAGGCAGCCAGGCCGGGCGACCGGGTCGAACTGCGGGTTCGGGATGAACCGGTTGACCTTCCCGGCCACCATCAGCCGCGTGCGCCCGTCGACCTGCGCCCACTGCATGGTGCGCTTGGCCATCTTCGGGTCGAGGTGGCGGGTGAAGGCATCGGTGGGCTCGTAGTAGTGGTTGTCAGCGTCGAAGACGTCGAAGTCGACGGTTCCCATGTCGCACCCCCAGCGTGCCGGTGCCCTCGAAAACGAGAACACGTTCTCGTTTCACCGTAGCGCCGCCTTCGAGGGACCGCTCCCCGGTCGGGCTAATCTGACGAGCCGTCAGAAACCGGGATCTCGGGCTCGACGGCACCGCTCGACCCGCCAGAACGCCAGCACCGCCAGAACGAGGGAGACCATGGCCGATCGCACCGGACCGCTCGCCAGCGTCCGCATCATCGAGTGCTCGATGCTCGGTCCCGCCGCCATCACCACCCACCTCGCCGACATGGGCGCGGAGGTCATCAAGGTCGAGACGCCGAGCGGCGACTACATCCGCCAGATGACCTGGCCCATCGTCGAGGGCGTCTCGCTGATGCACCTCCACGTGAACCGAGGCAAGCGCTCGATCGTCCTCGACCTGCGCACCCCCGAGGGCGTCGACACGTTCCTCGACCTGGTGCGCGACGCCGACGTGGTCATCGAGGCCATGCGCCCCGGCGGCCTCGAGCGACGTGGGGTCGGCTACGACGCGCTGCGCGAGATCAACCCGCGCATCGTGTTCTGCACGATCTCGGGCTACGGCATGACCGGCCCCTACGCGGAGCTGCCGAGCCACGGCGTCGCCTACGACGTGTGGGCGGGGCTCGTGAAGCCCGAGATCACCGAGGACGGCTTCGCCGCCATCCCCGAGCACCCGTCGGTGGGCATCCACGCGGGGCCGATGTTCGGCGCGCTCGGCGTGCTCGCCGGCGTCATCAAGGCCCGCGACACGGGCGAGGGCTGCCGCCTCGAGATCGCCCAGAGCGACGCTGCCGCCGCCATGGACTGGTACCGGTCCGAGAGCTGGAAGGCGTACGAGCGGCCCGAGGACGAGGTCACCGGCAACGCGTCCGACAACTACGTGCGCCGCGCCCCCGGCACCGCCGGCATGCGCGACGGGGTCCGCTACCAGTTCTACGAGGCCTCCGACGGCGGGTTCGTGCTGCTCCAGGCCTCCGAGCGCGAGTTCTGGGAGAACTTCTGCACGGGCATCGGCCGGCCCGAGCTGTTCGAGCAGAACCCCGGCGCCAAGTTCGCCGACCACGCCGTGGGCAACGTGGAGCTCCGCAAGCAGCTCAAGGACATCTTCCTCACCCGGACCGCGAAGGAGTGGGTGGATCTCGGGCTCGAGATCAACGTCCCGATCATCAACGTCAACACGCCCCAGACGCTGGCCGACGACCCCCAGTTCCAGGACCGCTTCCCGTGGATCCCCGTCGAGCGGCTCGGAGCCGAGCAGCAGCCCTCCCCCATCAAGTTCCTCGACACCGAGGTTCCGGTGCCCACGAAGGCGCCCACCGTCGGCCAGCACACCGACGAGGTGCTGCGCGACGTCCTCGGCTGGGACGACGAGAAGATCGCCGCGGTCCGCGCCACCGGCGCCCTCGGCTGAGCCCCTACGAGCGCTCGGGCGCGTCGACGATGGCCTCGAGCTCGTCGATGCGGTCCACCAGCACGTCGAGGCTCGCGGCCCAGAAGGCCTGGTCGGCCACGTCGATGCCGAAGCGGGCCGCGAGGGTCGCGGCGTCGCCGAGCCCGGTGGCCGACAGCAGATCGTCGTAGCCGGCGCGGAACCGTTCGGGATCGCGCTGGAACTCGGCGTAGAGGCCGATGCCGAACAGCAGCCCGTAGGTGTAGGGCCAGTTGTAGTAGGCGGTGTAGTAGTGGCCCTTGACCGCCCACATGTCGTGGTGTCGAGCGGCGGGGTCGAGGCCGTCGCCGTATGCGGTGGCCTGCGCGTCGAGCATGAGCTCTCGGAGGCGCTCCACCGACAGCACGCCGTGCTCGCGCTCGGACGAGAGCGCCCGCTCGAAGGCGAAGCGCGAATGGATGTCGACCACCACCTGGCACGCGTTCGACAGGTCGCTGTCGAGCAGGGCGAGGCGACCCTCGACATCGTCGCCGACGGCAGCGAGGCCGGCCTGGACCATGATCGTCTCGCAGAAGATGCTCGCCGTCTCGGCCAGCGCCATCGGGGTGTTGCGCTGCATCGGCGTGCGCTCGCCCAGATTGACGTTGTGGTAGGCGTGGCCGAGCTCGTGGGCCAGGGTCTGGAGCGAGTCGAAGCTGCCGTCGAAGTTCACGAGCACCCGGCTCACGCCATCGGTGACGCTCATGCAGTAGGCGCCGCCGACCTTGCCGGCACGAGGCTCGGCATCGATCCACGCCTCACCGACCGCGGTGTCGACCAGCGCGGCGAGCCGGGGCGAATAGGTGTCGAACGCTTCGCGCACCGCATCGGTGGCCTGCGGCCAGGCGAAGCGCTTCGGGGTGCCGACCGGAGCGAGGAGGTCCCACCAGGGGAGCCCATCGGCGTGGCCGAGCAGGCGAGCCTTCGCTCGCAGGTACCGGTGCCAGTGCGGCAGCGAGTCGTCGACCGCCGACTGCATCGCACCGAGGATCTCCCGGTCGACCCCGTTGATCTCGAGCGCCGGGTCGAGCGAATCTGTCCAGCCCCGCCGACGGTTGAGGACGTTGGCCTCGCCCTTGAACGCGTTCAGCGCGGTGGCGAGCACCGGGGCCACGCCGTCCCACGCCTCGAGCTCGCCCCGGTACGCGGCCTCACGGCGGGCCGGGTCGGGGTCGGTGGCCAGCGCTCGCACGATGCTCATGGGGAGGGCCTCGCCGTCGACCGTGGCGGTGAGCCGGGCGGTGACGTCGGCGTGGAGCTTGGCCCAGGCCCGACCGCCGGTGAGGGAAAGCTCCGCGGCCAGGTCCTCCTCGGCCTCGCCCATCTGGTGCTTGGCGGCGATGGCACCTCGTTCGAGGGCGTAGGCGTGGTCGGCGGCGAGCGGGCTGCGCTCGACGAGCTCGACCAACGGGAGGCGCGCGAGCCAGGCGTCGAAGCGGGAGTCGAGGGTGGCGAACGGTGCGACGCTGGCCTGGTAGCGGCTGAGCGCGCCGGCGGCGGTGGCATCGGTCGCGTCGGTGGTCGTGTGGCCGTAGAGGTAGCTGCCGATGCGGCGCATGTTCGTGAGCAGGCGGTTGAACGCGTCGACCACCTCGTCGGCGGCGGCCACCACGTCGTCATCGACCTCCAGCGGGTCTCCCCCGCGGATGCCCAGGTCGTCGAAGCGGCGCTGCAGCCGTCCGACCTCGGACGCCACCTCCTCGGTGAGCACGCCGAACTCCCGCGACTCGATCGATGGGAAGAAGGGCGTGAGGTCCCAGTGCGGCAGGCGGTCAGCGTCCCCAGCGACGGGCGCAGGCTCGGTGGCGGTCATGGCCGCCATTGTGGCCCCTGGCCGTTCTCTCGCACCTGGCGGTTCCACGACGACCACCAGCTCCGACAGAACGGGAGCGCGGTGGGCCGGGCGGGGCCGCGGGCGGCGCGGGCGAGCGTCAGGGGTCGAGCGCGCCGGGATCGTCGGGCACGTCGACCGCGAGCCGCTGGAGCGCCTCGAGCGGGATCAGCTCGAGCACCTTCTCGTTGGTGGCGGCGAGCACCACCGGCGCCGCGACGCCGTCGTTGAAGGCGCGCGCCCAGTTGTGCGCCGTCACGCACCAGCGGTCGCCGGGCACCAAGCCCGGGAAGCGGTGCTCGGGCATCGGGGTGGACAGGTCGTTGCCGATCGAGCGCTGGTGGGCCAGGAACTCCGCGGTCACCACCGCGCAGATCGTGTGGCTGCCGACGTCCTGCGGGCCGGTGGCGCAGCACCCGTCCCGGAAGAACCCGGTGAGCGGGTCGGTGCTGCACGTCTCCAGCTCGCCGCCCAGGACGTTGCGCTCCCCCGCTGCCATCGGCCGAGTCTCGCAGGTCGCCCCAGGCGCCGATACCGTCGCAGGCCATGGGCGACGCCACCTACTCCTTCACGAGCGAGCTGTGGGAGTGGCAGGGGAAGGCGTCGTGGTTCTTCCTCTCGGTGCCCGACGACGTCACCGACGAGATCGACGAGCGGTTCTCGGCGAACGCGGCGGGCTTCGGTTCGATCAAGGTCGAGGTCACGGTCGGTGGCACCACCTGGCGCACATCGATCTTCCCAGACACCAAGCGAGGCTGCTTCATCCTCCCGGTGAAGAAGGCGGTGCGCGTCGCCGAGGACCTCGACGACGGGACGCCGGCCGACGTGAACCTGCGGGTGCTCGTGTGAGCGGGACGCGGTGACCGCACCGCCCGGTGCTTCCCCACGAACGCGCCGGTAGGTTCGGACGATGGCTGCGACCGCCACCCCGCTGCTCGAGCTCGGCCACCGCTACGCCGACCTGCTTCCCGAGCTGGTCGTCGACTGGCAGGGCGCCGAGGTCCCGGCCCCGACGCTGCTGGTCCTGAACGACGCGCTCGCCGTCGCCCTCGGCCTCGATGTCGACGCGCTGCGCTCGCCCGATGGGGTCGCCGTGCTCAGCGGGTCGGTCGCTCCCGCGGGCGCCCGGCCCGTCGCCCTCGCCTATGCCGGCCACCAGTTCGGGGGCTACTCGCCTCGGCTCGGCGACGGTCGAGCGCTCCTCCTCGGCGAGCTCCCCGGTCCCGATGGCGGCGTCGTCGACCTCCACCTGAAGGGGTCGGGGCGCACGCCCTTCGCTCGCGGCGGCGACGGCAAGGCCGCCGTCGGCCCGATGCTGCGCGAGCACCTCATCGGCGAGGCGATGCACGCGCTCGGCGTCCCCACCACCCGGTCGCTCGCCGTGGCGGCCACCGGCGAGCAGGTGCGTCGGGAAGAGGGGCCGCTTCCCGGGGCCGTGCTCGCGCGGGTCGCGTCGAGCCACCTCCGGGTCGGCACGTTCCAGTACGCGGCATCGCTGGACGACCGAGACCTGCTCGAGCGCCTCGCCGACCATGCCATCGAGCGCCACCACCCCCACGCCGCCGACGCGCCCAACCGCTTCCTCGCCCTCTACGACGCCGTCGTGACGGCCCAGGCCGAGCTCGTGGCGAGATGGATGCACGTCGGGTTCGTCCACGGCGTCATGAACACCGACAACACCACGATCTCGGGGGAGACCATCGACTACGGCCCGTGCGCCTTCCTAGATGCCCACGACCCATCCAAGGCGTTCAGCTCGATCGACCACGGGGGCCGCTACGCCTTCGGCCACCAGCCCGCCATCGTGCAGTGGAACCTCGCCCGGCTCGCCGAAGCGCTCCTCCCGCTGATCGACGACGACCAGGAGGCGGCGGTGGCCGCCGCGACCGAGGTGCTCCAAGCCCTGCCCGCTCGCTTCGGCCAGGCATGGCGCGCCGGCATGCGGACGAAGCTCGGCCTGACCGCCGAGCACGAGGCTGACGGCGACCTGTTCGACGGCCTCCTGCGGACCATGCACGAGCAGGCCGCCGACCACACCAGCACGTTCCGGGCCCTCGCCACGGTCGTCCGCGGCGATCGCGGACCCGCCCGAGCCCAGTTCCGCGACCCCGCCGCGTTCGACGCGTGGAGCGAGGACTGGCTGGAGCGGGTGGCCGCCGAAGGGCGACCGGCAGACGAGGCGGCGCGGGACATGGACGCGGTCAACCCGATCTACATCCCCCGCAACCACCTGGTCGACGAGGCGCTCACCGCGGCCACCGCCGGCGACCTCACCTCCTTCCACGAACTCTCCCAGGTGCTCGCCGCCCCCTACGAGGAGCGACCGGGCCTCGAGCGCTACGCGCTTGGGGCCACCCGGGAGTTCAGCGCCTGCTTCCAGACCTTCTGCGGCACTTGACCGGCGAGGCGTTCGCGCCTCCGGGAGGGGGCTCGAACGCTTCTCGGCACGCTCGGTGGACACCCGTGTCCACGTTCCGTGCCGAGAACGGGGAGCGCCCCGTCACCTCATCGACGGGCGGCGGTGATGCGGGCCCGTTGCGCCAGCTCGTAGCCGCGAGGGGTGCGGTTCGCTTCCAGCGCGGCAGCCATGCGGGCGCGGACCGTCGCCAACTCGTCGGGGTCGAGCGCCTCGAGCATCTGGCGGGCGAAGTGGCTCCGCAGCCACCGCTCGACGTGATCGAGGTCGTCGAACCGGATCGACTCGCGCACCTCGATGCCCTCGATGTCGACGAAGCCAGCGTGCGCCAACGCTGGCTCGAGCACCTCCACGCGATCGAACGCCTCGGACGGACGCCGATCGGTGGGCTCGAACACGCCTTCGCCCACTTCACGCAGCCACTTCGACGGGACGTCGCCATCGAACGTCGACAGCGCGAGCCGACCGCCCGACTTGAGCACCCGGGCGAACTCCGAGAGCACACGGTCGGGGTCGGGACAGAAGAAGATCATGAACCCCGCCGTGACCACATCCACCGACGCGTCGGGGAGGTCGATCGCCTCGGCATCGCCCACCCGCACCTCGGCGTTGGCGACACCCGTGGCGGCGAGGTCGGCGCTCAGGTGCTCCACCATCGCCGGCGCGAGGTCGATGCCGAGCACCCGCCCGTCCGGGCCGACGGCTTCGAGCGCTGGGCGCAAGCACGCGCCCCGGCCACATGCGACGTCGAGGACGATGCCGCCACGTGGCGGGTCTGCTGCCGCGACGAGGGCACGACCGAACGGCTCGAAGAAGTCGACCACCTGGTCGTAGGTGGGTGCGAGCGAGTCGAAGACCTCCACCACCTTCGCCTTCGCCGCCGCTCCCGGGCCGAGGTCGTAGCTCGCCATCTCGCTTGGGTCATCCGACATCCGCCCGAAGGTACCGACCCGAACGCCGCCGGTTCTCGGTACGTACGTGGTCGTCCACCGACCACCGGCGTACCAAGAACAAGGGCTGCTCCGTTCTCGGTACGTAGGTGGTCGTCCAGCGACCACCGGCGTACCAAGAACGACCCGACGCATCCGGCCGGCGGCGAGCGGCACCGGGCGAGCGGCACCGGGCCGGCACCATCGCCGAATCGGAGGGGAACTAGAACGCGTTCTAGCCTGGCCGGATGCACCTCAAGCTCACCGAGGAACAGGAAGCCCTGCGCGACGCCGTGTCGAGCTTCCTGGAGAAGGCATCCGGGCCCGAAGCGATCCGTGAGGCGGAGCCGCTCGGGTGGGACCCGAAGGTCTGGCAGGGCCTCACCGAGATGGGCGTGCCCACCCTCGGGGTGAGCGAGGAGCTCGGCGGATCCGGCGCGAGCCTGCGCGACGTCGCGGTCGTCGCGGAAGCGTGCGGCGTGCGCCTGGCGTCGGCACCGGTGATCGAGGCGATGGTGGCTGCCCGACTCCTCGCCCGCTTCCCCGACGCCGCCGGGCCGCACCTCACCGACCTCATCGAGGGCGGCGCTCCCGTGACGATCGCGGTCCAGCCCGCCACCGGTGGACGCGCCGCGCTCGTGCCCGGCGCTGCGGTCGCCACGAGCGTCGTGGCCCTCGACGGCGACGAGCTGGTGGTCGTGCCCGCGCCGGGCGACGGAGTCGCGCCGGCCAACCTCGGCACCGCTCCCCTCGCCGATGTCGACCTCACCGTGGAAGGCCGCACCGTGCTGGCCACCGGTGACGAGGCCCGCACCGCCCACGCCACCGCCGTCGACGAGTGGCGGGCCCTCACCGCCCGATGGTTCGTCGGCCTCGCTCGCGAAGCCCAGGCGATCGGCATCCAGTACGCCATCGACCGCAAGCAGTTCGACGTCCCGGTCGGCAGCTTCCAGGCCGTGCAGCACCGCTTCGCCGACCTCGCCACCGACCTCGACGGTGCGGACCTGCTCTCGAACAAGGCGGTGTGGGCGCTCGACGTGGGCGATCCGATCGCCGCCTCCTTCCCGGGCATGGCGTTCTGGTTCGCCGGCGACACGGCCCAGCGCGCCGCGTCGTGGAGCCTCCACGTGCACGGCGGGTACGGGTTCATGGAGGAGTACGACATCCAGCTGCACTTCCGGCGGGCCAAGGCGGCCCGCCTGCTGCTGGGCGATCCCCGCCGCGACCTCGTCGCCCTCGCCGAGCGCCTCTACGGCGACGACACGGCCGGACCCATCCCCGGCTCGGCCTACCGCCCCACGAACACCGGCAAGCACGATGCCGCCACCAACGGCACCTACGTCGAAGCTGACCGCAGCGGCGAGGACACCTCCGATGGCGGCTTCGACTTCCGCCTCGATCCCGAGGTCCAGGCGTTCCGCGACGAGATCCGCTCGTTCCTCGGCACCAACGTCACGGACCAGGTGATCGGGGACGCCCACCGCACGGGCACGATCCACGACTGGGGCCTGCACCGCAAGATGGCCGACGCCGGGTGGATCTCCGCTGGCTGGCCCGCCGAGTTCGGCGGTCAGGGCCGAAGCCCGCTCGAGATGAACTCGCTGTCGGAGGAGATGTACTTCTCCGGCGCACCGGTCGACGGCCTCGGCGTGGCCTCGCTGGTGGCCCACACCCTGCTGATCGACGGCACCCAGTGGCAGAAGGAGACGATCATCCCCGAGATCCTCTCCGGCCAGGCGATGTGCTGCCTCGGCTACTCCGAGCCCGATGCCGGCTCCGACGTCGCCTCGGTGGTGACCAAGGCGGTGCGCGACGGCGACGAGTGGACCATCAACGGCCAGAAGATGTTCACGACGCTGGCCCACGAGGCGCACTACGTGTTCCTGCTCACCCGCACGAACACCGAGGTGGCCAAGCACAAGGGCCTGACGATGTTCGTCGTGCCGATGGACCAGCCGGGCATCAGCTTCACCCCCGTGCACACGATGGGCGGCGAGCGCACGAACATCACCTACTACGACGACGTGAAGGTCGACGACCGCTACCGCGTGGGCGAGGTCGACGGTGGGTGGAAGGTCATGATGACCGCCCTCGTGTTCGAGCGGAACAGCGCCTGGTACGGCGAGCTGGTGCGCCTCCTCGACCACGGCCTCGGCTGGGCTCGGGCCACGGCGTCGCCGGCCGGTGGGCGCATGGTCGACGACGCGCTGGTGCGCGAGCGCCTCGCCCGCATCGCGATCGGCAACGAGGTCGCCAACCTCCTCGGCTGGCGAGCCGCCTGGATGGCAGCGCAGGGGACCCTGCCCAGCGTCGAGGGAACCATGGCGAAGCTGTTCACCACGCAGCACTACCAGTACGCGGCCGACGAGCTCATCGACTCGCTCGGGGTCGAAGGCCTGCGTCGCCACGGCGACCCCACCGCCGGGATCGACGACGGCTGGATCGAGGCGATCTACCGCCACTGCCAGGTGACCACGATCTACGGCGGCACCAGCGAGGTGCTGCGCGGCATCATCGCCGAGCGCGGCATCGGCCTCCCCCGCAACCGCTGACGCGGGCCACGCGTCGACCGACGTTCTGTGTGCGGTTCGAGGACATCGGTGTCCTCAAGCCGCACACAGAACGGGTCGCGGCTCGGACCGGGCGGGTGCTGGCCGAGCGAGGTAGACCGGGACGATGGTCGCCACGCACGACGTCTTCAACCAGTCGGTTCCCCTCGAGGGCCACGATGCCGCCGCCCTCGACCTGGCGCTGCTCGAGGGCGTCGAGCGCGAGGGCGCCGGCGCGCACCTCGACGACGTCGGTCGGGTCGGGCGGCTGGCCGGCGACCCGGAGTGGATCCGCAAGGGCGACCTCGCCAACCGGTTCCCGCCCGAGCACCACCCGTTCGACCGGTTCGGGCACCGCGTCGACGAGGTCGAGTACCACCCCGCCTACCACGACCTCATGACCGTGGCGGTGCGCGAGGGGCTCGCCGGCACGCCGTGGACCGACGACCGACCTGGCGCCCACGTCGGGCGAGCCGCCAAGTTCGCGGTCTGGACCCAAGTGGAGGCGGGCCACGGCTGCCCCATCTCGATGACCTACTCGATCGTCCCCGCGCTGCGAGCTGAACCGAGCGTGCGGGCCGATTGGGAGCCCCTGCTGACCTCGCGCACCTACGACCCCGCCCAGCGCCACGCCCTCGGCAACGGGGCCGCGCCCAAGGTCGGGGCCATCGCCGGCATGGCGATGACCGAGAAGCAGGGCGGCTCCGACGTCCGGGCCAACACGACCCGGGCGACCCCCACCACGGGCGCGAGCGGCCCCGGTGAGGAGTACGCCCTCACCGGCCACAAGTGGTTCTGCTCGGCCCCCATGAGCGACCTCTTCCTGATGCTCGCCTACACCGACACCGGCCTCAGCTGCTTCGCCGTCCCCCGCTGGCTCCCCGACGGCGCTCGCAACGCGATCGAGGTCCAGCGCCTCAAGGACAAGCTGGGGAACAAGTCGAACGCCAGCAGCGAGATCGAGCTCGACAGCGCGCTCGGGCGGCTCGTGGGCGACGAGGGCCGCGGGATCCAGACGATCCTGACCATGGTCAACCACACTCGGCTCGACTGCGTCATCGGCGTGGTCGGCCAGATGCGTGCCGGCTTCAGCCAGGCCATCCACCACGCACAGCACCGAGCGGCGTTCGGCAAGCCGCTGATCGACCAGCCGCTCATGCGCAACGTCCTCGCGGACCTCGCGATCGAGTCCGAGGCCGCCACCACGCTGATGCTGCGCCTCGCCGGGGCGTACGACCGCGGCGAGCAGGCGTTCGCCCGGATCGCCACCGCCATCGGCAAGTACTGGGTGTGCAAGCGGGCACCGGTGTTCGCCCACGAAGCGCTCGAGTGCCTGGGCGGCGCCGGGTACGTGGAGGAGGCGCCGATGGCGCGCCTGTTCCGGGAGTCCCCCCTCAACGGCATCTGGGAGGGGTCGGGCAACGTGATCTGCCTCGACGTGCTGCGCGCCGCCGGCCGTGACCCCGACTCGGTGGACGCCCTGCTCGCGGAGCTCGCGATCACCCGCGGTGCCGATGCTCGCCTCGACCGATCGGTCGATGACCTCCACGCCGAGCTGGGCGACCTCGACGATCTGGAGCTGCGCGCCCGGCGGATCGTCGAGCGCGCCGCGCTGGCCCTCCAGGGCTCGCTGCTCGTCCGCTACGCCCCCGAGCCCGTGGCCGACGCGTTCTGCGCCACGCGCCTCGCCGGCGACAGCGGGCGGGCGTTCGGCACCCTGCCGTCGGGGACCGGCCTAGCCGCCATCCTCGAGCGCGCCTGGCCCGCCTGAGGTCGTCGACCCGAACGACCCCTCGGCGGGGATCGTGGTGCTCGTGGTCGTGCTGGTCGGCACCTCGGTCGTCGTGCTGGTCGGCACCTCGGTCGTCGTGCTCGTGGGCGCCTCGGTCGTGGTGGTGCTCGTGGGCCCCTCGGTGGTCGTCGTGGTGGTCGGGACCGTGGTGGTGGTCGTGGGGACCTGTGCAGGGTCGACGGCGGCACGCACGCACATCCGGGTGTTCGCAGCGGTCCAGCTCCAGTACCGGCCCCGCATCCACGCCAGGGCCTTGTGGGCACCGCCGGCCGCGATGAAGGGGCGGAGGTTGTCCTCGGTGGAATCGACGGTCAGCGCTTCCCACCTCCACTGCCGCTCGCCCGTCCGCACGCCCTCGTAGAGCTCGAAGTGGACGCGCCCGTCGGCTTGGGAGGTGAGGGGTGCGCCGGTGACCGGATGGACGTTGGTGGAGATCACGACGCGCGTCGGGTCGGACGGGTCTTGGGTCGCGAGCCCGGCGTAGTCGGGCTGGCGGACGTAGAGCTCGCCGCCACCGAAGCCGAGGAACTCGATCCACCACCCGTCCGCTCGGAGGCGGACCCAGTAGTAGCGGTGGCGGAAGCTGCCGACCGCCGCCGACCCGGCCGGCCAGGGGTCGCGGCGCACCACGATGCCCGTCGGACGGCCGTCGACCACTCGCAGGTCGCAGATCCACATGTCGGTGTCGTCTGCCTCGGTCGCGCCGACGACGCCCACGGCGAGGCGCTGGAACCGGCTCGGCACGGGCGCCCCGGAACCGACGGTGCCGATCTTCGTGCCGTTGCGCCGAAGGGTGAGGTCGGACTCGAGCGTTCCCGCGTACACGGAGGTGCCGCGGAACTCGGTGGGGTTGCCGTCGGTGACGAGCAGGTGCAACCGGTTGCCGTCGCTCGCGGCGTGCAGGTAGGGACGGTCGCCCGAGGACCGGGGCGTCACCACCAGGCCGTGCGCCTTCCAGGTCTTGCCGTCGGGCGAGGTGAGCAGGTTCCAGCTGTAGTGCTCGCCCCGGTAGAGCAGGTAGCGCACGCCCTTCACCACGTGCACGGACGCGTAGGACGTGCCCCGCGCCGGCGCCCTCGTCGAGCCGGCACGGTGGAGCCGCTGCGAGGAGAAGGCACCGGTCCGGTCGGTGGTGGCGATCTCGACCCAGTCCGTGGCCATGTGCGCCGCCCACGAGACCTGCACCTCGTCGCCCAGCGCGAGCACCGACGGCGACGTGTGATCGTCCTCGCGGACCGTGGCGAGCGTGCGGTCGACCACCAGGCTCGAGGTCGGCACCTCGTACGCCAGCACCTTCACGGCGCCATCGGCTGCGGTGCCCGTGCCCGCCACGCTGGCCCCCAACCACAGCAACCCGCCTGGCCCGAACGACGCACGCGGGGCCTGGAACCAGCACCAGGCGCCGGGACCGATCTCGACGTCGGCGCCGCCGACGAACCCCCAGGAGCGCAGGAAGGCGTCGGGGACGAGCGGTTGCGGCGTCGACGCCGGGATGCACGCGGTGAGGACCGGTGGTGCGGCCGCCACGATGCCTGCGGCACCCATCCACCGCAGCACCTGGCGCCGGGTGGGTGCGTCTGGTCCCAGCATGGTCGGAGCAGTCTCGCAGACGGTCCCCTCGGGCCCGAAGTCACCGCACGCCCTCGACAGCCCTTCGTGACGGCTGTGTGAACCCACCGTGAAGGGGCGTCGATCCGGCTGACCAGGGGCTGGACCTCGTTCTAGGTTCGCCTCGTGGACGAGTTGGCGCGGCGAGCGATCGAGGTGCTGCACGGCAACGATCGCGGCGCGTGGACACGGCCTTCCCCACGCCTCTACCCGCACCAGTGGAGCTGGGATGCGGCCTTCGTGGCGATGGGCTGGGCCCAGCTGGATCCGATGCGAGCCGTCGCGGAGCTGTGGTCGCTGCTGAAGGGTCAGTGGTCCACCGGCATGATCCCCCACATCGTGTTCGACCTCAACGTGGCCCGCGGCGCCTACGAGCCCGGTCCGAACTCGTGGGGCAGCGCGCTGCACGCGCCGGCGGGAACCGCCACGAGCGCCATCTGCCAGCCACCGGTCCACGCCATCGCCCTGGGCCGCATCCGCGAGGTGGCATCGACGCGGTCGCCGGACCTGCTCGGCGAGGTCGACGACGCGATCGTCGACCTCTACCCGCGGCTGGCCCGGTGGCACCGCTGGCTGCACACCGCCCGGGACCCGGGCTCCACCGGGCTCGTCACCATCCTGCACCCGTGGGAGAGCGGCCTCGACAACTCGCCGAGGTGGGACCGACCGCTGAGCGCCATCGATCCCGGCACCGACGACGAGCCGCCCCGGCCCGACCTGACCTACGTCGCCGACCCCGGCGAACGCCCCACCAACAGCGAGTACCGCCGGTACCGCTACCTCGTCGAGCAGCTCGTCGCCATCGACCACGATCAGGAGAAGGCGCTCGCCGAGCACCCGTTCCGCGTCGCCGACGTCTTCTTCAGCGCGATCCTCGCGGCCGCCGACGACGTGCTGGCGGATCTCGCCCCGGTGGCCGGCCACCCCTGCGAGGCAGATCGGCACCGCGAGGAGGCTGCCCGCACACGGGCCGCGCTCGATGCTGCCTGGGACGAGGACCTCCACGCGTGCCTCGACCAGGACCGCATCACCGAGCGCGGGATCCGCGCCGACACGATCGGCGGCTTCGCGCCGCTCATCGCCGGCTGCCACGTCGACCGCACCGCGGTCCTCATCGGCCGGCTCTTCGGCCCGACCTACGCCGGCGCCGACGGGCTCGCCTGGCCGCTCCCGCTGTCCACCGCCACCACCGATCCTCGCTTCGACCGCCGCGGCTACTGGCGCGGCCCCCAGTGGCCGCCGATCACCTGGCTGCTCTGGTGGGGCATCAACCGCGCCGGCCATCGCCGCACCGCCGAGCACCTTCGGACGACGGCCATCGATCAGCTGCGCGAGGTCGGGTGCACCGAGTACGTGGAGCCCTTCAGCGGGGACCCCCTGGGCTCGCCCGCCCAGTCCTGGACGGCTGCCGTCGCCCTCGACTGGCTCGCCGTCGACGCGTAGGGCACCTCCCGAGGGGCGTCCTCGGCGGAGGTTCGGGCGATCGTGCGCGCATGGCGGCAACGATCGCCCGAACCTCCCCGCCAACCCTGGTCGAGCGGCCGGGCATCGCACCGGCAGACTCGTAGGCTCCAGCCGGTGAAGCTCGATGCCCTGCTCCTCGCGCCGCCCCACGAGGTGCGACGGCGGGCCGAGGAGCTCGCGGCGACGGGGATCGACGGCCTGTTCACCTTCGAGGGCCCGCACGACCCGTTCCTGCCGCTCGCCGTCGCCGCGGACACCGGTCGGCAGCTCTACACCAACGTCGCCATCGCCTTCCCCCGCTCCCCCATGCACCTCGCCCACCTGGCCTGGGACCTGGCGGCCGCGAGCGACGGCCGCTTCGCCCTCGGCCTCGGGACCCAGGTGCGCGCCCACGTCGAGCGGCGGTACGGGTCCACGTGGTCGGCCCCGGTCGCCCGCATGGCTGAGTGGGTGGCAGCGATCCGGGCCATCTCCGCCCGCTGGCAGGACGGCACCCCGCTCGACTTCACCGGCGAGCACACCCGCCACACGCTGATGACGCCGGCCTTCGACCCCGGCTCGCTGCCGGGCGGGCCGCCGCCGATCTGGCTGGGCGCCCTCGGCCCGAAGATGACCACGCTGGCCACCCGGGAAGCCGACGGGCTCCTCGTCCATCCGTTCACCTCGGATCGCCACCTCGCCGAGCAGACCCTGCCCGCCATCGCCGCCGGGCTGGACGCGGCGGAACGGCAGCGGGACGACCTCACGGTGGTCGGCCAGGCGATCCTCGCCTGCACCTCCGACCGCTCGAAGCAGGCCGATCTCGACGTCGCCGCCCGCTGGATGCTCGGCTTCTACGGATCCACACCCGCCTACGCCCCGATCCTCGAGACCGAGGGCCGAGCCGACCTCCATCCGCAGCTGCGGGCGATGTCGAGGGAGGCCCGCTGGGACGAGATGGCGGCACTGATCGACGACGACCTCCTCGACGCCGTGGTCCTGCGGGGCGACCCGGGCGTCGTGGCCACGCGCCTGCGCAACCGGTTCGAAGGCGAGGCCGATCGGGTGGCGCTGAGCACGCCCGGCGGCATCTCCGACGACGACCTGGCTGCAGTCGTCGAGGAGGTGGGACCGTGATCGTCCGCGACGCCACGCTCGACGACGTCGAGGCCATCACCGCGATCTACAACCACGTGATCGACGAGTCCGATGCCATCTGGATCGATGACCACCTCCCGACCGCTGACCGCCGCACCTGGCTCGAAGAACGCCAACGCGCCGGCGACGTCGTGCTGGTCGCCGAGGACGACGCCGGCCTGCTCGGCTACTGCGGCTACTTCCCCTTCCGCGACAAGGCGGGGTACTGGCCGACCGTCGAGCACACGATCCTGCTCGGGCCGAACGCTCGGGGCCGAGGCGTGGGCGCGGTGCTCATGGACGCACTGATCGAGCGGGCTCGGTCGAACGGCAAGCACGTCCTGGTGGCCGGGTGCGACGGCGGCAACGAGGGCGCCATCCGCTTCCACGAGCGCCACGGGTTCCGGAAGGTCGCGGACATGCCGGCCATCGGCCGCAAGCGGGGCAAGCCCGTCGACCTCGTCCTGCTCCAGCTCGACCTGCACCGGGAGGCGCCGTGACCGACGTGGCCCGCTCGACGGATCGCATCGTGGTGTTCGACCTGGGCGGGGTGGTGTGCCGCTGGCTGCCGGATCGCCGGTCGGTGGCGTTGGCCGAGCTGTGCGGCCTGCCCCCAGCGACGATCGACCAGCTGGTGTTCGAGTCCGGCTTCGACGACGCCGGCGAACGAGGGCGCTTCACGCTCGCCGAGTTCACCGAGCAGCTCGCGGCGATGCTCGGCCTGCCGATCGCGCCCGACACCGATGACGCGCTCCGCTCCGCATGGGCGACCGCGTACGAGCCCGCCACGTCGGTCCTGCGCCTGGTCCGCTCCCTCGCCACCCCGACCGCCCTGCTCACCAACAACGGCCCGCTCATGGAGGCGGCCGTGACCGCCGAGCTGTCCGAGGTCGGCGACGCCTTCGACCACCTCGTCTTCTCGTATCGGCTCGGCGCCGCCAAGCCCGACCCCGAGGCGTTCGAGCGCGCTGGGAGCCACCTATGCGTCACCGCGGAGCAGGTCGTGTTCTTCGACGACAGCGCCGACAACGTCCACGCCGCCCGCGCTGCCGGCTGGGATGCGCACCTCTTCACCACCGTCCTCGACGCCCAGGCCCTCCTCCGCCGCCTCGGCGCCCGCTGACCCGAGACGCGGATGTCCGATCCCGAGGACCCCTTCGATGGCATCACCTTCGACGACGCGTGGGTCGCGGCATCGTCCACCGTCGAGCCCTCTGCCCGGGTCCGGGCGAACCGGGTGGCGTTCGAGGCGCTCGACATCGCCGCGATCGAGGACGCTCGGTCGCAGGAGCGCCGAGCGACGCGCCAGCGCCGACTGCGTCGTCTCGCCGCGGTGGTGCTGGTGGCCTCGATCACTCCCTTGACCTTCACGCTGCTGCGACGCAACCCCGAACCGCAGGCGATGGGCCGCCTCGGCGGCATCCCGATCCATCGCTCGGCATCGGTCGGCGACGTGCCTCCCCCGACTCCCGGCGAGTCGTCCGAGCCCCTCGGCACCCCACCGGAGGTCGAGGATGACGACCGCTACGCCTTCATGGGCGAGCAGCGAGATGGGAGCCCGGTCCGATGGGATCCCTGCCGCACGATCCACCTCGTGGTCAACGACCGAACGATGCCCGACGGCGGCGACGCGCTCCTCGACGACGCCCTCGAGGAGATCTCGACGGCCACGGGTCTGCAGTTCGACGTCGATGGATCCACCGACGAGGAGGCGTCCGTCGATCGAGCTTCGTACCAGCGCGATCGGTACGGTCGACGATGGGCGCCCGTCCTCGTCGCCTGGACCGACCCCGACGAGGTCGAGGACCTGGAGGGCCAGGTCGCCGGCATCGGCGGGCCGAACAGCATCGCGGTCGACGGCGGGCCGGCGTGGTGGGTGAGCGGCATCGTCCTGCTCGACGGACCGCAGATCGACGAGATCCTCGACCGCGACGATCGAGCTACCGCGGTGGCGGTGATCAGCCACGAGCTCGGTCACCTCGTCGGGCTCGCCCACAGCGACGATCCGAGCCAGCTCATGTACGCCGAGGGCAACGAGGACAACGAGCAGCTCGGCCCGGGTGATCGAGCTGGGCTCGCCCGACTCGGCGGTGGCACCTGCGCCGGGGCACTCTGACCCGAGACGCGACGAAGGGGCCCTCGCGGGCCCCTTCGTGCACGTTCTGCGACCCGAACGGGTCAGGTCAGGAGAGGCGCTCGACGATCATGGCCATGCCCTGGCCGCCGCCGACGCACATGCTCTCGAGGCCGAAGGTCTTGTCGTCCTTCTTCAGGCCGTTGAGCAGGGTGCCCATGATGCGGGCGCCGGTCATGCCGAAGGGGTGGCCGACGGCGATGGCGCCACCGTTCACGTTCAGCTTGTCCCAGCTGATGCCGAGCTCCTTGGCCGACGGGATGACCTGGGCGGCGAAGGCCTCGTTGATCTCGACGAGATCGATGTCGTCGATGGTCATGTCGGCCCGGGACAGGGCCTTGCGGATGGCCTCGATGGGGCCGAGGCCCATGATCTCGGGGTCCAGGCCGGTGGCGGCCGACGAGACGATGCGGGCCAGCGGGGTGAGGCCGAGGGCCTTGGCCTTGGTGTCGCTCATGACCACGACCGCGGCAGCACCGTCGTTGAGCGGGCAGGCGTTGCCGGCGGTCACGGTGCCGTCGGGGCGGAACACCGGGGCGAGGGTGGCCATCTTCTCCCGGTTGGGCTCGCGGATGCCGTCGTCCTTGGTCACGACGACCTCGTTGCCCTCGTCGTCCTTGGTGGTGACCGGCGTGATCTCGTTCTCCCAGAAGCCGTTGTTGAGCGACTCGGTGGCCCGGGTCTGCGACAGGAACGCGTAGTCGTCCTGCTCCTCGCGGCTGGTGCCGGTGTACTGGGCGACGTTCTCGGCGGTCTGGCCCATGGTGATGTACACGTCGGGGAGCGAGCCCTCGATGGGCGACCAGGTGGCCGAGCCCTCGTTGGAGCGCTCGGCGGTGCGCGCCTCGGCGTCGCCGTACAGCGGGTTGTGGGGGCCCGAGTCGGCCATGCCGTTGAGGAAGCGGCTGACGGTCTCGACGCCGGCCGCCACGAACACGTCGCCGTCGCCGGCCTTGATGGCGTGCTCGGCCATGCGGATGCTCATCAGCGACGAGGAGCAGTAGCGGTTGATGGTCACGCCGGGGACGTTGGCCATGCCGGCCTGGATGGCCACGATGCGGGCCAGGTTGTAGCCGGACTCGCCGGCGGGCTGGCCGCAGCCGAGCAGGAGGTCCTCGACCTCGTTGCGGTCGAGCTGGGGCACCTTGTTCAGCACGTCGTCGACGATGAACGCGGTGAGGTCGTCGGGGCGCTCGTTCTTGAGCGAGCCCTTCATCGCCCGACCGATGGGCGTGCGGGAGGTGGCGACGATGACGGCTTCGGGCATGACCGGCTCCTTGAGAGATCCCCTGGGAAGAGGTTCCTGTCTAGCCAAGGCCTCCGTCGGGGTCCGAATCCGCCGGGGCGGTGCCCGCCGGCTCCTCGAGCCACTCGATCCAGCGACCGTGGGGGTGCATGTCCGCGAGGCGGACCTCGGTGCGGTCGCCGTCGCGCCACTCCATGCGCACCAGGGCCGTCGCCCGGCCGTCGGGCTGGCCGTCGGGGCGAGGGGGCACGGGCAGCCCGGGGACCCGCTCGGGCTGCTCCGCGAACACCAGGGCCACGTCGCGGTGGGTGCCGATGCGGTCGAGCTCGCCGAGCAGCTCGTGCTGGCGCTCGATCGACAAGTAGCAGAGCATCCAGGTGGCGACGACGACCGGGAGCGCGTGCGCTGGCACCGCGGCCACGAGGCGGCCGACGGCGGCGACCGCATCGCCGCGGTCGACGATGGGCGGTTCCTCGGCCGCGAGCGCGATGGCCGCTCGCAAGCGGGCGGTGCGCTCGATCTCCTCGGGCCACTGGCAGGCCACCAGCCAGCGGGCGTCCTCGGCGCGAGCCGCGAGGAGCGGGTGGCGGTCGATGCCGATCGCGCTGACGACGTCGAGCGTGCCATCGGGCAGAGGTGGCAGCCGGCGGCCGCGGAGCTCGCAGTCGATCACGAGGCGCGATCGCATCCCGACGGAGGTGATGACCTCCTCCGCTCGGTCCTCGTCGGCGGGCAGGCGGTACCGGTAGCCGTAGCGGCTCGGATCGAGGTTGAGGCCGGCGGCCGCGCCCAGCTCGACGATCCCGATCGGCCGGGCGCCCCCATCGGGCGCGGAGCGGGCGTGGCGCGCCGCCGAGAACACCCCCGGGTAGATGGCCGCGCTGCGCCCGACCTCGTTCGTCTGGGTGCTCGCCGTCTCGAGGAGGTGCTCGACGCGAGGGTGGTGGAGGGCGAGCGTGCGGAAGTGGGGCCAGGGGTCGTCATCCCCGCTGCCCACCGTCCGTGCCCGCGGGCCGGCCGAGGCGTTCCGACCCAGGACGGTCGGGTACCAATCGGCCAGCGGGCTGGGCTCGCCGGCCAGCAGCACGTCGTGCACCGAGGCGAGCAGCAGGTTCGGGACCTGCTGGTCTGGCGGCGCGAGGAGCAGGCGCGCCGCGACCTCGACGTCGTCAGCCGCTGCCTCGCACAGGCGGCGGTAGAGGGGCAGCCGCGCCACCGCCTGGTCCGCGAACTCGCGGAACAGGTGGGCCATCGCGAGCGCCTCGGGCGTGTCGGCGCCGAGCCCCGAGGGCTCACGCGGCTCCCAGGCCAGCGGCCCCTGCGTCACCACCGCCCCAGCTTCCCACCTCGCCACGCTCGGCGTCAGGACCGCCGCGGGACGGACCCTGCCTCAGGTTCGCGACGCAGCAGGAGTCGCCCATCGCGACTCGCGGTCAGCCGGCGCCGTAGACGGGGGCGGGGGCGGGAGCGTCGGCGAGGAGGCCGGTGACGGCCGCGCCGACCTCGATGGGCTCCCAGCGAGCGCCCCTGTCGATCACGGTGCCGTGCTGGTAGCCGTCGGCCACCGACACCTTGCCGCCCTCGACCTCGAACACTCGGCCGGTGACGGCCGCCGAATCGGCGGAGCCGAGCCAGACCACCAGGGGCGACACGTTCTCCGCAGCCATCTCGTCGAAGGCATCGGGGTCGTCGGGAGCAGCCATGGAGTCCGCGAACACCTTCTCGGTCATCCGGGTGCGCGCCGCGGGAGCGATGGCGTTGGCCGTGACGCCGTAGCGACCGAGCTCGGCCGCCTGCACCAGCGTGAGCGAGAGGATCCCGCCCTTGGCCGCCGAGTACGCGGCCTGTCCGACCGACCCCAGGAGCCCGGCGCCGGAGCTGGTGTTGATGATGCGAGCGTCGACCGCCTCGCCCGCCTTGGCACGGTCGCGCCAGTAGGCGGCAGCGTGACGGGCCGTGGTGAAGTGGCCCTTGAGGTGGACCGCCATGGTGAGGTCCCACTCGTCCTCGGTGGCGTTGGCGAACATGCGATCGCGCACGACGCCGGCGTTGTTGACCACGACGTGGAGGTCGCCGAACGCGTCGATGGCGCTTCGGACGAGGTCGGCTCCCCCGTCCCACGTCGAGATGTCGGCGCCGTTGGCGACGGCCTCGCCGCCGGCCGCTCGGATCTCCTCGACGACCTCGCCGGCGGGGCCGGTGGACCCGCCCGATCCGTCGAGCTCGGCCCCGATGTCGTTCACGACGACCTTCGCGCCCTGGCGGGCGAACTCGAGCGCGTGGGCCCGGCCGATGCCTCGGCCCGCGCCCGTGATGACCACGACTCGTCCGTCGCAGAGGTGTCCCATGGTCAGCGTTCTCCTGCTCGTCTCGCACTCCGGTTTCTGACGGGGCGTCAGGTTACTGTCGGCGGATGGACCTCGGCGTCACGATCTTCCTCACCGACCAGAGCATCGGCCCCGTCGAGCTCGCCCGGGAGGTGGAGGCCCGGGGCTACGCGTCGCTGTGGCTGCCCGAGCACACCCACATCCCAACCTCCCGCCGCACACCGGCCCCCATGGGTGAGCCGATCGCCGAGGAGTACAAGCGCTGCCTCGACCCGTTCGTGGCCATGGGGATGATCGCCGCCGTCACCGAGCGGCTGCGCGTCGGCACGGGCATCGCGCTCATCGCGGAGCGCGACCCGATCGTGACCGCCAAGGAGGTGGCCACGCTCGACCACTGCTCCGGGGGCCGGGTGAGCCTCGGCGTCGGGTACGGCTGGAACCTCGAGGAGCTCGAGGACCACGGCGGTTCGAAGCGCACCCGTCGCGCCGTCGTGCGCGAACGGGTCCTCGCCATGCAGGAGCTCTGGGGAGAGGACGAGGCGGAGTTCGCGGGCGAGCACGTCACGCTGTCTCGGTCTTGGGCGTGGCCGAAGCCGGTGCAGGAGGTGCGGGGTCGCCCAGGGGTGCCCGTGCTCGTCGGCGGCGCGCCCGGGCCCATCCTGTTCGAGCACATCGCGGAGTTCGCCGACGGCTGGATCCCGGTGGGTGGTGCCGGCGTCGCCGACGCGATGGCGCAGCTGCACGCGGCCGGCGGACGGGTCGGTCGCCCAGCCTCGGACTTCCAGGTGATCCCGTTCGGCACGCTCCCCGACTCGGGCAAGCTCGACCACTACGCGTCGCTCGGCATCCACGAGACGGTGCTGCGGCTGCCATCGGCCGGGCGCGACGAGGTGCTGCGCACCCTCGACGAGTACGCGCCGTTCCTCGACCGCTGAGCGGAACCGGCCTGGTTCACACGCGGTTCACAGAGCGTTGACGCCCGGGCGGGAACCGCGGTCGCACCGCCGCCTAGGGTGCCGGTCCGACGGGTGGCGGATGGCCGAAGCACGCGCGGCCAGCCCTCGTCCCAGCTTCCACCTCGGCCCGAGCGCGGGCCGCCGATCATCTGGAGACTCCGTGAGTCGAACCACGTCCCGCAGCGCCAAGCTGCTCAGCCTCGCCCTCGTGGCCCTGCTCGCCCTCGGCCTCGCGGCTGCGGCGGCGACGACGACACCAGCGACGGCAGCACGTCCGGCAGCAACACCGAAGCCACCTCCGACGGGCCGGTGAAGGCCGCCTGGGTGTTCGTCGGTCCGATCAACGACGGTGGGTGGACCCAGGCCCACAACGCCGGCCGTGAGTTCGTCGAGGAGCAGCTGGGCGACAAGGTGGAGACCACCTACAAGGAGAACGTCCCGGAGGGCCCTGAGGCCAAGCAGGTCATGGAGGACCTGATCAAGGACGGCAACAAGATCATCTTCGCCACCTCGTTCGGCTACGGCGACGCGATCGCGGAGCTCGCCCCCGAGCATCCCGACGTGAAGTTCGAGCACGCCACCGGTGCCACCACCGCCGACAACGTCGCCACCTACTACGGCGCCTCGGAGGACACGATCTACCTCACGGGCATCGCCGCCGGTTCGGCCATCCCCGAGGGCGGCACGGTCGGCTTCGTGGCCCCGTTCCCGATCCCCGAGGTCATCCGCCACATCAACGCCTTCCAGATCGGCGTGAAGACCAACAACCCCACCGCCACCACCAAGGTCGTGTGGACGAACACCTGGTTCGACCCCGAGGATGAGCGCAAGGCCGCCGACTCGCTCGTCGAGGCCGGCGTGGATGCCATCGCCTCCGGTCAGGACAGCCCGGCGTCGGGCGAGGCCGCCAAGGCCGCTGGGCTTCCCTTCGTGGGCTACGACTCGGACCAGAGCGAGAACTTCCCCGACATCTGGCTCACCGCGTCGCTCTACGACTGGGGCCCGTACTACACCGAGCGCGTCCAGGCCGTGATGGACGGCACCTGGAAGACCGGTTCGTACTACGGCGGCATCGCCGACGGCTTCGTGCACCTCGCCCCCTTCGGCAAGCTCGTGACCGAAGAGGTCCAGGACCAGATCGAGACCCAGAAGCAGGCCATCGTCGACGGCGACTTCTACCCGCTCACCGGCCCCCTCGTGGACCAGGACGGCACCGAGCAGGTGGCCGACGGCGTGAAGATGACCCTCGACGAGATCCTGTCCATGGACTGGTTCATCGAGGGCGTCGAGGGCAGCCCCAAGGGCTGATCTCGACCGAGGTCGCTCCGTGAGCGACGTCACGTCCGAGCCGACGAGGGCCGGGGGATCTCCCCCGGCCCTCTCGGCGCGCGGCATCACCAAGCGGTTCCCCGGTGGCGTGGTGGCCAACGAGGCCGTCGACCTCGACGTGGCGCCCGGCGAGGTGCACGCGCTGCTGGGAGAGAACGGCGCCGGCAAGTCCACCCTCTCCAACTGCTTCACCGGGCTGTACCGGCCCGACGAGGGATCGATCCTCGTCGACGGCGCGCCCGTCTCGTTCCACTCCCCTCGCGATGCCATCGAGGCCGGCATCGGCATGGTCCACCAGCACTTCCGGCTGGTGGAGACCTTCACGGTGGCGGAGAACGTCGCCCTCGGCGAGCACGGACCGCTTCGCAAGCGCGCCGACGCCGCCCGCGTGCGCGAGCTCGGCGAGCGCTACGGCCTCGAGGTCGACCCCAACGCCCGCATCTGGCAGCTCTCCGTCGGCCAGCAGCAGCGCGTCGAGATCATCAAGGCGCTGTCGCGCGAGGCCCGCATCCTGATCCTCGACGAGCCCACCGCCGTGCTCACCCCGCACGAGGCGGAGGCCCTCTTCTCCGTGCTGCGCCGCATGACCGCGGAGGGCCGGTCGGTCATCTTCATCTCCCACAAGCTCGACGAGGTGCGCGCCGTGGCCGACCGGGTCACGGTCCTGCGCGACGGGCGCACCGAGGGCACCCGGTCGGTCGCGGGGGCCGACAGCCGCGAGCTGGCCCGGCTGATGGTCGGCCGAGACGTGACGCTCGGCGCGGAGCGCATCGAGCGATCCACCGCCCCCACCGACGACGTCCTCCTCTCCCTGTCGGGGGTTCGCGCCGCGGGCGACCACGGGCGAGAGGCGCTCGCCGGCATCGACCTCGAGGTCCACGCCCACGAGATCGTCGGCGTGTGCGGCGTGTCGGGCAACGGCCAGCGCGAGCTCGCCGAGGTCGTGGCTGGGATGCGCGCCACCACCGCGGGCACCGTGCGCATCGGCGAGACCGAGCTCAGCCGGGCCGACCCGCGGATCGCCCAGCGCGCCGGGCTCGCCCACGTGCCCGAGGACCGCCTCCACACCGGCCTGGCGCCCTCCCTGCCGATCGAGGACAACCTCGCGCTCCGCGCCTACCGGAGCCCGCCACTGGCCACCGGGCCGTTCCTGCGTCGGCGCCGCATCCGCGAGCAGGCCACCGAGCTGATGGCGGCCTACGACGTGCGCGCGCCGGGGCCCACCACCCCCACCCGGGTCCTCTCGGGCGGCAACGTGCAGAAGGTCCTGCTGGCCCGCGAGCTGTCGTCGTCGCCCAAGGCGCTCGTGGCCGCGTCGCCCACGCGCGGGCTCGATGTGGGGGCCATCGAGACCGTGCGGACGTTGCTCGTGGACGCCGCCGAGCGCGGCGTGGCGATCCTGCTCCTGTCCGAAGACCTCGACGAGATCCTGTCGCTCGCCGACCGCATCGCCGTGATCTACGAGGGCCGGATCCAGGCGGTGGTGTCGCGCGACGACGCGGACGTGGAGGAGCTCGGCCTGCTCATGGGCGGCGATCGCAGCCACCTCGACGGAGACGCGGCGTGATCCGCCTCGAGCGCCGCGTCGACCAGCCGCGATGGCTGTCGCTCGCGGTTCCTCTGGGCTCGATCGCCGTGGCCCTCCTCGTGGGCGCGGTCGTCGTGGCGCTCTCGGGCAACGACGCGATCGCCACCTACTCGCGCATCGTCGACCGCGGGTTCACCTCCCGGGGAGCGTTCACCGCCACCCTCACCGCCGCCACGCCCCTGCTGTTCACCGGCCTCGCGGCCGCGACGGCGTTTCGGATGGGGATCTTCAACATCGGCGGCGAAGGCCAGCTGATCGTGGGCGCGGTGGGCGCGTCGGGCGCGGGGATCGTGCTCGATGGGCGCCCAGCCGCGCTGGCGATCCCCGCGATGCTCGTTGCGGGCGCGGCCTGCGGGGCGGCGTGGGCGGGGATCGCTGCCGTCCTGCGCGCCTGGCTGAACACCAACGAGATCATCACCACGCTGATGCTCAACTACCTCGCCATCAACCTGGCCACCTACCTCGTGTTCGGCTCGAAGAGCCGCTGGCGCGACCTCGAGGGCAGCGGGCTCATGTTCCCGAAGGGCAAGGCCATCCCCGAGGCGTTCGAGTTCCCGAGCGTGGACTTCGGGAACTTCACGGTCTCGTTCGGCTTCTTCATCGGGATCGCGGCGGCGATCGCGCTCTACGTCGCGTTCCGCAGCACCCGGTTCGGCTTCCAGACCCGGGTGATCGGCGACGAGCCCCGGGCCGCGGCCTACGCCGGCATGCGCACGAAGCGCACGATCCTGGCGCTGCTGGCCCTGTCGGGCGCCGTGGCCGGCCTCGGCGGCGCCAGCGACGTGGGCGGCACCCGCCACCTGCTCGACCCGAAGGCCCTCGGCCAGGCCGGCTACGGCTACGCGGGGATCGTCGTGGCCGCCCTCGCCCGGCTCAACCCCCTCGCGGTGGTCGGCGTGTCGATCCTCATGGGCGGGCTCGCCAACGCCGGACGGGCGTTGCAGGGCCCGGACTTCCCCGCGGGGCTCGTCGGCACCCTGCAGGGCCTCCTGCTCGTGTGCACGCTGGCCGGCGAGCTGTTCGCCCGCTACCGCATCCGCCGAGCCGGCGCCGGCGCGGGTGTCGTCGCTGTCGCTGCACCGCCCGGCGCTGGGGTGCAGGGATGATCGCCTCCACCGCCCTCGTCCAGGTGGCGACGGTCCTCGCCCAAGCGGGAGACGGCGCATCGAGCGCGCTCCCCGTGGCCAGCACCGGCGGCGGGGTGAACAGCAACCTGCTCATCGTCATCTTCGCCTCGGCCATCTTCTACGGGACACCCCTCCTGCTCGCGGCGCTCGGCGAGATGCTCACCGAGCGCAGCGGGGTCCTGAACCTCGGCGTCGAAGGCATGATGCTCATGGGTGCGGTGGCCGCGTGCTGGACGTCGCTCCACGCCGGCGGGAGCGGGTGGATGGTCGTGACCCAGGCCATGCTGGCCGCGGTCGTGGTCGGCGGCCTCACGGCGGCCCTGCACGCGGTGCTCGTCCTCACGTTCCGGGTCGAGCAGATCGTCTCCGGCTTGGCGATCACGATCCTCGCCGGCGCGGCTGGCCTGTCGTCGTACCTCGCCGCCAGCCTCGACCTCGCCTCGTCACCGATCCCCCACCGCCTCGAGCCGATCCACGTGGGTGGGCTCGCCGACCTCCCGGTGGCGGGCCCGCTCCTGTTCGACCACAACCTCCTCACGTACCTCTCCTGGGTGCTGGTCGCGGCGCTCTGGTGGTACCTGTTCCGCTCCCGTCGCGGCCTGCACCTGCGCGCCGTGGGCGAGTCCCCGGCCACCGCCGACGCCATGGGCATCGACGTCGTCCGCACCCGCTACGTCCACACCATCGCCGGCGGCGGCCTCGCGGGGCTCGCCGGCGCGTTCTACCCGCTCGCGATCATCCCGCTGTGGTCCGACGGGCTCACCGGCGGACGCGGGTGGATCGCGCTCGCGCTGGTGATCTTCGGCTTCTGGCGTCCCGAGCTCATCCTGGTGGGCGCCTACCTGTTCGGTGCGTTCTCGAGCCTCGGGCTCACGCTGCAGGCCCGCAACGTCGAGGTGTCGACCCAGCTCCTCGACTCGCTCCCCTACCTCATGACCATCGTGGTGCTCGTGTTCGTCTCCACGGGCTGGGCCCGCCGACGCCTCGGCGCGCCGGCCGCCCTGGGCACGCCCTACGAGCGCGAGGCCCGCTGACCGCGACGTGGACCTGGCCACCACGACCCACGCGGGCCATCCCCTCCTCGCCGACTTCGTCGCGCTCAACGATCCCGACCGCCGTCGCGAGATCGAGCGCCGCGGCGACCACTTCGTCGTCGAGGGGGTGCTGGCCCTCGAGCGCCTGCTCGGGCTCGACGGCTGGGAGGTGCGCGCCATCGCCCTGTCCCCACGGGCTGCCGAGCGCCTCGGGCCGCTGGTCGAGCCCTGGAGGGACCGGGTGGTGGTCGCCGACGGCAACGTGCTCCGGTCGGTCGTGGGCTTCGACCTGCACCGGGGCGTGCTGGCATCGGTCGCCCGTCGGCCGATCGTCGCGGCCGACGACCTCGTCGTTCCCGGTGAGCACCGCATCCACGTCGCCCTGGAGGGCGTGAACGACCACGAGAACCTCGGGGCGATCTACCGCAACGCCGCCGCGTTCGGGTGCGCTTCGGTGCTGCTGGACCCCACCTGCGCCGACCCCTTCTACCGTCGCTCGATCCGGGTCTCGCTGGGCCACGTCCTCGCCGTCCCCACCGGGGCGCTCGCCCCGGTTCCGACCGGGATCGAGCAGCTGCGCGACCGAGGTGCCACCGTCCTCGCCCTCGTGGCGCGCGGCGGACGGCCCCTTCGATCTTCGATCCCTCCGGCACCGGGTGCACCGGTGGTGGTGCTCGCGGGGGCGGAGGGCCCCGGGCTGAGCGACGCCGCTCGTGGTGCCGCCGATGCCGAGGTCACCATCGAGATGGCCGAGGGCGTCGACTCCCTCAACGTCGCGACCGCGCTGGCCGTCGCGCTCCACCACCTGGCAACGGGCTGACGCGTGGCGCTCGGCGCGATCAGTAGCCCGACGAGCTGCTCGAGGTCGCGGCGGCCACGAAGAGCACGGCGAAGGCGAGGACCGACAGGATCAGGATGACCGACGAGACGATCCCGCAGATGCGTCCGGCCTGCACCGTGCCCCGGTTGCCGTAGCGCCCCGGGTTGGCGTCGATCTCGCGGATGGCCTTGTTGCCCATCGACCACGCGAACGGCCCGAGGATCCCGCACACCACCAAGCTCAAGATGCCGAGCACGAGGATGGTGGTGCCCTGCGGGTGATCCTGGGGACCGCCGTAGCCGTAGCTGTAGCCCCCGGGCTGGGGCGTGCCGTAGCTCGGCGGCCCGTAGCCCGCACCGCCGTACGCGGGGGCACCGTACGCGGGGCCACCCGGCGGCGGCGGCGCACCGTAGGACGAGCCCGGCACGTAGGCCGAGGGCGACCCGGTGACGGGCGGCGCGGGCGGCGGATAGGACGACGGCGGAGGGGTGCCTGCGTAGGAGGTGTCGTCGGGACCCGGAACCGGCGGCGGCGACCAGCCCCCACCCGGCGAGGACCAAGACGATTCCTGCGGGTCATCGGGAAGGGTCGGATCGGTCATCGCTAGGTCCCTCGCTGTCGAGCGGCGCCACCTGGCACTCGTGCGAGCCGCACCCTACCCCGGTGCCTGCGGACGCTTGCCGATGCGCCGCAAGCCGGGCACAGCGTTGATCGTGCCGACGACGGTGCCGCCGAGCTCGCCCAGCAGGTGATCCATGCGCTCCAACCGCTCCTCCAGCCGAACCATCGCATCGGCGACCACCGGCATCGCCGCGTCGATCCCCGTGGTGGTGGTGCCGAGCTGGCTCGCCAGTCCGTCGATCGACGCTTGGAGGGTCTCGATCCGGCCACCCACGTCGCGGACCTCGTCGCGCACCTCCCCCAGGCTCTGGTCGAGCAGCGCGGTGAAGCGATCGAGCGCGCTGACCAGCTCCTCGAGGTGCTCGGGGAGGACCGCGACCACGTGCCGGGCACGGGCGACGGTGGTGGGAAGCCGTGCCACCTCACCGGAGAGCGCCGTGCCCCACCTGGTGAGGTCCCCGATCGAGGGCAGCCCGAGGCTCGGCGTCGGCCGATCCTCGCCATCGCGGTGATCCTGTGCTGCCATCTCGCCCTCCGATCCCCGGACCACGGCAGTCTGCCCGATCGGCCGACACCGGTCCGCCAAGTCCGGCGGTCGGCGGTCGGCGGTCG
>JBDIAX010000022.1:0-59894 GCA_039812605.1 Acidimicrobiia bacterium | reverse complement strand
GGCGTGCCCGCCGGTCCCCCGCCTGACGCCTTCCTGGCGCGATCTGTCACCACATGGGTGACGAACCGCGCCAGGTTCGCGGAAGCACCGAGGGTGGCGGCGGGCCGGGATCGGGGTGGAACCAGGGCGTCCCGCTACCGTCGGCCAGCGTGCGGTACCGGGCCATCGCCACCGACCTCGACGGGACCTTGCTGCGCTCCGACCAGACCGTGTCGGAGCGCACGCGCGACGCGATCGACGCCGCCGAGGACGTGGGGTGGTCGGTGGTCATCGCCACCGGCCGCCCACCGCGGTGGATCCCGCCGATCATCGACCAGCTGGGCGAGCGCGGGCTGATCGTGTGCGCGAACGGCGCGTCGGTGTTCGACCCCGCCCGAGGTGAGCTGGTCGAGCGCAACGACCTCGCGCCCGACGTGGTCCAGGGCCTGGTCGACGACCTCCAGCTCGCGTTCCCCGACGCGATCCTCGGCGTGGAGCAGGGGTTCGACTTCGGGGTCGACCGGGCCTTCGAGCGGACCGGGCTGTCGCTCCACTTCGCCGACGAGGTCCGCATCGCGCCGATCCGGTCGTTCCTCGACGAGCCGGTGACCAAGCTCATCGTCCGGTTGCCTCGGCCTGCGCCGCCGGGCACCGCCGCCGCCGTGCAGGCCGTCGCCGGGGACCGCGCGCTGGTCACGCACTCGACCGACGAGTCCTTCCTGGAGGTGTCGAGGCCCGACGTGCACAAGGCGTCGACGGTCGAGCGCGTGCTCATGGGCTCGGGGGTGGAGGCCGAGGACGTGGTCGCCTTCGGCGACATGCCGAACGACCTCGAGTTGATCGAGTGGGCCGGTTGGGGCGTCGCCATGGGCAACGGGCACCCCGACCTCCACGCCAGCGCCGACGAGGTCACCGCCACCAACGACGAGGACGGTGTCGCCGTGGTGATCGAGCGACTGCTCTCCGCGTCGTGAGCGGCGAGCGCGGGTTCCGCTGATGGTCTTCGCCACCGCGATCACCCTGGTCGCCGCCACGCTCCACGCCACCTGGAACCTCGTGCTGAAGACCGCGCCCGAGACGGACCGCGACCTCGTCTCCTGGGGGCTGTTCCTCGTGGCGGCCGCGTTCGCCCTCCCCGTCGTGGTGGTCACCGGTGGCCCGGGGATGGTGGCGCTGCCGTGGCTGGCGATCACCGCCGTGGTCCACGCCGCCTACGCCTGGTTCCTCGTGGCCGCCTACCGGCACGGCGACTTCTCGCTCGCCTACCCCCTGGCCCGTGGCGGTGGCGCCCTGGTCAGCGCGGTGGGCGGTTGGTTGCTCCTCGGCGACCACCTGTCGTGGCGCTCGTGGGCGGCGATCGCCGTCGTGGCCGGTGGGCTGGTGTCGCTGATCGGCCCCCACGTGCCCGCCGTGGCGGTCCGCGACGCGCTGCTGACCGGCTTGACCATCGGGACCTACACGCTCATCGACAGCCACGGCGCTCGCATCAGCGCCGACGGGGTCTCCTACGGCGTCGCGTCGCTGGTGGCGGCGGCCATCGGCACGAGCATCCTGTTCGCCGCGGGCGGTCGGACCGCAGCGCTGGTGGCGGCGGTGCCGCTGCTGTGGCGGCGGTGGCTGCTGGCCGGTGCGTGCGCGGTGGTCGCGTACACGCTGGTGCTCGTCGCCGTCCGGCACGCGCCGGTGGGGTACGTCTCGGTCCTGCGCGAGTTCTCGGTGGTGCTCGGCGCGCTCGTCGGCTGGCTGGTGCTGAAGGAGGCGCTCGGCCGGCGGCGCCTGGTGTCGGCGCTGGTGATCATGTCGGGGATGGTCGGGCTGATCGTGACCACGATCTGATCGCTTCGGGGGCGGGAGGGGACGACCGGTAGCGTCGGGGCGCTATGGAACGCTTCGGCTTCGTCGGCCTCCCCAACTCGGGCAAGTCCTCGCTCTACAACGCCCTCGCCGGCGGCGGCGCGCTCGCGGCTCCCTACGCGTTCGCCACCACCGACCCCAACGTCGGCGTCGCCAAGGTGCCCGACCGCCGCCTCGACCTGCTGGCCGAGATGTCCCAGTCGAAGAAGGTCGTCCCCGCCAGCGTCCAGTTCGTGGACATCGGCGGCCTCGTCGAGGGCGCCAGCACGGGCGAGGGCCTCGGCAACCAGTTCCTCGCCCACATCCGCGAGGTCGACACCGTCGTCTACCTGCTGCGGGCCTTCGTCGACGGCGACGTGCCCGGGCCGTCGGACCCGCTCGAGTGCCTGCGGGTCCTCGAGATCGAGCTGGCGCTCGCGGACCTCGAGACGGTCGAGAGCCGCATCGACAAGCGCCGCAAGGCGGCCAAGCAGGACAAGTCGCTCGCCGAGGTCGTCGACGCGCTCGGCGCTGCCCAGGCCCTGCTCGCAGATGGCATCCCGATCTACCGCGGCACGCTCACCGATGCGCAGCGCGAGGCGCTCAAGCCCGAGTTCCTCCTCACCAACAAGCCCGTGCTCGCGCTCGTCAACGTGGGCGAGGACGACCTCGACCGCATCCCCGAGATCATCGCCCCGGTGGAGGCCGAGCTGGCGGGGCGCGCCGAGGTGATCGGCATGTGCGTGCAGCTCGAGGCCGAGGCCGCCCAGTTCACGGGGGCGGAACGGCTGGAGATGCTCGAGGCGCTCGGCCTCGGCGAGGGCGGGCTCGAGCGGTTCATCCACGCCGCGTACCAGCTCATGGGCCTGCGCACGTTCCTCACGACCGGCGAGAAGGAGAGCCGGGCGTGGACCTTCCGCGCCGGCTCCAAGGCGCCGCAGTGCGCGGGGCGCATCCACACCGACTTCGAGCGGGGCTTCATCCGGGCCGAGGTCATCCACTGGGACGAGCTGCTCGAGATCGGTTCGTGGACGAAGGCCAAGGAGGTCGGGAAGCTGCGCGTGGAGGGCAAGGACTACGAGGTGGCCGACGGCGATGTCCTCGAGTTCCGCTTCAACGTCTGACCCGGTCGGGGCCCGCGGCGCCGGTCGCCTGGTGCTGGTCGGCACGCCGATCGGCAACCTCTGCGATCTGTCGCCCCGCGCCGTCGACGTCCTCGCCGCCGCCGATCTTGTGTGCTGCGAGGACACGCGTCGCACCGGCCGGCTCCTCGAGCACGCGGGGGTGCGCGCCCGCGCGCTGCGCGTCGCCAACGAGCACACCGAGGCCGACATCGTCGCCGAGGTGGTCCGCCGGGTGGGAGCGGGCGAGGTGGTCGCGGTGGTCACCGACGCCGGGATGCCGGGGGTGTCGGACCCGGGCGAGCGGTTGGTGGCCGCGGTGGCGGCAGCGGGCGGGGTGGTCGAGGTGGTGCCCGGGCCGTCCGCCGCGCTGGCCGGGCTCGTGGCGAGCGGGCTGCCCACCGGTCGGTTCGCGTTCGAGGGATTCCTGCCTCGCAAGGGCGCGGCTCGCGTCGAGCGGATCGCCGCCGTGGCCGTCGAGCCGAGGACCAGCGTGCTGTTCGAGGCGCCCCACCGGCTGGCCCGAACCCTGACCGACCTGGCCGGTGCCTGCGGGCTGGATCGTCGGGTGGCCATCGCTCGCGAGCTCACCAAGCTCCACGAGGAGGTCTGGCGGGGCACCCTGGCCGACGCGATCCAGCGCGCCGCCGAGGTCGAGCCGCGCGGCGAGCACGTCGTGGTGCTCGACGGGGCGCCCGCGCCGGCGGCGGTCGACGATGCTGCGATCGTCGAGGCCCTTGGTCGCCTGCGAGGCGCCGGCCTGTCCACGCGCGACGCGGTGGCGGAGGTGGCCACGGCGCTCGGCGTCCCCAAGCGCCGCGTCTACGACCTCGCCACCTCCTGAGCGGCCGGGTCTACCGTCGGGACATGCTCATCTCCACGACGTTCGACCTCGCTGGCTACGACATCACCGCCACCCTCGGCGAGGTCTTCGGCCTCACCGTGCGGTCGCGCAACATCGGTGCCGGCTGCATCGCCGGCCTGCGGTCCATCGGCGGCGGCGAGATCCCCGAGTTCACGAAGCTCCTGGTGCAGAGCCGCAACGAGGCGATGGCGCGGATGGTGGCCGAGGCCGAGGCTCGGGGCGCCAACGCGGTCGTCGGCATGCGCTTCGACGGCGGTGCGTTCGGCCAGTGGTCCGAGATCTGCGCGTACGGCACGGCGGTGTGGGTCGAGCCGCAGTCGGACTACGCCAAGCAGCAGCACGCCGCGGTCGTCCAGGGTGGCCGGCTGCCGCACCAGGCGACCTACCAGCCGTCCGTGAGCGAGTGGTCGCCCGCCACTGGCGCCGGCCCGGTTCCGGGCACCTGAGCGTGGTCGTCGCCGACCCCGCCGCCGAGCTGCTGCGGCTCGTCACCGACGCGGGGGACCCGGCGCCATCGCACGCGACGGCGGCCGACGTCCGTGCGGCCGAGCTCGTGCGGCGACGGTTCGGCTTGGCGCTCCCGCCGCCGTTCGTGGGGGAGCCGGCCGACGATGAGCCCATCCGGGTGGCGACGGCGCACGACGGCGCGGCCATCGCCGCGATCAAGTGGCGCGCGTTCGGCACCAGCTACCGCGGCGGCGTGCTCGACGACGCCTTCCTCGACCAGCGCGACGTCGTCCCGCCGGCATCGTTCTGGGTCGGGCGGGCGATGCTGCCGCCGACGCCCGACCACCGGCTCCTCGTGTGGGGCCGGCCGGGACGGGCGTTCGGCTACGCCGACCTCGGACCGGTGCACGACGAGGACCTCGAGCCTGGCACGTCGCCGGCAGGCGAGGTGTACGAGCTGTACGTGGACCCCACGGTGCAAGGTCGCGGCGGCGGTGCCCGGCTCCTCGACGCCGCCGTCGGGTGGTTCGGCGCCCGCGGCCTCGGTCGCGCCGAGCTGTCGACCATCGCCACCAACCCTCGTGCTCAGGGGTTCTACCGGGCCGCGGGGTGGGAACCGACCGGCCGGGTGCACCACGTGGACCTCGGGTCGGTCGCCTTCGACGAGGTGCGCTTCGCCCGTCGGATCGAGCCGGGCCGGTCCTAGCATCGACAGGGTGCACGAGAGCCCGGAGGACGGACGCGAGGAGCCGGATCGCTTCGACGACCTGCCCGGTGCGTTCGCTCCCGGCCCGTCGCACGATCCTGGCCCGGTCGACGATTCGGGCACGCACCCGCCGCCGGTTCCGTCGCGCGTGGCGTCCTGGAGCCGCAGCACCTTCGCCGGCGCGGTCATGACGGGCTTCGCGCTGGGGCTGCGCGAGGTGCTGGAGGCGCCACGCGACGACCAGATCGTGATCGAGGTCGATGCGGATGGCGAGCCCCACGATCTGCCGATCCGCTTGATGCTCGATCCGGACTCCCCGGAGGGCAGCCTCTGCATCGTCCGGCGAGATCCGCCGCCGCCCGTGATCTGACGATCTGGGCGAGATCCGAGCGATCCTTCGAAGAAATCCGAACAATCGCTCGAAAATGGTTCGTTCGGCCCATGCACGGAAACCGACCGCGCGTGTTGAATCGGACCCAGCGACCGACCTCCTCGGAGCGAGGATCGTTCTGCACCTTCGGGTGTGGGGGGAGATGTCCGGCAGACGGTTCGGGGGGAGCGTCGGTCGGAATGGAGTCGGGGGTGTCGGTTTCACCGGCACCCCCGTCCCGCGCCCGGGCACCCGTGCGTCGACCCAGCGCCCGGCGAGCGGACTTCGGGGCGGGGCCGGGACGGCACTAGCGTGGACGGGTCGTGACCAAGGAGTCGTGCGTGTCCGCAACCCCCATCCGTCGCCGTGCCGTCCGCGCCCTCGCCGTCGCCGGCCTCTCGCTCACGTTGCTCGCCGGGTGCACCACCCACCAGCGAGACGCGAGCAACTACGGCGACACCGAGGACAACTTCCTCGAGGGCTGCATCGCCCGGGCCACCGAGGACAACGGGGCGGACGACGTCGAGGTCAAGATCTCCTCGCCCGAGTCCTGGTGCCAGTGCGTGTTCGACGCCATCGAGAAGGACGTCCCGTTCGACGACTTCAAGAAGGCCAACAGCGACCTCCGCGACAACGGCGGCGCGCTGCCCGAGGACATCCAGGCGGCCTACGACTCCTGCGACCCCGCCGAGGGCGCCTGATCAGTCCAGCCGCACCCGTTCGCCCAGGCGAGGGATGACGGCGTCCCACCCGGAGCGTGCGATGCGGTCCGCGAGCCCGAGGCTCGCGTCGGGCTCGCCGTGCACCAGGTAGGTCACGTCGGGCTCCGCCGACGCCGTGTGCAGCCAGGCCACCAGCTCGTCGCGGCCGGCGTGCACCGAGAACGCGCCCAGGTCCACCACCTCGGCGCGCACGTGCAGGTAGCGACCCAGGATCTTCACCCGGTCGATGCCGTCGGCGAGCAAGCGCCCGCGGGTGCCCGGTGCCTGGAAGCCCACCAGCAGCACGCTGTTGCGATGGTCCGGGAGCAGGCGCTCGAGGTGGTGCACCACGCGGCCACCTGAGGCCATGCCCGACGCGGACACGATGATCGACGGGACGTGGACGTCGGCCAGCGCGATGGAGTCCTCGACCGCACGGATCTCGGTCACGTTGCCCGCGTCGAACACGTCGTGCGCCGCGACCACCGACGGCTCGATCTCGGGGTCGGCGGCCGCGATGGCCTTGCGGTACACCGCCAGGGCGGAGAGAGCCATGGGGGAGTCGACGTAGATGGGCAGGCGGGGGATCTGGCCGCTGGCGACGAGCTGCGCCAGGTGGAACAGCACCACCTCGGTGCGGTCGACCGCGAACGCCGGGATGAGGACCGTGCCGCCGCGCCCCGCCGTCTTGCGGATGACCTCGGCGAACCGGTCGAGTGCACCGGCGTCGTCGTGCTCGCGGTCGCCGTAGGTGGACTCCATCACCACGACGTCGACGTCGCCCAGCGGGTCGGGGGGAACGAGCAACGGGTGGGCGGGCCGCCCGAGGTCGCCGCTGAACGCCACCACCCGGTCGTCCGCGTCCTCGAGGCGCACCCGCAGCGTCGCCGAGCCGAGGATGTGCCCGGCGCGGCGGAACGTGACGTGCACCCCTGGCGCCACCTCCACCTCTCGGTCGAAGGCCTCGGATCGGAGGGAGTCGAGCGCGCTGATGGCATCGGCCTCGGTGTAGAGGGGCAGCGCCGGCTGGTGCTTGGAGAAGCCCTTGCGGTTCCGGTAGTTGGCCTCCTCCTCCTGGAGGTGGCCGGAGTCGGGGAGCACGATGCCCGCGAGGTCGACCGTGCCGGAGGTGGCGTGGGCGAGGCCGCCGAACCCGTCGCGCACCAGCACCGGGAGGTACCCGACGTGGTCGATGTGGGCGTGGGTCAGCACCGCCGCGTCGATCGTGGCCGGATCGACCGGGAACGGGTTCCAGTTCCGCTCGCGCAGCTCCCGTTGGCCCTGGAACATGCCAGCATCCACCAGGACGCGCGCTCGGGGCGCATCGATGAGGAACCGGCTGCCGGTCACGGTGCCGGTGGCGCCGAGGAAGCTGAGCACCGGCACCTCAGGGCGCCGGATCGATGCGGTGGACCCGTCCATGGCCCCATCGTGGACCCGAACCGGACGGTCCCGCCAGGGCCGAACGGCGCAGGCCGTGGCGCGGGGTCAGGAGGTTGGCGCCTTCTTCTTCTTGGGCGGAGGCGGCGGCATGCGCTTGGGGAAGCCGATCGCGGTGTCGGGCCAGCGGTTGCGGCTCACCCGGGCGAGGCGGTCCATCAAGGCGATGGCGGCGGGATCCTCCTCGGCGGGCTTCACCTCCACCAGCCCGGCCTTGATCATCCGGGTCATGACCTCGCGGCCGAGCTCGGTGCGCACGACCGTGAGCGTGTAGTCGTTGAACTTGCCGATGCCGCCGGTGGAGATGTCGGCGTGCTCGGCGGCGAAGTCGGGGCAGTGGTTGCAGCCCTCGCGGGTCCAGGCGTGGCACTCCTTGAGCGGCACCTCGTGGTACTCGCCGTCGTGGGTCCAGATCTGGAAGACGCCCTTGATGTTCATCTTCTTGATCTGTTCGCGCTTGATGCCGTACTTGGCGTCGAACAGCTCGTCGAAGATGCGGTCGTCGAAGGTCTTCGAGCAGAGCAGGCCGATGTTGAACTTGATCGGCTTGCCGACCTTGCCGATCTTGCGAGCCCACATCACCGGCGGGGACGACGTCTGGCAGCCCATGCCCACGAGGGCCAGGTTCTCGAGGCCGCGCTCCTTGGCCTCGTCGTACGCGAGCCAGTTGGCGCAGTAGGTGTAGCGGCTGCCCGCGGCGGCCAGCACCTCCTCGCGGTTGGTGGCCACGCCGGGCTTGGCCCGCCACGTGGATCCGTCGCCCTCGAGGTAGCTGACCAGCGCGCCGTCGATGTAGCCCTCGTCGAGGAGCCAGATCAGCATCGCCGACACGAGCCCGCCGTCTTGGCCGAGCTCGTGGACGTGATCGTCTGACGCTCGCACCAGCAGCACCTGCTCGGAGATGCCGGCGATCTCCTCGGGGAGGCGGTCGCGGCCGAAGAGGTGCTCGTCGGCGGTGGGCTCCCAGTCGCGAAAGCGCGGGCACGCGCGGGTGCAGCTGGTGCAGCCCTTCTGGCCGTGCACGCAATCGTCGAGGCCGAGCTCCTCCTCGAGGTGGAACGGCTTGTAGCCCCCCTCGTGGTGCTCGTAGCCGATGACGTCGTGGGGGCAGGAGATCACGCACGCCGAGCAGCCGGTGCACAGACCCGAGGTGATGACCTCCTCGTAGAGCTCCTTCCACTGGTGCGTCCAGCGGCCCTCTTCACGGGTGAAGGAGGGCTCGGGAGCGGGGGCGTCTTCGGCGGGGGCCTCGGTCACCGTCATGGGTCGCATCGTAGGGGGTCGGTCGCGCGCCCCACCCGTTCCCCCTCGAGCGAGGGGACGGCGGGTCGGGTCGGGTGGCAGGCCATTGACCCTGCGGTCAAGATGGGGGCATGGACCTGACGTACCCCGCTGAAGCCGAGGAGTTCCGCACCGAGATCCGCGGATGGCTGGAGGAGAACCTGCCCGACGGCTGGTTCGACGAGGGCTTCGAGCTCTCGCCGGAGGACAAGAAGGCGTTCAACGAGGCGTGGCCTCAGAAGCTGTTCGCTGGCGGGTGGATCTGCGCGTCGTGGCCCAAGGAGTACGGCGGCAAGGGCCTGTCCACCATGCAGAACGTGGTCCTCGCCGAGGAGTTCGCCCGAGCCAAGGCGCCGCTGCGGGCCGACTTCTTCGGCGACACCCTCGTCGGGCCCACCATCCTCCAGCACGGCACCGAGGAGCAGAAGAAGCACTTCCTGCCCGCCATCATGAAGGGCGAGATGGCCTGGTGCCAGGGCTTCTCCGAGCCCGACTCGGGCTCGGACCTCGCCTCCCTCAAGACCACCGCGGTGCTCGACGGCGACGAGTGGGTCATCAACGGCCAGAAGGTGTGGACCACCCAGGCCCAGTTCGCCGACTACTGCTTCCTGCTCGCCCGCACCGACCCCGACGTCAAGAAGCAGGCCGGCATCTCCTACTTGCTGGTGCCGATGAACCAGGACGGCATCGAGGTCCGCGGCATCGTCCAACCCGATGGCACCGCCGAGTTCAACGAGGTCTTCTTCACCGACGCCCGCTGCCCGGTCGAGAACGTCGTGGGCGGCGTGAACAACGGTTGGACCGTGGCGAACAGCACGCTCAGCCACGAGCGCGGCATGTCGGCCACCACCGGGTACCGACGGTTCCAGCAGGAGTACGAGCTGATGGTGGCCGAGGCGAAGCGCAACGGCTGCATCGCCGATCCGATCGTGCGCCAGGGGCTGGCCCGCTACTACACGAAGATCCAGATCCTTCGCATCAACGGGCTGCGCCAGCTCACCGCCACCGTCAACAAGACGAAGGACTTCGGCGTCGCGGTGCTCGGCGGCACGAACAAGATGTTCTGGTCCGAGATGCACCGCGACGCGATGGAGCTCGGGCTGCACATCTTCGGTGCCGCTTCGATGCTGGTGGACAGCGGTCCCGAGTCGGGTGCTTGGCCGGCGGTGATGCGAGCGAAGGGCCGCGACGGCTACAAGCCGAGCCCGATGATGTCCGCGTTCTTCTTCAGCCGGTCCGAGACCATCTGGGGCGGCACCGCGGAGATCCAGCGCAACATCGTGGGCGAGAAGCTCCTCGGTCTTCCCCGCGAGCCGAAGGCGGCCCCCAAGGCCTGATCGGGCGAGTCGCGACAGGCTCAGGCGAGGCCGGCCCAGAAGGAGCGGATGCCTGCGGCGGCGGCTTGCGGCTCGTCGAGCATCCAGAAGTGGCCGGAGTCGGGCATCGCGAGCACCTGTGCGCCGGTGCGCTCCGCGAGGCGCTCGACGCGTGCTGCAGACCGGAACGGGTCGAGCAGCGACTCGACGAGCAGGCCCGGTGCGGCGATGCGATCGATGCCGGGCCCCCACTCGGTGCCGACCTCGGTGGCCGAGCGGTACAGGGCGAGGATCGCGTCGGCCATGGTGCGGTCGAACGTGGCCGCCATGTCGGTGGCGTGGTCCCCCGGGACCCCGACGCCGGCGAGCACCGCGGCTCGGTCGTCGAGCGACGCGCCGAGCAGGCCGTCCATCAGGTCCTCGCCGACCCCCGGCGTCTGCCAGGCCTTGGCGGTGTCGTGCCACTGGAAGTCGTCGTCGAGGTCGCCCATGTCCGAGACCCAGGAGCGCACGTTCGCGGGCTGGTCCGCCAGCACTCGGAGGGTGAGGATCGCGCCCCAGTCGTGGGTCACGAGGTCGACCTCGTCGTAGCGCCCGAGCTCCGTTGCCAGCCACGCCGCGTACGTGTGCATCGTGGCGTCGAACCCCTCGGGCAGCGGTGAGCCGAACCCGGGGAGGCCGAGGAGCACGAGGTCGTCGCGCTCGAGGTGGTCGGTGAGCGGGCCCCAGACCTCGGTGGTCTCGGGCACGCCGTGGACGAGGACGGCAGGCACGGCCCGACGGTACTGCGGCCCGCTCCGGGTCGCCCGTGGGGGATCGGCGCCTTCGACCCGGCCATCACCGTTCTTGGTACCGCGGCGGTCGTTGGACGACCACGGTCGTACCAAGAACGGTGCCGCGTTGGTTCTTGGTACCGAGGCGGTCGTTGGATGACCACGGTCGTACCAAGAACGGTTCGGGGAGCGCCGGACGACGGCGCGTCGTCCTCAGTCCGCGGTGGTGGCGAGGGGGCGGGCGGCCGCCACCGGCGTCGAGCCGCGGCGGGGGACCGGGTTCGTGAACTGCATCACGCCGTCGTCGATGGGCTTGCGCTTCATCGCCCGGTAGTCGGCCAGGTAGCTCTGGTGCACCTGCCACGGGAACCGCTTGCCCTGCTTGGGGAGGCGGTCGGTCGCACGCTGCACGTAGCCGGACGTGAGCCCGAACACCGGCTCGTTCGACGCCGAATCGCCGGTGACGTCGACGGGCGTGGCCTGGCGCATCCCCACCCGACGGAGGTGGTTGAGCAGGCGGGCCACGGCGTCGCAGGTGAGCTCGGCCTTCAGCGTCCAGGAGGCGTTCGTGTAGCCGAGCGCGATGGCCAGGTTCGGCACGTCCTCGAGCATCATGCCCTTGTAGCTGAGGCGCTCGGCGGGGTTCACCGGTTCGCCGTCGACGGTGAGCTCGATGCCACCGAGGAACAGCAGCTCGAGGCCGGTGGCGGTGATCACGACGTCGGCGTCGAGGTGCTCGCCGGAGCGAAGCACGATTCCGGTCTCGTCGAAGCGGTCGATGTGGTCGGTGACCACCGAGGCGCGCCCGGCGCGGATCTCCTTGAAGAGGTCGCCGTCGGCCACGACGCACAGGCGCTGGTCCCACGGGTCGTAGGTGGGCGTGAAGTGGGTGTCGACGTCGTAGCCCTCGGGCAGCATGCGGGTGACGCCCCGGCGCAGCATGCGCTTCACGAGCTCCGGCCGTCGGCGGCTCAGCCGGTACGAGCCTTGGGTGATGAGCGCGTGCTGCCAGCGGATGATCGGCCCCGAGATGCGATCGGGCAGCAGCTTGCGGAGCAGGTCGGCCGACGGGTCTCGCGTGGGCAGCGCCATCACGTAGGTGGGCGAGCGTTGGAGCATGGTGACGTGGCCGGCGAGGGGCGCGAGCGACGGCACGAGGGTGATGGCGGTGGCGCCGCTGCCGATGACCACGACCTGCTTGTCGGCGAAGTCGGTGTCCTCGGGCCAGAACTGCGGGTGGATCACCTGGCCGCCGAAGGTGTCGAGCCCGTCGAACTCGGGCTGGTACCCGCGGTCGTAGCGGTAGTAGCCCGAGCACGAGAACACGAAGGAGGCGGTGAGCTCCACGGTCTCGCCGGTGTCGGTGCGCTCCGCCGTGACGTTCCAGCGGGCGTCGTCGGTGGACCACGCCGCCTTGGTGACGCGGTGGTGGAAGCGGATCTCGCGGTCGATGCCCTCGGCCGCGGCGGTGTCCTTCACGTACTGGAGGATGTCGCCGCCGGCCGCGATCGACTTGGCGCCGTCCCACGGACGGAACGAGAAGCCGAGCGTGAACATGTCGGAGTCGGACCGGATGCCGGGATAGCGGAACAGGTCCCAGGTGCCGCCGATGGTGTCGCGCGCTTCGAACACCGCGTACCGCGCCCACGGGCACGTGGTGGCGATGTGGTGGGCGGCGGCGATGCCCGAGATGCCGGCGCCGATGATGAGGACGTCGAGGTGCTCGCGCTCGGCAGTGCTCACGCGGCGACCCGCTTCACCAGCAGGTCGTTGAGCTCGCCCTCGTCGCCGAACAGCTGGGTGCGCCAGCGCTCCTCGATCTCGGTCGTGTCTCGGTCGTTGGGGTGGAAGCCGGGACGGTCGTACTCCTTCAGCTGCGCCCACACGTCCTTGGAGACGAGGTTCGAGCGCTTGAACGCCTTCCAGCTCTTGCGGATGGCGCCGCGCTTGCGGCCCTCGGGGGTCGCGAGCATCGAGATGAGCACGTGGATGGCGGTGAACACGACGAACCCGGGGCGGAGGAACTTCATGGTCGCGATGCGCAGGCGCTCGGAGCCGCCGGCGGCCCGGTACACGTCGAACGCGACCGCCTTGTGCTCGGACTCCTCGAGCGCGTGCCACAGGAAGATGTTGCGGATGCCCTCGTGGGCGAACTCCTGGTCGAGGTCGGAGGTGAGGAGCAGCTCGGCGAGCGTGGCGGTGAAGTGCTCGAGCGCGGCGGTGAGGGCCAGGTTGGAGATGGCTGGCGCGTACTTGGTGCGAGCACCGAGGCCGAACCTCGTCATCTTCTCGATGCGCTTGGTGGGGTAGCCGAGCGCGGCCAGCGCGTCGTTCAGCTCGCGGTGCTCTCGGCCGTGCATGGCCTCCTGGCCGATGAAGCCGGCGACCTGCTTCTTGAGCACCGGGTCGCTGATCTGGTCGCGGTAGTGGCGCACGGAGCGCACGAAGAAGTCCTCGCCGTCGGGGAACAGGGCGGAGAGGACCGCGACGAGGTGGGAGCGGATGAGGTCGCCGTCGGTGGCGAAGTACTTGGGCAGCCCCTCGAGCGACGGCTCGAAGGAGATGCGGCGCGTCGGGATCGTGCGGGTGGGATCGCTGGTCTGCTCCATGGCGACAGCATAGAACGATTTGAGGGATTCACTCAATCCCTCAAATCTGTTACCTTGGTCACCGTGACCACCGTGGACGGACCGACCACCGCGAAGGGCGAGCAGACCCGCGCCGCCATCCTCGCCGCGGCCATCGACCGCTTCGGCCACAACGGCTTCCGCTCGACCTCCGTCGCCCAGATCGCCCGCCAGGCGGGCGTGAGCGGCACCGCCGCGTACGCGTACTTCCCGAGCAAGGAGGCGCTGTTCTACGCCGCGGTCGACGAGGACGCCGCGGGCACCATCGCCGAGGGCCTCGCCCACCTCGTGGACGGCGGCCCGTCGGTCGACGACTGGCGTCAGGGCTTGCTGGTCTCGCTGGTCGGCGCCCTCGAGCGCCATCCGCTCGCCAAGCGCCTGCTCGCCGGCCTCGAGCCAGAGGTCACCGGTCGGGTGATGGGGATCCCCGCCCTCGAGGAGATGCGCAAGGCCGTGGGCGAGCGGTTGCGGGCCGATCAGTTCGCGGGAAGCGTCCGCAGCGACGTCGATCCCTCGCAGCTCGCGGAAGGGGTGGTGGCCATCGTGCTGTCGCTGCTCATGGCGGTGGTCCAGCTCGGCGCGGATGTGGCGCTGCCCTACGCCGACGCGGTCACGGCCGTGTTCGCCGCCGCAGTCGAACCGCCGAAGGGGTCAGCGGCGAACCAGTAGGTACAGGGTGAGCCCGCCGTCGTAGGTGGTGCGCTCGGCCACCCGGAACGTGGCGGCGAACGTCGGGTCCGCCAGGTAGGTGGGGACCTTGGCGTGCAGGAGGTGCGCGTCTTGGTCGAGCGTCCACACCCGCTGCACGTCCGTCGCCACGAGCAGGTCGCCGAGCTCGGCGTCGGTCACGTCGGGCACCTCGTAGAAGCGCGGCAGCGAACCGATCGGGTCGAGGGGGACCATCGGGATGAGGCCTTCGGGGGCGTGGTCGCCGTCCAGCCACTGGTAGTCGAGCTGCGGGCGCACGAGCGGGTTGGGGAGGAACAGGCCGTCGCCGGGCCGGGCCTCTGCCTCGATGTGGCGTGCGACCGAGCGGAAGTCGTCGTGCGGCTCGGTGTGCCACGCCACCTGTCCGGCCACGAGGAGCGCGAGGACGAGCGCGGTCGCCCCCCGCCGAACCGCCGCCGGTCCGATGGCGTCGAGCGAGGTGGCGATCAGCAGCGCGACCCCCGGCACCGAACCGATCACGTACCGGGGCACGAGCACCGGATCGGCCACCGACATGGCCGCGAGGCCGATGGCCGGGACCAAGCCCCACGCCACGGGCACCAGCGCGAGCGAGCCCTCGAGGCTGCGGCCGTGGCGTCGCCAGCGGACCAGCCCCAGGGCCGCACCTGCCAGGGCCAGCCCGCTCAGCGCCACCTTGGCCGCCATCGTCGGCCCGGTCGCCGCCTGGAGCAGCGCGCCGGCCTGCGACCACGACAGCGGTTGGACCCACTGGGGCGCGACCACCGCGCCCGGCAGGATCATCGCCGCCATCGCCACGCCGCTGGCGATCACCACGGGCATCGCCCGGCGCAGCCAGGCGGTCCCCTGGGGCAGGGTGAGCAGCACCGCCACCTGGGCACCGAGCTGGAGGATGCCCAGGCCGTGGGTCAGCACGCACAGCACCGACGCCGCCGCGAACACGGTCCACCACCGATCCACGTCCTCGGGGTCGCGGCGCATCGAACGGAGCAGGGCGTACCACGACACCGTGGTCAGCAGCATCGCCATCGCGTACGAGCGCGCCTCCTGGGCGTAGCGCAGCCACAGCCAGCTCGCGGCGGCGAGCGCGACCGCCGTGGCAGCCAGGCGCCGGGAGCCCAGCCGGCGAGCCACCGCGTCGAGCACGGGGAGGGCGGCGACGGCGCAGAGCAGCGATGGCAGGCGCAGCCACCAGGCCGCGGTGGAGACCTCCGAGACCGCTCGCAGCAGCACGAAGTACGGGCCCATGGAGGAGCCCTCGCTGGTGATGGCCTCGACCAGGTTGCGCGAGGCGCCCACCGACATCGCCTCGTCCATCCACAGGGACCGCGACGCCAAGCCCGCCACGCCGCCAACGAAGGCGGCGACGCAGATCGCCGCGATCAGTGCGCGGTGGCGGCGCTCGTCGCGGTCGTCGACGGCCGGGGCGGCGGACGCCGCGCTCGGTGCGGCAGCCGGATCGGGCTCGTCGGGGGCGGGGGCGCGAACGAGCGCAGGGGCGGCCACCACCCACCATCGGCCGGTGGGTCGCACACCTAAGCTCCCGCGGATGGGGCGCACGGCCGATCCCTCGCCCCTCCCGGCCGGTTCGCAGCGATCGCGTTGGTCGCCCCGACGGACCGCGCTGGTGCTGCTCGCCGCGGCGGCCCTGCTGCGCTTCGCCGTCGTCGGCGTCATGTGGGGCCTCGAGCCGAACGATTGGCTGAGCGACGCGGGTGTCCACCTGGCGATGGTCCACGACCCGGCCGCGCAGGTCCGTGGCGAGCTCCCCGACACCGTCCAGTACCCCGCGTACCTGGGGTACCTCGAGGGCGCGGGCGTCCGTCCGGCGCTCGCCGCCGGCACCACCGACCCGACCGCCCTGCGCGTCGCCTCGGTCGTGTGGGACCTCGTCGCCATGGCGATCCTGCTCGCGGCGGTGGCCCGATGGCGACCGCGGAGCGTCGGCCTCGTCGGCGCGCTGTGGGCGTTCGCCCCGATCGTCTGGCCGGCCTCCGCGGTGTTCGGCCAGGACGAAACGATCGACGCCGCCTTCGGAGCGCTCGTCGTCTGGCTGGTGGCGAGCGGTCGACGACGCGCGGCCACGGTGGTCGCGGTCGTGGCGATGTTCGCGGTGAAGGCGGTGTTCGCACCGGTGGTCGTCGCGCTGGTGGTGACCTCGCCTCGCACCGAGCGGATGCGTCGAGCGGTCCTCGCGGCGGTGACCGCCGCGGCGTCGGCCGCGGTCACCTGGCTGCTCGGCGGGGGCGATGGGCTGACCCGACAGCTCCGCTACGAGCCGTCGGTGGTCGGCTTCTCGGTGTCGGGGTGGTCGCCTCTGGCGCTGCACCACCTCGTCGCGCCTGCCGTCGCGCTCCCGGTCTCGAGCGTGCTGGCGGCCGCCGCGCTGGCCGCGGTGGCGCGCATCTGGTGGGAGCGCGACGACGAAGACCTCCTCTCGTTCGCCCGCTGCTGCGCCTGCGCGTTCCTCGCCCCGTTCGCCGTGCTCGCGATCTCCAACCCGGAGTACCTGTGCCTGGCCGCGCCGTTCGCGGTCGTGGCGTGCCTCGGTGCTGGCGAGCGGCGTCGGGCCCTCGTCGTGAGCGCGGTTGGCGCCGCGGCCTGGGCCACGAACCTCGCCTACTACCTGCTGCGCAAGGAGTTCGACCCCACCGGGGCCCAGCTCGGGGTCACCGGGCTCACCGGCGACCTGACCGCGTCGGTGCGCTGGCTCGCCGCGCTCCACGCCGCCTCGATCGCGGCCTACACCGCGCTGATCGCGCTCGCGGTGTGGCAGCTGGTGTCGGCCCGAGCCGAGCACCCACCGCCACTCGCACCCGCCTGAGCGGAGTGCACCGAGCGCCCTCGGCAGGATTCGAACCTGCGCACACGGCTCCGGAGGCCGATGCTCTATCCCCTGAGCTACGAGGGCGGGGTGCGCCACCCTAGATCAGGGCGGCAACCGCCCCAACTCGGATCGGTGGCGCTGCTGGAGCCAACTGGTTGGGGGGTCGGCGCAGGTCAGACGTAGCCTGCGAGACCTGCTTCCGATCGCCACAAGGACGGCCCGTGATCCGCGACGACCTCGCTGCTGCTGTGCGCGACGCCCTCGAGGCGCTCGCCGTCGACCCGCTCCCCGAGCAGGTCCAGCTCGAGCGCCCCGCCAACCGCGAGCACGGCGACTGGTCCACCAACGTCGCGCTGGCGTCGGCCAAGCGGGCGGGCCGCAACCCTCGTGAGCTCGCCCAGCAGTTGGTCGACCACCTGTCGGCGGCAAGCGTGCCCCACGTCGAAGGGGTGGAGCTCGCGGGCCCGGGCTTCGTGAACTTCCGGCTCGCCCCGACCTGGCTGCACGCCGTGCTCGCCGAAGTCGTGTCCGAGGGCGTCGAGGGCTACGCCACGCCCGACCTCGGGGCCGGCGAGCGGGTGAACGTGGAGTTCGTGTCGGCCAACCCCACCGGCCCGGTCCACGCCGGCCATGCCCGTGGTGCCGCGCACGGCGACTCGCTCGCCCGGCTGCTCGAGCGCACCGGCCACCGGGTGGCGCGGGAGTTCTACATCAACGACCGGGGCGTGCAGATGGAGCGCTTCGGCGAGTCGCTGGCGGCCCGCAAGGCGGGCGAGGAGCCCCCCGAAGACGGCTACCTCGGCCAGTACGTGGCCGACTGGGCCTCGGAGATGCCCGACGGGGTCGACCCGGTCGCGTGGGGCGAGGAGCGGGCGATCGACGACCAGAAGGAGGTGCTCGCCAGCTTCGGCGTCGCCTTCGACCGGTGGTTCTCGGAGCTGACCCTCGTCGACAGCGGCGCCATCTTGGACACGCTCACGGCCCTGCGCGAGCGGGGGGTCGCCTTCGACGCCGACGGCGCCACCTGGCTGCGCTCCACCGACTTCGGTGACGACAAGGACCGGGTGCTGGTCAAGAGCGACGGCGAGTACACGTACCTGCTCCCCGACATCGCGTACCACCGGAACAAGTTCGATCGCTCGGACCGCCTCATCAACGTTTGGGGCGCCGACCACCACGGCTACATCGTGCGGATGAAGGCGGCCATGGCCTCGCTGGGCCACGACGCCGACAAGCTCGAGATCGAGATCACCCAGCTCGTCGACCTGTTGAAGGACGGCGAGCCGGTGAAGCTCTCGAAGCGGGCAGGCAACGTGGTCGAGCTGCGCGACGTGATCGACGAGGTCGGCGCCGACGCCGCCCGGCTCACCTACCTCCTGCAGTCCATCGACTCCCGTCAGACCATCGATCTGGCCGAGGTCGCCAGCCAGGGCATGGACAACCCGGTGTTCTACGTGCAGATGGCCCACGCGCGGATCCACGGGATCGCCCGGCGGGCCGCGGAGGCTGGCGTGGTGCGCGGGCCGCTCGCCGATGCCGACCTCTCGCTGCTCACCCACGAGCGTGAGCTCGAGGTCCTGCGCTCCCTCTCCGAGCTGCCCGAGGTGGTGGCCGTCGCCGCCCGAGACCGGGCGCCGCACCGGATCACCAGCTGGGTGCGCGAGCTCGCCGGCGCCTTCCACGGCTTCTACCACGACTGCTACGTGGTGGCCGATGGCGTGGCCCCCGACCTGGCCGACGCGCGACTCCAGCTCGTCGAAGCCGCGCGGGTCGGCCTGTCGATCGGCCTCGACCTGCTCGGCGTCAGCGCCCCGGAGTCCCTGTGAGCCCGGCCTCCCCCTTCGCCGCCACGCCCCTCCCGAAGTTCGTGCCGGATCGCGCCCGGTCGAGCGCGATCTCCCACGAAGTTCGCGGCCGCGGGTGCGGGTGCGGGTGCGGGGGATGGGGGGTGGCGCGATGAGCGTGCTGCCGCGGCACCTGCTGCCGGACACGGCCGAGGTCGGCCCCGACGGCGCGCTGCGGATCGGCGGGTGCGACGTGGCCGTGCTCGCGGAGGAGTTCGGCACCCCGCTGTTCGTGTACGACGAGGCGCACCTGCGGGCTCGCTGCCGGGAGGCCGTCGACGCGTTCGGCGACGGCGTCGCCTACGCGACCAAGGCCTTCCTGTGCCGGGCGATGGCGCGCCTCGCGCACGAGGAGGGGATGCACCTCGACGTTGCGTCGGGTGGCGAGCTCGCGGTCGCGCTCGCCGCCGGCGTGCCCGCGGCGCGGCTGGTGCTCCACGGCAACAACAAGAGCGACGACGAGCTGCGATCCGCCCGCGCCGCCGGCGTGGGGCGCATCGTGGTCGACAGCTTCGACGAGCTCGACCGGCTCGAGCGGCTCCACGCCGAGGACGGGATCGTCCCCAAGGTCTTGCTGCGCACGACCCCGGGGGTCGAGGCCCACACCCACGAGTTCGTCATGACCGGCCAGGACGACTCCAAGTTCGGCTTCGGGCTCAAGGTCGGCGACGCGGCTCGGGCCGTCGAGCGAGCGGGGTCGTCGGTGGCCGTCGAGCTGGTCGGCCTCCACGCCCACATCGGCTCCCAGGTCTTCGTGGCCGGGTTCTTCGAGCAGGCGGTCGAGGCCCTCGCGCCGTTCGTCATCGAGTGCGGCCTGCCCGAGCTGTCGATCGGTGGCGGCATCGGGGTCGCCTACGTCGAGGGCGAGGAGGCTCCCTCCATCGCTGCGTGGGGCACCGTCGTGCGCTCGGCGTGCGAGGCGGCCGGCATCACCGCTCGGGTCAGCGCCGAGCCCGGTCGCTCGATCGCTGCGGCGGCCGCGGTCACCCTCTATCGGGTGGGCACCGTGAAGGAGGTGCCCGGCATCCGCACCTTCGTCGCCGTAGACGGCGGGTTCATCGACAACCCCCGCCCGGCGCTGTACGGCTCGGGCTACGAGACGTTCGACCCCGCTCGGGTCGAGGCGGACCGCACCGAGGTCGTGCGGCTCGTCGGCAAGCACTGCGAGTCCGGCGACGTGATCGTGCCGGAGGCGAAGCTGCCGCCGGGCGTCGGCGTGGGCGACCTCGTGGCCACCCCGGTCACCGGGGCCTACGGGCGGTCGATGGGCAGCAACTACAACCTGCTGCACCGTCCGGCGGTGGTGTTCGTCCGCGACGGGGAGGCTCGCCTGGTCATCCGCCGTGAGACCGACGACGACCTCCTCGCCACCGACGTCGGCTGACCGATCGCACGCGGAGGCTCGCAGCCCGTCCACGGATCACGTTCGGGGCGCCTGAGGGGCGGCCGGTAGCCTCTCGGCCCGTGACCCAGAACGAGGCCGGCTCCGTGGTGAAGGTGGGCGTGCTCGGGTGCGGCAACGTAGGTGCTGCGCTCGTCGCCCTGGTGGAGGCGCGTGGCAGCGAGATCGCCGCCCGCACCGGCGTCACCCTCGAGGTCGCGAAGGTCGCGGTGCGCAGCCTCACCCGCAAGCGCCCGGTGCACCTCGATGAGTCGGTCCTCACCCGCGACGCCGCCGAGGTGGTGGCCGACCCGTCCATCGATGTGATCGTCGAGGTCATCGGCGGCATCGAGCCCGCCCGTGAGCTCATCCTCGCCGCGCTGGCGAACGGCAAGCCGGTCGTCACGGCCAACAAGGAGCTGCTCGCCAACCACGGTGCCGAGCTCTTCGCGGCGGCATCTGCGGCTGGCGTCGACCTGCTGTTCGAGGCGGCGGTGGCCGGCGGCATCCCGATCCTGCGGCCGCTGCGCGAGTCGCTCGTGGGCGAGGACGTGCGCCGCATCATGGGCATCGTCAACGGCACGACCAACTTCATCCTCACCCGCATGTCCGAGCAGGGCACCGGCTACGGCGAGGCCCTCGCCGAGGCGCAGGAGCTGGGCTACGCGGAGCGCGATCCCACCGCGGACGTGGAGGGCTTCGATGCCGGGGCCAAGGCGGCGATCCTCGCCAGCCTCGCCTTCGGCGCCAAGGTCGTGGCCGGCGACGTGTACCACGAGGGCATCTCGAACATCGGTGCCACCGACATCGAGTTCGCCGACCGGCTCGGCTACGTCGTCAAGCTGCTCGCCATCGCCGAGTTGATCGAGGTCGAGGGCGGCGACCACGAGGTCGCCGTGCGCGTGCACCCGGCGATGGTCCCCAAGGCCCACCCCTTGGCGGGCGTGCGCGACTCGTTCAACGCCGTGTTCGTGGAGGGCGCGGCGGTGGGAGACCTCATGTTCTACGGGCGCGGCGCGGGCGGCGACCCCACCGGCTCCGCGGTGCTCGGTGACCTCGTCGACGCGGCGGTCAACCTGCGCAAGGGCACCCACGCGGACCTCCTGTCGCTGGTGCGGCGGCCGATCCGGCCCATCGACGAGCTCCAGTCGAGCTACTACGTGAACCTCGACGTCGTCGACCGCCCCGGGGTGCTGCGAGCGGTGGCGGAGGCGTTCGAGCGCCACGCGGTGTCGATCCGCTCGCTCGAGCAGGAGGGCGTGGGCGCCGACGCCCGGCTCATCTTCATCACCCACCAGGCACGCGAAGCCGACGTGCAGGCCACGCTCGACGACCTGCGCGACCTCGACGTCATCCACCGGATCACCTCGGTGCTGCGGGTCATCGGCGACGACGAGGTGGCGTGACGTGAAGTACGTGTCCACCCGCGGCCAGGCGCCCGTGCTCGAGTTCGGCGACGTGCTGCTCGCCGGCCTCGCCACCGACGGCGGGCTCTACGTGCCCGACGAGTGGCCGGCCCAACCCGAGCTGAGCTTCGACACGACCTACGTCGACACCGCGGTCTCGGTGATGGCGCCCTACGTGGCGCCGTCGCTCACCGTCGACGAGCTGCGGGCCATGGCGACCGAGGCGTACGCCACCTTCGGCCACCCCGACGTGTGCCCCGTGCGGCCGCTCGACGACGGGCTCTGGCTCCTCGAGCTGTTCTGGGGCCCGACCATCGCGTTCAAGGACGTCGCCCTCCAGCTCGTCGGTCGGCTGTTCGACCACGAGCTGACCCGCCGGGGCGAGCGGGCCACCATCGTGGTCGCCACCTCCGGCGACACGGGCTCCGCGGCCATCGAGGCGTGCCGGGGTCGGTCGAACCTCGACATCGTCGTCCTGCACCCCGCCGGCCGGGTGAGCGACGTGCAGCGCAAGCAGATGACCACCGTCGACGAGCCGAACGTGCACAACGTGGCGGTCGAGGGCACCTTCGACGACTGCCAGGACCTAGTGAAGCGGATGTTCGCCGATGCCGCCTTCCGCGACGCCGTCGGCCTCTCCGCCATGAACTCCATCAACTGGGCACGGGTGATGGCGCAGGTCGTCTACTACGTCACCGCGGCCAAGGCCGTCGGTGCCGGGGACCCGGTCGCCTACTCGGTGCCCACCGGCAACTTCGGCAACGTGTTCGCCGGGTGGGTGGCCCGCCGGACCGGCACCCCCATCAGCCAGCTGGTGGTCGGCTCCAACAGCAACGACATCCTCACCCGCTGGCTCGCCTCGGGCGTGATGGAGAAGACCGGGGTCCACCCCACCATCAGCCCCAGCATGGACATCCAGGTGTCGTCCAACGCCGAGCGGCTCCTGTTCGAGCTCTACGAGCGCAACCCGATGCTCCTCGCCGACCGCATGGCCGAGTTCCGCGACGAGGGCCGGGTGGAGACGGGCGACACCCGACTGGCCTCGGTCACCGAGGTGTTCGACGGCGCCGCCTTCGACGACGACCAGACCCGCGCCGAGATCCGCCGCACCTACGAGGCCACCGGCCAGATCCTCGACCCGCACACCGCCGTGGGCGTGGCCGCGGCCCGGGCCGCCCGCCGCAACCCCGATGTGCCGATGATCTGCCTGGCCACCGCCCATCCGGCCAAGTTCCCCGATGCCGTCGAAGCGGCCATCGGCATCCGCCCGGACCTCCCCGAGCACCTGGCCGACCTGTTCGACCGGCCGGAGTCCTACGAGACGATGCCCGCCGACCTCGCCGCCCTCCAGGCCCACGTCAAGGCCCTCACCGGCCACTGACCCGCCCCCCAACTCGAACTTCGTAGCTGAGCGGCACCGTTCGGTGCCGCTCGCCTACGAAGTTGCCGCGGGTGGGGGAGACTCGGGGGATGGAACGAGTCGACGGGATCGGTGGGTTCTTCTTCACGGCGCGGGATCCGGCGGGCCTGGCCCGCTGGTACGCGGTGCACCTGGGCATCGACGAGGTGCCGACGTCCTACGACGCTGAGGTGTGGACCCAGGCCGCAGGCGAGACGGTGTTCGCCCCGTTCCCGGAGGGAGTTGGTGACGACGCACCGATCGGACCCACCGGGTGGGGCATCAACTTCCGGGTGAGCGATCTGCCCGCGATGGCGGCGCAGCTCCGGGCCGCCGGCATCGAGGTGGCGGTCGACCCCACCGAGTACCCCAACGGCTGGTTCGCCCAACTCGCCGACCCCGAGGGGAACGCCATCCAGCTCTGGCAGCCCATCTGACCCGCTCGAGGTGCGACCCATCAGGTGTCGAGCCGACGTCGGGGGCGTGGGACGGTCTCCTCGTCGCGCTGGCGACGACGGAGAAGAGCGCGATGAGTGGTGTAGCAGAGGTGTATCCTTGGTGTATGGCGAGGACCAACATCGACATCGATGAAGAAGCGTGCGCTGCGGTCATGCGGCGCTACGGCTGCAAGACCAAGCGGGAGGCCGTCAACCTGGCGCTGCGCCAGGCCGCGCGCTCGATGACCCTTGACGAGGCGCTGGCCATGGAGGGAACCGGCTGGGACGGCGACCTCGACGAGATCCGTTCGGGCATGGGGGCGCCCGAGCCGTGGTGACCCTCATCGACAGCTCGGCGTGGATCGAGTTCCTGCGTGGCGACCGGCGTGGCGACCCATCCATCCGCGCCTCGGTCCGAGGCCTGCTCGGCGATGGCGGCGCCCTGACGGAGCCGGTGGTCATGGAGGTGCTGGCCGGTGCTCGTTCGGGTGCGCACGGCGAGCAGCTGCAGCTCCTGCTCGGTCGGGCCGAGCTGCTGCCGCTCGAGGTCGAGGACTGGGCCAGCGCGGCCGTGCTGTACCGGCAGTGCCGGGCCAACGGCCTCACGATCCGTTCGATGGTCGACTGCCTGGTCGCCGCCGTGGCGATCCGCCACGGCGTCCCCGTCCTGGCCCGGGATCGAGACTTCGAGGTCATCGCTGCCCACTCCCGGCTGGTCCTCGCCGCGTGACGCCGAGGCGAACCTCGCCATCCGGTCGGGTGGGCGGTGACCTGGGTCAGTCCGCGGCGGTGGTGGCGGGCTGGGGGTCCGGTGGGGTGGCGCCGGTGAAGGCGGCCCAGAGGCGGGCGTAGGTGCCGCCGCGGGTGAGGAGGTCGGTGTGGGTTCCCTCCTCCGCCACGCGGCCGCCGTCCATCACCACGATCCGGTCCGCGCTTGCCGCCGTGGAGAGGCGATGGGCGATCACGATGGCGGTGCGGCCGGTGGCCACGGTGTCCATCGCTGCCGTGACGCGGGCCTCGGAGGCGAGGTCGAGGTTCGCGGTGGCCTCGTCGAGCAGGAGGATGCGAGGGTCGACCAGCAACGCCCGAGCGAGCGCGAGGAGCTGGCGTTGGCCCGACGACAGGCTGCGGCCGCGCTCGCCCACGACGTGGAGGTAGCCCCCCGGCAGGGTGGCGATCACCTCGTGCGCGCCCACCGCCTTGGCCGCGGCCTCCACCTCGGCATCGGACGCGTCGGGGCGGCCGTAGGCGAGGTTGTCTCGGATGGTGCCGGCGAAGAGGAACGGCTCCTGGGGCACGACCCCGAGCTGCTGGCGGAACCTGGCGAGGTTGAGGTCGCGGACGTCGGTGCCGTCGATGAGCACCGAGCCGCCGGTGACGTCGTAGTACCGGGCGACCAGCTTCTCGACGGTGGACTTGCCAGCTCCCGTCTCACCCACGATCGCCACGGTCTCGCCCGCCGCGATCGAGAGGTCCACGCCGTGGAGCACCTCGGTGCCGGTGGTGGGATAGGAGAAGCGCACCTCGCGCAGCTCCACCCGTCCGTCGATGCGACCGGGATCCACGGGATGGGCCGCCTCGGGGATCGTGCTCGGCTCGTCGAGCAGCTCGCCGATCCGGTCGATCGCGACCCGCGCCTGCTGGTACGTGTCGAACACCTGGGACAGCTGCTGGATCGGCGAGAAGAACAGGTCGAGGTAGAGGATGAAGGCGATGAGCTCGCCGGTGGTGACCGAGCCGCGGTGGATCAGCGCGGCCCCTGCCGCGAGCACGAGGGCGCTGGCGAGCCCCGAGAGCATCTCGACGAACGGGAAGTACAGGGCCACGAGCTTCTGCGCCCGCATCCGGGCCCCGAGGTAGTCGCCGGACCGGCGGGCGAACCGGCGGGTGTTCTGGTCCTCCCTCACGAACGCCTGTGCCACCCGCACGTCGGTGAGGCTCTCCTGGAAGTCCGCGTTGACGGCCGCCACCTTGTCGCGCGCCTCTTCGTACGCGTGGCTCGAGCGCCGTCGGAACGCGGCGGTCGCGATCGCGAGCGGCGGCAGCACCAAGAACGCCACCAGCGCGAGCTGCCAGTTCATGATCGCCAGCGCGATGCCCACGCCGACGCAGGTGAGCAGGGCGACGATCGCGTTCACGAGCCCGTTCTGGAGCAGCGAGGTGAGCGCCTCGACGTCGGAGGTCATGCGGGTCATGATCCGCCCGCCCATCTCGCGGTCGTAGTGGTCGAGCCCGAGCCGTTGGAGGTGCGAGAACACCTTCACCCGCAGCGACCAGAGCGACCGCTCCGCCGTGCGCCCTGTGACGAAGATCTGCCAGCGGACGACGACGAAGTCGACGAGCACGACCGCGAGGTAGGCGACGCTCGCTGCCCACAGCGCTCCGGCGACCTTCGGCTGCACGCCCGCGTCGATGCCGTGGCGGACGAGCATCGGTCCGGCGAGCGAGGCCAGGCCGTCGACCACGACGAGCGCGAGCCCGGCGACGAGCTGCCATCGCCATCGCCGGAGGAACGCGGTGAAGCGGAAGCCCGGTGCGGGGGCGGCCGCGTCGGCGACGGTGTCGTCGGGCTCGTCGTCTGCCGCTGGGAGCGCGGCCACCAGCTCCAACAGCTCGGGGGTGGCGGCGAGGGACCCGAGCATGCCGCCTCCGCCTCCCGGTCCCGGCGCGCCCCCCATCCCGACGCCGAGGCTCGGCGCGTCGCTCTGGCGTCCCGCCGCGGCGAGCGCTCCCAGCGTGGCGTCGTCCTCGTCGCCCCGCCGCACCCACAACGCCGCCGTGACCGCGCTCGACCCGTCCTCCCGCGCGTTCGGCGCTGCGCCGTCATCGGCAGGGGTGGAGAGCCCGCCCGCGGCGAGGTCGGCGACGAGGTCCTCGCCGGGGCCGCTCAGCAGCAGGCGGTACAGGGGGCAGCGGGCGTCCAGCTCGTCGTGGGTGCCGACGTCCACCACCCGACCGCCGTCGAGCACCGCGATGCGATCGGCGAGGAGGAGGGTCGAGCGGCGGTGCGCGACGAGCAGCGTGGTCCGTCCGGCGAGCACGCGGTGGAGGGCCTCGTGGATCTCGGCCTCGACCCGGCTGTCGACCGCCGAGGTGGCATCGTCGAGCAGCAGGACCTTCGGGTCGGCGAGCACCGCACGGGCGAGCGCGATCCGCTGGCGCTGTCCTCCCGAGAGCGTGAGCCCTCGCTCGCCCACCGCGGTGTCGTAGCCGTCGCGCAGCGCCTCGATGAACCCGTCGGCCCCAGCCACCCGGGCCGCGGCCGAGATCGCCTCGGGGGTGGCGTCGGGTCGGCCGTAGGCGATGTTGGCGGCGATCGAGTCCGAGAACAGGAACGCGTCTTCGAACACCAGCCCGATCTGGCGGCGCAGCGACGTGAGGTCGACGGTGGCGATGTCGGTGCCGTCGATGGCGATCGTGCCGGACGCAACGTCGTAGAAGCGCGGCACGAGCAGGGCGATGGTGGACTTGCCCGAGCCCGATGCCCCCACCACCGCCATCGTCTCGCCCGGCTCCACCACGAGGTCGAGGTCGTGCAGCACGGGCTCGTCGCGGCTGTAGCCGAAGGTGACGTCGCGCAGCTCGAGCCGTCCGGCCGGCACCTCCAGGTCGGGCGCGCCGGGCGCTGAGCGCACCGTGGCCGTCGCGTCGAGGAGGTCGAAGACCCGCTCCACGCCGGCACGCGCCTGCTGGCCGATCGTCACCAGGCCGGCGAGCATCCGGGCGGGGGCCTGGAGCTGGCCCACGTAGGTCGAGAAGGCGAGGAACGTGCCGAGCGAGATCCGCCCCTCGAGGGCCATCCAGCCGCCCAGGGCGAGCACCGCCACCTGGGCGAGCGATGGCAGTGCCTGCAGCACGGGCTGGTAGCGGGCCTGCAGCCGCAGCGCCCGGATGCGGCTGGCGTAGAGGCGCGACGCGGCGTCGGCCAGGCGCTCGACCTCGCGCTGCTCCTGGCCGAAGCCCTTCACCACCCGCACGCCGCTGACCGCCTCGTCCACCACGCCCGCCACCGCGCCCGCCTGCTGCTGGGCGTCCCACGACGCCGGGAACACCGAGCTGCGCAGCCGCATCGACACGGCCACCATCAGCGGCGTCACCGCCAGCGCCACCAGCGTCAGGGTCGGGCTGAGCCACAGCATCGCCACGAGCGCCACGGCCAGGAAGAGGATGTTCGACAGCACCATCGGCAGGAAGGCGAGGAGGCCCTGCACCAGGCCGATGTCGGAGATCGCCCGGCTCACGAGCTGGCCGGTCGACATCTCGTCGTGGCGCGCCACGTCGAGGCGCTGGAGGTGGTCGTACACCTGGGTGCGCAGGTCGTTCTGCACGTCGAGGCTCACCCGGCCCGCCCAGTAGCGGCGCACGTACGCGGCGCCGAAGCGTGCCATCGCCGCGGCCACGAGGATCGCGATGGCCGGGCCGATGGGAGCGCGGTCGGCCACGATCACGTCGTCGACGATGTGGCGCACCACGAGCGGCGTGAGCGCCGCCACCACCTGCCCGGCGCCGGCCGCGCCCAGGGCGATGGCCACGTTGCGCTGGTGCGGGCGCAGCGCCCCGCCCAGCCGACGCAACCAACCAGGTGGGGGAGCGGTCTCGGTCATGGCTCGTCGGAGGCTACCGACGTGTCTCCCCGACCCCGCCGTTGGATGGTGCCCGGTGGTCGATGCTCCGGGCGCGGGTCAGCTCAGGTGGGATCCGATGGCGGCGAGGAGGTCGTCGTACTCGTCGATGGCGAGGAGCTGGGGGAACTCGCGCTGCACGTTCTCGGGGGAGTGGAAGAGGAACCCGGCGTCGGCGGCGAGGAGCATGGTGGTGTCGTTGTAGGAGTCGCCCGCCGCGATCACCCGGTAGTTGAGGCCCTGCAGCGCCTGCACCGCGTTGCGCTTCGGGTCGGCCATGCGCAGGCGGTAGTCGGTGATGCGGTCGTCCTCCACCACCAGGCGGTGGCACCAGATGGCCGGCCAGCCCAGTTGGCGCATGAGGGGCTCGGCGAACTGCTCGAAGGTGTCCGACAGGATCACGACCTGGGTCTGCTCGCGCAGCGCGTCGAGGAAGGCCTTGGCGCCGGGCAGCGGCTCGAGCGTGCCGATGACGTCCTGGATGAGCGACATGGTGAGCCCGTGCTCGGCCAGCAGGTCGAGCCGGTAGCGCATGAGCACGTCGTAGTCGGGCTCCTCTCGGGTGGTGCGGCGCAGGGCGTCGATCCCGGTGCGCTCGGCCACGGCGATCCAGATCTCGGGCACGAGCACCCCCTCGAGGTCGAGGCACACGATGGACTGTCGGAGATCGTCGTCGCTCACGCCCGACAGCATCGCTCATGGGCCGGTCGTCGGGCGACGGTCCCGTCGGAGCCGTGTGGCTCTGCGCTCGAGCTCGGTCGCTGCACGACGGACTCGCAGCGCGACGCCGTGACGGGCGGCCCGCCGTGCGGCTCCACGCTTCACATCGATCCCAGACGGCTGGAGCGCAGCGCAGACCCCATCGTGCCCAGGGTGGTGGGCCGAGGTTCCCCGGAGCGCGCGGCGGTCGCTACGCTGGCGGGCGTCTCCGGAGCACCGGGTGCCCGTGGGACGAGGGATTCCTCCAGCGCTCGCTGGCGAGGCTCCGGTGCGGGTCGACGTGGTCGACGACGCAGCCTCCGAGCCGCGGGCGCACCACTTCGATCGCACTCGCTCTGAAGGAGCACCGATGACCACCCACGTCACCCCCACGAAGGCCGGCGCGGCATGAGCGACGGCTTCGACGTCTCCGTCCTCGAAGGCAAGGACCGTGCCGAGCTCGTCGCCATCGCCGAGTCGCTCGGCGAGAAGGTCGGCGCTCGGGCCAAGAAGGCCGACATCGTGACCCTCATCCTGAAGGCCGTCGGCGCCGATGGCGGCGCCCCCGACTCGGCGGCGGACGCTGGCGAGGCTCCGTCGTCGGAGGAGGCCGTCCCAGGCGGTGCCACCGAGGCCGCGGCCGCGGACGATGGCGCCGGGGAGACCGAGCCCACCGCCGAGCCCACCGCCGAGTCCGACGACACGGCCGACCCATCGGCGGGCGACAAGGACGGTGAGGGCAAGGGCGAAACGGCGGCCAACGACGCCTCGCAGGGTGAGGGCCAGCAGGGCCAGGGCCAGCAGGGTCAGCAGCAGGGTGACGGGGAGGGCGACGGGGTCGAGTCCGGCAACCGTCGTCGTCGTCGCCGGGGACGCGACCGCGACCGCAACCGCGACGAGAACGAGCAGCAGCAGCAGGCGGAGCCCGTCGAGGTCGAGGGCCTGGTGGAGCTGCGCGACGAGGGCTACGGCTTCCTGCGCCTCCACGGCTACCTGCCGTCGCGCGACGACGCCTACGTGTCGCTGCGCCAGACCCGCCAGTTCGGGCTGCGCACCGGCGACGTCGTCAAGGGCAAGAGCCGCGTCGCCAACCGCAACGAGAAGAACCCGGCGCTGCTCCAGGTCGACGAGGTCAACGGGCACCAGGCCCACAACCAGCCCGATCGGGTGCGCTTCGAGGACCTCACGCCGGTCTTCCCCGCCGAGCGGCTCACGCTCGAGCTCGCCGACGACCCGTCGAACGCCACCGCTCGCCTGATCGACCTGCTGGCCCCCATCGGCAAGGGCGCCCGCGCCCTGGTCGTGGCGCCGCCGCAGTCGGGCACCACCACCGTGCTCAAGCAGGTCGTGCGCTCGGTCGAGGTCAACCACCCCGAGGTGGAGCTGCTCGTGGTGCTCATCGACGAGCGTCCCGAGGAGATCACCGACATGCGCCGGTGGCTGCTGCGGGGCTCGGTCGCCTCGAGCGCGTTCGACCGCCCCGCCGAGGAGCACGCTGCCGTGGCCGACCTCGTCATCGAGCGGGCGAAGCGCCTCGTCGAGCAGGGCCGCGACGTGGTCGTGGTGGTCGACGGCATCACCCGCCTCACCCGCGCCCACAACCTCGTCACCCCCGCCAGCGGGCGCGTGCTCGACGGCGGGATCGAGCCGGCCGCGCTGTACGCCGCCAAGCGGTTCCTGGGCGCGGCCCGCAACGCCGAGGAGGGTGGCTCGCTCACCATCGTCGCCACCGCGGCGGCCGACACGGGCAGCCGCGCCGATGAGGTGATCCTCGAGGAGCTGCGAGCGACGGCCAACACCGAGCTCCGCCTCGACCGCCGCCTGGCCGAGCGCCGCACCTTCCCGGCCGTCGACGCCGTCGCCTCGGGCACCCGCCACGAGGAGTCGCTCGTCGACCGAGCCGACCTCGCGAAGCTCGCCGTCCTGCGCCGCCAGCTCGGCGTGCTCCGCGACGACACCGGCGCCAACGCCGCCGGCCTCGAGGCGCTCCTCGAGCGCGTCGCTGCCACCAAGACCAACGCCGACCTCCTGGCCAAGGTCGCCGACGCCTGATCGAGCGACCTGGCCGGGAATGCGCCGGGGTTGTTCCACTTGGAAACCCCCGAACCGACCCGCCACACTGGAGCAACCATGAAGGCCGACATCCATCCCGAGTACGTGGAGACGCAGGTGCGCTGCTCCTGCGGCAACACGTTCACCACGCACTCCACGCAGGCGGAGATCTCCGTCGAGCTCTGCAACGAGTGCCACCCCTTCTACACGGGCAAGCAGAAGCTCGTGGACACCGGCGGTCGCATCGACCGCTTCGAGCGCCGCTACGGCCGCCGCTCCAAGTAGCGCCACCTCCTCCGTGCCGATTCCGCCAGGTCGCCTGGCGGAATCGCCGCGTCCGGACCCGATGAGCATCGAACCCGATCGCCGCGCCGCCCTGCTCGCCGCCAAGCTCGGCGCGCTCGCCCGCGCCCACTTCGGCGACGTGCACGGCGATGCGGTGAGCGGCGCCTTCCCGGGCGGGGCAACGCTGGTCGAGCCCGACGGCGGGCGGGCGTGGGTGTACGTCGGGGTCGACGCACCGTGGCGGGTCGGGGCCGCGCTCGCCGTCGCGGCCCGGACGCGACCCTCGGAGCTGCACCTCTTGGTCGACCCGAACGAGACGGGCGAAGCGGGCAGCGCCACCGCGGCCTCGAAGGCGGCGCGGGCTGGCGCCCACCCCGCCGAGGTCGCCGCTCGTCGCGCCGCCCTGTTCGCCGACGCGCCCCAGGTGTGGGCGGTCGAGGGCGCTGAGCTGCGCCGCGCCGCGCCGGCGGCGCCAGCAACAGACCCGGCGCCCGCGCCCGAAGCGGAGCTGTACCGGCCGGTGCTCGAGGCGGCGGGACTCGACGCCATCGCCGAGGGCGGGCACCTGCTGGGCGAGCTCCGTGGGCTCGAGGTGGCACGGGTGGTGGTCGGCGACGACGGCGCGGCCCACGTGGAGGCGGGCGTCGGCCGCTTCGACCGAGAGATCGCGTCGATGATGTTCGCCCACCTCGGCGAGACCGATGCTCTCGCTCGCGCCATCGACCTGGTGGCCGAGCACCGAACCGCCGACGCGGCCCGCCACCCGATCAACCAGCTGGTGCCCGAGCGCTGGCTGCGCTGGGTGCTGATCGAGCGGCCTGAGCTCGTCGGGGCGTCCGCGCTCCGCGCGGTGGGCTCCGCCTTGCCTCGCACCAGCTTGCGGGAGGTGGGCGTGGCCTCGGCGGTCGGCACCGATCTCGCCGGCCAGCCGCTGGTGGTCACGTGCTCCACGGGCGTCGACCTCGAGCTCGTGCCCAGCGCCGCCGACGATCGCCTCGCCCACGCCCCCGACGCGCGCCTCGTGCTCGTGGTCCCGGCGCGAGACTCGTTGCCGGTCACCACGCGCCTCGCGTCGCGGCTCCTGGCTCCCGCTGAGGTGGTCGAGGTGGCCGACGACTGGCGCACGCTCGGGGAGCTCGACCGATGATCGACAAGCTCGAATCGCTCGAGCGGGAGTTCGAGGAGGTCGAGGCTCGCCTCGCCGATCCCGATGTGTTCGCCGACCAGAGCCGCTACCGCGAGCTGGCCAAGCGCCACAAGGAGCTCGACGCGATCGTGGCCCGCAGCCGTGAGCTCCGCCAGCGCAGCGAGGACGCCGCCACCGCACGCGAGATGCTCACCGAGCTGAGCGGCGAGGACCGCGAGCTGATGCGCGAGGAGGCCACCGAGGCCGAGGCCGACGTCGAGCGCCTCACCGCCGAGCTCGAGGTGCTGCTCTTGCCGAAGGACCCCAACGACGGCCGAAACGTCATCGTCGAGATCCGCGGCGCCGAGGGCGGCGAGGAGGCCAACCTCTTCGCCCGCGACCTCTTCGGCATGTACCAGGGCTACGCGCAGCGCCAAGGCTGGAAGCTCGAGGTGCTCAACGCCGACCCCTCCGACATGGGCGGGTACAACGAGATCACCTTCCAGCTCTCGGGCGACAGCGCGTGGACCCGCATGAAGCACGAAGGCGGCCCCCACCGGGTGCAGCGGGTGCCGGTCACCGAGTCCCAGGGCCGGATCCACACCTCCTCCGCCACGGTCACCGTGCTGCCCGAGGCCGACGAGGTCGAGGTCGACATCGATCCCAACGACCTCCAGATCGACGTGTACCGGTCGTCGGGCCCCGGCGGGCAGTCGGTCAACACCACCGACTCGGCGGTGCGGATCACCCACAAGCCGACGGGCATGGTCGTGTCGATGCAGGACCAGAAGAGCCAGCTCCAGAACAAGGCCAAGGCCCTGGTGGTGCTGAAGTCCCGCCTCCTGAAGGCCGAGCAGGACCGCCAGCGCGACGAGCTGTCGGACGCTCGCAAGGATCAGGTGGGCGGCGGTGGTCGCTCCGAGAAGATCCGGACGTACAACTTCAAGGAGAACCGGGTCTCCGACCACCGCATCGGGCTCACCATCTACAAGCTCGACAAGGTGCTGGCCGGCGAGCTCGACGAGGTGAGCGACGCCCTGGTCCAAGACGAGCAGGCGCGCCGGCTCACGGAGGATGCGTGACCGAAGGATCGTCTGACGAGGATCAGCGCGACGGCGAGGACCTCGAGGGCACCATCTCGTGGCGTGAGCTGCTCGCCGAAGCGATCGATGCGCTCGGGCGGGTCGAGGGCGTGGAGGCCCCCGACCTCGAGGGGCGGTGGATCGTGGAGGAGGCGAGCGGCCTCGAGGGCGCCGAGTGGGTGCTCGGGCTCGACGACCTCGCCACCCAGCGCGGCGTCGCCCACCTCGATGCCATGCTCCAGCGCCGGGCTGGCGGTGCGCCCATCCAGTACGTGCTCGGCCACTGGCCGTTCCGGACCCTCGACCTGCTCGTCGACGAGCGTGTCCTCATCCCTCGTCCCGAGACCGAGCAGGTGGTGGAGGTGGCCCTCGCCGAGCTCGATCGCCTCGCCTCGTCACCGTCGGCCACCGTCGTGGACCTGGGCACCGGGTCGGGGGCGATCGGGCTCGCGATCGCGTCCGAGCGGCCCAAGGTCGACGTGTGGATCACGGACCGGTCGCCCGATGCCCTGGCGGTGGCCCGGGCCAACCTGGCCGGTCTCGGCATGGGCGGGCGGCGGGTCCGGGTCGCCGAGGGCGACTGGTTCGCCGCGCTCGATGGCTCGCTGGCGGCCGGGGTCGACCTGATCGTGTCGAACCCGCCCTACGTCGCGGCCGACGAGGAGCTTGCAGCGTCGGTGCGCGACTGGGAGCCGGCTGGTGCGCTCGTCCCCGGGCCCACCGGGCTGGAGGCCTACGAGCGCATCGTCGCCGAGGCCGTGACGTGGTTGCGTCCAGGCGGGGCACTGGTGCTCGAGATCGGGTCCACGCAGGCCCTGTCCGTCCGAGCGCTCGCCGACGAGGCCGGCCTCACCGACGTCCGCGTCGTGCCCGACCTCGCGGGCCTCGACCGTGCCCTCGTGGCTCGACGACCGTGACGCCCGCCAGGGAGCCGGGGGTCTCGCCCGGGGGGAGGCCGAGGGGCCACACTGGCGGGGTGGCCACTCGCATCGGCTTCGCCATCATCCTCGCCGGGGTCGCGCTCATCATCGTGCGCGCCGTGAACTGGGTCGACACCGAGCTCGCCGACATCGCGTCGGTGCTGCTGATCGTGGTCGGCGCCCTCGCGGTGGCGATCGACGGCGAGGAGGCCGACGCGAGCACCAAGCCCAACCGCCGCGACTCCTGACCCGGCTGGTCTGGCCGGGCGGGAGCTCGGTGGGCTCCCCGGTCGGGGTGGCTCAGCCCACGAGCTCGCAGGCGCCGTCCGCCGAGACGTGCGCGCGCCGGCCGGCGACCTCCTCGGTCTCGACCAGCGCCATGAGCGTGGCGTCGCCCGAGGTCCCCCACGCTCGTCGACCGTCGGCGAGCAGCACCGAGAAGGTCGCGAGCATGGGCCCGTTGCGGTCGTGCACGACCACCGCGGACTCGACGGAGCCGTCGACGTCGACCTCGCTCGCGAGCTCGCGCGAGGGGAGCGCGTCGACCTCGGCCTGCGGGTGCGCGTGCCGCCACGGCTGCGGTGGCGGGGTGGTGGAGCACACGCCCATCGAGTGCTTCGTGAGGTAGCCGCCGTTGGCGGTGACGAGCCCGAGCGCGCCGGCGTCCGCTCGCAGCCGGTCGACCATCGCGGCGATCGAGTGGCTCACGTAGTCGTTCCACGGACCGCCCCCGAACGACAGGCCACCGGTGACGGTGAGCGGGCGGTCGAGGGGCAGGCCGATCTCGCTCGCCGCGATCTGCACCGCGCTCGGGAAGCACGAGTAGACGTCGATGTGGGCGAGGTCGTCGACGCCGACCCCCGCCAGGTCGAGCGCGGCTCGTCCGGCGATGCCGATGGCGGGCGCGGACGCGAGCGACCAGCGGTTCGACACGTACCAGTGCTCGTGCGCATCGCTGCCCGACCACGGGAACACCCAGCGATCGGTGGAGATCCCGAGCGCCCGCGCCCGCTCCACCGAGGTGACCACGAAGCAGGCCGCCTGCTCGACCGCGTTGTTCGCGTTCATGACCTTCGTGTACGGGAAGCCCACCATGCGGTTGTCGGGGGTGGCCTCGCGGATCCGCTCCGCTGACCACGGCGCTCGGATCCAGGCGTGGGGGTTGGCCACGGCCACCTCGCTGAACCCGGCGTAGAGCGCCGCCAGGCGGTCTCGATGCTCCTCGATCGACCAGCCCTCGCGGGCGCGCAGCGCGTTCTCGAACAATGCGTACACGGTGGAGGGGACCGCGACGCCGGGGGCGAGCTCCTCGGCGAGGAAGAGGGGGAGGTGGTTGGTCACCGACTCGGTGGGGACGTCGTCATCGCCTTGCACGGCCCAGTCCAGCCAGACCTTCTCGCGCCGTGCGGCTTGGCGGGGGCGCCAGGACTCGGCACCGCCGATGAGCCAGGTCTCGGAGGTCCCCTCCTGGATCTCTCGGCACGCCCGGTTCAAGAGGGTCTGGGGGTAGTTGCCGCCGTCGTCGGTCGTGATCGTGCGACCCGGTGCCATGCCGGCGAGCTCGGCCACCAGGCGGCCGGGGTCGCGGTAGGCGTGCGAGAGGATGTGGATCACCGCGACGGTGTCCACGGCCCCGAGGAGGCGGTCGCACCCAGCGTCCGCCCCGGCCAGCCGTGCTGCCTCGGCGAGCAGCGCCACGGGCTCGAGCGCGGCCTCGAGGTCGGCCGTGCGCTGCTCGGTCTGGCCGACGGCGACGATGACAGGCGTGCGAGGGTCGAGCGTGGTGGCGGCGGCCATCGAGGGCTCCCTGAGCGGGTGGACGGGCGAAACAGCCAACCCGCTCCTTGACCGACCGGTCAAGATCGGGCGCTCGAAGGGCGCCAACTACGATCGGCGGATCGACGTCGTCTTCGTCTGCACCGGGAACATCTGTCGCTCCCCGATGGCTGCGGCGCTGCTACGCGCCCGGCTGGAGACCATCGCCCCCCAGGTGGAGGTCGGCTCGGCAGGGATCCTCTTCGACGGACGTCGTGCCGAGCCCAACGCGGTCAAGGCGATGCGCCACCTCGACCTCGACATCGGCGACCACCGTGCCCAGACCGTCACCCTGGACCTCCTCGAACCGGCATCGCTCATCCTCGGGATGGAGCGCGCCCAGGTTCGGTTCTGGCTCGGGCTCTCCGAGGACCTCTTCCACCGGTCCTTCACGTTGCCGGAGTTCGTTCGCTCGGCAGCGGTGTTCGGGCCCCGACCCGAAGGCGAGCCCCTGCGCTCGTGGGTGGAGCGCATCGGGGCCACCCGCCCCCGTGTCGCCTACGAGCACGACGACCCGCTCACCACGGTCGCTGACCCGATGGGCGGTTCCCGTCGCCGGTTCCGCGAGTGCGCCGACGAGCTGGCGGGGCTGATCGACGAGCTGGTCGATCTGGCCTGGCCTCACCCCGAACCGGGCGGCGACCTCGCCGCCCCTGCCACCACCGGAGGGATCCATGCGGATCGCCATCGGCGCTGACCACGCCGGCTACGACCTCAAGCAGCACCTGGTCGGGGTGCTGCGCGCCCTCGATCACACCGTGATCGACGTCGGCACCGACGGCACCCAGTCGGTCGACTACCCAGCGTTCTGCGCTGCGGTGGCCCGGGCCGTGGCCCGCGGCGACGTCGAGCGCGGCATCGTGCTGGGTGGCTCGGGCCAGGGCGAGCAGATCGCCGCCAACAAGGTCGCGGGCATCCGCGCCGCGCTGTGCAACGACCTGTACACGGCCCGCATGGCGCGCGAGCACAACGACGCCAACGTCTTGTCGATGGGCGGGCGCATCGTGGCGCCCGGCCTCGCCGACGAGATCGTCGTCTGCTTCTTGCAGACCCCGTACCAGGGCGGCCGCCACAACCGCCGCGTCGAGCAGCTGGGAGCGATCGGCGCGTTCGGCACCGACGGCGCCGCGCTCGACACCTACCTCGACTCGCTGGTCCCGGGCATCACCGCCCGGGCCAGCGGCACCACCGAAGGAGCGTCCTCATGAGCTGGCCCACCGAACGAGACACCGAGCTGTTCTCGATCATCGACGCCGAGCGCGATCGCCAGAACCGCACCGTCCAGCTCATCGCCTCGGAGAACTTCACCTCGCCCGCGGTCATGGAGGCCACGGGGTCGGTCCTCACCAACAAGTACAGCGAGGGCTACCCGGGCAAGCGCTACTACGGCGGCAACGAGGTCATCGACCAAGCCGAGGAGCTGGCGATCGAGCGGGTGAAGGCCCTCTTCGGCGCCGAGCACGCCAACGTCCAGCCCCACTCGGGCGCCAACGCCAACATGGCCGTCTACCTCGGCCTGCTGAACCCGGGAGACACGGTCCTCGGCCTGCGCCTCGACCAGGGCGGCCACCTCACCCACGGCTCTCCGGTCAACGCGAGCGGCATCCTCTACCGCTTCGTCTCCTACGGCGTCACCCCGTCGGACGAGCGAATCGACTTCGACCAGGTCCGCGACCTCGCCCTCGAGCACCGTCCGAAGATCATCGTGGCCGGCGCCACCGCCTACCCGCGGACCATCGATCCGGCGCCGTTCCGCGCGATCGCGGATGAGGTGGGGGCCCTGTTCATGTTCGATGCCGCCCACATCGCCGGGCTCATCGCCGGCGGGGTGCACCCCAACCCGGTCGAGCTCGCCGACATCGTCACCTTCACCACGCACAAGACGCTGCGCGGCCCCCGTGGCGGCTGCATCCTCTCGAAGGCCGAGCACGCCACCGCCATCGACAAGGCGGTGTTCCCGGGCTCGCAGGGCGGGCCGCTCGACCACGTCATCGCGGCCAAGGCCGTGGCGTTCCGCGAGGCCGCGACCCAGGAGTTCCGCGACTACGCCGCCCAGATCCTCGCCAACGCCGCCGAGCTCGCCGAGGCGCTGGCGGGCCACGGGTTGCGGCTGGTGTCGGGCGGCACCGACAACCACCTCATGCTCGTCGACCTTCGTAGCTTCGACGAGGAGCTCTCGGGCAAGAAGGCCCGCCTCGCGCTCGACCGCGCCGGCATCAGCCTCAACGAGAACACGGTGCCCGACGATCCGCGACCGCCCTACATCACGAGCGGGCTGCGGATCGGGACGCCGGCCGTCACCACGCAGGGGATGGGCCCGCGGGAGATGCGCGAGATCGCCTTCCAGATCCATCGCGTGCTCTCGCACCGCGAGGACGAAGGCGTGATCGCCGAGACCCGCGACGCGGTCGCCACCCTCTGCTCGAAGTTCGCCCCGTACCCGAGCTGATCCGGGCTCGGAGGGAGCGCGGCAGCCGGCCATGCCCACCATGTCCGCCTACCTCGTGGTGTTCCTCGTCGCGCTCGGCGTGACGGTGGTGGCCACCCCGCTGGTGCGGCAGGTGGCGATCCGCCGCGGGGTGGTGGCCGAGCCATCGGACCGAGCGGTGCACGCCACCGCCATGCCGCTGCTCGGCGGGGCGGCGATGCTCTTCGGCTTCGTCGCGGCGATGGGGTGGGCGTGGCGGTCCGGTGACTTCACGTCGATGTTCGCGGGCACGTCCACCGCGCTCGGAACGGTGGTCGGGGCGGTCCTCATGTGCGCGCTCGGCACCCTCGACGACATCCGAGACGTGTCCGCGCCGGCGAAGACCGCTGGGCAGGTGTTCGCCGCCTCGGTCATGTACCTGTTCGGCGTGTCGATGCTCTACTTCCGCTTCCCGTTCGTCGACGGCCTCTTCGTGCTCGGACCGGATCTCGCGCCGCTGGTCTCGGTGCTGTGGGTGCTGGGCATGGCCAACGCGGTGAACCTGATCGACGGGCTCGACGGGCTCGCCGCGGGCATCGTGGCCATCGCAGCCGGCTCGTTCTTCCTCTACGGCCACGAGCTCGCGTCTGCCGACGTCGCGGTCATCAGCGCCGACAACCCGAGCCCGCTCATCGCGGTCGTGGTGGCCGGCATCTGCCTGGGCTTCCTGCCCTGGAACTTCCACCCAGCCAAGATCTTCATGGGCGATGGCGGCGCGCTCATGCTCGGCGGGCTCATGGCTGCCTCGACGATGCTCGTCGGCGGCCAGACGAGCGCATCCTCGAGCGGCCAGGTGTTCTTCTTCTTCGCCCCGCTGTTCATCCCGTTCTTCGTGATGGGCGTGCCGATCTTCGACACGGCGTTCGCGATCCTGCGGCGCGCCCGCAAGCGCGCCGGGGTCGCTGAGGCCGACAAGGACCACCTCCACCATCGGCTCATGCGCCTCGGCCACGGCCAGCGGCGGGCGGTCGCGATCTTGTGGCTCTGGACCGGGCTGCTCTCGCTGTTCGTCCTCTACCCCGTGTACACGGGCAAGGGAGACGGCATCGTCCCCATCGGGGTGCTGGCGCTCGCCCTCGTGCTGCTCACGTTCTTCTTCCCGGGGCGGCGGGCGCGTGCCGCGGAGCTCGCCGAAGCCTCCGCTGCCGAGCGGCCAGCGGCGGCGGGGCGAGCCACGACCTCCGACGGGGTCGACGAGCCCGGTGCCGGCGGTGGCCAGATCGGCTCGGATTTGCCGCTCTGAAGGGGCGCGCCTAGATTGAGATTCGATTCACAAGCGGGTTGGGGCGATGCCTGCGAGACTGCAGCGCCCACCCGGTTGGCTCCTCACCCATGACCGACTCCACGTCATCCACGACGGGCAACGATGCCCACGGTGCGGCCGCTCGCCGATCTGGCGCGCCGTCGCCCGACGGCGGTCGCGAGGTGACGGGTGCGTTCGAGCGCGAGGCGTACGCCGCGGCCACCAGCCGGGGCTACGGCAACGCCATGGGCCGCGGCTTCGAGCTCGCCATCACGCTGGCCGTGATGGTGGGCCTCGGCTGGCTGGCCGACCGCGTCTTCGACACGGCCCCGCTGATGATCATCGTGTTCTCGGTGCTCGGCTTCGCGGGCATCGCGGTGAAGCTCTGGATCGGCTACGACCTCGAGATGCGCAAGCACGAGGACGGCGCCGTCTGGAACCGCCAGCCGGAGGCGGCCAAGTGACCGCGCCGGTCCGCCCGGCTCCCTCGCCGATGGCCGTGCGCGACCTCGGTCCTGCACCCGAGCGGCAGGTGGCGCGCGACCTCGTGCGCCGCGGCCTCATCGCCCTGCCGGTCGCGCTCATCGTGGGCTTCTTGGCTTGGGGCGGCGCTGGCGCGGCGTCGGTGGCGTTCTCCGCTGGCCTCGTGCTCGCCAACTTCCTGCTCGCCGCGGCGCTGCTCTCGTGGGCCGCCCGCATCTCGCTCGGCCTGCTGATGGGCGTCAGCCTGTTCGGCTTCGTCGTGCGCCTCGCGCTCATCGCCGGTGCCGTCCTCCTCGTGAAGGACCAGGCCTGGGTCGAGCCCGTGCCCCTGGGTGTCACCCTCGTGGTCGCCCACCTCGGTCTCCTGTTCTGGGAGACCAAGTTCGTATCCGCATCCCTGGCCTTCCCTGGCCTCAAGCCGCCCGCTGAGGAGCGTTGACCGTGCTGCTTGCCGCAGAGTTCCCGCCGCTGAGCCACATCACCAACTGGAGCGCCTTCGCGGGCGACGGGCAGTGGTGGGAGATCAACAAGGTCGTCATCGTGTACGGCTTCGCTGTCCTCTTCACCGTGCTGCTCTTCACCTTGGGCAACAAGAAGAAGCTGGTGCCCACCGGCGCGCAGAACCTCGCCGAGATGGCGGTGGAGTTCGTGGAGGACGGCATCGCCGTCGAGACCATGGGCAAGGAGGGCAAGAAGTACGTGCCCTTCCTGATGAGCCTCTTCTTCTTCATCTTCTTCACGAACATCTTCGAGGTCATCCCGGTCATCCAGATGCCGGCCGCCGCCCGCATCGCCATGCCGATGACCCTCGCGCTCATCGCCTACGTCGTGTACCACGGCGCTGGGTTCAAGAGCCACGGCATCGGCTACTTCAAGCACGCGCTGGTTCCGCCGGGCGTGCCGATCGCGCTGCTGCCCCTCGTGATGCTCATCGAGTTCGTCTCGAAGTTCCTCGTCCAGCCGTTCAGCCACACGGTGCGTCTCTTCGCCAACCTGCTGGCCGGCCACATCCTCCTCGTCACCTTCGCCGTGCTCACCACGGCGCTCGTGACCCCCAAGTGGTACGCGGTCTTCTCGCCGCTCCCGTTCGCAGGCGTCGTGTTCTTCACGGCCTTCGAGGTGTTCGTGTCGTTCCTGCAGGCCTACGTGTTCACGCTCCTCACGGGCGTGTACATCAACGCCGCCCAGAGCCACGAGCACTGATCCCCGGTCCCACCGGGGCCACTGATCTTCCAACCAAGCACCAACACCAGAAAGGGCAAGGAGACCACCAATGCTCCTCGCGGAACTCAGCAACAAGGGCGTCGCCGCTCTCACCTACGGCCTCGCCGCCATCGGCCCGGGCGTCGGCATCGGCTACCTGGTCGGCCAGGCCGTGCAGGCCATGGCTCGCCAGCCCGAGTCGGCCGGCATGGTGCGCACCACCATGTTCCTCGGCATCGCGTTCGTCGAGGCGCTCGCGCTCATCGGCTTCGTGGTGTTCTTCCTCGCCGGCGCCTGATCGGGAGACAGACACACATGCAACGACGACTTCGACTGCTCCTCGCGGTCGCCGTCCTGGTCCTCGCCGGCTCGGTGGGCTTCGCCCGCCCGGTCTCGGCCGAGGGCGAGGCCGACGTCGACCACGCGGTGCACGAGTGCATCAAGTCGATGGAGGAAGCCAACTCCATCGACGTCGACTGCCAGGAATCGCCCAACCCGCTCGTCCCTGAGATCAACGAGGTCATCTGGGGCTTCGTGGGCTTCGCGCTCGTGTTCGGCTTCCTGAGCTGGAAGGCGTACCCCGCGATGAAGAAGGGCATGAACGCCCGGACCGAGCGGATCCAGGGCGACCTCGACGCTGCCGAGGCGCAGCGCACCGAGGCCGCTGGCATCCTCGACGAGTACAAGGCCCAGCTCGCTGACGCCCGCCAGGAGTCGGCCCGGATCATCGAGGAGGCCCGCCAGGCCGCCGAAGAGGTCCGGTCCAACCTCCAGGCCAAGGCCGAGGCCGACATCGCCGAGCTCCGTGCCCGGGCCCAGGCCGACATCGAGTCGGCCAAGGTCCAGGCCGTCGCGGACCTCCGCGGCGAGGTGACCGCCCTGGCCATCGGCGCTGCCGAGCAGGTCGTGGGCCGCAACCTCGACCAGGAGACGAACGCCGCCCTGGTGGAGGCGTACATCAACTCCGTCGGAGCGCAGAGCTGATGGCCGACGACCGCACCACGGCGTACGCCGAGGCCCTCTTCGCGGTCGCTCGGGCCGAAGGCCCCCTCGCCGAGGTCGAGGACGAGCTGTTCCGGGTCGCCCAGGTGGTGAAGGGCAACGACGAGCTTCGCGAGAAGCTCGCCGATCCCCACATCCCTGTGGCCACCCGCCAGCAGGTCGTCATCGACCTCCTCGGCGGCAAGGCCACCGATGCCACCACGAGCCTCGTCTCGATGGTGGTCGGCACCGGCCGGATCCGTGAGTTCCCCGCCATCGTCGACGAGCTCGTCGCCATGAGCGCCCGGGAAGGCAACAAGGAGGTGGCCGAGGTCCGTTCGGCCATCGCCCTCACCGACGACCAGAAGTCCCGCCTCGCCGACGCGCTCGGCAAGGCCACGGGCAAGCAGGTCGAGGTCAAGGTCATCGTGGACCCGTCCCTCCAGGGCGGCCTCGTGGCCCAGGTGGGCGACACCGTCATCGACGGGTCTGTCCGCCGCCGCCTCGATCAGCTGCGCAACGCCCTCTAACGCACGCCACCAACGGCTCAGGAGAAACGGCACATGGCCGAGCTCACCATCAACACCGACGACATCACCGCCGCCCTTCGCAAGAACCTCGAGGGCTTCAAGCCCGACCTGTCCGCCGCTCAGGTGGGCCGGGTGGTCGAGGTCGGCGACGGCATCGCCTCCGTCGGGGGTCTCCCCGACGCGGCGGTCAACGAGATGCTCGAGTTCGAGGACGGGACCATCGGCCTCGCCCTCAACCTCGACGAGGAATCCATCGGCGCCGTGGTGCTCGGCGACGTGGATCGCATCGAGGAGGGCCAGACCGTGCGGGCCACCGGGGAGATCCTCTCCGTGCCGTGCGGCGATGGGCTGCTCGGCCGCGTCGTGAACACCCTGGGCGAGCCGGTCGACGGCAAGGGCCCCCTCACCAACGTCGGCACCCGCCGCATGGAGGTGCAGGCACCCGGGATCATGGGCCGCAAGCCCGTGCACGAGCCGCTCCAGACCGGCATCAAGGCCATCGACGCCATGACGCCGATCGGGCGTGGCCAGCGCGAGCTGATCATCGGCGACCGCAAGACCGGCAAGACGTCGGTCGCGATCGACACCATCCTGAACCAGAAGGGCCTCGGGGTGAAGTGCGTGTACGTGGCCATCGGCCAGAAGGCGTCCACGGTCGCGCAGACCGTGGCCACCCTCGAGTCGCACGGCGCCATGGACTACACGGTCGTGGTCGTGTCGCCGGCCTCGGATCCGGCGCCGTTCAAGTACCTCGCCCCCTACACCGGCTGCGCCTTCGGTCAGCACTGGATGGAGAACGGCGAGCACGCCCTCGCGGTGTACGACGACCTGTCGAAGCAGGCGGAGGCCTACCGCTCGGTGTCGCTGCTGCTGCGCCGCCCGCCGGGGCGCGAGGCCTACCCGGGCGACGTGTTCTACCTCCACAGCCGCCTCCTCGAGCGGGCCGCCAAGCTGTCCGACGAGAACGGCGCCGGGTCGATGACCGCCCTGCCGATCATCGAGACCAAGGCCGGCGACATCTCGGCCTACATCCCCACCAACGTGATCTCGATCACCGACGGCCAGGTCTTCCTCGAGGAGGACCTCTTCAAGTCGGGCATCCGCCCGGCGGTGAACGTCGGCCAGTCGGTGTCGCGAGTCGGCGGCGCCGCCCAGATCAAGGCCATGAAGACGGCCGTGGGCACGCTCAAGGGCGACCTCGCCCAGTTCCGTGAGCTCGAGGCGTTCGCCTCGCTGGGCTCGGAGCTCGACGCCGTGTCGCAGGCCACCCTCGACCGTGGCCGTCGCCTGGTGGAGCTGCTGAAGCAGGGCCTGAACTCGCCGATGTCGGTCGAGGAGCAGGTCGTCGTCCTCTACGCCGGCACCCGCGGCTACCTCGACAAGGTGCCGGTCTCCGAGGTGCAGCGCTACGAGCAGGACCTCCTCGACTTCCTGCGGGCCCGCTACTCCGGGATCCTCAGCCAGGTGAAGGAGCAGGGCACGCTCGACGAGGACGGCCTCAAGGTCGCGCTCGAGGACTTCGCCAACGAGTTCGGCACCGCCGACACCGCGGAGGCCTGACCCAGCCATGGCGAGCGGCCAGGAGCGGGTCCTCCGCCGGAGGATCAAGTCCGTCCAATCCACCAAGAAGATCACCAAGGCGATGGAGCTCATCTCTGCGAGCCGCATCGCCAAGGCCCAGGAGCGCGTGGCCGCGGCCCGTCCGTACAGCGAGCGCATCACCGACGTGATCCGCAACCTGGCGGCAGCCGGGGCGGGCGGCGATTCGCCGCTGCTCAACCCGCGCGCCGAGGTCACCACGGTGGCCTACGTGGTGGTGGCGGCTGACCGCGGCCTGGCTGGCGGCTACAACTCCACGGTCATCCGCGCCGCCGAGCGCGCCATGGCCGCCGACCAGGAGGCCGGTCGCCAGACCGCCCTCATCACCGTCGGCAAGAAGGCCACCGGCTACTTCAGGTTCCGCGGCTGGGAGATCGACGAGAGCTTCATCGGCTTCACCGATGACCCCAGCTACGAGGATGCCCGCGGCGTGGCCAGCTACGTCGCCGAGCGCTTCGAGAGCGGCGAGTTCTCCGAGGTGAAGCTGGCCTACACCCAGTTCCTCTCGCTCGGCAGCCAGATCGCCCAGGTGGTCCAGTACATGCCGCTCGACACCTCGGCCATCGAGGACGCCGGCAGCACCGGCCCCTCGGCCGACTACGAGTTCGAGCCGAGCCCCAGCGAGATCCTCGAGCGCCTGCTGCCTCGCTACGCCGAGGCTCGCCTCTACGCCGGCCTGCTCGATGCCGCCGCCTCCGAGCACGCCGCTCGCCAACGGGCGATGAAGTCGGCCACCGACAACGCCGAGGAGATGATCATCAAGCTGAGCCGGGTCATGAACCGGGCTCGCCAGGATGCCATCACCACCGAGATCATGGAGATCGTCGGCGGCGCCGAAGCCCTCCGCCAGGCCCAGACCGACTCCTCCGACCTCCTCATCGACGAGGTCAACGTCGCCGACATCCTCAACGCCTCACAGCGGGCCAACGTCCTCGTGCCCCGCCCCGATCACTTCAGCTCAGGAGAGCAGTCATGACCATCACCAACGAGCCCAGCACCGAGCTGAAGGACGGCCGGGTCGTCACCATCGCCGGCCCCGTGGTTGACGTGGAGTTCCCGGCTGGGTCGCTGCCGGAGATCAACACCTGCCTGTCGATGACCATCGAAGGCGGCGGCGAGAGCACCGAGGTGCGCGCGGAGGTTGCCCAGCAGATCGGCGACAACCGGGTCCGGGCCATCTGCCTCAAGCCCACCGACGGCCTCCGTCGCGGCACCCCCGTGCGCAACACGGGCGCCGGCATCACCGTCCCCGTGGGCGACAAGACGCTCGGCCACGTGTTCAACGTGATCGGCGAGCCGCTCGACATCACCTCCGAGGAGCTCGGCGAGGTCGCCGATCGCTGGGAGATCCACCGCTCGGCGCCGACGTTCGACACCCTCGAGCCGTCGGCCATCATGTTCGAGACCGGCATCAAGGTCATCGACCTGCTCACCCCCTACAAGCAGGGCGGCAAGATCGGCCTGTTCGGTGGCGCCGGCGTGGGCAAGACCGTGCTCATCACCGAGATGATCCAGCGCGTGGCCAAGAACCACGGCGGTGTCTCCGTGTTCGCCGGCGTGGGCGAGCGCACCCGTGAGGGCACCGACCTCTTCATCGAGATGGGCGAGTCCGAGGTGCTCGAGAAGGCCGCCCTCTGCTTCGGCCAGATGGACGAGCCCCCGGGCGTGCGCCTCCGCGTCGCCCTCTCGGCGCTCACCATGGCCGAGTACTTCCGCGACGTGCAGCAGCAGGACGTGCTGCTGTTCATCGACAACATCTTCCGCTTCACCCAGGCCGGCTCCGAGGTGTCCACGCTCCTCGGCCGCATGCCGTCGGCCGTGGGCTACCAGCCCACCCTGGCCGACGAGATGGGCGTGCTCCAGGAGCGCATCACCTCGACCCGCGGCCGGTCCATCACCTCGCTGCAGGCCGTGTACGTGCCCGCCGACGACTACACCGACCCGGCGCCGTTCACGTCGTTCACCCACTTCGACGGCACCACCGAGCTCAGCCGTGACATCGCCGCCCTCGGCATCTACCCCGCCGTGGACCCGCTGGCGTCCAGCTCCACCATCCTCGCCCCGGAGATCGTGGGCGAGCGCCACTACAACGTGGCCCGCGAGGTCCAGCGGATCCTCCAGCGCTACAAGGAGCTGCAGGACATCATCGCCATCCTCGGCCTCGACGAGCTCTCCGAGGAGGACAAGGTCACCGTGGCCCGGGCCCGCAAGGTCCAGCGCTTCCTGTCGCAGCCGATGTACGTGGCCGAGGTGTTCACCGGCCTCCCCGGCGTCACCACCCCGGTCGAGGAGACCGTCGACTCGTTCGAAGCCCTCGTGCGTGGCGACCTCGACGACCTGCCGGAGCAGGCGTTCCTGAACGTCGGCGGCGCCGACGCCGCCCGCGCCAAGGCCGACGAGCTCCGCAAGACCGCGGGGGAGTGACCCGCCGATGACGATGCAGGTGCAGGTCGTCTCGCCGGAGCGGATCCTCTGGTCCGGCGATGCCGAGCTGGTCACGTGCCGCACCGTCGAGGGCGGCGACATCACCTTCCTCACCGGCCACGCGCCCTTCGTGGGCGCGCTCGAGATCTGCCGGATCACGATCCGCCCCGAGCAGGGCGCCGACACGCACTACGCCGTCCACGGCGGCTTCGTCGAGGTGAGCAACGACGAGGTGTCGCTGCTCACCGACGTCGCCGAAGCGGCGTCGCAGATCGACATCGAGCGGGCCCAGGCCGCGCTCGACGTGGCCCGGTCCTCGCTCGCGTCGGATCCGCTCGATCCCGCGGCCCAGGCGGCCGTGAAGCGCGCCGAGGTCCGCCTCGACGTGGCTGGAGCCACTCCTAGCTGATCGCCACCGCTACGATCCGCTGCGGCGGACCGAGCGACGGGCCGCTCGGTCCCACGGGAGGGCCATGACCGAGGAGCAGCCGGACGCGGAGTCGCCAGCGGGCGGCCCGTCGTGGATGCGCAACGCGGCGAGGGCGAGCGGCCCGCTCGCGCCCGCCGCCGTCGAAGCGGAGCCGACCTTCTCGGCCGCCGTGGAGCACGAGCCGGGCGCGGTCCCAGGCGGCCACGCGCTGCCCGCCGACCTCGTCGGCACGGGCTCCGCCCCCGGGGTCGTCAACACCGGGTCCATCGAGGACGCGCCCGAGCGCCTGCGTCCCCCCACGCCCGACTACAGCCGCCACGCGGTGCGGCCGCTGCCGTACGCCGTCGTCTCGCTGGTGAGCCTGGCCGCGCTGGTCATCGCCGCCGCGTGGGCCTCGCGGGGCGGCCGTCGAGCGGGCGAGGGCGACACGCTCGAGCACCTCAACGGGATCTGGTACTCGCTGAGCAACCTGCTGCTCCCCCAAGCCCGCACCTTCCTCCCCGTCGGGGTGGTCGAAGCCGTCGTCGTGCTGGTGGTCGCGGCGATCGCCATCTCCGCCACCGCCGCGTGGGTCGGTCGCCTCGGTCGCAACGTGGCCATGGGCCAAGCCTCGTTCGGCGCTGGGCTGGCCCTCCTCGGCCTCCCCGCCTGGTGGACCCTCCCGCTCACCGCCGGCACGTTCCACCAGGGCCCGGCGATCCGCCTCGACGAGCTGATGCGACTGGGGACGGCGCTCGTCGCTCTGACGCTGCAGCTCCTCGTGTTCCGCTGGTCGCTCGTCAACAAGATCTGGCGAGCCGGTCGGATCCCCGGCGATCTCGCTGCCCTCCTCCTGTGGATCCCCGAGCTGATCCCGTGGGGGATGTACCTCGGATCGACCATGGTGGCCACCATCGACGACCGAGGTGCCGCCCAAGCCGCCTGGCGCCCGACGCCGGCGATGGCCGACTGGGGCTACGCCACGAGCCTGGTGACGATGATCGCGATCTTCGTGCTGCTGGCCGTGGTCACCGTCCGCCAGCAGCTCGGCATCGCCGCCGATCGACGACGCGACGCGGAGGCCCGGGAGGCCGCCAAGCAATCTCGGGCCATCTCGGGCCAGCCGGTCTGATCCCGTCGTGGGGGTGGAGCACCCGCCGGATCTGTCGGTCTACGCGATCCCGCTCTACCTGGTGCTGATCGTCGCCGAGCAGCTGGTCCTGCGTCGGCGCCGCCGCCGGATCGACGGACGCGACTTCTGGGCGTCGATCGGGATGGGCGTCGGCTCGCTCGTGACGATCAACCTGCTGATGGCCGTGGTCGGCTGGTGGCTTGCGGTGCGGCTCTGGGATCACCGGTTCGTGGACCTCGGCACCGGCTGGGCCGGCTGGGCCGCGGCGCTCGTGGGGTGGGACCTCGTCTACTACTGGGACCACCGCATCAGCCACGAGTGGCGGTTCTTCTGGGCGTCGCACGTGAACCACCACTCCAGCAGGGAGTTCAACCTGTCCACGGCGCTGCGCCAGCCGTGGACGGCGTTCCAGACCCCGATCTTCGTGGCGCCGCTCGCGCTCGTGGGCGTCCGTCCCGACCTGATCGTCATGTCGGGTGCGATCAACCTCGTGTACCAGTTCTGGATCCACACCGAGGTCGTCGGTCGCCTGGGCCCGATCGAGCGGGTCCTGAACACCCCCAGCCACCATCGGGTGCACCACGGCTCCAACCAGCGCTACCTCGACAAGAACTACGGCGGCATCCTCATCGTCTGGGACCGGCTCTTCGGCACCTTCGAGGCGGAGGTCGAGCCGGTGCGCTACGGCCTCACCAAGGACATCCACACCTACAACCTGTGGCGCATCGCCTTCCACGAGTGGGCGGCACTGTGGCGCGACTGCCGCGCCACCCCGGGTTGGGGCGACCGGTTCCGTCGGCTGTGGCACGGCCCCGGGTGGGAGCCGACGTGATCAGACCTCGATCGAGGCGTACTCGCGCAGCTTCGTGAGCATGTGCCGGGCGTTCACCTGGCGGACGGTGCCCGACTTGGACCGCATCACGAGCGATTGGGTGGTGGCGCCACGGGCGTCGAAGTGCACACCCTTGAGCAGCTCGCCATCGGTGATGCCCGTCGCGGCGAAGAAGCAGTTGTCGCCGGCCACGAGCGTGTCGGTGTCGAGCACCGCGTCGAGGTCGTAGCCGGCAGCGATCGACGCCTGGCGCTCCTCCTCGTTGCGCGGCCAGAGCTTGCCTTGGATGGCGCCGCCCATGGACTTGAGCGCCGCCGCGGTGATCACGCCCTCCGGGGTGCCGCCGATGCCGAAGAGGATGTCGGCGCCGGAGTCGGGCCACGCGGTGGAGATGCCGCCGGCGACGTCGCCGTCGGGGATCAGGCGGATGCGGGCGCCGGCCTGGCGGATCTCACCGATGAGCTCGTCGTGGCGCGGGCGGTCGAGCACCACCGCCATCAGCTCGGTGACCTGCTTGCCGGTGGCCTTCGCGACGGCCTCGAGGTTCTCGGTGGGGGTCGCGTTGATGTCGATGACGTGGGCGGCCTCGGGGCCGACCGCGATCTTCTCCATGTAGACGCAGGGACCCGGGTCGTACATCGAGCCGCGCTCGCCCACCGCGATCACCGCGATGGCGTTGCCGCGCCCGAGGGCGGTGAGGGTGGTGCCATCGATCGGGTCGACGGCGATGTCGGCCGCCGGCGGGGTGCCGTCGCCGATGCGCTCACCGTTGAACAACATCGGGGCCTCGTCCTTCTCGCCCTCGCCGATGATCACCACGCCGTCCATGGGCACCGTGTCGAGGACCAGGCGCATGGCGTCGACGGCCGCGCCGTCGGCGGCCTCCTTGTCGCCACCGCCCACCCAACGGGCGGCGGCGAGCGCAGCGGCCTCGGTGACGCGCACCAGCTCCATGGCCAGGTTTCGGGTGGGGACCTGCTTCTCGGGCATCGGTCCAGGGTAGTTCGTGGCCTGGGGTCGTCCCGAGGTGGCGGGGGCCGCCGCTAGCCTCGCGGAGCAGTGCCCGAGACCCTCGCTGCCGTCGATGTCGGCACGAACTCCCTGCACCTGGTGATCGCCCGAACCACCCAGGGCGAGCGCTTCGAGGTGCTCACCCGCGAGAAGGAGATGGTGCGGCTCGGTCACGGGTCGAGCGAGATGAAGCAGCTCTCGCCCGATGCCATCGATCGGGCCGTCGCCGCGCTCGATCGGTTCCGCCGCATCGCCGAGAGCCACGGTGCACCGCTGCGCGCGGTGGCAACCAGCGCGGTGCGCGAGGCCGAGAACCGCAAGGACCTCCTGCGTCGGGCCCGCAAGGAGGCCGGGGTCGAGATCGAGGTGGTCTCAGGCGTCGAGGAGGCCAGGCTCATCCACCTCGGGGTGCTCCAAGCCCTCGAGCTCTACCACAAGCGACTGCTGCTCTGCGACATCGGGGGCGGCTCCACCGAGCTGCTGATCGGTGAGCGCGGCGAGGTGCTCGCCTCGGTCAGCCTCAAGCTGGGCGCGGTGCGGCTCACCGACCGCTTCTTCGCCGCTGAGGGGCTGCACCCGTCCGCGGTCGACTCGTGCCGTCGTCACATCCAGTCCACCCTGTCGTCGTTCGACCGTTCGGCGGAGCGCTTCCCGCCCGAGGTCGTCGTGGGGTCCTCGGGCAGCATCGAACAGGTGGTGCGGCTCGCCCGCGGCCTCGAGGGCGACGAGCCCCTTCGGACGCTCAACGGAGCCTCGCTGCGCCGCAAGCAGGTGAGCGCGGTGGTGGACGCGCTCATCGAGGCCCGGGCGAGGGGCACCACGAGCGATCTCCCCGACCTCGATCCCAAGCGTGCGGACATCGCGCTCGCCGGCGCGCTGGTGCTCGAAGGCGTGGTCAAGCGCTTCGGCATCAAGGAGCTGCTGATCAGCGAGTACGCGCTCCGCGAGGGGGTCTTCCTCGACACGGTCCAGCGCCACACCGGCGGGTCGGTCGAGCACCTCCGAGACGTCGCCATGCGCAGCGTGCTCGACCTCCAGGCGGCCTGCGACGAGGACCCGGTCCACTCCCAGCACGTCGCCCGCCTCGCCCTGGAGCTGTGGGACCAGACGGCCGAGCTGCACGGCGGGAGCGACGACCAGCGCGCCCTGCTCGAGGCGGGCGCGCTGCTCGCCAACGTGGGCCTCGCCATCAGCCACGCAAAGCACCACAAGCACGCCTACTACGTCATCCGCAACTCGGACCGGCTGGTCGGCCTCACCGACGGTGAGATCGAGCTGGTCGCGCAGATCGCCCGCTACCACCGCAAGAGCGCGCCGAAGGCGTCGCACCCGGAGTGGGCCGCGCTCGACGACGACGACCAGCGCACCGTCGTGCTCGCGTCGGCGATCCTGCGCGTGGCCATCGGCCTCGACCGCTCCCACCGCCAGCTCGTGCCCTCGGTGACCGCCGAAGCCCGCGGCTCGGATCGCCTGCGCGTCGCCATCGCTCCGGTCGCTTCGGGCGCCGACATCGATGTCGAGCTCGAGCGCTGGTCGGCCGAGGAGCGCTCCGGGCCGCTGTCGTCGGTGCTCGACCGCAAGGTCGAGGTCGTCGTGCGCTGACCGGCGCCCCCGCTCCAGCCGCCCCGCGTCCTCGGGCCGTCTCGTCCTTGGGCCGCACCGCGTATTCGTGCCGCATCGCGTCCTTGGGCCGCATCGCGTCCTCGGGCCGCACCGCCCGTGGTGCTTGGGCGGTCGTGTGGCGTGCGTTCGAGCACCGAGGTGCGGCCATGGTGCCGCCGGTCCTGCGGGGGTGGTGCCTGGGTGGTCGTGTGGCGTGCACCGAGGCACCGGGGACGGAAGGCGCGCTCGACGCGGGGCTCGACGCGGGGGCTCGAGGTGGCGGCGACCTTCGGTGTGCACCACGGCGTCGGTCGGGGTCTGCGATGCTTCGCCCATGGCGACTCGCGTGTGCCCGAAGTGCGGTTCCCAGTACGTGGCGTCGGTGCGGCGCTGCATCGACTGCGACGTGATCCTCGTCGAGGAGGTCGATCCGAAGACCGACGAGACGAAGCCCACCTCGGCGGCCACCCCGGTCAACGACGGCGACGAGGTGGCCTACGAGCTGGAGGGGTGGAGCAACCAGCTCAAGCTCTCGCTCGAGGGGATGCTCGACCGCGCTGGCATCCGGCGCGTGTGGGAGGCCGCGGTGCTCCTCGTGCCCGCCGAGTTCGAGGAGCAGGTCGACTCGCTCATCGCCACGGTCGAGGGCGTGGACCTCGACGACTTCGACGACGAGGAGGAGCGGGTTGCCTTCGACGTCCAGGTCCTGACCGCGGAGGAGCTCGAGGACCTCGACGCCCGGCTCTACGCCGCTGGCGTCGCCCACGCGTGGACCGAGGACCTCGAGCTGCTGGTGCGCGACGAGGTCGCCGAGCAGGTCGAGTCCGTGATCGAGGAGATCTTGAGCGGCGAGGCTGGTGCCGGAGCCGACGACGAGGATGGCTTCGACCTCCAGGCTCGCCTCTCGGGCCTCTACGTCGCGGTCGACAAGCTCGTGAAGAACCCGCTGGAGGCCAAGCCGGTCTCCCGGTTCCTCGCGGCGGCGGAGGGCATCGATGGCCACGGCGTCCCGTACGGGCTCTCCGGCGACGAGTGGGCATCGTTCCTGTCGTCGCTCGAAGATCTGCGCACGGTCGTGCAGAGCAGTCCCGATGACGACCTGGCCGAGGTCGACGCCGCCCACGAAGCACGCGACGACGACGGCGAGGTGATGGACGAGGAGGAGCAGGACGAGGTCGAGGCCCTCCTCGAGGAGTCCGACGCCGAAGACGACGGCGAGCCCGTGGTCGACCGCCACGGCCTTGCCCGCGACCTCGCGATGGAGCTGCGCGAGCGCTTGCGCGACCTCGTCTGATCGCCCGGTGAGGTCCGCCCTCCACCGCTGGTGACGCGGCGTCCCGACCTGGGGACCCGGGGTCTGCCCCCGATACCGTGTCCTGATGCTGCTGGCCGAGCTGGAGGTGTTCCACTCCCGGCCCATCGCGCCCACCCGGCGGGTGGCGCTCGGCGTCGCCGTGCTGCCCACGACCCCAGCGCCGGGGTTCGGCGGGCTCCTCCTCGCGGGGGTGGCGAGCGCGTTCCTCACCGACACGGACCCAGACCACCTGAACGACCTGGTCCGCCTCACCCACCAGGTGGAGGCCGGGCAGCGGATCTCCCAGCCTCGCCTCCGGCACCGGTACCAGGAGGACCGCGTCGGGCTGGCCAAGGTCCGCCACCGGTTGATCGGCACCGGCGAGGAGCTGCGCTTCGAGATCGACGAGTCCGGCGCCGGCGAGCCCAACGTGCTGGCGGCCGTCTACGCCGCCGGGCGCGTCGACCCCGACGTGCGGCCGGCGGTCATGGGCGCCATCCGCCGGGCGCTGCGCTGGCAGGGCGAGCTCGGCCCCCGCTTCGTGGAGTTCGTGAGCGAGCCGCGCGGCACCGTCGGCTGGTCCACGCTCGGCGGGACCGACCCCGTGGTGTGGGCGCTCGGCGTCCTCGGTCTCGCCCCCGCCGCAGACGACCGGGACCTGATCCAGTCACGCTTCCGCTCCCTCCTGCGCGAAGCCCACCCCGACCACGGCGGTGCCTCCGCCGACGCCGCCCAGCGGATCCGCGACCTCACCGAGGCTCGGCGGATCCTCCTGGCTCGCTGACGTGGCCGGTCGCGCCCGGCCCGTCGGGGGCCTGCTCCTCACGCACGGCGCGGGCGGCCACAAGGACCAGCCCGCCCTGGTGGCGATCGAGGAAGCGCTCGCGCCGCTGCCCGTGGAGCGGATGAACTTCCCCTACCGAGACCTCGGCCCCAAGCGGCCACCGGATCGTGCGCCGAAGCTGATCGCCTCGATCGAGGAGCGGGCCGGGGCCTTCTGCGCCTCCCACCGGATCCGGCCTCACCGGCTCGCCCTCGGTGGCCGCTCCATGGGCGGGCGCATGTGCTCGATGGCGGTGGCCGACGGTCTCCCGGCGGCGGCCCTGGTGCTGATCGCGTACCCGCTCCATCCGCCGGGCAAGCCCGACGTGCTGCGCACCGAGCACCTGGCGAGGATCGAGGTGCCGTGCCTCTTCGTGAGCGGCACCCGCGACCCATTCGGAACCCCCGACGAGCTCCGAGCAGCGACCGAGGCCATCGCCGGCCCGGTCACCCACCACGTGGTGGAGGGGAAGGGCCACGACCTGAAGGGGGTCGACGCCGACGTCGCCCAGGTCGTCCGGACCTGGCTCCGCTCCCTCTGACAGAGCGTCAGCGCAGGGGAGGCGCGAGGGCGGTGCTCACCGCATCCTCGGGGTTGAGCTCCTCGAGCTCGACGTGCGCCGTCTCCGGGTACAGGGCGATCACGAGCGCGGCCACGATCACCGGGCCGATCGCCAACAGCGCCATCCCGGGCCCGAGCCGCCCGTAGTGATCGCCGAGGCGCCCGGCGATGGTGAGCCCGACGCTGCTCCCCACGACACCGCCGAGGGTGATGAGGCCGTTCGCCTTGCCTCGGAGGGCGGTGGGGAACAGCTCCGGTCCGTAGACGCCGAGCGCGGGGACCGTCACCGCTGCCACGATCGTGCCGACGGTGAAGGTCAACCAGAGGAGCCCGCCGCCCACCTGGTAGCCGACGGCCAACAAGGCGGCGCCGCCGAGCGTGCCGATCGCACCGATGAGCCGGCGCCCGCGCTGATCGGCGAGTCGGCCGCCCACCACGATGCCGATGCCGGCAGGGGTGTTGGTGGCGATCGTGAACAAGGCGAGCATCGGCGCGCTGAACCCGTGCTCGTCCTTCAAGAAGTCGTTCTGGAACTGCGACACGGGAGCGAGGAAGGCGAGCGCGAAGAAGCCCGTGGTCGCGAGCAGCGCCAGCCGAGCGCGGTGGCCGCGCAGGGTGGCCTTGCCGTGCGGGCGCACGAACCGTCGGCTCTCGGGCAGTCGCCCGGCGATGCGCAGGTAGCCGGGCAGGAGGATGAGCGGGGCGACGTAGACGATCCGCCACGCCCACGGGGCCGCGTCGGCGAACGACACCAGCGCGACCGCGAGACCGCCACCGAGCGCGCCGGTCATGGCGATCACGCTGGCGGCGTAGGCACGGCCGCCCGCGGGCATCTCCTCGGCGGCCATCACGATGATCAGCAGGCCGAGCGCCGTGGAGAACGCGCGGGCCACGGTCTGGGTGCCGCCGAGGACCCAGAGGTTCGGCGAGAGCGCGCCCGCCGCCGAGAAGATCGCGCCACCCGCCGCGCAGACCGTCAGGAGGCGCTTGCGTCCCCGGCGGTCCGCCGCGGCCATCAGTACTAGCGAGAGCAGCACCCCGACGCGCACCGAGCTGAGCGTGGTGCCCTGATCGGCCTTCGTGGCCCCGAACTCGTCGGCGGCGAACGTCAGGGTCTGGGTGATGGTGGTGCCGAGGTAGCCGGCCAGCATCGAGAGCCCGCACAGCCGGCTGATGACGGTGGTGGCCCGGGCGTCGAGCCGCGCCGGCGGCGACCACCAGGGCGCCTGGACCTCGTCGCCGGGTCCGGGTAGCTCGGGAGCCGCGTCGCGCCGCAGCTGGCGCACCACCAGCGGGCGGAACAGGCCACCCCAGATGGGGATGGCGACCGCCCAGCGGATCTGCTCGTCGACCTCGACGACGCCGTCGGGTCGGGAACGGGCGAGGAGCGTCCGCTCGTAGACATCGAACGGTCCGTCGGCGCACCCGAAGGTCGCACGGGTGGCGCCGTCGTCCACGGTGGGGCCCGAGAGCCGCTCTTCCTGCAGGAGGTCGTCTCGTGGCTCGAGCAGCGCACGCAGGCCGTCGAGGTCGGTGGTGAACCGGTTGTCGGTGGTGCGGATCACGACGGGGTGGGGCCGTTCTCGTGCTGGTCGTCGTTGCTGCGGCGGTAGGCGACCCACACCAAGCCGACGAAGGCACCCACCGGGACCAGCACCATGAGCGCCTCGTCCCAACCGCCCTGGTGGGCGAGCAGGTGGCCTGGGGCGAGCATCGCCGAAGCTTCCCAGATCGACGGGAACACCGCGCGCCGCGATGGCGTTGGTCCCCATGGAGGTTCGTCCAGCGCTCGGTGTGCGTGGGAGAATCGTCCAGCATCCGGAGGAGCAGCGTGGAAGAGCAGGTCCGCAAGACGATCGAGGTGATCCGCCCGGCCATCCAGGCCGACAACGGCGACATCTTCCTGCGCGGGGTCGACGAGGCCACCGGCATCGTCACGGTCGAGCTCACCGGCGCCTGCGTCTCGTGCCCGGCGTCCACGGTCACCCTGAAGGCCGGCGTCGAGCGGATCCTGAAGGACCGGGTGCCCGGGGTCACCGCGGTGGAGCAGTACGGCGTGGACCCGGTCGAGACCGAGTCCGCGGTGTCGCTCTGACCGGGGCCCGCAGCGAGGTCCTCCCCACGGTGCCTGCCGTCCCCGCCGCATCCGTCGCCGAGCGCTTCGAAGCGGCTCGCTCCGGGGATCGCCGCGCGCTGGCCCGGCTGCTCTCGCACGTCGAACGAGGCGATGTCGTGGCCCGTCAGCTGGGTGCGCTCGCGTTTCCCCTCGCCGGCGCTGGCTACACGGTCGGCCTCACCGGTGCGCCCGGGGCGGGCAAGTCCACGCTCACCAGCAGCGTCGTCGGGGAGCTGCGAGCTCGAGGCGACCGCGTGTCGGTGCTCGCGATCGACCCCTCGTCGCCCTTCACGGGCGGTGCCCTGCTCGGGGACCGGACCCGCATGAACGACCACGCGCTCGATGAGGGCGTCTTCATCCGGTCGATGGCCACCCGAGGGCACCTCGGGGGCTTGGCGCTCGCCACGCCCGAGGCCATCCGGCTCCTCGACGCCGTCGGCTTCCCGTGGGTGCTCGTGGAGACCGTCGGGGTCGGCCAGGTCGAGGTCGAGGTGGCCGGGGCCGCCGACACGACCGTGGTGGTGGTCAACCCGGGGTGGGGCGACAGCGTGCAGGCGAACAAGGCCGGGCTGATGGAGATCGCGGACGTGTTCGTGGTCAACAAGGCGGACCGTCCCGGTGCCGAGCAGACCGTCCACGACCTCGAGTCGATGCTCGACCTGACCCGGGGTGGCTTGCCCTGGCGTCCACCGGTCGTCAGCGCGGTCGGCCTCACCGGGGACGGAGCAGCCGAGCTGTGCGATGCGGTCCGCGCCCATCGGGAGCACCTGGTCGCCACCGGCGAGCTCGCTCGGCGGCGGGCGCGGCGCCTGCGCGACGAGCTGGCCGCCGTGGTGGCTGAGCGGCTGCGCGCGGCCGCCGAGGACCGGATGGGAGCCGGGGCGCGCGAGCGGGTGGAGGACGCGCTGCTGGCGGGAGATCTCGACCCGTGGGCCGCGGCCGACGAGCTCCTCGGCCTGCCGGCGTCCGATCACCCCCAGTAGGCCGGCCTCCGATCACCCCCAGTAGGGTCGCCGCCCATGACCGAATCGCCCGCGCCCCTCGTCTCCGTCGAGCGCCACGATGACGGCGTTGCCGTCGTCCGCCTCGAGAACCCCAAGGTCAACGCCATCTCCTCGGAGGTGCTGCGCCAGCTCCGAGTCGTCGCCGAGGCCCTGACCGAGCAGCCTCCCCGGGCGGTCGTGGTCACCGGCGGCGAGCGGATCTTCGCCGCCGGCGCCGACATCACCGAGTTCTCCGGGCCCGACGAGGCCCGGGCGATGGGTGGGCTGTTCGTCGACGCCTTCAACGCCGTCGCCGCCATCCCCCGGCCCACCATCGCGTCGATCTCGGGCTTCGCCCTCGGCGGCGGCCTCGAGCTCGCGCTGGCGTGCGACCTGCGGATCGCTTCCACCAAGGCCAAGCTCGGCTTGCCCGAGGTCCTGCTCGGCATCATCCCTGGCGGTGGCGGCACCCAACGCCTGCCCCGGCTCATCGGCCCGTCGCGGGCGAAGGACCTCATCTTCTCCGGTCGCCAGGTGGGGCCCGACGAGGCGCTCTCGATCGGGCTGGTCGATCGGGTCGTCGAGCCCGATGAGCTGTGGGACGAGACCTTGGCGTGGGCGCGCCAGCTCGCTGCTGGCGCCTCGAGTGCGTTCGGCCTGGCCAAGGCGGCGATCGACGACGGTCTAGACGGTTCGCTGGGAGCCGGGCTCGACCTCGAGCAGGAGCGCTTCGTCGAGGTCTTCCGCACCGACGATGCCCGCACCGGCGTCGCGTCCTTCCTGGAGCACGGCCCCGGCAAGGCCACCTTCTCCGGCACCTGACCCCGCTGGGACCGGGTCCCCGACCTCACCCGGACCGGCTCCCGGCCCGTCCCGGTTCTTGGCGCGATCTGTCACGTGATGCGTGACGAATCGCGCCAGGTTCGTGTCCGCTCCGCTTCCTGGCGCGTTCTGTCACGTCATCGGTGACGAATCGCGCCAGCTTCCGGGGCGTGTCAGCGGTGGTGGAGGGCGGCTCGGACCGCGCCGGCGACGTGCTCCGGATCTCGGACGATCTGGTCGTACGTGAACTCGAGGACCCGGTAGCCCGCCAGGTGCAGCTCGTTGCGGCGCGCGGCGTCGTGCGCGAGCTGCGACCTCGACGAGTGGTGCGCGTGCCCGTTCACCTCGATCACCAGCCGGGCCCCGTCGTAGAGGAAGTCGACCCGAGCGACGAAGGCGCCGTCGCGCTCGATGCGAGCCTGGCACCGGGGGAGGGGGAGGCCGTGGGCTTCGAGGAGCTCCAGGAAGCGGCGCTCCAGCCAGCTCTCCGTCGCCCTCGTCGGGTCGCGCCCGACGAGCGTGCGCTCCAACCGAGCGACGCCTGGCCGCCCTCGACGGCGCGTGCGCTCGAGGTGCCACCACAGCCAGGGGTCTGACGCGAGTCCTCGTTCGACGGCTCGGTCCACCAGCTCAGCGAAGGAGCGATCGTCGAGGCCAGCCACCGGTGCCGCCAGCAGCAGGCTGGTGCGGGCGACGGAGGTGCACGGGATGCCCTCCACGGGGAGCACGTCGTCGCCTGGTAGCCACGTCGTCGAGTGGAGGCGCGCCCCCGCGACTGCGTGCCGGGGTGAGGAGCGAGCCACGATCACGTCGATGTCCCGTTCGGGCGCGGGGCCGAGCAGGTGGTGCAGGATCGCCGCCGTGCGGTGCGACGCGACGCCGCCGGTCGTGAAGCACGCGGCGAGGACGCGCTGGTGCCACGTCGCGGGATGTCCTCCCACGGCGAAGGTGCCCGGTCCGACGCGCTCGAGGATGGCGCCGGTGCACAGGCGGTGGACCTGCTGGCGGCTCAGGTCCATGGCAGCGATGTCGTGGGGGCCGACCAGGCCGTGCTGGCGAGCCGCCCGATCGAACAGCTGCCGGAGGTCGACCACGCCACCAGGGAGGGAGGTGGTGGCGTCGATCTGATGCCGGCTCCCGAATCGCTGCTCATCTGGGGCGCGTCGCCGTACTTGGCGCGATTCGTCACCACATCGGTGACCGGGCGCGCCAGGTTCGGTCGGGTTGCGTACTTGGCGCGATTCGTCACCACATCGGTGACACGGCGCGCCAGGTTCGGGGGTGGGCGGGGTGAGGTGGTGGGGTTGGGTGGGGGTGGGCGGGGTGAGGCGGGGGCGG